>CALROO020000004.1:0-155634 GCA_943369795.1 Rhizobium sp. Q54 | reverse complement strand
ATGGCCAAGGAAAAGTTCGAACGCACCAAGCCGCATTGCAACATCGGCACGATCGGTCACGTTGACCACGGCAAGACGACGCTGACGGCGGCGATCACGATGACGCTGGCCAAGGCCGGTGGGGCCAAGGCGATGGCCTATGCGGACATCGACGCGGCGCCGGAAGAGAAGGCCCGCGGCATCACGATCAACACCGCCCACGTGGAATATGAGACGGCCAACCGTCACTATGCCCACGTCGACTGCCCCGGCCACGCCGACTATGTGAAGAACATGATCACCGGTGCCGCCCAGATGGACGGCGCGATCCTGGTGGTGTCGGCCGCCGACGGCCCCATGCCCCAGACCCGCGAGCACATCCTGCTGGCCCGTCAGGTCGGCGTGCCGGCCCTGGTGGTGTTCATGAACAAGGTCGACCTGGTCGACGACGCCGAGCTGCTGGAGCTGGTCGAGATGGAGGTGCGCGAGCTGCTTTCGTCCTACCAGTTCCCCGGCGACGACATTCCGATCACCATGGGCTCGGCCAAGGCCGCGACCGACGGCGTGAACCCGGAGATCGGCGAGCAGCGCGTGCTGGCCCTGATGGAAACCGTCGACGCCTACATCCCGCAGCCGGAGCGTCCGGTGGACCTGCCGTTCCTGATGCCGGTCGAGGACGTGTTCTCGATCTCGGGTCGCGGCACCGTGGTCACGGGCCGGATCGAAAAGGGCATCGTCAAGGTCGGCGAGGAAGTCGAGATCGTCGGCATCCGCCCGGTCCAGAAGACGACCTGCACGGGCGTCGAGATGTTCCGCAAGCTGCTGGACCAGGGCCAGGCGGGCGACAACGTCGGCGTGCTGCTGCGCGGCACCAAGCGTGAAGACGTCGAGCGCGGCCAGGTTCTGTGCAAGCCGGGCTCCATCACGCCCCACACGAAGTTCCTGGCCGAGGCCTATATCCTTACCAAGGAAGAGGGTGGCCGTCACACGCCGTTCTTCACCAACTACCGCCCGCAGTTCTACTTCCGCACCACGGACGTGACCGGGATCGTGCAACTTAAGGAAGGCGTCGAGATGATCATGCCCGGCGACAATGCCGAGCTGAACGTCGAACTGATCACCCCGATCGCCATGGACCAGGGCCTGCGCTTCGCCATCCGCGAAGGCGGCCGCACCGTCGGCGCCGGCGTCGTGGCCAAGATTATCGCATAAGCGAACGGTCTGAAATCAATAATGAAAAGGCCCCGGAGCGATCCGGGGCCTTTTTTTGTCTTCCTTCTCCCGCAAGAGGAGAAGGATATCATCATCGTCAGCGGCGTCGTGCTTCCATGATGTCGCTTAGACGATCGGGCGTGCCCGCGACACGTTCCAGGCGCGGGTAGCGCAGGCCTTCGGACCAGGTCATGGGGATGGTGCGGACGCGGTCTCCGTTCTTGATGACCAAGGTGATCGGGGTCGTGGTCCCCTTGGCGGCGGTGATGGCGTCGCGCAGGGCCTCGGCGGAGGCGGCGCGGTCATTGACGGCGACCAGATCCCAGCCGGGGCCGATGCCCGCCTCGAACGCCGGGCTGCCCCAGCGGACGCCGCCGATTCGGTTGTTGGCAGCCAGGGTGAAGCCCAGCGAATACTGGAAATTATTGGCCCAGCCGGACTGGATCGCCTTTTCCGTCGCTGTCAGCCGGTCGGTCCAAGCCAGCCGGTAGCCGCCGCGCGTGATGCCGTCCAGCGGAGCGCGGGCCTCGGGGCCGACAGCGTCCAGGCGACTGCGCAGGAAGCCGGACCAGTCGTAGGGGTGGACGGCGTTCAGGGCGGCGGCGACCTCCTCGAACGTATAGCCGCGCGCCTCTGCGCGGCCGTCCAAGCGACCGAAGAAGCCCTTGGCGAAGTCGTCGAGCGACTTGCGACCCTCGGTGCCCTCGCGGATCAGTGTGTCCGCATCCAGCCAGACCAGCAGGGGCTCGTCGTAATAGTCGCTGGTCGTGCGCATCCACGACGGCCAGTTGCCGGGCACGCGATAGCCCAGAAGGTTGTGGTTGTTGGTGTCCTGGAGCGAGCGCCACTGTCGGCCCGGCTGGGTCTCATAGAAGGCGGCGTGTTCGGCCAGGCTGATGATCGATTCCTCGGTCGTGGCCAGACCCGAGCGGGCGGCCAGCACCTCGCCCCAGTAGGAGGTCAGCCCCTCATAGACCCACAACAGGGTGTTCTGGGTCGGGACATTGTAGTTGGCGGTCAGTTCGTCGGCGGGACGCATGTATTTGCCGTTCCAGGAGTGGACGAACTCGTGCGGCAGGAGTTGGCGCGAGCCCAAGGAGCCGGTGCCGCGCGTGAAGAAGTCGGGGGCCAGGGTGTTTTCCGAGGAGCGGTGATGCTCCAGCCCGATCCCGCCGATCTGGCTGGAGGTGGCGACCAGAAAGTCGTAATGGTCGAACGGACGGGCTCCGAACAGACGGTCGGCCTGGACGACCAGGGCCTCGAACTTGTCCATCAGGCCATTGGCCGGTTCGAGCTGCTCGGCCTTGTCGGCGACCAGGTTCAGATAGACCGGCGAGGGGCCGTCGCCGTCCAGAGTGAAGCGGCGATAATGGGCCCCGGCAAACATGGGGCTGTCGACCAGGGTGTAGAGGCTTACGGGGGCGAAGGTGGCGACCCCGCCCTCGTTCGACACCGTGTCCAGGGCCACGCCATAGCCCCAGCCTTCGGGCAGGCGCACCGACGGGGCGACGGTGATGCCGGTTGAGGCATAGCCGGCCGGATAGAGGATGGCCTTTTCCCACTGCAGATTGACGATCTCGGGCGTCTGGGTGACGCGCCAGGGTCCACCGTCGGCCTGGGTCAGCCACTGGAACGCGACCTCGATCGCGCTGACGCCTGCCGGAATGTCCAGATGGAAGGCGTGGGGCTGGACCGTGTCGCGCAGCCATTCCAGCCGCTGGCCATTGGCGGTGACGGTGACGCCGGAAATCAGCTGGATCGGGCCGGTGTCGGCATGGTTGCCGGGCAGGAATTCGGGATAGAGCAGGGTCATCGGGCCGGGGGCAGCGACGGGGATCGTCTGGCGTACGCTGATGATGCGGCGGTCGCGGTCGGTGACGTCGGCCTGATACTGGATGGTGCCGGGGTAGGTAGCCTGGGTCGGGGCGGGGACGGTCGGCTGGGCGCGGGGCAGGGCAAGCGCCGCGTCGCCGGGCTGGGTCAGGACGGGGGTGCCTGTCGTCTGAGACAGCGCGGGCAGGGCGACCGAGGTCAGCAGCAGGGCGAGGGCGGCAGCAGGCAGGCGGATACGCGACATCGGACGGGGCACCTTCGGATCACCGGGAAGGCCGCACCGTCTTCCGCGTGGGCCGGGTCGTCAAGGGCGCAGAGGGCGGACCTCGATCTCGATCCCGTCCGTGAGCGCCCGGTCAGGACCTTCGCTGCCGATCCGCATCTGGGCCGAACCGCCGCGCTTCATGATCATCGTGGGGCTGGCCAGCGTCTGCCCGTCATGATTGAGGTAGAGCTCCAGGACCAGCTTGTCGTCCTCCCCATCGCCCTGTTCGGGCTGGAGGTTGGCGTCGAAAGAATGCTGGCCGTCGGCACCCGTCAGGACCACGTTGGCCTGGCCACCCTCGACAATCAGGGTGCGGGCCGATGTGACCTCGACACCGTTTTCGACGATCGTCAGATCGATCGCGTAGCGGGGCGTCGCATCCTGAGCTGCGGCGGGCAGGGCAAGGGTAGCGAGAGCAGCGACGATGGCTAGGCGCATGGCGGGTTCCCTGTACTGACAACCAAAGGTCTGCGATTCCGACACGGCATGCAAGGGTGTCAGCCCGGCATCAGGAAATCTGTGGACAGGTCTTTATTTCGCCGAACATCCGCGTATATATCGCGCTCCCGCAGATTCCATGAATTTCGCGCGCAAGCGCCGAGGCCCGGTCCGTCGCCCTCCGACCGAGCGAAGGCGTGGCTCCTTTCCCAGGAGCTTCAATGATTTCAGGCGTCCTGATCCGGGTCCGGGTCGAGGGTGGATGCCGAAACCGTCTGTCACGGGATACCGCAAGGTGTCCCGTGCCGCCGCATTTGACGCGAGGCTTCCCGGCTTCGCGAATGGGAACACAGAATGACTGACGTCCTCGACGGTCTCGCCATCAACGGTCAGATCGCCTCCGCGACCACCTTCACAGGCAAGAAGCGCATCCGCAAATCCTTCGGGCGCATCCCCGAGGCGGTCAAGATGCCGAACCTGATCGAGGTTCAGCGCGCCTCCTACGAACAGTTCCTGCAGCGCGAAGTGCGCAGCGGTCTGCGCAAGGATCAGGGCATCGAGGCGGTCTTCGAGTCGGTGTTCCCGATCAAGGACTTCAACGAACGCGCCGTGCTGGAGTACGTGTCCTACGAGTTCGAGCCGCCGAAGTACGACGTCGAGGAATGCATTCAGCGCGACATGACCTATGCCGCGCCGCTGAAGGTCAAGCTGCGTCTGATCGTGTTCGAGGCGGACGAGGAAACCGGCGCGCGCTCGGTCAAGGACATCAAGGAGCAGGACGTCTATATGGGCGATATCCCGCTCATGACGGACAAGGGCACCTTCGTCGTCAACGGCACGGAACGGGTGATCGTCTCGCAGATGCACCGTTCGCCGGGCGTGTTCTTCGACCACGACAAGGGCAAGACGCACTCTTCGGGCAAGCTGCTGTTCGCCGCGCGGGTGATCCCGTATCGCGGCTCTTGGCTGGACTTCGAGTTCGACGCCAAGGACATCGTCTTCGTCCGTATCGACCGTCGCCGCAAGCTGCCGGCCTCGACCTTCCTGATGGCCCTGGGCATGGACGGCGAGGAGATCCTGCGGACCTTCTACGAGACCGTGCCCTATGAGAAACGCGGCGAAGGTTGGGTCACCCCCTACAAGGCCGATCGCTGGAAAGGCGTGAAGCCCGAATTCGATCTGGTCGACGCCGACACGGGCGAGATCGTCGCCTCGGCCGGGGCGAAGATTTCGGCCCGCGCCGCCAAGAAGCTGGGCGACACGACCAAGTCGCTGTCGCTGGCCGCCGATGCTCTGGTGACCCGTTATCTGGCCGCCGACGCCGTCAACTATGAGACCGGCGAGATCTATGCCGAGGCCGGTGACGAGCTGGACGCGCCGACGATCGAACTGCTGGAAGAAAAGGGCTTCACGACCATCGACGTGCTCGACATCGATCACGTCACGGTCGGTGCCTATATGCGCAACACCCTGCGGGTCGACAAATCGACGGGCCGCGAGGACGCGCTGTTCGACATCTATCGCGTGATGCGTCCCGGCGAGCCGCCTACCCCGGAAGCCGCCGAGGCCATGTTCAACTCGCTGTTCTTCGACAGCGAACGCTACGACCTGTCCGCCGTGGGCCGGGTCAAGATGAACATGCGTCTGGAAACCCCGGAGGTTTCCGACGAGATCCGCGTCCTGCGCAAGGACGACGTGCTGAAGGTGCTGCAGATCCTGGTGGGTCTGAAGGACGGTCGCGGCGAGATCGACGACATCGACAACCTGGGCAACCGCCGGGTGCGTTCGGTCGGCGAGCTGCTGGAGAACCAGTACCGCGTCGGTCTGCTGCGGATGGAGCGGGCGATCAAGGAGCGGATGTCGTCGGTCGATATCGACACGGTGATGCCGCACGACCTGATCAACGCCAAGCCGGCCGCCGCCTCGGTGCGCGAGTTCTTCGGCTCGTCGCAGCTGTCGCAGTTCATGGACCAGACGAACCCTCTGTCCGAGATCACCCACAAGCGTCGCCTGTCGGCGCTTGGACCGGGCGGTCTGACGCGCGAACGGGCGGGCTTCGAGGTGCGCGACGTGCACCCGACGCACTACGGTCGCATCTGCCCGATCGAGACGCCGGAAGGCCCGAACATCGGCCTGATCAACTCGCTGGCCACCCATGCGCGGGTCAACAAATACGGCTTCATCGAAAGCCCGTACCGGCGCGTGAAGGACGGTTTCGCCCAGAACGAGGTGGTCTACATCTCGGCCATGGAAGAGGCGAAATATACGATCGCCCAGGCCAACATCCAGCTGAACAAAGGCGAGATCGTCGACGATCTGGTCCCCGGCCGGATCAACGGCGATAGCCAGCTGCTGATCAAGGCCGACGTCGACATGATGGACGTGTCGCCGAAACAGGTCGTTTCGGTCGCTGCGGCCCTGATCCCCTTCCTGGAAAACGACGACGCCAACCGGGCCCTGATGGGCGCGAACATGCAGCGTCAGGCCGTGCCTCTGGTGCAGTCCGATGCGCCGCTGGTCGGCACGGGCATGGAAAGCGTCGTGGCTGTCGATTCCGGTGCCGTCGTGGTGGCCAAGCGGGACGGCGTTGTCGAACAGATCGACGGCACCCGGATCGTGGTCCGCGCGACCGGCGAACTGGAGGCCGCGCGTTCGGGCGTCGACATCTATCGCCTGTCGAAATTCCAGCGGTCCAACCAGTCGACCTGCATCAACCAGCGCCCGATCGTGCGCGTGGGCGATGAAGTGAAGGTCGGCGACGTGATCGCCGACGGTCCCTCGACGGACCTGGGCGAACTGGCCCTGGGCCGGAACGCCCTGGTCGCCTTCATGCCGTGGAACGGGTACAATTTCGAGGACTCGATCCTGATCTCGGAGCGCATCGTGCGCGACGACGTGTTCACCTCGATCCACATCGACGAGTTCGAGGTGATGGCCCGCGACACCAAGCTGGGGCCTGAGGAAATCACCCGCGACATCCCCAACGTCGGCGAGGAGGCCCTGCGCAACCTCGACGAAGCGGGCATCGTGGCGATCGGCGCCGAGGTCCAGCCCGGCGACATCCTGTGCGGCAAGGTGACGCCCAAGGGCGAAAGCCCGATGACGCCGGAAGAGAAGCTGCTGCGCGCCATCTTTGGCGAGAAGGCTTCGGACGTGCGCGACACCTCTCTGCGTCTGCCGCCCGGCGTCGCCGGCACGGTCGTGGACGTGCGGGTGTTCAACCGTCACGGCGTCGACAAGGACGAGCGCGCCATGTCGATCGAGCGTTCGGAAATCGAACGCCTGGGCAAGGACCGCGACGACGAACTCGCGATCCTGGAGCGCAACACCTACAGCCGCCTGAAGCCGCTGATCCTGGGCAAGACCGCAACGTCGGGGCCCAAGGGCCTGGGCCGTGGCGAAGTCACCGAAGAGAAGCTGGGCGACCTGTCGCGCGGCCTGTGGTGGCAGATCGCCCTGGACGACGAAAAGGCCATGGGCGAACTGGAAGCCATGAAGACCTCGTTCGAGGATGCCCGAAAGGCGCTCGACCGTCGCTTCGAGGACAAGGTCGAGAAGCTGCAACGCGGTGACGAACTGCCCCCCGGCGTGATGAAAATGGTCAAGGTCTTCGTAGCCGTGAAGCGCAAGCTTCAGCCCGGCGACAAGATGGCCGGACGTCACGGCAACAAGGGCGTCATCTCCAAGATCCTGCCGATCGAGGACATGCCGCACCTGGAAGACGGGACCTCGGTCGACGTCGTTCTGAACCCGCTAGGCGTGCCGTCGCGCATGAACATCGGCCAGATCTTCGAGACCCATCTGGGTTGGGCGTCGGCGGGTCTGGGTCGTCAGATCCAGGGGCTGCTGGAAGCGTGGCAACACGGCGGCCAGAAGCAGGCGCTGATCGACAACCTGGTCAGCATCTACGGCGAGGACACGCCCCTGCCGCAGGACGAGGACGACCTGATCGAGCTGGCCCGCAACCTGTCGAAGGGGGTGCCGTTCGCGACGCCCGTGTTCGACGGCGCGCACATCTCGGACATCGAGGACCTGCTGGAGAAGGCGGGTCTGGAGCGTTCGGGCCAGTCGATCGTCTATGACGGTCAGACCGGCGAGCAGTTCAAGCGTCCGGTCACGGTCGGCTATATCTATATGCTGAAGCTGCACCACCTCGTCGACGACAAGATCCACGCCCGTTCGATCGGACCGTACTCGCTCGTCACCCAGCAGCCGCTGGGCGGCAAGGCGCAGTTCGGCGGCCAGCGCTTCGGGGAGATGGAGGTCTGGGCTCTGGAAGCCTATGGCGCCGCCTACACCCTGCAGGAGATGCTGACGGTGAAGTCCGACGACGTGGCCGGCCGGACCAAGGTCTACGAGGCAATCGTCCGCGGCGACGACAGCTTCGAGGCGGGCATTCCCGAGAGCTTCAACGTGCTCATCAAGGAAATGCGTTCGCTGGGTCTGAACGTGGAGCTGGAGAACAGCTGATTGCCACCCCACGTTCGTCACCCTCGGACTTGATCCGAGGGCCGGACGTGGGGCGTCACAGATGCCTCCCGTTTCGCAACTTGCTCGCTGAACATCCGATCCTCGGATCAAGTCCGAGGATGACGGAGTAGGCGGTTAGAGATTTTATCGCGGCTCTGTCCGCAGAAGGAACCAAGATGAACCAGGAAGTCCTGAACATCTTCAACGCGGTCCCGGTCACCCCGACCTTCGACCAGATCAAGATCGCTCTCGCGTCTCCCGAAAAGATCCGCTCGTGGTCGTTCGGCGAGATCAAAAAGCCCGAGACGATAAACTATCGCACGTTCAAGCCCGAGCGTGACGGCCTGTTCTGCGCACGCATCTTTGGCCCGACCAAGGATTACGAATGCCTGTGCGGCAAGTACAAGCGTATGAAATACAAGGGCATCATCTGCGAGAAATGCGGCGTGGAGGTCACCCTGGCCCGCGTTCGGCGCGAGCGGATGGGCCATATCGAACTGGCCAGCCCGGTTGCCCACATCTGGTTCCTGAAGTCGCTGCCGTCGCGCATCTCGCTGATGCTGGACATGGCGCTGAAGGACGTGGAGCGCGTGCTCTACTTCGAGAACTACATCGTCACTGAGCCGGGCCTGACCCCGCTGAAGCAGAACCAGCTGCTGACGGAAGACGAGTTCTATCGTTACCAGGACGAGTTCGGCGATGACGGCTTCACCGCCGAAATCGGTGCCGAGGCCGTGCGTCACCTGCTGATGGGTATCGACCTGAACGCCGAGGCCGAGCGCCACCGTGGCGAACTGGCCGACAGCCCCTCGGAAATGAAGGCCAAGAAGGCGTCCAAGCGCCTCAAGCTGATCGAGGCCTTTTTGGAATCCGGTAACAAGCCGGAGTGGATGATCCTGACGGTCGTTCCGGTCATTCCGCCGGAACTGCGTCCGCTGGTGCCGCTGGACGGCGGTCGTTTCGCGACATCCGACCTGAACGACCTGTATCGCCGCGTCATAAACCGCAACAACCGCCTGAAGCGGCTGATGGAACTGCGCGCGCCCGACATCATCATCCGCAACGAAAAGCGGATGCTGCAGGAATCGGTCGACGCCCTGTTCGATAACGGTCGTCGCGGTCGCGTCATCACGGGTGCCAACAAGCGTCCGCTGAAGTCGCTGGCTGACATGCTGAAGGGCAAGCAGGGCCGCTTCCGCCAGAACCTTCTGGGCAAGCGCGTCGACTATTCCGGTCGTTCGGTCATCGTCGTGGGTCCGGACTTGAAGCTGCACGAGTGCGGCCTGCCCAAGAAGATGGCGTTGGAGCTGTTCAAGCCGTTCATCTATGCGCGGCTTGACGCAAAGGGCCTGTCGGGCACCGTCAAACAGTCCAAGCGGATGGTCGAGCGTGAACAGCCCCAGGTGTGGGACATCCTCGAAGAGGTGATCCGCGAACACCCGGTCATGCTGAACCGCGCGCCGACGCTTCACCGCCTCGGCATCCAGGCATTCGAGCCCAAGCTGATCGAGGGCAAAGCCATCCAGCTGCACCCGCTGGTCTGCGCCGCCTTCAACGCCGACTTCGACGGCGACCAGATGGCCGTCCACGTGCCGCTGTCGCTGGAGGCGCAACTCGAAGCGCGCGTCCTGATGATGTCGACCAACAACATCCTGTCGCCCGCCAACGGCAAGCCGATCATCGTACCGTCGCAGGATATCGTGCTCGGCCTCTACTACATCTCGCTGGTCAAGGACGGTGAGCCCGGCGAGGGCAAGCTGTTCGCCAACATGGGCGAGATCGATGCGGCGCTCGACGCCGGCGTCGTGACCCTGCACACCCGCATCAAGGCGCGCTGGACCGAGGAAGACAAGGACGGCAAAGCGATCACGCGCGTGATCGACTCGACGCCGGGCCGCATGAAGCTGGGCGCACTCCTGCCCAAGAACCCGAACGTCGGCTATCGGCTGCTCGAAAAGAACCTGACCAAGAAGGAAATCGGCAATCTGATCGACGTGGTCTATCGCCACTGTGGTCAGAAGGCGACGGTGATCTTCGCCGACCAGATGATGGGTCTTGGCTTCAAGGAAGCGGCCAAGGCCGGCATTTCCTTCGGCAAGGACGACATCGTGATCCCGGCCAAGAAGGTCGAGATCGTCGCCGCCACCCGCACCTTGGTCGAGGAGTATGAGCAGCAGTACGCCGACGGCCTGATCACCAAGGGCGAGAAGTACAACAAGGTCGTGGACGCCTGGGCTAAGGCCACGGACCGGGTCGCCGACGAGATGATGGGCGAGATCGCGCAACCGCGCGTTCTGGCTTCGGGTCGTACAGCCGAGATCAACTCGGTCTTCATGATGGCCAACTCCGGCGCCCGCGGTTCGCAGGCCCAGATGAAGCAGCTTGGCGGGATGCGCGGCCTGATGGCCAAGCCGTCCGGCGAAATCATCGAGACCCCGATCGTCTCGAACTTCAAGGAAGGCCTGACCGTCCTCGAATACTTCAACTCCACCCACGGTGCCCGCAAGGGTCTGGCGGATACGGCGCTGAAGACCGCCAACTCGGGTTACCTGACCCGCCGTCTGGTGGACGTGGCCCAGGATTCCATCGTCACCGAGGAAGACTGCAAGTCGACGCGTGGCATCACGCTTCGTGCCGTGGTCGAGGGCGGCGATGTCCTGGTCTCGCTGGGTCAGCGGGTTCTGGGTCGCTATGCGGCCGAGGACATCAAGGCGCCGGGCACCGACACCGTCCTGTTCAAGGCCGACACCTATCTGGTGGAGGACGTGGCCGAGGTGATCGACCGTGAAGGCGTGCAGTCGGTCAAGGTCCGCTCGGCCCTGACCTGCGAGGCCGAGGCCGGCATCTGTGGCATGTGCTACGGGCGTGACCTGGCGCGCGGCACCAACGTCAACATCGGCGAGGCGGTCGGCGTCATCGCGGCGCAATCGATCGGCGAGCCGGGCACGCAGCTGACGATGCGGACCTTCCACATCGGCGGCACGGCCCAGGTGGCGGAAACCTCGTTCTACGAAGCGACCAATGCCGGTATCGTCCGGATCGTCGGCCCGACCGTCACGGCCGCGCACGGCGACCTGGTCTCCATGAGCCGTAACGTCGTCGTGACGGTGATGGTCGATGGCAAGGACCGCGAGAGCTACAAGATTCCCTACGGCGGGCGTCTGCGCGTCAAGGAAGGCTCCGAGGTCAAGAAGAACCAGCGTCTGGCCGAGTGGGACCCCTACACCACCCCGATCCTGACCGAAGTAGGCGGCACCGTCCGCTTCGAGGACCTGACCGAGGGTCTGTCGTTCCGCGAGGAGACCGACGAAGCGACGGGCATCGCCCAGCGCGTCGTCATCGACTGGCGCGCCTCGCCGCGGGGTTCGGACCTGCGTCCGGCCATGGGCGTAACCAAGGGGGACGAATACGCCAAACTGGCCTCGGGCTCCGACGCCCGTTACCTGCTGCCGGTGGGGGCCATTCTGTCGGTCGCCAACGGCGACGAGGTCAAGCCCGGCGAAATCCTGGCCCGTATCCCGACCGAGGGCGCCAAGACCCGCGACATCACCGGCGGTCTGCCGCGGGTGGCAGAGCTGTTCGAGGCCCGTCGTCCCAAGGACTGCGCGGTCATCGCCGAGATGGACGGTCGCGTCGAATTCGGTCGCGACTACAAGAACAAGCGCCGCATCAAGATCACCCCGGAGCCGAACGCAGACGGCGAACAGGGCGAGGCGGTCGAGTTCCTGATCCCGAAAGGCAAGCATATCTCCGTCCACGACGGCGATCTGATCCAGAAGGGCGACTACATCATCGACGGCAACCCCGATCCGCACGATCTGCTGCGTATTCAGGGCGTCGAGGCGCTGGCCGAATACCTCGTCAACGAAGTGCAGGAAGTTTACCGGCTCCAGGGCGTGCCGATCAACGACAAGCATATCGAGGTCATCGTCCGTCAGATGCTGCAGAAGGTCGAGATTCTCGACTCGGGCGAAACCACCCTGATCCGTGGCGACACGGTCGAGGTCGCCGAGGCCGTGCTTGAGAACGAGAAGGTCGAGAAGCGAGGCGGCCGGATCGCCACCACCCAGCCCGTCCTGCTCGGCATCACCAAGGCGTCCTTGCAGACCCGTAGCTTCATCTCGGCGGCGTCCTTCCAGGAGACCACCCGCGTCCTCACCGACGCCTCGGTCCACGGCAAGAAGGACACGCTGGAAGGCCTGAAGGAGAACGTCATCGTCGGTCGCCTGATCCCGGCGGGGACGGGGGCCTATCTGCGGTCGCTGCAGAAGGTCGCCAACGAGCGCGACGCGGTCCTGACCAACAACCGCGAAGCGGCGGTCGAGCCGCTTCCGGCGGACCTCCAGCTGGAGCTGGCCGAGAGCGAGTGATCGCTTTCGTCCCATCCGGGATGACAATCCAAGACTGAAGAGGCGGCATCGGAAACGGTGCCGCCTTTTCTATTTTCCGGATCCAGATGCTGCAGATCGGTGGGTCGATATCGGCCAGATCGTCGAGACACTTCAGATCGATCAAGAACGCCTGACTCCCGACGCTTCGCGGTCGATGCGAACATGTTATGAGCCCACGTGGTTCTGAAATCCGAGATCGTGATCGTCGGCGGTGGCGTGTTGGGGCTGTGTACGGCAGCTGAGCTGACCGCGCGGGGGCACGACGTCGTCGTGGTGGACCCCGGCGAGCGGAATGCGTCGTCGGTGGCGGCGGGCATGATCGCTCCCGCAATGGAATCGGCGATCGATGCGGTGGAAACGGAGCGGGCGGCCGTGTTGCGAGACGCAGCGGCGCTGTGGCCGGATTTCGCACGGCGGATGGGCGTGATGCTGAAACCGGGTCCGGCCGGTTGGCGCGGACCGGATCTGGAAAAATTAGCCGAGATGCTGGTTCGCCTGGGTTTCAGGGGTGAAGTTCGAGCCGGTGCGGTCTGGACCGAGGATCAGCAGGTCGAGCCGGAACCGGCCATGACAACCTTGCGCGCGCGGGCCGGGCGCGTGGTGCGCGGACGTGTGCTGGCGGTCGAACGGGCGTCGGCAGACTGGATTGTCCGCGTCGGAACGGGGTCCGCCACGGCTCGGGTCGTGGTGCTGGCGACCGGCGCGGAAAGGGCGATCGAGGGCCTGCCCGATGCCGTTCGAGGTCTGGTCGAGACAATCGTGCCGATCCGGGGGCAGATCGGCTGGACCGACACCCCAGTGGCCAAGGGCGTGGTGCGCGGCGTCGGTGGTTATGTCGCGCCCATGGGCACGGGGGCTGTGATCGGGGCGTCGATGGGCGAGGGCCGACGCGATCTGGCGGTCGATGCGGCGGAGGCAACGGCCCTGAGCGATGTCGCGGCCGGACTGGTCGGCCACGCGATCGATGCCAAGGCCATCGACTGGCGCGTCGGCGTACGAGGGGCGACGGCGGATGGGCTGCCGATGGCGGGGCCGTCGGGGGAGGCGGGGCTGTATCTGGCGCTGGCCCCGCGTCGGAACGGGTGGCTGCTGGGACCGCTGGTGGCGCGGGTCGTGGCGGACGGGATCGAGGGCCGGGAGCCGGGCAGGCATGCCCCGGTCCTCGATCCGCGCCGGTTCAGTCCTCCGGGATATTGAACCGGATGTTGACCACGACCGTCGCCCCATCCACCGCCTGACCGTCGATGGTCTGGGGGCTGATGCGGAAATGGCGGCTGAGGCTGGAGGCGGCGCGGCCGAAGCCCTGACCCGCAGGCGTTTCCGAGGCGACAGAACAGCCGGTGATCGTGCCGTTGGCGCGGACGGCGCAGCGCAGGGACGCCGTGCCTTCGACGCCGCGTTCCAGCGCGCGATTCGGATAGGCACCCAGAAGCTGGTCGCCGGTCGGGCGACTGAGCCAGTTGGGCTGGGTGATGACGGGGGGGCCGCGCGGCGGATCGGCGGGTTTGGAGCCGGTCCCGATGGGCGTCTCGGGCGGGACCGGCTGGGTCAGGACGATCGTCGGGCCGGGATTGGCAACGGGCGTTTCCGGGACGATGGCGGTCAGGGTCTCGACATCGTTCGACGGAGCCGGCGTCTTGTTCAGCGGGATGTTGGGGGCGGGCGGAACGCGCGACACCTCGGGCTTGGGCGGGGGCGGTGGCCGCATGAATTCGAGCACCAGCCCACGCGGCTCGGGCGGGGGAGCGATGGGCTCATCCAGCGCGAATCGCTGGTTGTAGAGGGCGATGCCGATGCCGACGTGGATCAGGGCCGACGACCCGATCGCGATCCACAGCCAGCGGGGGATAGGCTTCTTGCGCTCGCCGAAGTCGATGGGGTGAACCGGGCCGGGGCCACCGGCGGTCTGGATCATCATGGCCGTCTTCCTCTCCAAGGCCGCGCCCCAGCACCCCCGAGACAGAATGACGCGCTTCGGTTGCGGCGGAATCGAGGCGGGGATAACCGCGATTCCTCCCCAGCTGAGCCGTTGAGGATTTGTTCATATTAAGGTTCCCTTAACCACGATCCGCGACCCTGATGGGCATGAGCGTCGGAGCGATTCCCTCAGGAAACGGCGTGGAGGCGGCCATCCGGCGCGCGTCCAGCGCCACCGGCGTGGACTATGACTTCCTGGTCAAGACCGCCCGGCGCGAGAGCGCGTTCGATCCGTCGGCCAAGGCCCGGACGTCCAGCGCGGCGGGCCTGTTCCAGTTCATCGAACAGACCTGGCTGGCGACGGTCAAACAGTCCGGGGCCAAGCATGGCTACGGCCAGTATGCCGACTTGATCCACCGGGGCAACGACGGGCGCTGGCGGGTCGAGGGATCGGCTCGCAACGTCGTGCTGGATCTGCGGTTCGATCCGCAGGCGGCCTCCAGTATGGCGGCGGAACTGACGGCGTCGAACGCCGCCTATCTGCGTGGACGGACGGGACGAGAGCCGGGGGCGGGCGACCTGTATGCCGCCCATTTCCTGGGGCCGGCGGGCGCTGGCAAGCTGATGGAGGCCATGGCGTCGCGACCGGGGGCCAATGCGGCGGCGATGTTCCCGGAGGCCGCCTCGGCGAACCGGTCGATCTTCTACAAGGACGGGCGCGCCGCCACGGTCGCTGAGGTCCACGCAAACCTGCAACGCCATGCGGGCGAGGGGGCACCCGCGTCCGGATCGGGGGGCACGCCCAAGGCCCCGCCGACGGATGCCGAGCGCGACATCATGATGGCGGCGCGTCTGGATCGGCTGAAGCAGGATCAGTCGCTGCTCGCGCTGCTGCTGGGTCAGGACGGGGACGGCAAGGGGGGCGGCTTCGGCGGTGCCTTTGCGCCGGAACCGGCGTCTCCGGCCTGATGGTAAACCGCGCGTTAAGCAAACGGCGCGCACTCTGGTCCTCAAGCCCCCCCTGAATCCGACGAGCCCCATCATGACCGCCTATCGCGCCCGTCTGACCGAAATGGACATCCGTCGCCTGATCAAGGCTGACGACGAGGACGAACGGGCCGCCGCCGCGCACAAGCTGTGCCGCAGCATCGACAAGGTCGAACTGACCGATGACGACCGCGAGGCGGCGCAGAAGATCCTGCGCGTCCTGGCGGGCGATGCGGCCGAGCTAGTGAGACGGGCCATGGCGGTGACGCTGAAGGCCTCTGATCTGATCCCGCGTGACCTGGCCCGGCGGCTGGCCGCGGACGTGGACAGCGTGGCCCTGCCGATCATCGGGTTTTCGCCCGCCTTCAGCGACGACGACCTGATCGAGATCGTCCAGGCGGGATCGGCGGCGCGGCAGGTGGCGATCGCGGCCCGACCCCGGGTGTCGCGCGACGTCGCCGAGGCCTTGACGATCGATGGGTGTCAGGAGGCGGTGCGGGTCCTAGCGTCCAACGACAATGCCGACATCTCGCAGGATTCGCTGGGGCGGATGGTCGATCGGTTCGGTGATGCGCCTGAGGTGGTCGCGGCCATGGCCTATCGCCAGGTCCTGCCGCTGGACGTGACCGAACGGCTGGTGGCCCTGGCCAGCGAGGCGGTTCGCGAACACCTGGTCAGCCGCCATGCCGTGGCCCCGGAGACCGCGATCATGCTGGCCGGATACGCGCGCGAGCGTGCGACGGTCGATCTGATCGACCAGGCGGCGGTGACGGCCGATCTGGCGACCTTCGTGGCCCAGCTGAATGCGAGGAAGGCCCTGAACGCGTCTCTGATGCTGCGGGCCCTGGCGCGGGGTCAGATGGCCTTGTTCGAACACGGCCTGGCCGAGCTGGCGGGGACACCGCATCAGCGAGCCTGGCTGATGGTGCATGATGCCGGGCCGCTGGGGCTGAAGGCGATCTACGACCGGGCCGGTCTGCCGCCGCGGCTGTTCCAGGCGTTCCGGGCGGGCGTCGATACCTGGCGTCAGTTACAGGCCGAAGGGGCGGATACGTCGGGCGAAATGTTCCGGCAGGTGATGCTTGAGCGGTTCCTGACCCAGCGTCCGAACGCGCCGCGCGAGGATCTGGCCTATCTGATGGAGCGGCTGGACCAGCCGTCCGAGACGCCGATGCGCTACATGGCGGCCAACGCGGCCTGATCTGTAGGACGCCGAGTTTGCGGTCACTGACGCCCTAGTTTCCGCGAAGGGCCAGTGCCATATCGCACGGGTGACCGAAAAGCCCGACGATACCGTGCCCGTTCCCATATGGGCCGAGGGCCTGCCGCCCGCGCGACCGTGGCAGGATCATGGATCGCGCACCGTCTATGACAATCCCTGGCTCTCCCTGACCGAACATGAGGCGGCGGCTCCTACGGGTCTTGCGGCCACCTATGGCGTGCTGAGGCCCAAGAACGTCGCCGTGGGGGTGCTGCCTCTGCATTCGGACGGGACCGTGACCCTGGTCGGCCAGTCGCGGTTCGCCCTGATGAACTATTCCTGGGAAATGCCGGAAGGTGGGGCGCCGGTCGACGAGGATCCGCTGGATGGTGCGAAACGGGAGCTGGCCGAGGAGGCGGGGCTGGCGGCGCGGAAGTGGCGCGAGGTGCTGCGGATGGAACTGTCGAACTCGATGACGGACGAGCGGGCGATCGCCTGGCTGGCCTGGGATTTGTCGGCCGTGCCGGTCGATCCCGATCCGACGGAGGTGATCGTGACGGTGCGGGTGCCGTTCATGACCCTGATGGCCGAGATCGATCGGGGGGCGGTCCGCGACGCCTTTACGGTGGCGACGGTGCTCCGGGCCTATCATCTGGCGAAAGAAAACCTGATCCCCGGCTGGCTGGTGCATGCCATGCTGACACGGGTATGATGGGTACAGGAGGCGTCATGGCCCATCTCGAAGTCGTGGTTTCACAATTCGAAATCTGGTCGCAGCTGCGCGCGTCGGCCGAGGATGCCGCGCGGAGCGAGCCGCATCTGGGCTCCCTGATGAATGCGACGGTGCTGTCGCATGGCGATCTGGCGAGCGCGCTGAGTTTCCAAATCGCGCGCAAACTGGGCGACAACGAACTGGCAACGATGAGCGTGCGCGAAGTGTGCCAGAGCGCCTTCGCCGCCGATCCGGCCATCGTGACGGCGGCCGAAGCCGATCTGAAGGCGGTGGCCGAGCGCGATCCGGCGATCAAGACGCTGTTGCAGCCGTTCCTGTATTTCAAGGGGTTTCAGGCGTTGCAGGCGTCGCGCGTGGCCCACTGGCTGTGGGAACAGGAGCGCGAGACCCTGGCCTTTCATTTCCAGAGCCGGATATCGGAACTGTTCCAGATCGACATCCATCCGGCGGCGCGGATGGGGGCGGGGATATTCCTCGACCACGGCACGGGCATCGTCATCGGCGAGACGGCGGTGGTCGGGGACGAGGTGTCGATGCTGCACGGAGTGACCCTGGGCGGGACCGGGGCCGAGCGGGGCGACCGCCATCCCAAGATCGGCCGCGGCGTGCTGCTGGGGGCCGGGGCCAAGGTGCTGGGGAATATCGTCGTCGGCGACTATGCCAAGGTGGCGTCGGGGTCGGTGGTTCTGAAGCCGGTGCCCAAGGGCTGCACGGTGGCCGGAGTGCCCGCCCGGCTGGTCAACTGCCCGACCGAGGCGGAACCGGCGCGGACCATGGATCACACCCTGGCCGACGTGGTCTATGATTTCGTGATCTGAGGATTTCTCCTCCCCGGTCGCCGCTTCGCGAATGGGGAGGTGTATCGGAGCGACAGCGACGAGACGGAGGGGGCAAGACGGTGTCTGAGGTGGGCAGCGCTCACTTTGAAACCCGGTCTCCCCCTCCGTCACGGCGCTGAAGAAGCCGCGCCACCTCCCCATCGGCGGAGCCGAAGGGGAGGTGAAGCTACCGTTTCGCCGCCGCGATGGCCGCCGCCACCTCTTCCGGCGCGATGCTGGCGGTGGTCTTTCCGTTGATCAGGAACGTCGGCGTGCCGGTCAGCTTCAGGGTCGCGGCGGCGGTGTGGATGTCGGCAATGTGGCGGGTGGTGTCGGGCGAGGCGATGGTTGCCGAGGCCTGAGGCAGGGCGACGCCGTTGGCGGTCAGGATGTGGTCGATGCTCTCGCGCGACAGGCTGGGCTCGGCCATCAGGGCCTGATGCACCGGCAGATAGCGTCCCTGGGCCTGGGCGGCCAGGGCGGCGCGAGCGGCGTACTGCGACGTCACGTCATCACCCCGGTCCAGGATCGGCCATTCCTTGAAGACGAAGCGGACATCCGGGTTCGACAGGACGATACGCATGAAGTCGCCGGAGACCGCCTTGCAGCCCGGGCAGCGGTAGTCGAAGAACTCGTGCACCACCACCTTGGCGTCCAGCGGCCCGATCGAGGGATCGCGCGGGTCGTGGTTCAGCAGAGCTGGATTGGCGGCCACCGCCGCGTTCACCTGTTCGACCCGCGCGTCGTTCTCCGCCGTTTCCCGAGCGGCGACGACCTCGTCCAGCACCTGCGGATTGGCCAGCAGATAGGTCCGGACCCGCCCGCCGAAGTCCCCGCCGCTCAGATAGGGGGCGGCGGCGAGGGCCAGGGCCACCACCGACACGCCCAGCGCCACTCGTCCGGCGGTCAGCCAGCGGGGCAGGGTGCGTGCAGGTGCGGGCGGCGTCTGGGGGGCGTCGTCGGTCATAAAGGCGGAGTCTCTTGAAGGTTCAGCGTGTGGCGGGCGTCAGGACAGTGGGGCGGTTGCGCTGCTGCCGCCGGTCCAGATCGTCGATGTCCTGAGAGGTGGCACCCGATGCCAGGACGATGTCCACGGCCCGGCGCCATTCGATGGAGTTGCGGTCCAGCATCTCGCGGGCGCGCAGGGCGAACTGGGTCGCCTGTTCCTCGGACCCCAGGGCGAAATAGTATTCGGCGGAGGCCAGGCGCGCCTCGCCCTCCTTGCCCTGGCTGGCATAGGCCTGACCCAGCAGACGCCAGCCCAGGGTGTTGTCCGGCTCCCAGGCCACGGCGCGTTTCAGCTCGTCGACGGCGCGGTCCAGGTTGGCGGGGTCGTTGGTCTCGATCAGGGCGTGGGCCAGGTTGACCCGCAGCAGCG
This sequence comes from Rhizobium sp. Q54, assembly GCA_943369795.1. Taxonomy (GTDB): domain Bacteria; phylum Pseudomonadota; class Alphaproteobacteria; order Caulobacterales; family Caulobacteraceae; genus Brevundimonas. The sequence goes on along the minus strand of CALROO020000004.1, from coordinate 136,012 downwards.
GGGCGTCGGGATCCAGCTCGACCGAGCGTTCGTGGGCGGCGATGGCCTCGGCCGGACGGCTTTCCTCGAACAGGATCTGGCCCTTCAGTTCCCAGTAGTAGGGGTTGTCCGGGTCTTCGGCTGACAGGGCCTCGACGGCGGTCAGGGCCTTGTCCGTCTGGCCGTCGCGGTACCAGGCGATGGCCCGGGCATAGCGTCCGGGCAGGGAGGTGTCGGTTTCCGGATATGCCCGCAGGGTCTGGTTCGGATGGTTCAGGAAGGCGGCGATCTTGGCCCGGATCAGGGCGTGCTGGGCCAGCCGTTCGGGACTGTCTTGCTTGCCATAGTTGGGCATGGCCTCGACCGGGCGGCGCAGGGCCTCGATCCGCTGGCCCGACAGGGGGTGGCTGCGGAAATAGGGGTAACGGCGGGCGTCGGAGAAGACCTCCTGCGAGCGGAAATTCTCGAAGAAATCGACCAGTCCCTTGCCGGATTCACCGGCCCGATCCAGGGCGCGGGCTCCAGTGATGTCGGCCTCGCCCTCCTGGCTCTGCATATATCGGAGCGAGTTCAAGGTACCGAAATACTGGCTGGAGGCAATCAGAGCCGCGCCCGCGTCCGGCGCCCCCGCCAAGGCTGCCAGCGCCCCCAAGGCCATCGTCATGAAGAAGGGCTGCTTGCCCGCTTCCGATGCTCCGTCACGCAGGGTGTGGCGGTTCTTGATGTGTCCGGCTTCATGGGCGATGACGCCCAGAAGCTGGTTGGGGTTGTCTGTCTCCAGGATCAGGCCGGTGTTCAGACCCATGATCCGCCCCCGCGTGGCAAAGGCGTTCAGCGAGCCGTCGTTGATCAGCAGAACCTCGACGTCATCAGGGTTCAGGCCCATGGCCACGAAGACCGGATCCGACCATTCGCGGATGATGCCCTCGATCTCGGTATCGCGGATGGCGCTCTGGGCCGAGGCCGGACCGGCGACCGCCGCCAGCAAGGCAGCGGTCGTGGCGGTGGCGAAAAACCGTCGGGCCATGCGGGGAAGGCGGATCAAGGCACTCTCCTCAACGAACGCCCCCCGGCTACAGCGACCCTAGCGACGATTTAATCACGGCCTTTCAACGGCGCCACCATCCGCGCTTGGGTTTCTCGGGCGGTGCGGCGATCTGGGCCGGGTCGTTGGCGATGATCGACGACAGATCGGCCTCGGGCTTGGGCGGAGCGACAGCCTCGACCAGCACGGCTGGCTCCGGCTCCGGGACGGGTTCCGGCAGGGCCTCGACCGTTTCGTTCTCGGAGGGCACATCGGCCCAGCTTTCCTCGGCGGCCTCGGCGGGGCTGACGTCCAGTTCGATCGGGGCAGCGGCCGGCTCGACCTCGTTGGGCTCGATCGCCATGTCGATGTCGGTGTCCACCGTGGCGGAGGCCGAAGCCGGTTTCCGGCGGACGCGACGGCGCTGGGGCTCGGCAGCGATGACCGGGGCCGCATCGACGTCCTCGGACGCCATGACGGCCATCGGCGTGTCGGGCGAGCCGTCGGCGGGCATGCCTTCGTTGGTGGCGCGAGCCTCGACCTTCAGATCATGCGGCTGGGCGCGCTCGCCCCGGCCCCGACCGCGACGACGCCGACGCGAGCGACCGCCTTCGCGATCCCCGGCGATCTCCCCGTCAGGACGTTCGCCGACCCATTCCTCGGTATCGCGGGCTTGCGTGCCGTCAGCCGATACGGCTTCGGGTGCGCGTTCGGCGCGTGGGGCGGGGTTGATCGGGTCAAACCAGACATAGGGGTCGTCCAGGTTCGGCGTGCGACCGCGCACCCAGAAGAAGGCGCTCGTGCCCTCGCCGCCGTCCTCGCGGACACGACGACCGCCCCGACGACCACGACGGCGACGACGCCCGGCTTCGGAATCGTCATCGTCCTCGCCGACTGGCGCGACGGCGGCATCGATGGCTTCAGGATCGCGGGGCGCGGCTTCCTCGTCGCGACGACCGCCGCGACGGCGACGTTTGCGACCGCGTCCACCACCTTCGCCATCAAGACGCTCGGCGCGTTCGCGGGGTTCGTCGTCGTCCGTATCCTCGCGGGCGAGGGCATCTTCGTCCTCGTCCTCTTCGTCCGCGATGATTTCGTCGTCCTCGTCCTCTTCGGCATAGAGGCTGTCGTCGAAGTCGTCGTTCAGGTCGGGCAGGGCCAGCGCCGGTTCGGCGGGCACGAAGTCCTCATTGGTCTCGGTGCGCTCGATAGCGTGTTCGTTCTGGGCCAGACGGTCGTCGATCTGGACGATCACGGCCAGGCCGCGCTGCTGCAGCATCCGCTCCAGATAGTCGCGCTTGTGGTTCAGGATATAGAGCGCCACCACGCTGGAGACCCGCAGGATGATGCAGCCCGCGCCATTCCGGCCGGCCTCGATGTCGACGGCGCGCAGCGTCATCAGAGACGCCGATTCGGCCGAGCGGATGCGGCCCGCGCCCTGGCAATGCGGACAGACTTCGGTGGCCCCCTCCAGCACGCCCAGGCGGCGGCGCTGGCGGCTGATCTCCATCAGGCCGAAGCCGGAGATCTTGCCCATCTGGATGCGGGCGCGGTCATGGCTGAGCGCGTCCTTCAGGATGCGTTCTACGGTCCGGTTGTTCTTGGACTCGTCCATGTCGATGAAGTCGATGACGACCAGCCCGGCCAGGTCGCGCAGGCGCAGCTGGCGAGCGGCCTCGACGGCGGCTTCGGAGTTGGTCTTGAACGCCGTGGCCTCGACGTTGCGTTCCTTGGTGGCCTTGCCCGAGTTGACGTCGATGGCGACCAGGGCCTCGGTCTGGTTGATCACCAGATAGCCGCCGGACTTCAGCGGCACGATCGGCTGGTGAATCTGGGTCAGCACCTCCTCGATGCCGTGGGCGGCGAACAGGGGCTTGGATCCCTGGTACAGATGCACCTTCTTGGCCTGGGACGGCATCAGCACCCGCATGAAGTCGCGAGCCTCCTTGAAGCCTTCGATGCCCTCGACCTGGATGCCGTCGAAATCCTTGTCGAACATGTCGCGTACAGCACGGCGGACGAGGTTTTCTTCCTCATAGATCAGCGACGGTGCATGGCTGGCCAGGGTCGTCTCGCGGATCGTCTCCCACAGGCGCAGCAGATATTCGTAGTCGCGGCTGATCTCGGCCTTGGTGCGCTTGGCCCCGGCGGTGCGGATGATCAGCCCCATGCCCCGCGGCACGTCCAGGGCGGCGGCGGCGGCCTTCAGGCGTTTGCGGTCGCTGGCTTGGGTGATCTTCCTCGAAATCCCGCCACCCTTGCCGGTGTTGGGCATCAGCACGCAATAGCGACCGGCCAGCGAGAGCCAGGTGGTGAGGGCCGCGCCCTTGCCGCCGCGCTCGTCCTTGACGACTTGGACCAGCAGGATCTGGCGGCGCTTGATGACGTCCTGGATCTTGTAGCGCCGCATCAGGCGACGCTTCAGGCGTTCCTCCTCGGCCAGACCGCCCTCGGATTCGCCGTCGTCCGAATCGCGGATCGCCGCGTCGTCATCGTCATCGGCCGAATGGGCCTCGGCCATGATCGCTTCGCGGTCGGCGGCCGGGATCTGGTAGTAGTCGGGGTGGATTTCGTTGAAGGCCAGGAAGCCGTGGCGATTGCCGCCGTATTCGACGAACGCCGCCTGCAGACTGGGTTCTACGCGGGTGACCTTGGCGAGGTAGATGTTGCCGCGAAGCTGACGTTTGGTCTTCGACTCGAAGTCGAACTCCTCAACCTGGCGTCCGTCCACTATGGCGACACGCGTTTCCTCGGCGTGCGCTGCATCGATCAGCATGGTCTTTGACATGGAAGTTTTCTCTCTGGCGCGCTCTGCCGGACCCAGCATGTGGGGTCGGGGCGGCTCGCCGAACGGGATGAAGGGCAGGCGCAGGCGTCATCCCACCGCGGATCGCGGCAATGGCCATGTCAGGCCGAAAGGGAGCGCAGGCGGAAAAGCCCATGGGTTTGGTCTGTCCTGAACCCGACGCGCCAGACAAGGGCAGGCGGCGTGGATGGGTCCGGTTCTTCGAATCGCTCGTCGATGACTGGAAAGCCAGAACGGGGGCGACCCTCGGATGCGTGAAAGTCATGTCGCAGGCCGTGATGCGCCGGAGCCGATCAGATCGGTGGCTGCGCTGGGTCCGTGACATTCAAAGCATAGTCACGCCGGCCGCGAAATGAAAGGGCCGCGCACATATGGCAGCGGTTAATGCCAAATCGTGCCGTGGCTTAACCCAATCCCAATCCCGTTCGGCGATGATGGCTCCAACCAATAAGGTGGGTGTCCGTCAGAATGTACGGTGTGTCGCGTTTCGAACTGTCCCGGTGGGGCGTGCGTGAGTGGATGATGACGGGGCTGGCCTTCGTCGTCGTTTGCGTCGTGCTGCTCGTCGGTGGGCGGGGGCTGGCGGCCGGTGCGGTCGGCGAGGTTCTGCGCGTGCGATTCGGCGGCGATGCCGAGCGAACGCGGATCGTGGTCGATCTGGACCGGTCCGCGCGGGGTCAGGTGGTCGAGACCGGGGCCGACGGCAAGGTCGTCCTCACCCTGTCGGGCGTGGCTCCCGGACGCGGGCTGGACGGCACCGGATCCGGCCTCGTGCGCGGCTATCGGGTCAGCCCGGTCGGGACGGCGTCGCGGGTGCAGTTCGACCTGGCCCGCAATGCCGAGATCGAGCGCCGCTTCCTGCTGCCGCCCGGCGACGGCGTGGCGCACTACCGCTATGTCGTCGATCTGAAAGCGACCGGCACCGGCCCGGCGGTGGCGCGACCGATTGCACCGCGCGCCGAGACGCGCCGGGCAGAAAAACCGTTGATCGTCATAGACGCGGGCCACGGCGGGCGCGATCCGGGAGCCCGGGGAGCCAACAACAATGAGAGTGGCATCACCCTGGCTGCGGCGCTGCAATTGAAGCGCGAACTGGAACGGACGAATCGGTACCGCGTCCGCCTGACGCGCGACAGCGACGTCTATGTCGATCTGAACCGCCGTGTCCGGATCGCGCGCGATGCCGATGCCGATCTGTTCATATCGCTGCACGCCGACGCCGGGTCCGATCCCGCGACGCGCGGGGCCAGCGTCTATACCCTGTCGGAGCAGGGAGCGAACCGGGCGGTGCGCGAGGTCACGCGGGGATCGAACTGGCACCGCGACCTCCATCTGCCGGGGCGCGACCCATCGGTCGACCGCATCCTGCTGGACATGACCCAGCGCGCCACGCAAAATCGATCGGCCCAGTTCGCGCGCGTACTGCTGACCCACATCGAAGCGGCGGATCATCCCCTGCTGCGCCGCAGCCATCGCGATGCCGGTCTGGCTGTGCTGCTGGCTCCCGACGTGCCGGCCGTGCTGCTGGAGATGGGCTTCATCACCAATCCGGACGACGAGCGCGCCCTGGCCGACGAACGCCGCCGCCGCCGGCTGATGCAGGCCGTCGCCGAGGGCATCGACCGCTATTTCCGCGAGCCCGGCGATCAGATGATGGCGGCTCGGGAACTGGCCGTTAGGGGATAATACCTAGTCGTCGATTAGGCGGGCTTTCAGCCGTCCCTGTCTAGCTTCGCCCCAGAACAACGGCTTGGGCGGACATCGAATGAACAAGGCACTGGGATCCCTGTCGGGGCGGATCGCCCTGATGGTCGTGGCCGGACTGGCCGTGCTGGCGGTCCTGCTGATCCTGACGACGTCCTGGCTGATGACCAACGACGCCAAGGCCCGCGCGGCCGAGCGTCAGGAATCAAACATGCGGGTCGCCTGGAACGTGCTGGAACAGTACGGCTCCGGCTTCGCCGTCAGCAATGGCCAGATGACGGTCGGCCAGACGGCGTTGAACGGGTTCTTCGAGCCGGTCGATACGGTCAAGACCCTGGTCGGCGGCACCGCCACCATCTTCATGGGCGACACCCGCGTCACCACCAATGTGAAAAAGCCCGACGGCAGCCGCGCCGTCGGTACCCCCCTGGCACCGGGCAAGGTCTATGACACCGTCCTGAAGGAAGGAAAGGCTTACCGCGGCGAGGCGGACATCCTGGGGCGGCCCTTCTTCGTCGCTTATGATCCGATCAAGAACGCCCAAGGCCAGGTGATCGGCATCCTGTATGTCGGCATCCCCCAGGTCGAGTTCATGCAGTCGGTCGTCGACACGCGAAACACCCTGATGGCGATCGGCGGCATCGTGACGGTGCTGGCGGCCCTGGTCTGTCTGCTGGCCACACGTCGCCTGCTGAGCCCCTTGGAAGCGCTCGGAGCCTGCATGCACCGGCTGGCCGGGGGTGCCACGGACGTCGAGACGCCCTGGGCGAGCCGGTCCGACGACATCGGCCAGATGGCGCGCGCCGTCGAACGGTTCCGCGACGCGGCCGTGGACCGCGAACGTCTGGCGATCGAGGCGCGCGAGACCCGTATGGCGACCGAGGCTGAACGGGCCGCCGCCGCCTCCGACAAGGCGCGCGAGGCCGCCGACGACCAGTCGCTGATCGCGACCCTGGCGGACGGTCTGGCGTCGCTGGCGGCGGGCAATCTGACCTTCCGCATCACCACGCCCGTCGCGCCCAAGGCCGAGCGGCTGAAACAGGACTTCAACGCCGCCGCCGCGACCCTGAGCCAGGCTCTTGGCGTCGTCGCCGTGGCCGTCGACGAGATGCAGACCGGGGCGGGTGAGATCACCACCGCCGCCGACGACCTGTCACGCCGCACCGAACAACAGGCCGCCGCGCTGGAGGAAACCGCCGCCGCTCTGGACGAGATCACGGCTACGGTCCGCTCCACCGCCGAGAGCGCGGGCAAGGTGGCGGGCGTGTCGGCCAATGCCATGGACTGTGCCCGCGCCGGGGGTGAGGTGGCCCATGACGCCAACACCGCCATGTCGGCCATCGCCGCCAGCTCCAACCAGATCAGCCAAATTCTGGGCGTCATCGACGAGATCGCCTTCCAGACCAATCTGCTGGCCCTGAACGCCGGGGTCGAGGCGGCGCGGGCCGGGGACAGCGGGCGCGGGTTCGCGGTCGTGGCCCAGGAAGTCCGGGCCCTGGCCCAGCGTTCGGCGGCCGCCGCCAAGGAGATCAAGAGCCTGATCGCCGAATCCAGCCGCCAGGTCGAGGCCGGGGTGAAACTGGTCGACCAGACCGGCTCGGCCCTGACCGCCATCGCCGCCGAGGTCGATCAGGTCCGGGCCCTGGCCGCCGAGATCGCCGCCTCCGCCCGCGAACAGGCCAGCGGCCTGCAGGAGGTCAATACCGCCATCAACCAGATGGACCGCGTGACCCAGCAAAACGCCGCCATGGTCGAACAGTCCACCGCCGCCAGCCACATGTTGGCCGAACAGTCGCGCGAACTGTCGGTGCTGGTGTCGCGGTTCGAGCTGGACCGGGTGGTCGCAGAGCCGCAGGGGTATGCGCGAGCGGCGTAATTCGTCGCGAAATCTTCGTCCCTGTTTGCGTCTGTCCCGACGCGGGCTAAACCCTGCGCGGGGCGGTTCGTGCGGAGACGATGGTGAAGATTGCCGAACGCTGGTTCGTGATGGCCGGGATCGGCCTGCTGGGCGCGATCGCGCTGGCAGGGCTGGTGGTCGCCATCTATGCGGCGTGGCTGTTTCACGACCTGCCCGACGCCACCGACCTGGCCGACTATCGCCCGCCGACCGCGACGCGAGTCTATGCCGGGGACGGCACATTGATCGGCGAGTTCTCGGACGAGCGGCGGATCTACGTCACCTACGAACAGATCCCCGAGCCGGTGCTGGATGCCTTTCTGGCCGCCGAGGACAGGAACTTCTTCAATCACGGCGGTATCGACGTGTCGGGCCTGGGCCGGGCCATGTTCAGGAACGTCTTCAACGTCGTTTCCGGACGGCGGCTAGAGGGCGGATCGACCATCACCCAGCAGGTGGCCAAGAACGTCCTGCTGACCAACGAATCGACCCTCAGCCGCAAACTGAAGGAGGCGATCCTGTCGTCCCGGCTGGAGGCGACCCTGTCAAAGGAGCAAATTCTTGAACTGTATCTGAACGAGATATTCCTGGGTTATCGGTCCTTTGGCGTAGCCTCGGCGGCCTACAACTATTTCGGCAAGTCGCTGGACCAGCTGCGTCCGGACGAGGCGGCCTTTCTGGCGGCCCTGCCGAAGGGGCCGAACAATTACCACCCCAAACGCTTCCCCGAACGCGCCAAGGACCGGCGCGACTGGGTGCTGGGCGAGATGGAGGAAGGCAATTTCATCACCAACGCCGAGATGCTTGCCGCCCGCGCCCGACCGCTGGTGACGCAAGACGCTCCGCGCCGGGCCCAGTATCAGGACGCGGATTTCTTCGTGGAAGAAGCGCGCCGTCAGGCCCGCGCCAATCCCGATTTCGGCGATCAGCTGAACGCGGGCGGCTTCTATATGCGCACCACCCTGGACCCGACGCTCCAGACGGCGGCGCGCGATGCCCTGATGAAGGGGCTGGAGAACTATGACCGCCGTCACGGCTGGCGCGGCGGCTGGGGCACGACCGATTTCGCCGAGGGCTGGCAGGCCGAGGCCCTGAAACAGACCCGCCCGCCCGAGCGCCGCGCCTGGGAGGCCGCCGCCATCGACAGCGTATCGGGCAACAACGTCCGCGTCATCACCGCCCGCGAAGGCGACACCGGCAGTCTGGTGGTCGAGGACGCGGCCTGGGCCAACGCCAATCGACAGTTGAAGCGCGGCGACCTGATCTTCGTGGAGCCGCGCGGCAATCAGTTCCTGCTGAAACAGGTGCCGCGTGTGAACGGTGCCCTGGTGGCGATCGAGCCGCAGTCGGGCCGGGTGCTGGCGATGGTCGGCGGCTATTCCTATGCCCTGTCCAGTTTCAACCGCGCGACCCAGGCCCAGCGCCAGCCGGGCTCGGCCTACAAGCCGTTCGTCTATGCGGCGGCGCTGGAAGGCGATTTCACTCCGGCCTCGATCGTGCTGGACGCCCCCATCAGCTTCGCGGGCGGAGCCAATGGCGGGCGCTGGACGCCGGAAAACTACAGCCGCGAATACTACGGACCCCAGACGCTGCGGCGCGGTTTGGAGCTGTCGCGGAACGTCATGACCGTGCGGCTGGCCCAGGCCGTTGGGATGAAGAATGTTGTCGAACTTTCTAAAAAGATGGGTGTGGCGGACAATCTGACGCCGAACCTGTCGGTGTCGCTGGGGGCCGGAGAGGTGACGCCCTATCACCTGACGGCGGCCTATGCGGCCTTCGCCAATGGCGGGCGGCGGGTGAACCCCTATCTGATCGAATATGTGCAGGACCGGGATGGGGAGACCATCTATCGGGCCGATCCGCGCAATTGCCGCGCCTGCGACCGGGGCTTCAGCGGCCAGGAATCGCCGCGTCTGGACCCGCGCGGGGACCAGGTCATCGACCCGATCACCGCCTATCAGATCAGCTCCATGCTGGAGGGCGTGATCCAGCGCGGCACGGCGGCCAGCGCGCGAGGCCTGGGCCGCTGGGTGGCGGGCAAGACCGGCACGACCAACGAATACCGCTCGGCTTGGTTCGTGGGATACACGACCGACATCGTGGTCGGGGTCTTCATCGGCTTCGACGACAACCGGCCGCTGGGATCGGGCGAGACCGGCGCGACCGGGCCGGTGCCGGTCTTCACCGAGTTCATGCAGGTGGCGCTCAAATCACGACCCGCGCGGCCTTTCGTTCGGCCCAAGAATGCGGTGTTCCGTACCGTGCGCGGCGTCGAGGAAGCCTTCCGCCCCGGCACCGAACGGGCGCGCGAGGTCGAGGAGGCTCCGCGCGCGCCGGTCGCACCGACCGGGCCTCAGAACTACAACGACGTCGTCCGGCGCGAGGCCGAGATCGCGGCGGGCATCCCGCCGACCGCCGACGCCCCGCCTCAGGCCGCGCCGCCGCCACCGGCCCAGAAGGAACCGGCCGAGGATCTGAGCGGACTTTACTGAGGCTGGCCGGTCAGCCCGGGGAGATCATCTTCTCGGGCCGGACGGCCTCGTCGAACTCCGCGTCGGTCAGATAGCCGCCGCCGACCGCTTCCTCGCGCAGGGTCGTGCCGTTCTTGTGCGCGGTTTTGGCGATCTTGGCGCAGGCGTCATAGCCCAGCTTGCCGTTCAGGGCCGTGACCAGCATCAGCGAGTTGTTCAGGCCGCGCTCGATATTGTCGATGCGGGGCTCGATGCCGACGACGCAGTTCTCGGTGAAGCTGACCGCCGCATCGGCCATCAGGCGCACCGACTGCAGGAAGTTGTAGGCCATGACCGGGTTGAACACGTTCAGCTCAAAATGCCCCTGCGACCCGGCGAAGGTGATCGCCGCGTGATTGCCGAACACCTGGACGCAGACCTGGGTCAGGGCCTCGCACTGGGTCGGATTGACCTTGCCCGGCATGATCGACGACCCCGGCTCGTTCTCCGGCAGCGCCAATTCGCCCAGACCCGACCGCGGACCGGAGCCCAGGAAGCGGATGTCGTTGGCGATCTTGAACAGCGAGGCCGCGACGGTGTTGATGGCTCCGTGGCTGAACACCATGGCGTCATGGGCGGCCAGGGCCTCGAACTTGTTCGGGGCGGTCGTGAATTTCAGGCCGGTGATTGCGGCGATCCGGTCGGCGACCCCTTCCGCAAAACCGATCGGCGCGTTCAGCCCGGTCCCAACCGCGGTGCCGCCCTGGGCCAGTTGCATCAGGTCGGGCAGGGTGCTCTCGATCCGCTCGATGCCCTTGGTCACCTGCTGGACATAGCCGCCGAACTCCTGGCCGAGCGTCAGGGGGGTGGCGTCCTGGGTGTGGGTCCGGCCGATCTTGATGATCGACTTCCAGGCCTCGGCCTTGTCGTTCAGGGCATTGCGCAACTGTTGCAGGGCCGGGAGCAGGCGGTGGACCACCTCCTCGGCGCAGGCGACGTGCATGGCCGTGGGATAGGTGTCGTTGGACGACTGGCTCATGTTCACGTGGTCATTGGGGTGGACGGGCTTCTTGGAGCCCATCTCGCCACCGAGCATCTCGATCGCGCGGTTACTGATCACCTCGTTGGCGTTCATGTTCGACTGGGTGCCCGAGCCGGTCTGCCAGACGACCAGCGGGAAATGGTCATTCAACTTGCCCTCGATGACCTCGTCGGCCGCGCGCACGATCGCGTTGCCGATGGCGGGGTCCAGCCGCCCCAGGGCCATGTTGGTTTCTGCGGCGGCACGCTTGACGATCCCCAGGGCGCGCACGATCGGCAGTGGCTGCTTCTCCCAGCCGATCTTGAAATTGCCCAGCGACCGCTGTGCCTGCGCTCCCCAATAACGGTCGGCGGCGACCTCGATGGGGCCGAAGGTGTCGGTTTCGGTGCGGTGGTCGGTCATGCGAGGGCTCGTCAAGGCGTGGCGGGAGGATGCGCAGGCGTGTAGCACGAGCGGCAGATCGGACAAGGCGAGGCGACGGGCCTCCGACCAATGACGCGGACGCGTGATGCAAAACGACGGCTGGATCGGGACGGGCAAGGTGAGGGCGCGCGAAATCGGGGACGTCGTCGAGATCACCATCGAGGGCCTGACCACCCAGGCCAAATATTACAAGCCGCTGGCTTACGAGTTCTTCCGCAAGGAATGGCGCGGGTCACGCCCGGCCTACGGCGACTACGTCGTCGAGATCCGGATGGAGCATGTCGGTGATCCGCCCTGGCTGGACCTCGACAACCTGGCCAAGGCCCTGCTGGATGCCATCAAGGGATACCTGTTCCACGACGACGCCCAGGTCGCCCGGCTGCTGGTCGAACGGAACGAGGGCGAGCGCGAACGGATCACGATCAGGGTGTTTCCGCGTCAGGGCGCGGGCATCTCCGGGTAGCGTTCATAGGCAGGCAGGCCGTCCAGATGCCGCATCCAGCTGATCGCATCGGCCGTCTGGATCTGGGCCATCAGGGGGATGGCGTCCGGGTCGTCCAGAGTCGCGCTCTGGACGTCGACCTGGCCCGGGAAGATTTGTTCGTTCGTGTAGAACAGCCCCGTCCCGCACCGGCCGCAGAACCCGCGCCGACCGTGTTCGGACGAGGCATACCATACGGGCTCGCCAGTGATTTCGACCTGTCCCGGCGGTGCCAAGGCCCACCCCACAGCCGGCGCTCCCGAACTCTTGCGGCAATCGGTGCAGTGGCAGAGGGTGTGGTGGACGGCCTGATCCGCCGTCTGGTAGCGGATCGCGCCGCAGTGGCAGCCTCCGGTCAGCATATCATCCTCCCTTGAAGTTCCTGATATGTTCTACCGAGCCTTCGCCGCCGTCAAGGGCCCGCAGACTGGAAGGCCAGGGTTGGTAGCAGCAGTTGCATATCCGCTCCGATCCGGACCTGGGGCTCAGAAGGCGGCGACAATCCCTCTTCGGTCTCGCGGCGCTTGACGCAGGCCTTCGTCGCCTGCGACAGGGCGATGAAGTCGCGCGCGGTCGACAGGCTCTCGATCACGCAGCCGTCGAAATAGGGGTAGGTCGCGTCCTTGCCGCACCCAAACGAGTTCCGATCGCGCCGGGCGGCGGTCATCACCATCCGGTCCGGCCCGCTGAGCGCATTGACGAAGATGCCGGAATAGCAGGCGGAGACGATCACGATCGTCGGACGGCTCTGGCACAGGCTGCGGACCAAGGTCGCCATCGACGTCGGGGTCAGCTGGGCGTCCGGCCCGAACACCAGGCCCTCGGGCGAGCCATGCGATGTGAAGTAAAGAAGGCAGCCCCGGGTGTTGGTCTCGGCGACGCGGAAAATGCCTTCCAGGGCCTCGGCGGCGCTCACCGGGCTGGGGACATCCGGCCGCAGCGTCGCATCATACAGGGCCGCCCGCTCGAAGCCTGCGGCCAGGAATCCGGCGGTCACGTCGCGTCGGGCATTGTCGAAGGCCTGGATCGGCTCACCGGCACTGGTGCGCCAGTCGGCGGCGATGACGGCGGCGGCCCAGCCGTCGAAGCGGCTGCCGCTCGGCGGCGTCTGGGCCTGAACACAGGATGCGGTGACGGCCAGAACCAGTCCGATCAGACCCGTCCAGACCCGTTGTCGCATCCGGCGTCGCTCCTATTTCTTGCGGAACTGGTCCAGGGACACGACCTTGGGCCCGTCGTCGCCACCGCCTTCGGACGGCGGGGTCTGGGCCTTGGATGTGGGGGCGGGCGAGATGTCGGTGACCGGTTCGGTCACGACCTCGGGGGCCTCGAACTGCAACAGGAACTGCACGCTGGGGTCATAGAACCGGGTCACGGCCGTATAGGGCACGGTCAGGACCTTGGGCATGCCGCCGAATTTCAACATCACCGAGAACAGGTCGTGCTCGACCGCCAGGTCCCAGTACTGATGTTGCAGGACGACGGTCATCTCGTCCGGATATTTGGCGATGACGTCGGGCGGCACGCTGACGCCGCGTCCGCGGGTCTTGAAGGTGATGTAGAAATGATGTGCACCGGGGATGCCGCCGGGGCCGGCGGCGCGCTCGAGCGCGGCCCGGATCACGCCCCGCAGGGCGTCCTGGGCCAGCACCTCATAGTGCATCTCGTCGACCGGGGGGGTGTCGTCCGCCATAGCTACCTCAATCGTCCTGGCGCGACTGATAGACGTGCCCGGTGCCGGACGGAAGGCGGCATTTTGCAGGAAAGCGCCGGGATTCTGTTGCCAGGCTCCCGACAGGCCCCGCCTGAGGATCTGAACCCCCAGGACTTAAGTCACGAAATCAACCGAACCGCATTACGCGGCGAGGCGGACTTCTCCAGCGAAGTTATCGTTCGCAGTTAGAAAATGGCCCGATACGGTGGGCCAGGACGGGCAAAAGCAGTCTTCTTTACACGTCCGTCGATGCTAGTCGGCCCCGCATCTCCCGCGATACCGGGAGCGATTGGTGGAGCCGCCGGGAATCGCACCCGGGTCCGGTCCGCTTATTACAAGCGCGTTTATCGCCATATCCGGAGCAAGCCCCGGCACGATCGATATAGGCGCAATACCCCTTGCTTCCAAGTTACGAAGTGACGTTTGCTGCGATGCAGCAAGGGACGGGCCTATGAACGACGACGGCAGGCTTCAGATCGCGGCGGGTTTCGCCACGGCAAAGGGCCCGCGCGCGGACAATCAGGACTTCGGCGCCGTGCATCTGGGCAGCCCCAGCGAGCAGCGCATTCACGGCATCGTCGCCGTGGTCGCCGACGGGGTCAGCGGCTCGAAAGGCGGCCGCATCGCCTCGGAACTGGCGGCGCGCAGCTTCATCGACGGCTATCTGTCCAGAAGCCCGCTGGGCGGGATCGCGGCGGCGGGGGTCAGTGCCCTGATGGGGTTCAATCGCTGGCTTCACGCGCGGGGCAAGGCCGATCCGGCCATGGCGGGGGCGGCCACCACCTTCACCGCCCTGGTGCTGCGAGGGAGGGAGGCGGTGGCGCTGCATGTCGGCGACACGCGGGCCTGGCATTTTCGCGATGGCGTCCTGACCCGGTTGACGGAGGATCACACCCTGAGCCAGCCGGGCCTGAGCCATGTCCTTTACCGAGCCGTGGGGATCGAGCCGGACGTGCGGCTGGACGTGCGGGCGGTGCCGCTGCGCGATCACGACCGGCTGCTGCTGACCACCGACGGGGTCCACGGCGTGGTGGCTGAGGAGGAACTGACCCGGCTGCTGGCCCGGCGCGGCTCGTCCGATGGAGATGTGCAGGCGATCGTGGACCAGGCCACGGCCAACGGCGCGACCGACAATGCCACCGCCGTCCTGATCGACGTGGTCCGCATCGGGGCGGTCGATCGCGACGCCATCGGGGCGGAGGCGGAAGGGCTGCCCATCCTGCCGCCACCGGAAGTTGGCGACAATGTCGATGGCTATGCGCTGGAGCGGCTGCTGTCCGACGGTCGATATACCCGCCTGTTCCGCGCCAAGACTCCCGACGGCGGCGACCCCATCGTGCTGAAATTCCCCAAGCCTGCCCTATTGTCGGAACAGGGGGCCCGCGCCGCTTTCCTGCGCGAGAGCTTCATCGGCCGCCGCATCGACAGCCCCTACGTCGGAAAGACGCTGGAGATCGAACCGGGTCGCCAGAGCCGCCTCTATATTGCCCAGCCCCTGTATGTCGGCGAGACCCTGCACGCCCGGCTGGCGCGCGAGCCGTTCGACATCGCGCCGGGCGTCGAGATCGGGGTCCGGCTGTGCCGCGCCGTGGTGGCCCTGCATCGCCAGGGCATCGCCCACCGCGACATCAAGCCGGACAACGTGATCCTGGAGAAAAACGGCGGGCTGAAGCTGATCGACCTGGGCGTCGCGCGCCTGCCCCGGATCGAGGATTTCGCCGCGCCCGAGGCCCCCGGCACCTTCGGCTACAAGGCGCCGGAGATGTTCGCGGGCAACCCCGGAGACGCCCTGAGCGACCAGTATGCCTTGGGCGTGACCCTGTATCGCATCTTCACCGGCGACTACCCCTGCGGCCAGGAGGAGACCTTTAACCGCGCCCGGTTGGAAAAGCCCGTCCGCCCCACGGTCCACCGCCCCGACATGCCCGCCTGGCTTGAGGCCGCCCTGCTGCGCACCCTGGCCTATGATCCCGCCGACCGCTTCGCCGACGTCGAGGAACTGATCCACGTTTTGGAAAGCGGCCATGCGGTGGCCCGCCCGTTGACACCGGATCTGTCTCTGATCGACCGCGACCCGGTCCGCTTCTGGCAGGGCGTGTGCGTCGCCTTGCTGGTCGCGCTTCTGGTCTCGTTGGCGACACGGGGGATGGGGTAGGGCGAACCGATGCCGCGCCGGGGCATTGTGCTGGCGAGGGAGACGACCATGGCCGCACGACCCACTTGGCAAGGACATCTGAAGCTGTCGCTGGTCACCTGTCCGGTGGCGCTGTTCACGGCGACGACCAGCACCAACGACGTGCGCTTCCACCTGATCAATCCGGAGACCAACAACCGCATCCGCATGGTGCCGACCGACCCGGACACCGGCCCGGTGGAGCGAAGCGATCTTGTGCGTGGCTATGAGGTGTCCAAGGACGAATACCTCCTGTTCGACGACGCCGACTTCGATAAGGTCAGGCTGGAGAGCACCAAGACCATCTCGATCGACAAATTCGTGGACGAGGCGGACATCGACCGACTGTTCTGGGACGACCCGTTCTTCGTGGTGCCCGAAAAGGGCGCGGGCGTAGAGGCGTTCGCCGTCATCCGCGACGCGATGAAGAAACAGGGCAAGGTGGCGCTGGGGTGCCTGGTCCTGCGCGGCAAGGAGCGCCAGCTGGCGCTGGAGGTGCGGGGCAAGGGGCTGGTGGCCTATACGCTGCGGGCCCACGACGAGGTGCGCGACGCGGGCGACTATTTCGACGACATCCCGACGGTGAAGGCCGACGCCGACATGGTGGAGATCGCCGCCCGCATCATCGGCCAGAAGGAGGCTGACTTCGACGCCTCGGACTTCAAAGACCGCTACGACGACGCCCTGCGCGAGATGATCAAGTCCAAGACCAATGGCGGCAAGGGCACGGTCGATGTCGCCGAGCCGGACGACACCAATGTGATCGACCTGATGGCGGCGCTGAAGAACAGCCTGAAGGGATCGGCGACCGGTGCGAAGAAGGCGGCGGCGAAGAAGGCTCCGGCCAAAAAGACGGCTCCGAAAAAGAAGGCCGCCGCCTGACGACCCTAGCCCCCGGCATAGCCGCCGATGATCGGCAACACCTCGCCGGTGATGTAGCTGGCGCTCTGCGGCGAAGCGAGAAACACATAGGCTGGCGCGATCTCCTCGGGCTGAGCCGGACGTTTCATCACTGTCTTCGCGCCGAACTGCGACGTCGCATCGGCGTCCTTGTCGGTCGGGTTGAGCGGCGTCCACACGGGACCGGGTGCCACCACGTTCACGCGGATGCCCTTGGGTGCCAGATGGGTGCCTAGCGAGCGGGCGAAGGCATGGATGCCGCCCTTGGTCATCGAGTAATCGAGCAGGTCCTTGTTGCCCAAGAGGCCGGTAACCGATCCCGTCATCACGATCGCGCCACCCGGTTTCATGTGGGGTACCGCCGCCTGGGTCAGGTTGAAGTAGCCGTACAGGTTGGTCTTCAGGGTTCGATCGAAATGCTCGAACGTCAGATCGAGAAAGTCCTCGACATGTTCCTGGAACGCTGCATTCGGCACAACGACATCAATCCGTCCAAAGGCCTCCAGCGTGGCCGCAACGGCCATCCTGGAGAAGGCCGGGTCGGCGACGTCGCCCTTGAGCACGATCGCCCGACGCCCCTCGGCCTCGACCGCCGTCCGGGTCGTCTCGGCGTCGGCGTCCTCGTCGAGGTGACAGATGACGATGTCGGCCCCTTCGCGCGCGAACAGGACCGCGACAGCACGGCGATACCGGAATCGACCCCGGTGATCAGGGCAGCGAACCCCTCCAGCTTACCCGAACCCTTCCAGAACGGTGCCTCGTACATCGGCGCCGGATCAAGGGCGGCTTCGTCACCGGGCTTGGTCTGGTGCTGTTTCGGAAAGGGCGGTTCGGGATAGTGGCGCGCCCCCGCCTGCATGGCCTGTTCGCTGCCGGCGTCGTTCGCACCCTTCGCGTCGATCGGGCGCTGGATGGCGCGCTCGTGTTCGGCGACGCGTTCGGCGCGCGATGGGAAGTCTTCGGCCATGTCGAGGTCCTTCAATCTGCTAGGTGGTAAAACAGCGAAGCAGCCGGTCGCGGGTTCCCGCCATCCGACCGCCGCGGTCAGGCGACGCCCATCTTTTTGAGTGCGGGCTTCAAGCTGACGGCCGACGATCGGAAATCGGCCCAGGGATCGGCCTTCTTAAGCAGCGCCAGATAGGTCCACAGATTGTAGGCCGCTGGATCGAGACCCGCCTTCACCTGACCCCACGACAATGGGTACGCGATCCCCCCGCCCGGCCGGGCGCGCGGCGACCAGGGGGCGACCGCCGTCGCCATCCGGCCGTTGCGCAGATAGTCGATGAAGATCTTTCCGCCTCGCGCCTTCTTGGCCAGGGTGGTGGTGAAGCGGTCCGGCGCATCAAGGCGAATGGCCTCGGCCACGGCCTTGGCGAAGGCCTTGTTCTGATCCCAGGTTACGCGGCTGCGGGCATCGGTCTTGATCGGGACGACGACGTGCAGGCCCTTGCCGCCCGTGGTCTTGACGAAGGGCGTCAGGCCCAGGGTTTCGAGTTTCACCTTCACGACCCTCGACGCCGCGATGACGTCGGCGAAATCCAGACCCTCGTCCGGGTCGAGATCGAACGTCACCTGATCCGGCACCTCGGGCAGGCCGGGTGCGCAGCCCCAGGGGTGGAGCTCCAGCCCGCCGGACTGGGCGATGGCGACCAGGCCGCCGACGTCGACAGCGGCCACATAGGGCGTGCGGGCCTTCACGTCGATCAGCCTGAGGCGCGGGTTCGATCCGGCCATGGCGTGCCGCTGGAAGAAGGTCTCGCCCGCGATGCCGTCCGGGGCACGTATGATCGACGTCGGACGGTCGCCGACGTGGGGCAACATTCGGTCGGCTACGGCCTCGTAGTAGCGGGCGAGGTCGGCCTTTCTGACCGGTGGCTTTCCATCATGCGCTGGCCAGAGCACCTTGTCGGGGCTGGAGATGGTTACCCCCGCAACCACGACCTTGCCCTTGCCGGATTTTGCCGCCGGTTTGACCGTCGTCGTGGTCTTGGCCGAAGGGCCGGTGTCGCTCATGTCGGTCGGCGCTTGCGGAGCCTCGGTGACCTCGGCGGCGGTCTTGTCCTCGCGCAGACCCTTGAACGCCGCCTGCCGCAGCGATCCGGATTCGGTATAGCCGCCGTGCTCGACCTCGGCGACCAGAACGGGCTTCAGCCAGTGAATGTCGCTGGCCGCCTTGGGCGCGCCCGGACCGGAGAAGGGGGTCTTGTCCGCCGCAACGGCCTTCAACGCTGGCATCAGCGTCTTGGTCACCGCCTCGCCATAGCCGGTGCCGACGCGGCCCAGATAGCGCAGCCCACCCTTGTCGCGCACCCCGACCAGCAACGACCGAAACCGCGTCCCGCCTTCCGACGACCAGCCGCCGATCACCACCTCGTCCCGACCCCGGCATTTGGACTTGACCCAGCTGGACGACCGCCCGGCGTGATAGGGCGCGTCCAGCTTCTTGGAGATCACCCCCTCCAGGTCCATCCGGCAGGCGCTTTCCAGCACCGCCTGTCCGGTCGAGCCGAAATGTTCGACGTAACGCAGACGCCCATCGCCATTGCCGACCCGGTCGACCCAGGCCTGCAGTCGGGCCTTGCGGTGCGAGAGTGGCAGTTTGCGCAAATCCTCGCCGCCCTCGAACAGCAGGTCGAAGGCGAAATAGATCAGGCCGTCCGTCTTCCCGTCCGAAATCGCTGCCTGCAACGCCGAGAAATTCGGCATGTGGTCGTCGTCCAGCGCGCAGAGCTCGCCGTCGATCACCGCGTCCGGCCAACCCGCCGCCTCGGCGGTCAGTTCGGGGAAACGGTCGCTCCAGTCCAGACCTTTCCGCGTCCGCACGGTCGCCTTGCCGCCGCCGACGGCGACCTGGATGCGGTAACCGTCGAACTTGATCTCATGCACCCAGCCCTTGGCTGCGGGCGGATGGTCCACGACCTTGCACAGCTGGATCGGGACGAAGGCGTGTGGCTTCCTGGCGGTGCCCGAGGCGGCCTTGGACGGCTTGGGCTTGGGCGGAGCCTTGCGGCCGGTGGGCTTCGAGGACGTCCATTGCGTCTTGCCGTCCGCGATCTCGGCCAGCGAGCGGCCCGTGGTGACCGAGGCGTCGATCTCGGCCAGGGCATCGCCCTCGCCGGGCACCGCATGATCGTCCTTCTCCTTGATCAGGAGCCAGTTATTGCGTTTGGACGGTTTGCCGCGATCGGTCTTCAGCCGCACCAGGGCCCAGCCGCCCTTCAGCCGCTCCCCGTCCAGCATCATCTTGACCGAGCCCTTGGCGAAATCGGCCTCCAGCATCTCCGGGTGCTGCGGCGTCCATGACCCCGTGTCCCACAGCTGCACCGTGCCCGCGCCATAGTTGCCGCCGGGGATCGTGCCCTCGAACGACCCATAGTCCATCGGATGATCCTCGACCTCGACCGCCAGCCGTTTGACGGCGGGATCGCGCGACGGGGCCTTGGTCACGGCCCAGGATTTCAGGACGCCGTCGTGCTCGATCCGGAAATCGTAGTGCAGCCGCGTCGCCGCATGCCGCTGGATCAGGTAACGCAGCGGCTGAGCCGCCTTGCGACGCGTCCTGGTGCCCTTGGGCTCGGGCGTGTCGTCGAATCGGCGCTTGGCCTGATAGGTCTTGAGTTCGCCGCGCATGTGGACCTCGCCGAGAGACATATCCAACGCGCGGCGACCGGTTCCTATCCCAGCCGCTCACCCAGCTCGAACCGCCACGCCTCTTCCGCCGCCCGCATCGGCGCCCGGGCCTTGGCCAGGGTCTCGGCGTACTCCGCCGCAGGGTCCGAGTCGGCCACCACGCCCGCCCCCGCCTGCACGAAGACCTGCCCTCCCGTGAACAGGGCGGTGCGCAGGACGATGCAGATGTCGGCCTCGCCGCCTGCCGAGATATAGCCGACACCGCCGCCATAGCCGACGCCGCGCTGGGTGGTTTCCAGCTCGTCGATGATGCCCATGGCGCGGACCTTGGGGGCACCGGACAGGGTGCCTGCGGGCAGGGCGGCCAGCAGGGTGTCGACGGCGTCCAGCTTCGGATCGGTGCGGCCCTGGACGTTGGAGACGATGTGCATGACCTGGCTGTAGCGTTCGACCTTGAAGCTCTCGGTCACCTCGACCGAGCCGGGGATGCTGACGCGGCCGACGTCGTTCCGGCCCAAGTCCAGCAGCATCAGATGTTCGGCCAGTTCCTTGGGGTCGGCCAGCAGTTCGGCCTCCAGGGCGCGGTCGGCCTCGGGCGTCTCGCCGCGCGGGCGGGTGCCGGCCAGGGGGCGGATGGTGACGCCGCCGTCCTTCAGCCGGACAAGTATCTCTGGGCTGGACCCGGCCAGCTGGAAGTCGCCGAAATTCAGATAGAACAGATAGGGCGAGGGGTTCTGGCGACGCAGCGAGCGGTAGAAGGCGAACGGATCGCCGCCCCAGGGCGCGCTGAACCGGTGGCTTAGCACCACCTGGAAGATGTCCCCGGCGGCGATATAGTCCTTGGCCCGCGCCACCAGGGCGTCGAAGGCGGCGCCATCGACCGGCGAGGCGAACTCGGGCGCGGGGACCGGGGCGGGTGTGCCGCGTGCGTCCAGCGGGCGGGCCAGACGGGCCTCGAACAGGTCCAGTCGGGCGTGGGCGGCCTGCCAGGCAGCGGCGCCGTCCAGGCCTGCATCCGGATAGGCGGTCGCGACCATCACGATCTCGTGCCGCACCGAATCGAACACGGCGACGACGGACGGACGGGTCAGGACGGCGTCGGGCAGGTCCAGGGGATCGGGATTGGGTGGGCCCAAGGGCTCCAGCAGCCGCACCATGTCATAGCCGAACACCCCGAACAGCCCCGCGACCATCGGCGGCAGGTCGTCGGGGATGTCAAAGCGCGTCGCCCCGATCAGGGCGCGCAGGGATGCCAGGGCGGGCAGGGACTCGGGCGTGAACCGGCCCGCTTCGACCGCTCCGCCGCGCGCGATCTCGGCGGCTCCGCCCCGGCAACGCCACACCACGTCGGGGTCCAGGGCGATGATCGAATAGCGGCCGTTCAAGGCCCCGCCCTCTACCGATTCCAGCAGGAAGGCGTGGGGCCGTCCGTGGCCGACCTTCAGATAGGCCGAGACCGGCGTCTCCAGATCGTCGATGACGCGCCGGACCACGACCTGAGGACGACCGGCCGCAAGGCCCGCCGCGAACGTGTCGAAGTCCGGCGACGGGCCGTCCTGCGTCATTTCTTGGCGGGCGCGGGCGCGGGCGTGGTGGCGGCTCCGGCCTCGGGCAGCGGGTCCAGACCCAGGGCCTCGCGGGCCAGGGCGGGATCGTTCTTGGCCTTGGCACGGACGGCGGCGGCCTGAATCGAGGCCTGGACGGCCTCGGTCACCCATTCCTGACCCATGCGACCGCGCACTTGTTCGGCGATCGGGGCGGCCAGGACCGGAGAGGCCGGCCGGATGGCATCCACGCGACCGATGACGAAGGTGGCGTTCGGCCCCGGTGCGCTGAACACCTGACCCTTGCCCTGTCCGAACAGGCCCTGCAGCACGCCCTGACCCAGTTCCTGCTGGACCTGCGGGTTCTGGCCAATGCCGGTGCGGGTCGTGAGGGTGGCCCCGGCGGCGGTGGCGACGGCGGCGATGTCCTGACCGCCACGAACCTGACCGGCCAGTTGCTCGGCCTTGGCCGACAGCAGGCGTTCGTTCTCGCGGGCCGTCCAGGCCTGCGCCAGGGGACCGCGCACATCCGCCAGGGACGGCAAGGCGGCGGGCGTGATCTCGTCCAGACGCAGGGCAAAATACTGACCCTGTCCGGCGTCGATGACCTCGCTCTCGGCCCCCTTGGTCAGGGTATAGGTCTGTTCCAGAATCTGTGGCGGAGCATTCATTGGCTGGCCGTCGGGCAGGCGACCGTCCTGGGTCACCGGCGGCAGTTGCACGATGCGAGCCCCGACGGCCTGGGCTGCGGCGGTCAGGGTCTTGCCTTCGCCACGCGCCTTCTCATAGGCCTCGACCCGGGCATAGACGGAGGCCTTGGCGTCCTCCTCGCGCAGTTCCTGGACGATGGCCTCGCGGGCGCTGTTCAGGGTGGCGGGGGCGGCGGGGGTGATGGCGGTGACCTGGGCAACGGTGAAGCCGACCCGGCCCTGGATCGGCTCGGACACGGCACCGGGGGCCAGGGCGAAGACGGCGGCCCCGACGGCGGGGTCGGGCACGGCCGTCTGGGGCACATCGGTCGATGTCGCGGGCTGCACATTGGCGGCAGCCGCGGCCTGGGCCGGGGTCTGACCGCCGCGCAGGGCCGTGGTGATCGCCTGAGCGGCCTGACGGGTCGGGACCGTGATGGTGGTGAAGGTGCGGGTCGCGGGTTTCGACAGCGCAGCCTTGCGGAACTCGAACCGCTCGGCGATGCGCGCCTCGGGGATCGCGGGGGGCGAGGCGCTGGGTGCGTCGTTGAACAGGACGACCGAGGCGATGCGGAATTCCGGACGGCGCAGCTGGGCCGCGTTCTCGTTCAGGAAGGACGTCAGCTGGGCGTCTGTCGGCGCGGGCGCCGTCCCGGCCATGGCCTGGGTCACGTTGAACCAGCGCCCGTCGCGCGTCTCCAGCGCCTGACCGGCCAGCAGGGCACCATAGATGCGCGGCATGCGGGCCCCTGCATAGATGGCGGCCCCGTAGTGGGTCTGGATATACTGGTCGCGGAACTCCTGTTCCAGCAACTCGGGCGTCACGTTCTGGGCGGCCAGGGCCTGCTCGTATTGGTCCTGGCTGAACTGTCCGGTCACCTGGTTGAAGAATGCCGGGATCTCGCGGATCTGGTCGATCACCAGCTGCTTGCCAGGGCGGATGCCGGCGTTCCAGGCCCAGGACATGAATCCGGCGCGCTGGGTCTGTTCTTCGAGGAACCGCAGGTGGAGATTCTCGGCGACCATGTCCTCGATGGTGACAGGCCGTCCGGCCTGTTCGGACGCATTGTTGCGAATGCGGTCGAAATCGGCGCGAAACTCGGCCGGCGTGATGCTGCGATCGCCCGCGCTGACGACGTTCTGCGTTCCAAGACCCGAGAACACATCCATCTGCGCGCCCGTGATCAATAGGCTGAGGCCCAGCACGACCAGCAGGCCAATGGCCCATTTGGACTTGGCGAAGTTTCGGAACAGCGAGATCATCGAACAGGGAACCTGAGGGCGAATGGCGAGAAGCGCCAGCGAAGGCCTATAGGGGAGGGGGCCATATCCCCGCAAGCCGACGCCTTGGCATCCGCGCGACGCTTGCCTAGACAGGCGCGCATGAAACAATCCGTGAAGATGATCGTCGGCAACTGGAAAATGAACGGTCTGGCAGCGTCGCTGGATCAGGCGAAGGCGCTGAAGGCCGCACTGGAGGCTGACCCCGTCGCGCTAAGGGTCGCCCTGTGCCCGCCCGCGACCCTGATCGCGCAGATGGCCTGGGCGACG
Source organism: Rhizobium sp. Q54 (assembly GCA_943369795.1). Classification (GTDB taxonomy): domain Bacteria; phylum Pseudomonadota; class Alphaproteobacteria; order Caulobacterales; family Caulobacteraceae; genus Brevundimonas. Next base: position 112,005 of record CALROO020000004.1, on the reverse strand, counting down.
CGGGGTGGCGCGGTCGAGATCGGCGGCCAGGACTGTCACGCAGCATCGGAGGGGGCCTTCACGGGTTCGATCTCGGCGAAAATGCTGGCGGACGCCGGCGCGCGGCTGGTGATCCTCGGGCACTCCGAACGTCGCGCGGGCTGTGGGGAAACCGACGCCGATGTCATGGCAAAGGTCGAGGCGACGCTTGCGGCGGGTCTCGAGCCCATCGTCTGCATCGGCGAGACCTTAGCCCAGCGCGAGGCCGGCGATGCGGTGGCCGTCGTGCGGTCCCGGGTGGCGGGGTCCTTGCCGCTTTCGCTGGCTGGCCAGGCGTTCGCGGTGGCCTACGAACCGGTCTGGGCCATCGGCACGGGCCTGACGCCGACGCTGGACCAGATCGCCGAGGTTCATGCCGCCGTGCGGGCGGCGATGGTGGAGCGGCTGGGCGAGGCGGCCGCGACGACGCCGATCCTCTACGGGGGCTCGGTCAACCCGGCCAATGCGCACGACATACTGACCGTCGCCGATGTTGGCGGGGCGCTGGTGGGTGGGGCGTCGCTGAAGGCCGAGGATTTTCTGGCGATCGTCCGGGCGGGTTGAGGGAGAAGGGACTGGGGATCAGGAAGCAATGCCCGGCCGAGCCGTTTCAGAGCCATCCCATTTCCCCTCTCCCCCCAGTCCCTCTTCCCCAATCCCCCCTTCAATGTTAGACGCCGCCGCTTGATCGGCGCGTCCCTGCGCCACACATGTAAGCCGCCATGCTCCAGACCATTCTCCTTGTCATCATGATCCTGATCTCCATTGCCCTGACCGGGGTGGTGCTGATCCAAAAGTCCGAAGGGGGCGCGCTTGGCATGGGCGGCGGACCGTCGGGCTTCATGACTGCGCGCGGTGCGGGCAATCTGCTGACCAAGACGACCTGGGTGCTGGCAACGCTGTTTTTCCTCTGCGCCATCGGCCTGACGATCGCTGGCAACGTCGAGCGCGGCAGCCGTTCGATTATCGATGCCGATGCCGTGGGTTCGATCGCGGTGGGCGAGACGGCTCCCGCTCCCGCCGCCGGTCAGACCGCTCCGACGACGACCCAGCCCGCCGCCCCGACCGCGCCGTCGCTGGATGATCTGGAAGCCAGCCTCCCGGCGGCCTCCACCCCGGCCCCCGCGCCCGCCCAGTAAGGCGAGTTTTTCCACCGACTTCGAAAAGCGCGCCCGCCCGGCGCGCTTTTCTCTTTGATCAACAGAAGACCGCCGGATGGGCCGTGCCCTCGGCGCGAATCACGGAGTAAGGTGTCCGCCCATGGCTCGCTATGTGTTCATCACCGGCGGCGTGGTTTCCTCGCTCGGAAAAGGCCTCGCCTCCGCCGCTCTCGGTGCGCTGTTGCAGGCGCGCGGCTATAAGGTCCGGCTGCGCAAGCTCGACCCCTATCTGAACGTCGATCCGGGGACGATGAGCCCCTATCAGCACGGCGAGGTCTTCGTGACCGACGACGGAGCCGAGACCGACCTGGACCTGGGCCATTACGAGCGGTTCACGGGCGTGTCGGCGGCCAAGTCCGACAACATCACCACCGGTCGGATCTATTCGACCATTTTGGAGAAGGAACGTCGCGGGGACTATCTCGGTGCGACGGTGCAGGTGATCCCGCACGTCACCGACCAGATCAAGTCCTTCTGCCTGACGCCCGCCTTGACCGATGACGGCGAGGAAGTGGATTTCGTGCTGGTCGAGATCGGCGGCACGGTCGGCGACATCGAGGGCCTGCCCTTCTTCGAGGCCATCCGCCAACTGGGCCAGGACCTGCCGCGTGGACAGTCCTGCTTCGTCCACCTGACCCTCTTGCCCTTCATCAAGACCGCCGGCGAGATGAAGACCAAGCCGACGCAGCATTCGGTCAAGGAACTGCGCTCGATCGGCATCCAGCCGGACATCCTGCTGTGCCGTTGCGAATTCCCGATTCCGGCGGAGGAAAAACGCAAGATCGGCCTGTTCTGCAATGTGCGGGAAAGCGGCGTGATCCAGGCGATGGATTCCAACGACATCTATGCCGTGCCGCTGGATTATCACCGCGAGGGGCTGGATGCCGAGGTCCTGGCCCATTTCGGCATCACCGACGCGCCTGCGCCGAAACTGGCGATGTGGGAAGAGATCGCGCGCCGCCGTCTTCAGCCGGACGGGGAGGTCACCGTCGCCGTGGTCGGCAAATACACGGTCCTGAAGGACGCCTACAAATCCCTGATCGAGGCACTGCACCACGGCGGCGTGGCCAACAACGTCAAGGTCAATATCGACTGGGTGGAGGCCGACACCTTCGAGGGCGACCGCGATGCCTGCGAGGAGCGGCTGCAATCGGCCCATGCGGTGCTGGTCCCCGGCGGTTTCGGCGAGCGGGGAGCCGAGGGCAAGATCGAGGCGGCGCGTTTCGCCCGCGAGCGCAACATCCCCTATTTCGGCATCTGTTTCGGCATGCAGATGGCGGTTATCGAGGCGGCACGGAACCAGGCCGGGTATCCCAAGGCTTCGTCCACGGAGTTCGGCCCGACGGCGGAGCCGGTCGTCGGCCTGATGACCGAATGGACGCAAGGGAACCAGCGGGTCATGCGAACCCAAGGGGGCGATCTGGGCGGGACCATGCGTTTGGGTGCCTATGAATCGACCTTGAAGGCCGGATCGAAGATCGCCGACATCTATGGGGCGACCACGATCAGCGAACGCCACCGTCATCGCTATGAGGTCAACATCAACTACCGCGAGGCGATCGAGGCCAAGGGGCTGGTGTTCGCGGGCCTGTCGCCCGACGGAATCCTGCCCGAGACGGTCGAACGCACTGACCACCCCTGGTTCATTGGCGTCCAGTATCACCCCGAGCTGAAGAGCCGTCCTTTCGCGCCCCATCCCCTGTTCGCCAGCTTCATCGAAGCCGCGCTGGTCCAAAGTCGCCTCGTGTAGAAAAACTCGTGTGAGGCGAACGGTGTTTTAAGACGAATCGATGATAGTCATGGTCACAAGACCGTGGCGTTGGGGAATGGATCATGGTCACAACACGTCGGGAGGGCGTGATATGGCGGGCGAGATTCTGTATTTCCTGCATCGACATTTCCGGATCGCGGGGCCGATGGCGCTCGTGGGCGGTGTCGCGGGCATGGTTGGACTGATGCGCTGGATGCATCTGTTCTAGTCGGCGGCCGGATTCGAGACCTGAACTCGGTCTCTTTGCCTTGTCGCTGATCCCGCCTAAACGGTGCGGATGCCCAAGCTGACATCGACGGTCGATCCGCAGAGCCCGGCCTTCAAGGCCCTGCACGCCCACAATACGGCATTGAATGTCGACCTGCGCGAGCGGGTGGTCAGGGCCGCACGCGGCGGCTCCGACGCCAGCCGCGACCGCCACGTCGCCCGTGGCAAGCTGCTGCCCCGCGACCGGGTGGAACGTCTGCTGGATCCCGGCTCGCCCTTTCTGGAGATCGGCCAGCTCGTCGCCAATGGCATGTATGGGGACGAGGCTCCCGGCGCGGGCATGATCTGCGGCATCGGCCGGGTCTCGGGCCGCGAGGTCATGATCGTCGCCAACGACCCCACGGTGAAGGGCGGGGCCTATTTCCCCCTGACGGTCAAGAAACACCTGCGCGCCCAAGAGATCGCCGAGCAGAACAACCTGGCTTGCGTCTATCTCGTCGACTCCGGCGGCGCGAACCTGCCGCATCAGGCTGAGGTCTTTCCCGACCGCGACCATTTCGGCCGCATCTTCTTCAACCAGGCCCGGATGAGTGCGCGGGGTATCCCCCAGATCGCCTGCGTCATGGGCAGCTGCACCGCCGGCGGCGCCTATGTCCCAGCCATGTCGGACGAGACCGTCATCGTCCGAAACCAGGGCACCATCTTCCTGGCCGGCCCGCCCCTGGTGAAGGCCGCCACCGGCGAGGTCATCTCCGCCGAGGACCTGGGCGGCGCCGAAACCCACGGCCGCAAGTCCGGCGTCGTCGACTATGTCGCCGAAAACGACGAGCACGCGCTCGAAATCGTCCGCGACATCGTCGCCAGCCTGAACACGGTCAAACAGGTCGATCTGGACGTGCGAGAGCCCCGCGCCCCCGCCTTCGACGCCGATGAGCTGTATGGCCTGATCCCCGACGACGTCCGCGCCCCCTATGACGTGCGCGAGGTCATCGCCCGCACCGTCGACGGCTCCGAGTTCGACGAGTTCAAGCGCGACTACGGCACCACCTTGGTCTGCGGTTTCGCCCGCATCTGGGGCTATCCGGTCGCGATCTTGGCCAACAACGGCGTCTTGTTCTCCGAGAGCGCGCTGAAGGGCGCACACTTCATCCAGCTGGCCTGCAAGCGCAAGATCCCGCTGGTCTTCCTGCAGAACATCTCGGGCTTCATGGTCGGCGGCAAATACGAGGCCGAGGGGATCGCCAAGAACGGCGCGAAACTGGTCACCGCCGTCGCCTCGGCCGAGGTGCCGAAATTCACCGTCCTGATCGGCGGCAGTTTCGGCGCGGGCAACTACGGCATGTGCGGCCGGGCCTATTCGCCGCGCTTCCTGTTCACCTGGCCCAACAGCCGGATCAGCGTGATGGGCGGCGAACAGGCGGCGGCGGTGCTGGCGACCGTCCACCGTGACGCCGATACCTGGACCCCGGAACAGGCCGAGGCCTTCAAGGCCCCCGTGCGCCAGAAATACGAGGATGAGGGCAATCCCTACTATGCAACCGCCCGCCTGTGGGACGACGGCATCATCGATCCGGCCCAGACGCGCGATGTCCTGGGGCTGGCGATCAGCGCCTCGCTGAATGCCCCTATCCCGGACACGACCTTCGGCGTCTTCCGGATGTAGGGGTCAGGCCGGTGCCCGATCGAGAGCCTGCGCCTTCTTCACCTCATCCGGGGCCAGGACGCGCAGATTGGGAATGACCGGACCGCCGCGCGCTTCGGCGATCAGTTCGGCGGTCTTGTCTTCGACGGCGGCTTCCAGCCGGGCCAGGAATTCGTCCTTGGGCAGACCGGTCGGAATGGGGTCGAGGAACTCCAGCGTCGCGGTGCCGGGGCGTTTCTGATATTCCTCCTGCGGCCAGAACAGGCCGAGGTTGGAGGCCAGGGGCACCACCGGCATGTCGAAATCGCGGTACATGTGCCAGACGCCGGACCGGTATCGAAACTTCTCGCCGACCTTGGCCAGATTGCCCTCGGGATAGATCAGGATCTTGCGGCCCTCGGCGTGGGCGGTGGCCCCGCTCTGCTTCAGCGAATCGCGCGCTTCGCGGCCGCCGCAGTTGTTGACGACGATGGCCCCCAGCTTGCGCAGCACCGTGCCCAGTAGCGGAAACTTCTCAAGGTGGTCGCCGGTGACAAAGGCCAGGTCGTCGAACTGGTCATAGGTGGCGAAGCCGTCGCCCCAGCTCTGGTGCTTCGAGGCGATGATGAAGGCCCCGGTCGGCAGGCGATCCTTGCCCCGGACCTCGATCGTGATCCCGGCCAGCAGACGCATGGCCTGGACCATGCGTCTGACGTAGCGGCGGATGATCCAGGCGGTGGCATGCCGACCCGGCAGGATCGCCGCCACGACCGCCATCAGGGTGTAGCTGACCGACAGGGTCCAGTAGGCGACGGCGAAGGCAAAACTACGCATGAAGACAGCCTAGCCGACTTTGTTGACGATCTTGGCCGGTTCGGTCGAAATCATTGGCGGGTTTGGTCAGGCCGCTTCGGCGACGCGTTCGCCGTTGGTGACCCGGTTGCGACCGCCGCGCTTGGAGACGTAGAGGGCGTCGTCGGCACGGTCGAGCAGGGACGATCCGGTCTCGCCTGGACGGCGCTGGGCCAGACCTGCCGAGATTGTGACCGCCCCCAGTTCGTCATTGGTCGAGCGGCGACGCAGAGCCCGGGTGCCGATTTCCTCGCGGATGCCGTTCAGCGCGGCCTCGACCACGGCGGCGCTCTCGTTCGGGAAGATGATGGCGAACTCTTCGCCGCCGTAACGGGCGGCGACGCGCGGGGCCTTGGAAATGCGGCCGATGACGCTGGCGACGTAACGCAGCACCTGATCGCCGGTCTGGTGACCCCAGGTGTCGTTGAACCGCTTGAAATGGTCGATGTCCAGAACGGCCAGGCTCACGGTCGAGCGGCTCTGTTCGGCGTCTTCGCACGCACGCAGAAGTTCCTCGTCGAAGGCCTTGCGGTTCGCCAGATTCGTGAGGGCATCCGTCATGGCGTCGCGACGGACCTGTTCCAGGTGTTCGCGCAGACGGGCGACCTCCTTGGTCGAGGTCTCCAGACGGCGTTCCAGGACGGCGTTTTCCTCCTGTACCCGGTTGGTCGCCGTCGAAAGGCCGGTCACCACATGTTTCAGATCGGAGGGCTCTGCAACCCTGTCGATACTGGCGGAGGCATCGGCCAGGGTGACGCCATATTCGGCTTGCGATCTCTTGGCCTTGGCGATGGCATCCGAGACGCTGGTCAGCTCCCGGTTCAACACGGCCCCGGCGTCGCGGATTTCCTCGGACAGGCGGCCGCGCGGCAGATACTCAGCCGCCAGCATTTCCGACGTGCCCTCGGTGAAGGCTCCCTTGCTGGCCAGCAGGCGGCTCATCTCGCGGCCCAGCGGCCCTTCGGGATCGCCGATATAGTGAAGCCAGAGTTCGAAATTTAACGGGGTCGGCCAGACGCCGGCGGCCTCCATGTCGGCCAGGGCCTGACGCGCCAGCGTAAAGGCTTCCGGGCCCCGGAGGGCGGTTTCGACCTGTGTCGTCATCTCTAGTCCCCGACGAGCGTTCTTCTGACGCTGTGACGGAGGACAGAGTACGGGGTTTTCCGTAACGCCGGGTTAAACGCCGAGCCGAAAGTGGAAGCGCCGCGACTGAATCGACTTTAACGTGTCGGCGCGCGTCTCAGAAACGCAGGGATGTCCGAACCGAAGCCGACGCCCTCACGCGCGGGAGCTAGGTCGCGGTCGGAACGGCCGCCGGGACGGCGGTCGGCCTGACGCAGTTGTGGCTCGGCGGCCGGGCGGGCCGGCGTCGGAACCACGGCGATGACAGGGGCATCGGGCACGGCATCGACGGCGACCAGGATGGGTTGATCGGCCGTCCCCTCGGTTGCGGGTTTGGTCCCGCGACGCGATCGCGACCGGCGGGGCTTGTCTTCGTCGGTCGAGGTGGATGCGGCGACAGGAGCCTGCGCTGAGGTATCCAGCACGGGCAGATCGGTGATCGGTGCGTCGATGACGGCATCGACCTTGCGGGCACGGCTGCCACGCGAGCGGAGCGGGCGGTCGGCGGCCTCGGTCGGCGCGGCGTCGCGGGCAGGGGCCTCGCGGGTCGGGGCCGACCGCGCCGGGGCGGGCTTACGTCCGCCCATGTCACCGGACAGGTCGAGCTTCAGCTCCTGGGGATCCATCTTGATCAGTTTCAGCACCTTATCCAGCGACTTGTCGTCGCCGGGGGTCACGATCATGAAGGTCTGGCCCAGCTTGCCCGCCCGACCCGTGCGGCCGATGCGGTGCACATAGTCGTCGGCGTGGTGCGAGACGTCGTAGTTGAAGACGTGGCTGACGTCGGGGATGTCCAGTCCGCGAGCGGCCACATCGGACGCCACCAGCAGCTTCAGTTCGCCCGAACGGAACGCCGCCAGGGTCTTGGTCCGCAGCGACTGGTCCAGGTCTCCATGGATCGGGGCGGCATCGAAACCGTGCTGTTTCAGCGACTTGGCAACGACATCGACCTCGGACTTGCGATTGCAGAAAACGATCCCGTTCTTGACGTCTTCGCGGGCGACCAGCTGACGCAGGGCCTCGCGCTTCATCTTCGGATCGGTCGAGGGGATGCGGACCAGATACTGGGTGATGGTCTCGGCCGTCATGGCCGGGCGGGAGGCCTCGATCCGGGTCGGGTCCTTCAGGAACTGGGTCGTAAGGCGGGTGATCTCGGGCGGCATGGTGGCCGAGAAGAACAGGGTCTGGCGCTTGGGCGGGGTCAGTTTGAAGATACGCTCGATGTCGGGGATGAAGCCCATGTCCAGCATCCGGTCGGCCTCGTCGACGACCATCATCTCCACGCCGGTCAGCAGCATCTTGCCGCGCTCGAACAGGTCCAGCAGGCGGCCCGGCGTGGCGATCAGGACGTCCACGCCCTTGTTCAGAGCCGCGACCTGGTCGCCCATCGACACGCCGCCGATCAGCAGCACCCAGCTGAGCTTGGTGCCCTTTGCGTATTTCGCGAAGCTCTCGGCGACCTGATCGGCCAGTTCGCGGGTGGGGGCCAGAACCAGGGCGCGCGGCATCCGGGCGCGGGCGCGGCCCTTGGACAGGCGATCGACGAGGGGCAGGGTGAAGGCGGCGGTCTTGCCGGTGCCGGTCTGGGCGATGCCCAGGACGTCGCGTCCGGCCAGCGCCACGGGAATGGCCTGGGCCTGGATCGGAGTGGCGGTCGTATAGCCGGTATCGGCGACCGCTTTCAGGGTCGTGGGCGAGAGGCCCAGTGTGGAAAATTCTGTCATGTGTCCTTGGGACGAAGGGGCCGTTCCAGCCGAGGAACAACGGGGTACGAAGGGTCGTCCCAGCTGTGGAACGACGGGAAATGCGCGGAACCGCCCCTCGGTGGGCGAGCGGGCGGCGCGAATTCGCCAGACCTGTCCCGAACGTGGCGTCGATATAGATGACCCCGCGTGGGAGTCAAGTATTGGCCCTAGACCAGCCGCGTCCAGCCCAGCGGCTTCAGCACGTCCATCGGGCGGAAGCTGGCCTTGTAGTCCATCTTGCGTGACCCCTGGACCCAATAGCCAAGATAGACGAACGGCAGGCCGACCGAAGCGGCCTGACGAACATGGTCCAGAATGGCGAAGAAGCCCAGCGACCGCCGGACGATCGTCGGGTCGAAATAGCTGTAGACCATCGACAGCCCGTCGCTGAGCAGGTCTGTAAGCGTCACGGCGACCAGATCGCCCGGCCCGCCGTCGTCGGACGGCAGGCGGTATTCGATCAGATGGGTGCGCACCGCCGTGTCCTCGACCATGGCGACATAGTCGGCCCAGCTCATGTCCGTCATGCCGCCGCCGGGATGGCGGGTCTTCAGATAGCGTTTCAGCAAGGCGAATTGTTCGGTAGTGGCCTCGGCCTCGACCAGGTCGCGCGACAGGTCGGCGTTGCGGGCGAGGACACGACGTTGCGAGCGGGAGAAGACGAACTCCGGCACCGGCAACCGCATCGAGATACAGGCGTCGCAGCCCTCGCAGGCGGGGCGGTAGGCGATGTTCTGGCTACGGCGGAACCCGGCCTGGGTCAGCTCGTCATTGACGTGGGCCCCGTCCGAGAAGGGCAGGTTGGCGAAGACCTTTCGCTCCGTCCTGCCCGGCAGATAGGGGCAGGGCGCGATCGCCGTCATGAAGAAGCGCAGTTGGCGATGCGGGACGTGCTGGGTCATGCGACGGCCATCACGCGGAGATCACGACACAGGCGGGAGGCGTTGGTCCTCATGTTGCGATTTGGCGCTATTCGCCGCCTCGCCGCAAGGGCGTTTGGGTGCTCGCAGGTGTCACAGGCTGGTATCCGACGGCAAGACGGGGGCCTCACGCAGCAGGACGATGGCGATGCGGCGGTTACCGGCCAGCGACGGATCGTCCGGATACAGAGGATCGGATCCCGCCTTGCCCGCCACCGAATAGACCCTGTCGGGATCGACGCCCGCGCGTTGCAGGATCTGTCGCGAGGCATCGGCCCGCGACGCCGACAGCGGCCAGTCGGCAGGGGTCGAAGCCCGGCCCGAACCGGCGACGGCGCTGGTGTGGCCCGAGATCGAGATGCGATTGGGCAGTTGGTTGATGACCTTGGATATGGCCTGCAACAGCACCTGGGCGCGGGCATTCGGACGGGTCGAGTTCTGGTCGAACATCGAACGCCCTTCCTGATCGACTAGCTGGATACGCAGGCCCTCGGGCGTCTGGTCGATGATCAGCTGTTTCGACAGCTCGGCCAGTTCCGGCATCGACTGCATGGCCTGACGCAGGGATTCGGCGGCGGAGGCGAACTCGGCGGCCTCGCGGGCGGCGATCTCCTCGCGCAGTTCCTCTTCGCTGGCGGCGGCCAGGTTGGCGCTCTGGCCGGCCTCGGGCGGGGCGTCGGCGGGAGCTTCGGGGGCCATCTGTTCCAGCACCGACATCGAACCCGAACTCTTGGACCCATCCTCGCCCAGCGACGTGCCGCCCAGGATTCCGCCGGACCCGGACGTCGTCGCCGAGACGCTGGCGGGGGCGAAATACTCCGCGATGCCCTTCTTCTGTTCCGGATCGGTGGTGTTGATCAGCCACATCAGCAGGAAGAAGGCCATCATCGCCGTCACGAAATCGGCATAGGCCACCTTCCACGCGCCGCCGTGATGGCCGCCCCCGACCACCTTCTTGACCTTCTTGATGACGATCGGGCGGTCGCTGACCGACATGGGCGGGGTTCTCTTAACGCTGTTCGTTAGCCACAAACTGGCGGGCGGGCGTTAAGAACCGGTTTGCAAATTTCGGCCGGGCGACCGAAACAGACGGTTGTGTCGCGTTTTCCGGGATGTCGCCGTGTCGCCTGTGGTTTTCGCCGTCCTGGCCCTGCTGGTCCAGTCTCCGTCCGCCACCCTGAACGCAGCGGCACCCGAGTTGGCCGACCTGCCCAACACGACCCTGGTCGGCTATCCGGTCGGAGGTCGAAATCCCAGGGCGGTGCGGACCGCCATCAATGCCGGTCGGCCATCCGAAGGGGGTGACCGGTTCGACGGTCGCACGACCTGGCGTTATTCGACCCGGTGGCGGACGAACCGCGCGGGCGAATGCGATCCGGCCTCGGCCGAGGTCACCTACGCCATCACCATCACCCTGCCGGATCTGGTCGATCGCGCGCGGCTGGGGTCGCGCGATCTGGTCGGCTGGGATCGCTATTTCGCGGCGCTGGTTCACCACGAGCACAACCATGCCCGCATCGCCATGCGCGGGGCAGAGGAGATCCAGGCCGCGATGCGCTCCGCGAACGGCTGCGAGACGATGCAGGCGGCGGCGAGGCAGGTCGAGGCGGCGGTCGCCGAGGCCAGCCGGACCTACGACGCCCAGACCCGTCACGGTCGTACCGAAGGGGCCGTCTATCCGCGGACCTGATCGCGCCGGGCGACGCCATGACGCTTGCCCGGGCTTGAGGGCTCGCCTAGTCGTCAATCGTGGCCAGCCCTGATCCCTCACCCGATTTCGACGTCGCCGACTACCGTAAGGCGCTGGGCGGATTCGCCACCGGTGTCTGCGTGGTGACGGCCAGCACGCCGGGCGGGGCCTTCGGGATCACGGTCAACTCCTTTACCTCGGTGTCGCTCAGGCCGCCGCTGGTGCTGTGGTGTCTGGACGATCGGTCCGACCGATATCAGGCCTTCGCCGAGGCCGAGCGGTTCGCCATCCACATGCTGCCGGTCGAGGATCGGGCCATGTCGGACCGGTTCGCCTGGGGGGCGTGTCGGCTGAGCGATGAAGAGTTCGAGTCGGACGTGCCGGAGCCGCCGCGGTTGAGGAATGCCCTCACGCGACTGGATTGCCGGGCGCACAGCCGCACGACCATGGGCGACCATCTGGTGATCGTCGGCGAGGTGATCGGCTTCGAGCACCGCGCCGGGGCGGCCCTGACCTACTATCGCGGCAAGTACGGCGTGGCGGAGGAGATCGCATGAAGGTGTTCGCGCGCGCGATGCTGGCGGGGCTGGTCTGGATCGGCATGGCGACGACGGGCGCGGCACAGGCACCGGCGGTCGCCGAGGGCGATGTCGAACTGGGGGCGTTCACCACCACGGCCGGGGCGACGATCCCGGCGCTGAAGATGCATTACCGGACGCTGGGCCAGCCGGAGACGGATGCCGAGGGACGCATCACCAATGCCGTTCTGCTGCTGCACGGCACGGGCGGGACGGGTGCCCAGTTCCTGTCGCCGCAGTTCGCGGGCGAGCTGTTCGGGCCGGGACAGACACTGGATACGGCGAAATACTTCATCGTCATGCCGGACAATCTGGGCCACGGCGGCTCGACCAAGCCCAGCGACGGCCAGCGCGCCGCCTTTCCGGAGTACGGCTATGTCGACATGGTCGAGGCCCAGCGGCGGATGCTGGCGCAGGGGCTGAAGATCGACCGTGTGCGGCTGATCCTGGGTACTTCGATGGGCTGTATGCACATCTTCGTCTGGGGCACGACCCATCCGGACGCCGCCGACGCCCTGATGCCCATGGCCTGTCAGCCCACCCGGATCGTCGGGCGCAACCGGCTGTGGCGGACGATGCTGAAGGATGCGATCCGGTCAGACCCGGCTTGGGCGGGCGGTGACTATGTCGAACAGCCCGTAAACGGCCTGCGGACGGCGGTCGATCTGCTGCTGCTGGCCGGATCGGCGCCGATGGCGATGCAGAAGGACCTGCCGACGGCGGGGGCGGTCGATGCCTATCTGGCGACGCAGATGGAGCGCCGGCTGCCCGCGCTCGACGCCAACGACCTGTGGTACCAAGTCAATGCCTCGTGGGACTACGATCCCTCGGCCGATCTGGAGCGGATGACGGCACCCACCGTCTGGATCAATTCCGCCGATGATTTCATCAATCCGCCCGAGCTTGGCCTGTCCGAAATGTTCGCGCCCCGGATCGTCAACGGCACCTACCGGCTGATCCCCAATAGCGAGGACGGCAAGGGCCATGGCACGCACACCTGGGCCCGGTTCTGGAAGGACGATCTGGCCGATCTTCTGGGGCGGACGGAGCGTTAGGGCACGGTCAGGCGGCGGGCCGTCCGGATCTCGATCTTCGGCTCCAGCATCTGACCACGCATGAAGCCCTCGCCCTCCGTCGGAGAAGTCGGGGCGGCCAAAATCGTCCTGACCACCTGCATTCCCTCCACAACGCGACCGAAGACCGCGAAGCCGTGGGCATCGATCGAGAACGGCCGTCCTGCGTCATAGGACGGCGTCGCCCCCACCGAGATGAAGAAGTCGCCGGTCGCGGTGCCCGGATCATAGCGCGCCATGGAGACCGCGCCGTCGATGTGGGCGAGCCCCGTCTGAGTCGTCGGCTCATGGGCGATCGGCGGCAGGGTCCGGGCCGGGTCGTTGTTGGTGCCGCCCTGGACCAAACCCATCCCCGGCTGCGAGGTCATGGCGCGGTAGAAGGTCGTGCCGTCCAGCCGCTTTTCGTCCACGTAGCGCAGAAAGTTCGCGGCGGTGACCGGGGCCTTGATCGTCTCGACCTCGACGACGATCGGCCCGGCCGAAGTTTCCAGCAGCACTCGGGGAAGGGTAGGCACGGCGGCATCCTGCGCCATGGCGGGCCCGACCATGACGAAGCAGGCGACGAGGGCCAAAAGAGTTCGTCTGATCATCGCAGCAACCTCGCCGCCTCGGGCGCGAAATAGGTCAGCACACCCGCGCACCCTGCACGCTTGAAGCCATGCAGCGTCTCCAGGATCGCACGATCCCGATCCAGCCAGCCGTTGGCGATGGAGGCCTGCATCATCGCATACTCCCCGCTGACCTGATAGGCGAAGGTCGGCACCTTGAAGGTCTCCGACACCGCCCGCACGATGTCGAGATAGGGCATGCCCGGCTTGACCATGACCATGTCGGCTCCCTCGGCGATGTCCATTGCCACTTCGCGCAGCGCCTCGTCGGCATTGGCGTAGTCCATCTGATAGGTCTTCTTGTCGCCTGTCAGCTGTTTCGCCGACCCTACCGCGTCGCGGTACGGGCCATAGAAGGCCGAGGCGTATTTGGCGGCGTAGGACAGGATCAGGGTGTCGTGAAAGCCATTGGCCTCCAGCGCCTCGCGAATGGCCTGGACCCGCCCGTCCATCATGTCCGACGGTGCCACCACGTCTGCTCCGGCGTGAGCATGGATGAAGGCCTGTTCGGCCAGCCGCTCCAGGCTGGCGTCGTTGACGATCCGCCCGTCCTCCAGAACCCCGTCGTGGCCGTGGTCGGTGTAGCAGTCCAGCGCCACGTCGGTCATGACGCCGATGTCGGGGCAGGCGTCCTTGATCGCCTTGATGCAGTCGGGGATCAGGCCGTCGGGGTCGGTGGCTCCCGTGCCGATGGCGTCCTTGGTCGAGGGATCGACGTTAGGGAACAGCGCCACCATCGGAATGCCCAGGCCGTGGGCCTCCTTCGCGGCCTCGGCGGCGGCCCTGGGCGACAGGCGGAAGACGCCGGTCATGGACGGGACCGGGATGCGGTCCTCGGCCCCGTCATGCACGATCAGCGGCCAGATCAGGTCGGCTGGGGTTAGGGTGGTCTCGGCGACCAGACGACGGACCCAGGGCTGGCTCCGCAGGCGACGCGGGCGGGCGAGCGGATAGGGGGCGGGCGCGAAGGGCAGGGTCATGAGAGGGGTTTAGCTTCCTTCGTGCGCCGGGAGAAGGAAGCGGTTAGAACGACCGCAAAACACCTTAGGAAACGCTTCATGGACTTCGCCCTCACCGACGATCAGCGCGCCATTCAGGATGCGGCCCGCGCCTTCGCCGACGCCGAACTGGCACCGCACAGCGCCGAATGGGACGAGACCAAGCATTTCCCGGTCGACGTCATGCGTCGCGCCGCCGAGACCGGCTTCGCCGCCATCTATGCGGGCGAGGAGCACGGCGGCATGGCGCTGGGCCGGGTCGAGGCGGCGATCATCTTCGAGGAACTGTCGCGCGGTGACGTGTCCACGGCGGCCTTTATCTCGATCCACAACATGGCGACCTGGATGATCGACAAATTCGGTTCGGACGATCTGCGCGGGCGTTATGTGCCGTCGCTGGCGGGGATGGATCTGATCGCCTCCTATTGCCTGACCGAGCCGGGATCGGGGTCGGATGCAGCGGCGATGCGGACCACAGCGACCCGGGACGGCGATCACTGGGTGTTGAACGGGTCAAAGGCCTTCATCTCCGGCGCGGGCACGTCGGACGTCTATGTCGTCATGGCCCGAACGGGCGAGGCGGGACCGAAGGGCATTTCGGCCTTCGTCGTCGACAAGGATGCGCCGGGCCTGTCGTTCGGGGCGCAGGAAAGGAAGATGGGCTGGAACAGCCAGCCCACCGCCATCGTCCAGTTCGACGACTGCCGCGTGCCGGTAGCGAACCTGCTGGGCAAGGAGGGCGACGGGTTCCGCTATGCGATGATGGGGCTGGACGGCGGGCGACTGAACATCGCGGCCTGTTCGATCGGCGGGGCGCGGCTGGCGCTGGAGACGGCCCAAGCTTATGTCGCCACGCGAAAACAGTTCGGCAAGGCCTTGGTCGAGTTCCAGAATACCCAGTTCAAACTGGCCGATATGGCCACGGCGCTGGAGGCCGCGCGGCTGATGGTCCTGCGCGGCGCCTGGGCGATCGACACCAACCATCCGGAAAAGACAAAATGGTGCGCCATGGCCAAGCGGATGGCCACCGACGCCTGTTTCGAGATCGCCGACGAGGCGCTGCAACTGCACGGCGGATACGGCTATCTGAAGGACTATCCGCTGGAGCGGATCGTGCGCGATCTGCGGGTCCACCGCATCCTGGAGGGCACGAACGAGATCATGCGGGTGATCACTGCGCGGGAGATGATGCGGCAATGAAGGACGGTTTTTACAGCCTGTTTCAGGCGGGCGGCGATCAGCATCCCGCGGATGACGAGGCCTATGGTCTGGCCATCCTTGCCCATTTCAGGGACGGGCGGTTCGTCGGCGTCGATCAGGGCGGGTGCCGGGTCTCGGGCGAGTATGAGACCGATGCCGACGACCGGATTGCGATGCGGCTGATCTATGATTTCAAGGCGGGCACCGGCATGCCGGACGGATCGACGCTGTCGGCGGACCGGCGGCTGGAGGCCGATCTGCTGCTGGCTCCCGGCGCGGCGGACGGGGTGCCGCAGCCGATCGACATCGGTCTGGGGCCGATGTTCATCCGGCTGAACTGGCTGGCGGACCCTGTTTGACGGCGCTATCCCCCTTGCCAAACAGACGCCGGGGAGGGCGCATATGGCGGAACCGATCAAGAGCATTCTGATCGTCGGCGGGGGCACCGCCGGCTGGATGGCGGCCGCCGCGATCCAGCGTTCGGTCGGGCCGAACGCCACCGTCACCCTGGTCGAGAGCGCGGACATCGGCATCGTCGGCGTCGGCGAAGCCACCGTGCCGCCGATCAAGGATTTCAACGCCCTGATCGACCTCGACGAGGCCGAATTCATGCGCGAGACCCAGGCGACGATCAAGCTGGGGATCGAGTTCAACGGCTGGGGTCGGGCCGACAGCGCCTATTTCCACCCGTTCGGCACCTATGGGCCTGGGCCGACGATCGGGGACTTTCCGCAGTCCTATTTCACCCTGCGCGAGCAGGGCAGGGCGAGCAGTCTGGAGGCCTATTCAATCTGCGCCCACGCCGCGCGGCGGGGCAAGGCAGGGGCAAAATCCGGCGACGCGCGCTCGCCCTACAACGGTCTGCATACCGCCTATCATTTCGACGCGGTCCTCTACGGCAAATATCTGCGCAAGGTCTGCGAGGGCCGGGGCGTCACCCGGGTCGAGGGCGAGATCGTCGATGTGGTGCTGAAGCCCGAGAGCGGCTTCGTCGATCATGTGGTGCTAAAGGACGGTCGGACGCTGAGCGCCGATCTGTTCATCGACTGCACGGGCTTCCGGGGGCTGTTGATCGAGGGCGCGCTAAAGGCCGGGTACGAGGACTGGTCGGAATGGCTGCCGATGAACCGGGCGCTGGCTGTGCCGTGCGAGAAGGTGGGGCCGGTCACGCCGTATACGTCGTCGACGGCGCGGGACGCGGGCTGGCAGTGGCGGATCGCCCTGCAGCACCGAACGGGCAACGGCTACGTCTATTGCAGCGACCATATCGAGGAGGACGCGGCGCGCGAGACGCTGCTGGCCAATCTGGACGGGGAGCCGCTTGCCGAGCCGCGCGCGCTCCGCTTCGTCACCGGGCGACGCAAGAAGCTGTGGGACCGGAACGTCGTCTCGCTGGGCCTGTCATCCGGCTTCATTGAGCCGCTGGAATCGACCAGTATCCATCTGATCCAGGTTGGTCTGATCCGGCTGTTGCAGCACTGGCCCGACACAGCCTTCAGCCCCGTCAACATCGCGGGCTACAACCGCCGTCTGGGGCGCGAGATCGAGCTGATCCGCGATTTCGTGATCCTGCATTATCACGCGACCGAGCGGGACGACACGCCGTTCTGGCGGCACGTCCGCGACATGCCCATCCCCGACAGCCTGGCCGAGCGGGTCGAGATGTTCCGCGACCGAGGCCTGCTGTTCCAGGTCGGGGCGGACGAGTACTTCAGCCAGGGGTCATGGCTGGCGGTCATGTATGGCCAGGGTATCGTGCCGAGGGCGCACAATCCACTTTATGACTACCAGAACCTGGACCGCGTCGCCGACGGGTTCGAACAGGTCAAGCGGACCTGGAGCGCGGCGGCGGATGCCCTGCCCAGCCACGAGGACTTCCTGAAGCGCAGCGGCATGTGGGCGGGCGAGGTCGCGGCGGTCGCCTGAGACATGGACGCGCGTGCATCACGCAGCTAGGTCAGCCTCATGACCGAACTCGACGTCCAGACCCGTATCGATGGCCGGATCGGCCGCATCACCCTGAACCGACCCAGGGCGCTGCATGCGCTGAACCGGGGCATGTGCGACGCGATGACCGAGGCCTTGCTGGCGTGGCGCGACGATCCGGTGGTGGCCAGCGTCCTGATCGACCATTCCGGCGAGCGCGGCTTCTGCGCCGGCGGAGACATCCGCATGATCGCCGAAAGCGGGGCTGGCGACGGGGCCGAGGCACGGGCCTTTTTCGCGAGCGAGTACCGGCTGAACCATCTGTTGTTCGCCTATCCCAAGCCGGTAACGGCGATCGTGGACGGGATCGTCATGGGCGGCGGGGTCGGCATCTCCGAGCCCGCCGAGGTCTCCATCGCGACAGACCGGACGACCTATGCCATGCCGGAGACCGGCATCGGCCTGTTCCCGGATGTCGGCGGCGGCTGGTTCCTGCCGCGGCTGCCGGGTTTCACGGGGACCTGGATCGCCCTGACGGGCGCGCGGCTGAAGGCGGCGGATACGGTGTTCCTCGGCATCCACAGCCATTACCTGGACGACGCCGCGCTGGAGGCGTTCCGGCTGATCTTGGCCAGCGATCCGGCGCACCCGGCGGACATCGCCGACGGGCTGGAGAGCAATCCGGGCGAGGCACCCATCGAGGCCCATCTGGAGGCAATCGATCGGCTGTTCGGCCACGACACCATCGAGGCGATCTTCGCAGCACTGGAGGCGGACAGTTCGGAGTGGGCGTTGGCGCAGCTGGCGATTCTGAAGACCAAGTCACCACAGTCGCTGAAGGTCACGTTGAGGCAAATCCGGACCGGGGCGACGTTGATGACCTTCGCCGAGACCATGGCGATGGAATACCGGCTGGGGGGCCGCATCATCGGAACCAACGACTTTCAGGAAGGCGTCCGGGCCGTCGTGGTCGACAAGGACAATGCGCCGAAATGGTCGCCCGCGACGATCGAGGCCGTGTCGGACACTGCGGTTGAGGCCCTGTTTGCGCCCTTGCCGGCCGATCAGGAATGGACGCCGATCGCCTGAGGACTTGCGTCTGGCGACGGATCAGAGCGTAGCTTGCGCATCGTTGTCCGGGAGCTGTCCATGTCGAAATCGCCGATCGCCGCCGCCGTTAGCGCGCTGTTCCTGTCCGGCTGTATGGCCATGGATGCCGGTGGAGCTGCCACGACGACGACCGCCGCGCCCGCCGGCTATGCTGCCGCCGTCGCAGATCCCTTGCGTCCCGCCGAGGAGGTCGCGCGCGATCCGCTGCGCAAGCCTGCCGAGATGCTGGCCTTCGCCGAGGTCGGGCCGGGCGACCGCATCGCCGACATCCGCCCCGGTGCGGGCTATTTCACCCGCCTGTTCGCCCGCAGCGTCGGCGAGACCGGCAAGGTCTACGCCTTCGTACCTAACCGGACGATGGCGCGCGAGAACGCGCCCGCCGACGCCTTGGTCGCGGCCTACCCGAACGTCGAAAGGGTCAACGGTGCCCTTGACGCCATGACCTTCCCCGAACCGCTCGACGTCGTGTTCATGAGCCAGGAGTACCACGACTTCCACATCCCGGCTTTCAACACGGACGTGGCCCGGATGAACGCGGCGGTCTTCTCGGCGCTGAAACCCGGAGGCATCTTCGTCGTCATCGACCATGCCGGGCGGGCCGGCACGACCACTACCGAGGTCCAGACCCTGCACCGGATCGAGGGCGAGTTCCTGAAGGCCGAGGTGGTCCGCGCGGGCTTCGTTTTCGACGGCGAGAGCACGGCTGTGGCCAATCCCCAGGACGACCGGACCGTCAACGTTTTCGAGCCCGTCATTCGCGGCAAGACCGACCAGTTCGTCTATCGATTCCGCAAGCCTGGCTGATCGACTGCGCGTATTTCGCGAGTTGATGCGTCTGTATCGAAATGGGTTTTCATTTTTATTGGTCAATCGTCCGAGCATAGGCGCGGACTGCCCTATAATCTGATTTCGACGCCGCCCACCGCGAACCCTTGTGCGATCGGCGGTGGAGATTCCAGACGATCCAGACTATCCAGACGCTGTTTTTGAGGATGACCCCATGAAAATCGCCTTCATCGGCCTCGGCAACATGGGTGGCGGGATGGCTGCGAACCAGGCGAAGGCCGGGCACGCGGTCTCGGCCTTCGACCTCAGCGCGGCGGCACTGGAGCGGGCAGTGGCGGCAGGGTGCGCGGCGGTGGACTCCGTCGCGGCGGCGGTGAGGGACGCGGAGGTGGTCATCACCATGCTGCCCGCCGGGCCGCATGTGCTGAAGGTCTATGCCGAGCAGATCATCGGAGCGGCTCCGACATCGGCCCTGCTACTGGATTGCTCGACCATCGACGTGGACACGGCGAGGAAGGTCGCCGGGCTGGCCAAGGACGCCGGCTATGCCTTCGCCGACGCCCCTGTATCCGGCGGCACCATGGCTGCCGACGCGGGCACCCTGGCCTTCATGGTCGGGTGCGACGAGGGCGACTTTCCCCGCATCGAGACGGCGCTGGAGCCGATGAGTCGGGCGACGTTCCGTGCCGGCGACCACGGCGCGGGGCAGGCGGCCAAAATCTGCAACAACATGATCCTGGGCATCACCATGCTGGGGACCTGCGAGGCGATCGCCCTGGCCGAGAAGCTGGGGCTGGACCCGGTCAAATTTTTCGACATCGCGGCCAAGTCGTCGGGCCAGAGCTGGTCGGTGACGACCTACTATCCGTGGCCCGGCCCGGTGCCGACGGCACCGTCGAACCGCAACTATGACGGCGGATTTGCGACCGCCATGATGTTGAAGGATCTGAAGCTGGCCCAGGACGCGGCGGCCAAGTCTGGTGCCTCGACCCCGCTGGGGGGGCAAGCGGAGGCGCTGTACCAGATGTTCAGTGGGCTGGGCTACGACGGTCGGGACTTCTCCGGGATTCTTCAGATGTTGCGCGGCAAGTTGGACGAGCTTCCAAAGGCCTAGAGGCGCGTCGGGTCGAGAAGGCGGAGCCGTCTGACCGCGCCTCCACAACAATGAGAACCGTTATCAATTAAGGTCTTGCGACCTTTTTGCCCTGTTCATCGTGTGGACTTTCGGTCCTTCTGGGCGCACATACCGCGTCAAGCAGTATAAGCGAAAGAACCACAGTCTTGTTTGACTATAAGGCCGCCTTTCAAAACGCAGTCGAACAGGTCCGCACCGAGGGCCGCTACCGCGTCTTCGCCGACTTGAAGCGGGTGAAGGGCCGGTTTCCTCTGGCCACGCGGCGTCGCGCCGACGGGTCCGAGCAGGATGTGGTTGTCTGGTGCTCCAACGACTACCTCGGTATGGGCCAGCATCCGGCGGTTCTGGACGCCATGAAGGCGGCGGTGGACGAGTCCGGAGCGGGCGCGGGCGGAACGCGCAACATCAGTGGCACGACCCGCTCCGCCGTCGATCTGGAAGCCGAGCTGGCGAGCTGGCACCAGAAGGAAGCCGCCCTGCTGATGACCTCGGGCTATGTGGCCAACGAGGCGACGCTGACGACGCTGCAGCGGATCATGCCGGGGCTGATCATCTTCTCCGACAGTCTGAACCACGCCTCGATGATCGCAGGCATCCGGAATGGCGGCTGCGAACGCCACGTCTTTCTGCACAACGACCTGACGCATCTGGAGCAACTGGTGGCCGCCGCACCCGCCGACGCGCCCAAGCTGATCGCTTTCGAGAGTGTCTATTCCATGGACGGCGACATCGCCGACCTGGCCGGTACGATCGCTTTGGCGAAGCGATACGGCGCAATGACCTATCTGGACGAGGTCCATGCGGTGGGCCTGTACGGTCCGACCGGCGCAGGCGTGGCCGAGCGGGACGGGGTGCTGGACGGGATCGACATCGTCGAATGCACCTTGGGCAAGGCGGTGGGTGTCATGGGCGGGTATATCGCCGCAGACGCCGTGATCGTGGACGCGGTGCGCAGCTGGGCAGCTGGCTTCATCTTCACGACTTCGCTGCCGCCGGCGCTGACGGCTGGTGCTCTGGCCTCTGTCCGGCATCTGAAGGCGCATCCCGAACTTCGGACGGCGCATCAGGAACGGGCCGAGACGCTGAAACAGCGGTTCGCCGACGCCGGCATTCCCGTGATGCCGTCCGAGAGCCATATCGTCCCCGTCTTCGTTGGCGATCCGGTGCACGCCAAGATGATCTCGGACATGCTGCTGGAAGACCACGGCATCTATGTCCAGCCGATCAACTATCCGACCGTGCCCAAGGGGACGGAGCGGCTGCGGTTCACGCCTTCGCCGAACCATGACGACGGGATGATGGACGCCCTGGTCACGGCGATGGACAAGCTGTGGACCCACTGCAACGTCGCCCGGATGCCCCAAGCGGCGTGATGGAAGACCTCGGCGAGGTCATCGTCGAATCCACCCGCAACGGCACTTATCTGAAGGTCACCGCCGTCCATGTGGCGACCGGTACGGAGGCGACGGCGGTCGGTCCGGCGATGGAGCCCAAGGCGGTCGAGCGGCTGGCCATCGCCAAGCTCAAGCGGCTGCTGGCCGCATCCTGACACAAGATGTTGTGGTGGGGGCGGGTGGGGCCTAGATAGGCGGCTCATTCCTCAACACCTCGCAGGACGCCGCCCGTGACCGCTCATTTCGTGCATGACGCCTATTTCTCGCGCGGACTGGCCGAGGCCGATCCAGAGGTGTTCGGCGGCATCCAGGGCGAACTGGCGCGCCAGAAGGAGCAGATCGAGCTGATCGCGTCCGAGAACATCGTCTCCAGAGCGGTGCTGGAGGCGCAAGGGTCCGTTCTGACCAACAAATACGCCGAAGGCTATCCGGGGCGGCGCTACTACGGCGGCTGCGAGTTCGTGGATGTGACCGAGGATCTGGCACGCGATCGGGCCAAGGAACTGTTCGGCGCGGCCTTCGCGAACGTCCAGCCGCATTCGGGGGCCCAGGCCAACCAGGCGGTGTTCCAGGCGCTGCTGCAGCCGGGCGATACTTTCCTCGGCATGGATCTGGCGGCGGGCGGGCATCTGACCCACGGATCGCCGGCCAACCAGTCGGGCAAATGGTTCAAGCCCGTGACCTATTCGGTGCGCGAGAGCGATCACCTGATCGACTATGACCACGTTGCGGAAATGGCCCAGAAGGAACAGCCGAAGCTGATCATCGCGGGGGCGTCGGCCTACAGCCGCCATATCGATTTCGCCCGGTTCCGCGAGATCGCCGACAGCGTGGGCGCGTACCTCATGGTCGACATGGCCCATTACGCCGGGCTGGTGGCGGGCAAGGTCTATCCCGATCCAGTTCCGTACGCCCACATCGTGACGACGACGACGCACAAGACCCTGCGCGGGCCACGCGGTGGGATGGTGCTGTCGAACGATCTGGAGATCGGCAAGAAGATCAACTCGGCGGTGTTCCCGGGCCTGCAAGGCGGGCCGCTGGAGCATGTGATCGCGGCCAAGGCCGTGGCCTTCGGCGAGGCGTTGAAGCCGGAGTTCAAACTGTATGCCCAGCAGGTGGTCAAGAACGCCCAGGCGATGGCGGCGGTGCTGGTCGAGCGGGGCCTGGCGATCGTGTCGGGCGGGACGGACAGCCATCTGATGCTGGTCGACCTGCGGCCGAAGGGAGTGACTGGCAAGGCGACCGAGGCGGCGCTGGAGCACGCCCTGATGACCTGCAACAAGAACGGGGTGCCGTTCGACACCGCGCCGTTCACGGTGACGTCGGGCGTGCGTCTGGGGACGGCGGCGGGGACCACGCGCGGCCTCGGCACGGCCGAGTTCGAGCAGATCGGCCACTGGATCGCCGATGTCGTGGTCAGCATGAACGGCGGCGACCATGCGGACCCCGAGGTGCAGGCGCGAATCGCGGGCGAGGTGCGGGCTCTGACTTCGCGCTTCCCGATCTATGGCTGAACGCCGATGAAATGCCCGTTCTGCGGCCATCAGGACACCCAGGTAAAGGACAGTCGACCGTCGGACGACGGCTCGGCCATCCGTCGTCGGCGGTCGTGCCCGAGCTGCAACGGGCGGTTCACAACCTTCGAGCGGGTTCAGTTGCGCGAGCTGGTCATCCTGAAGCGAAATGGGCGGCGGACGCCGTTCGATCGGGACAAGCTGGAACGGTCGTTGGGGATTGCACTGCGCAAGCGCCCGGTTCAGGCCGAACAGGTCGAGCAGATGGTGTCGCGGATCGTGCGGCAGATGGAGAGCCTGGGCGAGACGGAAATCCCGTCCAGCACCGTCGGGGACTTCATCATGAAGGCGCTGAAGGGCGTCGATGAGGTCGCCTATGTCCGCTATGCCTCGGTCTACAAGGACTTCCGGGCGACGGGCGATTTCGCCAAATTCCTCGGCGACGAAGGTCTCGACGAGCCCGGCAAGAGCTGATGCGGATCACCTTGAAGATCGCGACGTCCCTGGACGGTCGCATCGGCACGGCGTCGGGCGAGAGCCAGTGGATCACAGGGCCGGAGGCGCGATTGCAGGGGCACCGCTTGCGGGCACAGCATGATGCGGTTCTGGTCGGGGTCGAGACGGTGCTGGCCGACGATCCCCGGCTGACGGCTCGTTTGCCGGACGGTGAGACCGGGTCGGACCCGCTGCGGGTCGTGCTCGACAGCAGGCTGAGGACGCCGCCGTTCGCGCGGCTGGCCGTGGCCGGGACGCTGATCCTGACGACGCGCGAGCCGATCGCCGTGGGAGCGGCCGAGGTGGTGCGGGTGGCGGGCGACTCTGCGAACCGTCCGACCATCGATGCGGTGCTGGCGACGCTGACCGGGCGCGGCGTGTCGTCGCTGATGATCGAGGGCGGGGGCCGGGTCGCGGCCTGTTTCGTGGCGGCGGGCGTGGTCGATGCGATCGAGTGGTTTCGGGCTCCGATCCTGCTGGGCGGAGACGGGCGGCCGGGGGTGGCGGCGCTGAACCTGGCGCGGCTGGCGCATGCGCCGAAATACCGACGCCTTGCGGCGGAGCCCTTGGGTGACGACCTGTGGGAACGCTACGAGAGGATCTGAGGCGTGTTCACCGGAATCATCACCGACATCGGACGGGTCCGCTCGGTCGCACAGACCGACCGCGACCGGCGCTATGAGATCGAGACGACCTGGGACGTCGCAGGAATCGACCTCGGGGCGTCGATAAGCCATGCGGGCTGCTGTCTGACGGTGGTCGAGCGGCTGGATGGGGCCTTCGCGGTCGAGGTGTCGGGCGAGACGCTGGACAAAACGACGCTGGGCGGCTGGAGCGCGGGCTCGGCCGTCAATCTGGAGCGGGCGACGAAGGTCGGCGACGAACTGGGCGGGCATATTGTGTCGGGCCATGTCGACGGGCTGGGTACCGTCGTCGAGATCACGCCGGAGGGCGGATCGCACCGGGTCAAGATCGAAGCGCCCGCGCCGCTGCACCGCTTCATCGCGGCCAAGGGGTCGATCACGGTGGACGGGGTGTCCCTGACGGTAAACACGGTCGGTGGACAACGGTTCGGCCTGAACATCATACCCCACACCTGGGAGGCGACGACTTTGGGCGCGCTGACGGTCGGCGATGCGGTCAATCTGGAGATCGACATGCTGGCCAGATATCTCGCGAGATGGCAGGAGACGGCATGATCCACCTGGCCGCCAGCAATACCGACAGCCCCATCAGCCCGATCGAGGACATCCTGGAGGATGCCCGCAACGGCAGGCCCTACATTCTGGTCGACGCAGAAGACCGCGAGAACGAGGGCGACGTCATCATCCCGGCCCAGTTCGCGACGCCGGACCAGATCAATTTCATGGCTAAGCATGCGCGTGGCCTGATCTGCCTGGCCATCACGACTGAGCGTGCGCGGCAGCTGCGCCTGCCGCCGATGGCCGTCGAGAACCGCGAGAGCATGGCCACGGCCTTCACCGTCTCGATCGAGGCGGCGGAAGGCGTGACGACTGGCATCAGTGCGGCCGACCGGGCGCGCACAGTGCAGGTCGCGTCCGATCCTACCAAGACGGCGGACGACATCGTCTCGCCGGGGCATGTGTTTCCGCTGGTGGCGCGCGACGGCGGGGTTCTGGTGCGTACGGGCCATACCGAGGCGGCGGTCGATATCAGCCGGATGGCGGGGCTGACGCCGGCGGGCGTGATCTGCGAGATCATGAACGACGACGGCACGATGGCCCGGATGCCGGACCTGGTGGCCTTCGCACAGCTGCATGGGCTGAAGATCGGCACGATCGCGGACCTGATCGCCTATCGGCGGCGGACCGAACGCTATGTCGAGCGGATCATGGACACGCCGTTCGACAGCGTCCACGGCGGGCCGTTCCGGCTGATGCTGTACCGCAACACGATCGAAGGGGCCGAACACGTGGCCCTGGTCCACGGCAAGATCGATCCGAACAAGCCGACGCTGGTCCGCATGCATCAGGTCGATTTTGCTGCGGACCTGCTGGGCCATGTCGAGGATCGCCAGAGCTATATTCCGCGCGCGTTGAAGGCCATCACGGCCAGCGGTGAGCCGGGCGTCGTCGTCTTTCTGCGCGATCCGGCCCTGCACGGTCTGGCCGAGCGACTGGCCGGACCGGACAAGCCCTCGGCGGTGGATCGTTCGATCAAGGCCTACGGTGTCGGCGCGCAGATCCTGCTGGATCTCGGCGTGCGCGACATGATCGTGATGAGTTCGACCCGGCCCTCGCCGACGGCGCTGGAGGGATATGGCCTGCGCATCGTGGGCTGGCGTGACATGGACGGAGCAGACCAATCCTGAAAAATCCCACCCGCGTCCTGATCGTCGAGGCGCGCTTCTACGACGAACTGGCCGACGCCCTGCTGGAAGGGGCCAAGGATGCGCTGCGCGCCCAGGACATCCAGTTCGACGTCGTGACGGTGCCCGGTGCTCTGGAAATCCCGCCGACCATCGCCCTGGCCGAAGAGGCCGGGAAATTCCCGACCGCGCCGCGTTACGACGGCTACGTCGCCCTGGGCTGCGTGATCCGGGGCGAGACCTATCATTTCGAGATCGTGTCGGACCAGTCGGCGGCCGGGATCATGGCCCTGGGGGTCAAGGGATACATCATCGGCAACGGCATCCTGACCGTCGAGGACGAGGATCAGGCCTGGGCCCGGGCCCGGATGTCCGAGGGCGACAAGGGCGGCGGCGCCGCGCGGGCCTGCATGGACCTGATTGCCTTGAAGAAGCGATTGCGCGTAGGCCTCGGCGCATGACCGAACCCAACAGTATCCAGGCCGTCCTCGCGCAGCTGGCTGAAGCCGAGAAGGCGCGCGCCGAACCGCAGCTGTCGTCGCGGCAACGTCGTGCGCGGACTGTGGCGCGTCTGGCGGCGGTTCAGGCCCTGTACCAGATGGAACTGGCCGGGGAGGGGGTCGAGACCGTCATCCGCGAGTTCGCCAACCATCGCTTCGACACCGATATCGAGGGCGAACCGCTGGCAGAGGCGGACGAAGCCTGGTTCGCCGACATCGTGCGCGGGGTGATCGAGAACCAGCGCAGGATCGACGACACGATCAAGGCCCGGCTGGCGTCCAACTGGCGGCTGGAGCGGCTGGACGCGACCCTGCGGGCGCTGTTGCGTAGTGGAGCGTGGGAGCTGGGTCACAAGGCCGAGGTGCCCAAGGAAATCGTGCTGGACGAATACGTCGAACTGGCCAAGGCCTTCTTCGACGAGGCGGAAGCCAAATTCGTCAATGCCGCCCTGGACGGGGTCGCGCGCGACGTGCGGCCGAAGGCTTAAGGTCGTGGCTGCCGTCGACGTCGCCGACGAGTTCGAGACGATCGAGAAACTGCTGGCCCCCCTGGCGCATCCGGAATGGGCGAGAGGGCTGTGCGACGATGTCGCCGTTCTGCCCAGCCGGGCTGGATACGATCTGGTCCTGACCAAGGACGCGATCGTCGAGGGGGTGCATTTCCTGGCCAGCGATCCGCTGGACGCGGTGGCGCAGAAGCTGCTGCGGGTGAACCTGTCCGATCTGGCGGCCAAGGGGGCGGAGCCGTTCGGCTATCTGCTGGCCTGTCACTGGTCGAAGCGGTGCGGATGGCCGGAGCGGGAGGCGTTCGCGGCCGGCCTGACCCGGGATCAGGCGGAGTTCGGCATCCATCTGCTGGGCGGAGATACGGTGGTGACGCCGGGACCGGCATCGTTTTCCGTCACCATGCTGGGCTGGGTGGCCAAGGGGCGAACGGTTGGACGGTCAGGGGCGCGTCCCGGCGATCTGGTGTTCGTCACAGGGACGATCGGCGATGGCGCGCTGGGGCTGATGGCGGCGCAGGGACGGCTTTCGCTGGCACCGGAGCGGGTCGCTGCCCTGGTCCAGCAGTACCGCGCGCCGATGCCGCGCGTGGCCTTCGCGCCCACGGTCCGCGAATGGGCGACGGCCTCGGTTGATGTGTCGGATGGGCTGGTCGCCGACCTCGGCCATATCGCCAGGACCAGCGGGGTCGGGATCGAGATCGACCTGGAGCCCACGCCGATGTCGATGGCGACCGAGGCCTGGTTCGAGGACCGCGTGGACCCCCAGGCCGCGTTGGAAATGCTGGTGACCGGTGGCGACGACTACGAGATCGCCCTGGCCTGCGCGCCCGCCAACGAAGCCGCGTTGCGGCGCGAGGCGGAGCGGCAGCATCTGAGGATCACCCGGATCGGGCGCGTGACGGCGGGAAGCGGGACGGTGGTGCGGTATGCCGGGCAGGTCGTGACGCCGAAGATCGCCGGTTGGCGACATCGCTGACGGCAACGGAATCCTAATCGCTGACGGTTATGCCGTCGTCATGCATCGCAGAGACCTGATCACCGCCGGAACCGTCGCCGCCCTGTGCGCGAGCGCATCGACCGCCGTTGCGGGCGACAAGAAGGCCGCGTCGGCCGAGGGTGCGCATCTGAATATCGCTGGGCTGGGTCTGCCGATCATCGTGGGCGGGCGTATCCGCAACTATGTCTTCGTGACCATGCAACTGACCCTGGGCGGCGGGGCCTCGCCCGAGCAGATGCGGGCCAAGGACCCGTTCTTCCGCGACGCCCTGGTCAAGGCCGCGCACCGGACGCCGTTCGTGGTCGCCGACGACTGGACCATCGTAAACGTCCCCGCCGTCTGTGCCGCCGTGATGCGGATGGCTCCGGGCATCGCGGGCGCGGGCAAGGTCACGCGGGCCGAGGTTCTGATCCAGACGCCCCGCCGCCGCACCGGCGTTCGCCCCACCTGATACCCTGCATTTGAGCGGTTGCGTCAGGACGACGCATTTGGCACGGTTCCGCCGCAATTCCCGCTGACCGCACTGACGCGGTCGCTGCGCACGGGGGGACCGGAAGGCGGACAGAGGCCATAAGGCCCGCCGCGCCAAGGGTCCGCGCGCCTATCGGACAAGGGCACGGAAACGCCAATGACTCATCTGCTTACACTGGTCTTCGCGGCCGGTGCTCTGGGCGTCCTGTACGGACTGATCCAGACCGCCGTCCTGATGAAGGCCGGCACCGGTAACGACAAAATGCGAGAGATCGCGGCCGCCATCCAGGAAGGGGCGTCGGCCTATCTGAAACGCCAGTACATGACCATCGGCCTGGTCGGGATCGTGATCCTGATCGCCGCCTACCTGTTGATCGGCGTCTATGCCGCCATCGGCTTCGTGGTCGGGGCCGTGCTGTCCGGCGCGGCGGGCTATGCCGGAATGCTGATCTCGGTGCGGGCCAACGTGCGGACCGCGCATGCCGCGTCCGAGAGCCTGGGCAAGGGGCTGGACCTGGCCTTCCGGTCCGGGGCCATCACTGGGATGTTCGTGGCCGGGGGCGCGCTTCTGGGCGTGTCGGGCTATTACATTGTCCTGACGATGCACATGGGGCTTGAGCCCACCAGCCGGGAGGTCATCGACGGTCTGGTCGCGCTGGGCTTCGGGGCGTCGCTGATCTCGATCTTCGCGCGACTGGGCGGCGGCATCTTCACCAAGGGCGCCGACGTCGGCGGCGACATGGTGGGCAAGGTCGAGGCGGGCATTCCCGAGGATGATCCCCGCAACGCCGCGACCATCGCCGACAACGTGGGCGACAACGTCGGCGACTGCGCCGGCATGGCGGCCGACCTGTTCGAG
The DNA here is from genome assembly GCA_943369795.1 of Rhizobium sp. Q54. Lineage (GTDB taxonomy): Bacteria > Pseudomonadota > Alphaproteobacteria > Caulobacterales > Caulobacteraceae > Brevundimonas. Next base: position 82,417 of record CALROO020000004.1, on the reverse strand, counting down.
ACCTATGCGGTGACGACGGTGGCGACCATGGTGCTGGCGGCGATCTTCTTCCGCGACCAGCCCTATGTGGAGACCATGATGGTCCTGCCGCTGGCGATCTGCGGCATCTGTATCGTCACCTCGATCATCGGATCGTTCTTCGTGCGTCTGGGCAAGGCCAACAACATCATGGGGGCCCTGTATCAGGGGCTGATCGTGACGGGCGTGCTGTCGATCGGGGCGGTGTGGTGGGTGATCACCGCGATCTCGCCGGATGTGATGACGACCTCGGACGGCACCAGCTTCACGCCCATGGCCTTGTTCTGGTCGGGCGTCGTGGGTCTGGCCGTGACGGCGGCGATCGTGGTGGTGACGGAATACTATACGGGATCGAATTTCCGGCCCGTGCGGTCGGTGGCCAATGCCTCGGTGTCCGGCCACGGCACGAACGTCATCCAGGGTCTGGCCGTGTCGCTGGAGGCCACGGCGCTTCCGGCCCTGACGATCATTGTTGGGATCGTGGCCTCGTATCAACTGGCAGGCCTGTTCGGCATCGCCATCGCCACCACGACCATGCTGGGCGTGGCTGGCATGATCGTGGCGCTGGACGCCTTCGGTCCGGTGACCGACAACGCCGGCGGCATCGCCGAGATGGCTGGCCTGCCGCCGGAAGTGCGTCATTCGACCGACGCCCTGGATGCCGTGGGCAACACCACCAAGGCCGTGACGAAGGGTTATGCGATTGGATCGGCGGGCCTCGGCGCGTTGGTGCTGTTTGCGGCCTATACGTCGGACCTGCAGTATTTCGCCTCGAACCCGACGGACTATCCGTTCTTCGCGGGCATGGGGGCGGTCACCTTCGACCTGACCAACCCCTATGTCGTCGTCGGCCTGCTGTTCGGGGGGCTGTTGCCCTTCCTGTTCGGCGGGATGTCGATGATGGCGGTCGGGCGCGCGGCCGAGGCCGTCGTGGCCGAGGTGCGTCGCCAGTTCCGCGAGAACCCCGGCATCATGACCTATGAGGTCAAGCCGGAGTATGGCCGGGCCGTCGACATCCTCACCAAGGCGGCGATCCGCGAAATGATCGTGCCGTCCCTGTTGCCGGTGCTGTCGCCGATCGTGCTGTTCGTGGCGATCCTGTTCCTGGCGGACAAGGCCAATGCTTTCGCGTCGTTGGGTGCCATGTTGATGGGGGTGATCGTGACGGGCCTGTTCGTGGCCATCTCGATGACCTCGGGCGGCGGGGCCTGGGACAATGCCAAGAAGGTGATCGAGGAAGGCTTCACCGACAAGAACGGCGTGACTCACGGCAAGGGCTCCGAGGCCCACAAGGCCGCCGTGACCGGCGATACGGTCGGCGATCCCTACAAGGATACGTCAGGACCTGCAGTCAATCCCATGATCAAGATCACGAATATCGTGGCCTTGCTGCTGCTGGCGGTGCTGGCGAGCGGGAAGATCGTGTGAGCGTCCGCATAGGCTGAGACGACAAACGCCCCGGAGTGCGATCTTCGGGGCGTTTTTTCTGGTCTCACAAGGTGGAGAGGGACGTTCAGCCGACGTATCGCCTTGGGACCCGCGCCGTGACCGAGGTCAGCATTTCGTAGCTGATCGTGCCTGCAGCGGTGGCGGCGTCGTCGAGCAGGCGGTTCGGGCCGAACAGTTCGACGGCGTCGCCGACCGCGACGTCCAGGCCAGTGACATCGACGGCGATGACGTCCATCGAAACGCGGCCGAGGATGGGGCGGTGCGTGCCCGCCACCCAGACCTGGCCGTTCGGGCTGGCGGCGCGGGCGATGCCGTCGGCATAGCCGGCACCGCAGGTGGCGATGCGGCGGGGGGTGTCGGCGACGAAGCCGCGCGAATAGCCGACGCTCTCGCCCACAGGGACGTCGCGGATTTGCAGGATGTCGGCGGTCAGGGTGGCGACGGCCTGCAACCGGGCGTCTGGGCGACCCTCGGGACCGCCGCCGTAAAGGCTGATGCCGGGGCGGACGGCGTCGAAGGCGTAGTCCGAACCGAGGAAACAGCCGCCGGAGTTGGCGAAGGATTTCAACGTGTCGGGATAGTGGGCGGCGATCGCGGCGAAGGCGTCGCGCTGTCGCCGGTTCATCGGTTGGGCCGGGACGTCGGCGCAAGCTAGGTGGCTCATAATCAGGGTCAGGCCGTCGAACGGCTCGGGGGCCTCGTCGGGGCGGAAGCCGAGACGGTTCATGCCGGTGTCGATCTGCAGCCCGCATGCGCCGCCACCCGCTGCCTGCCAGGCCGCGAATTGGTCGGCGTGGTTCAGGATGGGGCGGAGATTCGCGGCCCTGAGGTCCGGCGCGGTATCGCCGACACAGCCGTCGAGCACATAGATCGTCGGCAGGGGACCGAAGGCGGTGCGCAGGGCGATCCCTTCGGCGGCGCGGGCGATGAAGAAGGTATCTGCCCCTTCGGCCAGCAGGCGGCGGGCGCAGGCGTCCGCGCCTAGGCCATAGCTGTCGGCCTTGACGACGGGATGGACGGGGACGCCGGTGATCGCCTGGAGCGCACGAAAGTTGTGGGCCAGGGCATTCAGATCGATCTGCAGGGTCGCCGTCGCGGTCATCACGGCCTTATGCCGCAAGTTTTGTGCGGTGCACGCAAAATCTGGAGGTCGAGCAATTGCAAAGCGGTCGGTGCTGGACCCTATCGCCAGACCGATGCTAGACGGCGGGGTCGGCGGGGAGGAAAAACGCCATGCGTATCGGGCTTTATCCGGGAACCTTCGATCCGGTCACCAACGGCCACATGGACATCATCGGACGGGCCATGAAGCTGGTGGACCGGCTGGTCATCGGAGTGGCCCAGAACGACAGCAAGGGGCCACTGTTCACCACCGCCGAGCGCGTCGAGATGGTCAAGGCCGAGGTGGCGGTGCTGAACAAGGACATCGTGGTCCAGCCGTTCTCGACCCTGCTGATGCATTTCGCCGAGAGCCTGGACGCCAGCGTGATCGTGAGGGGCCTGAGGGCCGTGTCGGATTTCGAATACGAGTTCCAGATGACGGCCATGAACCAGCGCCTCAATGACGACATCGAGACCGTGTTCCTGATGGCCGATCCGCGCCATCAGGCCATCGCGTCGAAGCTGGTCAAGGAGATCGCCCGGCTGGACGGGGATATCGGAAGTTTCGTCAGCCCGGCGGTCGCCGCCCGGGTGCTGGCCAAGGTCAAGGGATAGGGATGCGTTCGAAAATCGGTCTGGCTGCGCTCGCGGTCGTTCTGTCGTTGGGTGGCGCGGTTGCCGCGCAGACGCCGCCGTCGCCCGCTGCTGCCGCTTCCGACTGGCGGACCATCGCGCCGGAGAACCTGTGGGTCATCGACACGAGCCAGGGGCGGGTGCTTGTGGAACTGGACCCGCGCGTGGCACCGCGCCATGTCGAGCGAATTCGGACCCTGACCAATCGGGGCTTTTACGACGGTCTGAAGTTTCACCGCGTGCTCCGGGGCTTCATGGCCCAGACCGGCGACCCGCAAGGGACCGGCGAGGGCGGCAGTGACCTGCCCGATATCGCCGCCGAGTTCACCTTCCGGCGCGGGACCGACGCCGGGTTCGCGCCCGTCCAGACCAGCGCGCCGGGTATCCGGGGTCTCGTGGGATCGGTGCCGGTCGCCACCCAGCCGGATGCCCAGATGTTCGTCACCGCCGACTTCAAGGTCGATGCCGGCGGCCTGTTCTGTCCGGGCGTGGCGGGGATGGCGCGGTCGTCGGGGCTGGACAGCGCCAACAGCCAGTTCTTCCTGATGACCGGCCAGAACGACAATCTGAACGGGGCCTATACGGTGTTCGGGCGGGTCGTGGCCGGGCTGGACGTGGTCGAGAAGCTGAAGCTGGGCGACGAGGCCAATAATGGTGCAGTGACCGATCCCGATGCCATGACCCGTGTGCGGATCGCGTCCGAACTGCCCGAGGGCGAGCGGCCTGTAGTCCGGGTGCTGGACCCCCGGTCGGCGGCATTCGCCGAGAAGGTTGCGGCTGTGCGGGCCGAGAAGGGCAATGCGTTCAAACTGTGCGATGTTCAGCCGGTCGCCGAGGTGACGGGCGGCTGATTCTCTAGCGGGGCAGGGCGGATGACGACGGCAGGGATGACGACGGGGCTGGCGCTCGCGCTGCTCCTTGCAGGTGGGGCGATGGCCCAGACGCCGCCGGTCGCCGCCGCCGATGTGGCCATGCCGGAGACCCCGCCGCCGCCGCCCGCACCAGGCGAATGGCGCACGGTCCCGGCGGAAGACCTGATGGTCATCGACACCACGCAGGGACGGATCCTGATCGAGATGTTGCCCGAGGTGGCACCCCTGCACGTCGAGCGGATGCGGTTACTGACGCGGGCGGGGTTCTTCGACGGCATCGTCTGGCACCGGGTCATCGACCTGTTCATGGCCCAGACCGGAGATCCGCTGGGCACCGGCGAGGGCCAGAGCCCCTATCCGGACCTGAAGGGCGAGTTCACTTTCCGGCGCGGGCCGGAGATGGCGTTCACGACCGTGGCGACGCCTGCGGGGGCGGCGGTGGGATTCTTCCGGTCGCTGCCAGTCCAGACCCAGCCGGATGCCCTGATGGCCACCACGTCCGACGGCAAGGTGCATGGCTGGGGGCTGTATTGTCCCGGCGTGGCGGGCATGGCGCGCGATGACGGCAACGACACGGCCAACAGCCAGTTCTTCGTGATGCGGCAACCCTATCCGTCGCTGGACAAACGCTACACCATCTGGGGCAAGGCTGTGGCGGGGCTGGATGTCGTGCGGGCGATCAAGGTGGGCGAAGGTGCCGGCGGAATCGTTCCGGGCACGCCGGACCGGATGACGCGGGTGCGGATCGCCTCGGACCTGCCCGAGGCGGAGCGGCCGTCGGTGCAGGTGCTGGACACGATGTCGGCACGGTTCCAGGCCCTGGCGAGCGATACGCGGACGTCGCGGGGGGCGGATTTCTCGATGTGCGACATCGAACTGCCGATCCAGGTTTCGGGGGCGGCGGGCCCGGCGTTGCCCTGAGGGCTCAGCGCCGGTTGCGTCGGCGACGGCGCGAGCCGGGGCGGTCCGCGCGCATCTGTTCCAGCAGAAGGCCCTCGCGCAGGCCCCGGTCGGCGACGCGGACGCGCTCGCAGGGCCAGGCGCGCTGTACGGCCTCGAGGATCGCCGCCCCTGCCAGCACCAGGTCGGCGCGGTCGGGGCCGATGCATGATTCGGCGGCGCGACCGGCGGGGCCCAGGGCCTTCAGCCGGTTGGCGGCGATCTCGCAGTCGGTGCGGGTCATCCACAGGCCGTCGATGAGGTCGCGCTGGTAGCGCTTCAGGCCCAGATGGATGCCCGCCAGGCTGGTGATCGCGCCGGAGGTGCCGACCAGATGGCCCTTGCCGGCCGCGAACAGGCGACGGAGTTCCGCGTTCTCGATACCGCCGAAGGTGATGGCTCGGCCCATGTCGGCGACCATGGCCTCATACCAGTCCTCGCCTGCGTTCGTGGGTTCGGGATGCCGGTCGGCCAGGGTGACGACGCCAAGGGGGGCCGACATCCAGGCGACGGTGACCATCTCGGTGCCCTCGCGCTTCAGCCAGGACATCTCGGTCGAGCCGCCGCCGACGTCGATGACCAGCACGGCCTCTGCGCGGGGGTCGAACAGGTTGAGGCAGCCCGCGACCGACAGCCGGGCCTCCTCGATCGGGTCGATGATGCGCAGCCGCAGGCCGGTGCCCAGACGCACCCGTTCGATGAAGGCCGCGCCGTTCTCGGCCTGGCGGCAGGCCTGGGTCGCGACGGCGCTGAGGCGGCTGGAGTCCAGGCCCCGCTTGACGACGCGCTCCGCACACAGGGCCAGGGCATCATAGGCCCGGTCCATGGCGCGGTCGTCGAGACGACCCGTGTGGGTCAGGCCCTCGCCCAGACGCACGATGCGGCTGAAGCTGTCGACGACGCGGAAGCCGTCGCGCGCCGGTCGCGCGATCAGCAGTCGACAGTTGTTGGTCCCCAGGTCCAGCGCGCCATACAGCGGCGCGTCGCGACCGTTCGCCCCCGCATCGCCCGCGCTGCGCGGACGGGGCCTGGAGGCTGGGGACCGGTCGTCGCGCCGTCCGGGCGCGTCGTCGGTCTCCGGCATGGGCCGAGCTTTCGGTTTGGGCGCATCCATAACGGGCACCCGTCCGGATCAGCCTAACCCCGGTCGCGCGGCATCGCCAAGCGATTCTGTCAGGAAGATGAACGGGATGGCCAGCATCCCCTTCAGACGGCACGGCGTAGCTTTGACGCATGACCCAGTCCCAGACAGCGAAATTCGGTCTCGGCCAGATCGTGCGTCACCGCGAGCATGCATTTCGCGGCCTGGTCGTCGATGTAGACGCCGCCTATGCCGGGCCGGTCGATCAGCCCGGCCCGGACCAGCGCGACCAGCCCTTCTATCAAGTGCTGGCCATGGGCGAGGACACCGGCTTCATGGTCTATGCCGCCGAAAACGTGCTGGAGCCCGATCCCGACGTCGAGCCCCTGACGGCGGCTGACGAGGCGAAATGGTTCACGATCGGCGAGAACGGGCGGCATGCCCCGCGCGCCCAGCCGCTGCATTGAGACCGACCGGCCATCATCAAACCCTGTGACGGGCTATTTCCAGCCGCTTCGGCTGTGCTAAAGGCGTCGGTGACCGGAACCGTCGGCTCGCTTGGGGCTTGCGCAACCGTCGCCGTCGTGAGACGGCAGATTCGAGATCAAGAGCCGTCGCTACGGCACCTTTAGAAGGCTGAAAGTCCCATGTCCGACACGCTCGAACGCGTCCGCAAGATCGTAATCGACCACCTGGACGCCGATCCGGATAAGGTCACGGAAAAAGCCAGCTTCATCGACGACCTCGGTGCCGACTCGCTCGACAACGTCGAACTGGTCATGGCCTTCGAGGAAGAGTTCGACATCGAAATCCCCGACGACGCCGCCGAACACATCCAGACCGTCGGCGACGCGGTGAAATTCATCAACGAAAAGACCGCAGCTTAACCTGCGAGTCCGCGTCAGGTCGGGAGGTCCCGCAGGGCCGACGACCGCGGACCGAGAAGAAATGGGCCGTCGGGCGCTCCTAGCGGAGTGGCCCGGCGGCCCTTATCATTTGTGTCATACGATTCTTGGGGTTGAGGAGCGCCGCCATGCGCCGCGTCGTCGTTACGGGTCTGGGTCTGGTCACGCCTCTGGGCACCGGGGTCGAACACAGCTGGAAACGGCTGCTGGATGGCCAATCCGGCATCGGGCCGATCACCGCCTTCGATACGGAAGGGTACGGCTGCACGATCGCGGGTGAGGTGCCGTCGGTTGACGGGCGTGGCGGGGGCGGGCCGGGCGTGCCGGGCAGTTTCGATCCGGACGCCATCATGTCGGCGAAGGAACGCAAGCGCGTCGACGACTTCATCCTGTTCGGCATCGCGGCGGCGGACGAGGCGCTGAATGACGCTGACTGGCATCCCGAGAGCGACGAGGACAAGGAACGCACCGGCGTCATGATGGGCGCAGGCATTGGCGGGCTGGGACCGATAGCGGATACAGCGCAGATATTGGCGGACCAGGGGCCGCGGCGGGTCAGTCCGTTCTTTATCCCGTCGGCGCTGATCAATCTGATTTCGGGGCAGATTTCCATCCGTCACGGGCTCAAGGGGCCGAACCATGCAGTGGTGACGGCCTGTGCGTCCGGCGTGCATGCGATCGGGGACGCGGCCCGGATGATCGCCTTCGACGACGCCGACGTGATGGTCGCGGGCGGGGCCGAGAGCTCGATCGTGCCGATCGGGATCGCGGGCTTTCTGGCCTGCAAGGCGCTGTGCACCGCCTTCAACGACACCCCGGAAAAGGCCAGCCGTCCCTACGACCGCGAACACGCGGGCTTCATAATGGGCGAGGGCGCGGGCGTCGTGATCCTGGAGGAATACGAGCACGCCAAGGCGCGCGGGGCGAAGATCTATGCCGAGGTCATCGGCTATGGCATGAGCGGCGACGCCTATCACATCACCGCCCCCTCCGAGGACGGCGACGGGGCTTATCGCGCCATGAAGGCGGCGGTGAAGCGGGCAGGGATCGATGTCTCGGATATCGACTACGTCAACGCCCACGGCACCTCGACCATGGCCGACTGGATCGAGCTGCGGGCCGTGGAGCGGCTGGTGGGGGATCATGCCAAGGACATGGCCATGTCCTCGACCAAGTCGATGACCGGCCATCTGCTGGGGGCCGCAGGTGCCATCGAGGCGGTGTTCAGCGTCCTGGCCATCCGCGACCAGATCGCGCCGCCGACGATCAATCTGGACGACCCTGAACACGAAACCGCCATCGATCTGGTACCCCATAAGGCCAGGCCGATGGAGATCGATGTGGCCATGTCCAACAGCTTTGGATTCGGCGGCACCAACGCCTCGATCCTGTTCCGCAAGGTGGCCTAGGTGCTGCGCGGGTCGGATGGGCGGATCAAGGGCCCGATCCGCGGGCCGTCGCCGGTCGGCAAGCCCAAGCGGTCGGGTACCATGGCGGCCCTGCTGGCGGCGTCGGCGACATTCAGCGTTTTCCTGATCGCGGCGCTGGTGTTCGGCTGGGCCATTTACTTCGGGCCGGGACCGGAGGCCCGATCGGGCGAGGCGACGGTAGTGACGGTGCCGAGCGGGTCGGGTGTGGCGGTGATCGCGGCGCGGCTGAAGTCGGCGGGCGTGATCCGCTCGACGGACCTGTTCAAGGCCTCGGCCGCCCTGACCGGATCTTCGACGAAGCTGCGGGCGGGGGAGTATGAGGTGCCGTCGGGCGCGTCGGTGAAGGCCGTGCTGGCCCTGCTGACCGACGGGCGGGTGGTGCGCCATTTCGTGACCATCCCCGAAGGCTGGTCCTCGGCCCAGGCGGTGGACATTCTGATGAACGAGGATGTCCTGACCGGCACGGTCGAGGAGGTACCGGAAGAGGGCTCCCTGTGGCCCGAGACCTATGAGGTGACGCGCGGCGAAACCCGCGCCTCGGTCATCGCGCGGATGCAACGGGCCAAGGACGAGGGTCTGGCCGAGTTGTGGGTTCGGCGCGGGCCGACCAGCGTGGTGCGGACGCCGGAGGAGGCCTTGATCCTGGCCTCCATCGTCGAAAAGGAAACGGCTATCGGCGCGGAACGGCCCCAGGTAGCGGCGGTGTTCTCGAATCGGATTCGGCAGGGCATGCGGCTGGAGAGCGATCCGACCATCGTGTACGGAATCACCAAGGGACGGCCGCTGGGACGCGGCATCCGCCAGTCGGAAATTCAGGCCGACACAGGCTGGAACACCTATCTGATCGACGGATTGCCGCCGACGCCGATCGCCAATCCGGGGCGGGAATCTATCGCGGCGGTGCTGAATCCTCCGCGTTCGGAATACCTGTTCTTCGTCGCCGACGGGACGGGGGGGCATGTGTTCGCGCGGACCTTCGACGAGCACCGGTTCAACGTCGCGCGGTGGCGCGAGATCGAACGGCGCAAGGCCGGATTGCCGCCGGGTGCGACGCCTGTCGTGCCGGGGGCGGTGGCTCCGGGGACGGCTCCGGCCGAGGTTCCGCCAGCCGAGGCTCCTTTGCCGGGCGGTCAGGCGGTCATCACCATGCAGACCCCCGGCACACTGACGCCGCGCGCGCCGACGGCCACGACGCCCGCTCCGGCCGCGCAATGAGCCTGCTCTCGGGCATGACCGGCTTCGGGCGGGCCGACGGGGCCCTGGATGGCTGGAGCTGGACGATCGAGGCGCGGTCGGTCAATGGGCGCAATCTGGAGGTCCGGTTCCGGGGACCGCCGGGGTTCGACAATCTCGAACGCCTCGCCAAGGCGGCGGCGCAGGCGCGGCTCAGCCGGGGTCAGGTGACGATCGGGGTGCAGGCCAAGCGAGCCGATGCGGCGGCGGGTGGATTACGGATCAATCAGGCGGTGCTGGACCAGTATCTGAAACTGGCCAATGCCCTGGCCGAGGAAGGTGCCACGCCGCCGTCCGCCGACGGCTTGCTGGGCCTGCGCGGGGTGCTGGACACCCCGGACGACGAGGATGACGCTGAGGCCCGCGCCGCGATCGAGGCGGCCATTTCGGCGACGCTGGACCAGGCGCTGGACGCGCTGAAGGTCTCTCGCGAGCGGGAGGGCCAACAGCTGCGGCCCGTGATCACCGACTTCATCGACCGGATCGAGGCGCTGGTGGCCTCGGCCGAGACCGAAGCGGGTGCCCAGACCACGGCGATCCGCGACCGGTTCACGCGGCGCATGACCGAACTGGCCCCCGACGCGCCGGGGCTGGAGGAGCGGGTGTTCCTGGAAGCGGCGGCGCTGGCGACCAGGGCCGACGTGCGCGAGGAGCTGGATCGACTGACGGCGCACGTCGCCTCGGCGCGGACCCTGCTGGATCAGCCGCCCTCGGGGCGCAAGCTGGACTTCCTGATGCAGGAATTCATGCGCGAGGCGAACACACTGTGCTCGAAATCGGCTACGACGCCGCTGACCGCCGTGGGGCTCGACCTCAAGGCGGTGATCGAGCAGCTGCGAGAGCAAGTCCAGAATGTCGAATAACCACACGCCCCGCCGGGGTGTCCTGCTGATCGTCGCCAGCCCCTCGGGCGCGGGCAAGACCAGCCTGTGTCGCCGGCTGATGGCCGACCACGGCGGGCTGGAGCTGTCGGTCTCGATGACCACGCGCGGCATCCGGCCGGGCGAGGTGGCGGACCGCGATTATCATTTCGTCTCGGCGGAGGAATTCCAGCGCGGCATCGACGCTGACGCCTTCCTGGAATGGGCAGACGTCCACGGCAACCGCTACGGCAGCCCGCGCTCCCCGGTCGACAAGGCCCTGTCGGAGGGCCGCGACGTGCTGTTCGACATCGACTGGCAGGGCGCGCGCCAGATCGCCGAGAAATGCCCCGAGGACGCGGTCCGCGTCTTCATCCTGCCGCCCAGCTTGGCCGAGCTGCGCCGGCGCCTGGTGACCCGGTCCCAGGATTCCGAGGACGTGATCGAACGCCGCATCCAGAACGCCAAGGGCGAGATCGAGCACTGCGGCGAGTTCGATTATGTCTTCGTCAACGACGACTTCGACCGGAGTTACGCGGAACTGGCGCACATCTATCATGCGGAGCGGTCACGGCGGTTCCGCAATGTGTGGGTGGATGGGTACCGTGCGGGGCTTTTGAACGAGGTGGTGTGATGTGCCTGAGCAGCCGAGCGTTGATGGGGGCCGTGGCCCTGGGCTTGACGGCCTGCGCGACCGGGCAGGGCTCGGGACCCGACCTCAGCGAATATTCGGGCGAAGGGACGACGGTTCGACAGGCGAGAGTCGACCTCAATGCCGATGGTCGGGACGAAGTCGTCGTGCATGTCGAAGGGCGCGATGTCTGCGGCAGCGGCGGCTGCCTGACACTGATCTTCACGCCCGAAGATGCGGACTATCGACAGATCATGCGGGCCACGGTCTCAAGCGCCCCGATCGGGATCGCCGTAACGCGGACGGGAGGCTGGTCCGATGTGGTGGTCGGGGTCGGCGGCGGCGGATTGGCCGATGGCCGTGTTGTCATGTCGTGGGACGGGGCTGGCTACCCATCGAACCCGACCGTCGAACCGGCCCGACCGGCACCGGCTGGCCTGGCAGAGACGATCGTCATCCCCGCAGAATAGTCAGCGCGCGGCGAACCAGGGGTGCATCCGGCGGATCGCCTCCTGCACCTCCGGTGTCGACACCGCGAAGCTGAAGCGCATGTGGGTCTTGCCGTGGATCGGGTCGAAATCGACACCGGGGGCGGTGGCGACGCCGGTGTCGCGCAGAAGCTGTTCGCAGAAGGCCAGGCTGTCGTCGGTCAGATGGGCGATGGCGGCCCAGATGTAGAAGGCCCCGTCCGGCGGGGCGATCGAGGCCAAACCCAGCGAGGGCAAGGCGTCCAGCAGTAGGGCGCGGTTGGCGCGATAGGTGGAGATATGGCCATCCAGCACCTCGTGCTGGTCCATGGCGATCAGGCCGGCATGCTGGGCCAGGGACGGGGGGGTCAGGAACAGGTTGCCGATATAGGCCTTTGCCGTCGCGATATGGTCGGGCGGCACCAGCAGCCAGCCGAGCCGCCATCCGGCCATGCTCCAGTATTTGGAGAAGCTGTTGATCACCTGGGCGTCCGGAGCGAACTCCAGCATCGAGCGGCAGGGGGCTTCGTAGGACAGGCCGTGGTAGATTTCGTCCGAGACGACGGAGATGTTTCGTGTACGGCATATGTCGGCGATGGCGGCCATCTCGGCGTCGGAAATGATAGTGCCGGTCGGGTTGGCGGGGCTGGCCACGATCAGTCCGGCGGGCGCGGGATCGAGGGCGGCAACGGCATCGGCGGTCAACTGGAACCGGACCTCGGGGCCGCAGTCGATCTCGACCGGGACCATGTGCAGGGCCTTCAGCGTATTGCGATAGGCGACATAGCCGGGGCGGGCCAGGGCGATGCGGTCGCCCGGCTTGAACCGTGAACTGAGCGCCAACACCAGGGCCGGGGAGGCACCGCAGGTCAGCAGGATCCGGTCGGGATCGATGTCCAGGCCGTGCCGCTCGTCATACAGGCGGGCGATGCGTTGCCGGAGCGGCGTGCTCTCCCAATAGCCCATGGCCTCGGTGTCGAGAATGGCGTGCGCGCGGGCGATGGCGGCGGGCGGGGCACCGGTGGACGGCTGGCCGAACTCCATGTGGATGACGCTGCGGCCCTCGGCCTTCAGCGCGTGGGCCAGGCGGCTGATGGCGATGGCCTGGAAGGGTTCGATGCCGCTCATTTCAGGGCGTCCGCCAGCCGGAGGAACCCAGCCAGATCAATGGTCTCGGCGCGGGCGTCGGGGTCGATCTCGGCGACCTCGCACAGGCCCGCGCCGCCGACCGGTTTCAGGCTGGAGCGCAGCATCTTGCGGCGCTGGCCGAAGGCGGCGGCGGTGATCGTCTCCAGCCGTTTCAGGGTGGCGGGGTCGGGGCGCTGGGCGTGGGGGATCAGGTGCACGACAGCGGAGGCGACCTTGGGCGGCGGCGTGAAGGCGGCGGCGGGAAGGTGCATGACGATGCGGGCCTCGCAGACGGCCTGGCTGATGATGGCGAGGCGCCCGTAGGCGTCGTCTCCGGGGCTGGCCACGATCCGCTCGGCGACCTCCTTCTGGAACATCAGGGTCAGGGCGTGCGGCAGCCAAGGCCCGGTCAGCCATTTGATGAGCAGGGCGGTGCCGACGTTGTAGGGCAGGTTCGACACCAGATGGGCCGGGCCTGTCACCAGATCGGCCTCATGGACCTTCAGCGCATCGGCCTGGACGATCGTCAGGCGGCCATCGCCGGTGTCGAGTTCGCTCAGCAGGGGGACGAAGCGGGGATCCTTTTCTACCAGCACGACCGGACCGGCATCGCTTTCCAGCAGGGCGCGGGTCAGGCCGCCGGGACCGGGGCCGACCTCGATGACGGCGCGGCCCTCGAACGGACCGGCCAGGCGCACGATCTTGCGGGTGATGTTGAGGTCCAGCAGGAAATGCTGGCCGAAGCTCTTCTTGGCCAGCAGGCCATGGGCTTCGAGTGATTCGCGCAGGGGGGGCAGGTCGGTCACGCGACCCTGTTAGACGCCCGCGCGGTTCGCCGCCATCTCTGACGCCAGACGGATCGCCGCGATCAGGCTGTCGGGCCGGGCGATGCCGCGTCCGGCGATGTCGAAACCCGTCCCGTGGTCGGGCGAGGTGCGGACGATGGGCAGGCCCAGGGTCGCATTGACCCCGCCCCAGAAGTCGAGGGTCTTGACCGGAATGAGGGCCTGATCGTGGTACAGGCAGATGGCGGCATCGTAGGTTTCGCGTGCGTCGTCGTGGAACAGGCTGTCTGCGGGCAGGGGGTCGGTGATGGTGATGCCTTCCATCCGCAGGGCCTCCACGGCAGGGCGTAACACTTCGATCTCCTGAAGGCCGAGCGCGCCGCCTTCACCCGCGTGGGGATTCAGGGCGGCAAGGGCCAGGCGGGGGCGGACGATGCCGAAATCGCGCTTCATCGATTCGTGGACGACGCGGGCGGTGCGGCAGACGCGCTCGACCGTGACCAGTTCGGGCACCTGATCCAGCGGGACATGGATGGTGACCAGACAGGCGCGCAGGTTCCGGGCCGTCAGCATCATGACCGGTCCTCGCGTGCCCCTCAAGGGTGCATCGGCGGTCAGTTCGGCGATGAATTCGGTATGGCCCGGGAAGCGAAAACCGGCTGCGTACAGCGGAGCCTTGGCGATGGGGGCGGTGACCAGGCCGGACGCCTCGTTCGAAAGGACCATGTCGACGCCGCGCTCGATCCAGTCGGCGACGGTCCCGGCATTGGCGGGGTCGGGACGCCCGATGGTGACAGGCGCGGGCGTCGGATGGTGGATGACGGGCAGGGCGCTGGTGAAGGCCGGACGGGCTTCTGACGCCGACAGCACCTCTGTGACCGCGATGCCTTGCGCGGACAGCAAGCGGGCGTCGCCGATGACGGCGAAGGCGTGAGCGGTCTCGCGCAGCGCGGACCAGGCCTTGGCGACGATTTCGGGACCGACCCCGGCTGGTTCGCCGAGGCTGAGGATCAGCGGCTGCGGGGCCGCCGGGGTCACTATTGTTTCAGCTCGATCAGGGCATCGGCACGCAGGTCGCGGATGTAGCGACGAGCGAGGTTGGCCAGGTTCTGGTTCCGCAGACGGCCCTCGACCTGCTGGAAGGTCGGCGCATCGGGCCCGCCCGTGCGCTTGCCGCAGACGGCCAGCAGGTGGACGCCCAGAGGCGTGCGGACGGGCGCGCTGACCGTGCCGACGGCGGCGGTCTGGGCTACAGTCTGGAACTGCGGGGCCAGATTGGCGATGTCGCTTTCGCCCAGGTCGGAGCCGAGCAGCCCCTGTTCCGAGGTCGCGCGTTGCAGGATGTTGTCGCAGGTCAACTGGGGCTGGATGGTCTGAAGACGGGCGGTGGCGGCGGCGACGGTCTCGGCGGGCGCATCCTGCGGTACCTCGACCATGACCTGTTTCAGGGCGACCAGATTGGTGTCGGCTCCGGTGCGCTTGTCCCGCATATAGATGATGTAGACGCCACCCTCGACCGGGATCGGCTGCGACAGCTGACCGACCTGCAGGGCGTCGAGCGCGGTCTGCAGTGCGGGCTGGACCGTGCCCTGAACGATCCATCCTGCATCGCCGGGGATGCGGGCGGAGGCGGACGGCGCAGCCGAGAACTGGCGGGCGACGGCCTGGAACGGTGCGCCCTGTTGCAGCTGGGCGATCAGCTGGCGGGCCCCATCCAGAGCGGCCTGCTGGCCACCGACCCTGGCGGACTCCAGATAGATTTCGCCGATCAGATACTGCGGCTTGGCGGCGGCCTCATTGAGTTGACGCATTGCCTGTTCGACTTGGGCGCGGGAAACGGCCGAGCGGCTGTTGAATCGGCCGCCGACAAGGGCGCGCCAGCCGATCTCGGTGCGCAGTTGTTCGCGCATGTTGCTGCGCCGGATGCCGCCCTGTTCGAGGAAGGCCATATACTGTTCGGCGGTGGTCCCGGCCTGTTGGGCCATGTCGGCGATCTCGCGATCGACCTCTTCGTCGGTGATCTTCAGGTCTTCGTAGTTGGCGATTTCCTGGGCCTGGAGACGTTCCTCGATCAGCGCAGCCAAGGCCTGCTGCTGAATGGCGGGGATATTCTCATCGGTCGGCTGGACCTGGCTCATGGCGATGATCGACAGCATCCGCTGACGCAGGTCGAAGCCGGTTATGACCTGGTCATTGACCGTGGCGATGATGCCGTCGGCGAGTTTGAACTGCGGGGCGGGACGGGCAGGAGCTGCTGCTGCCGGGCCTTGGGCCTGAGCCGCCGGTGTTTGAGCCGACGGAGCCTGGGCGGCGGGTGCCGTCTGGGCAACAGCACTGCCCGCCATGAGCGCGGCCATGGCGACGCCGGTCGAGCAACGAAACAAACGCATGGTCAATCCTGAGTTCCCTAAGGTGGCGTGGTCGCGGTCCCGACGGCGGGGAGGCCACACCCCGTCAAGCGGCCCGCTCAACGCGCGCCACCCGCCCCATAACCTGACCCTCCAAAAGTGGCTAGGTTTAGACGCACATAGAGGCCTTCCGAAGGGCCGGAGGGACGGACGCGGGTGTTGTCGCGCCGGAAGCCCAGTTCGAACCGCAAACAGTCGTCGTCAAACAGCAGGCCGACCTCCGAGCGGGTGATCAGATCGCGCTCCAGATCGGCGATGCCGGTGACGGCGATGCCCCAGTTTCCATAGACAAACTGCTGGCCCGCCAGCTGAACGAACTCATAGTTCCGGTTCAGCGGGCCATCCACCGGATTGGACCGGTCGATGATATAGCTGACGGCAGCCAGGTTGCGCCGGCCCCAGCGTGCATCGACCGTAGCCTCGGCTCGACGTATGTCGCCAGACCCGTCGACCGTCGCATGACCCCAGCCACGGATGGCATCGGACGGCGCGAAAGTCCCCTGGACGACCCAGTCTGACGTCTGGGACGCCAGACCCGCCGGATCGTAGAGCTGGGTCGGCGCATCCGGGATCGGGAAGCGGAAGGTAGGGTCGTCGTCGGCCCGCATGCTGCGGCCCACGAACAGGCTGGCGCTGCGCCCGCCCTCCCAGCGCAGGGTGGTGCGGGCCCCCGCCGTGAAGCGCGCGCCGCCCTCGTAAAGGTCATAGCCGGGCAGGCGATCGATACGGAACAGGGAGCTTTCGTCGAGCTCGAAGGTCTGGGTGTCCTCGATCGGGATGCGGGCATCGACGTCCGAATCGTTCGACACCGAAATCTGGGCCAGGGGCTCGACGATCAGGTCCGAGGTGGCGCTGAGGCGGCGGATCAGGGGGTAGCTGACATCCAGACCGGCGGTCGCGCGACCGCGCGTGATGACGTCGTCTTCCTGGCCCAGGAAATCGGGCAGGTCGGACACCGAATACAGGTCGTAGCGGATGTCGACGAAGGGTTCGTAGCGGATGCCGGCGTCGGAAATCAGCGTACGGCGCCATTCGGCCTGGGCGGTGACGCGACGACTGTCCACACCGGCCAGATCGGCGGTCGGACCGGTTGGAATGACTTCAGGCCGCAGGATGGGCGCTCCGACGAAATCCTGGCGATACAGCGAGGCGGCCGAACCGTGGAAGCGCAGACGACCGCCGAAAATCTTCTGACGCGGCTCGTACCGGTAGTCGATCAGCGGGGCCACGAACGGCAGGGTGGCGTCGTCCTCGAACACGTTCAGGGCGGCAGTGACGTCGTCGAACCGGGTGACGCGCAGACTCTGGAATGCGAAGGCCGCGATCGAGAAATAGGACCGGGCGGTCTGGCGTTCGGCATAGAGCTGGCTGATCAGGCGACGCTGGTCGCCATAATACAGGCCGTTGTCCTGGTAGGGATCATCAATGTCGTAGCGGTCGAACAGGGTCTTGTCCGATGTCCGCTCGGCCGTGAAGCCCCAGCGCCAGGGGCCGTCCGGATCGAACCGGCCGTGCGAGAGAAAATAGCTGCGGCTGGTCTCGTCGCCGAAATCGACATTGGTCTCGGCATCGCCGTCGCCATCCAGGTCGAAATCGCCGAAATTCTGGGCGTAGGTATAGCCGCCGCGCGCGACGATCGTGCCGGTCGGGAAACGCCGCCGCCATTGCAGGTTCAGCAAGGGGGCGACGCCGGTGTTGATCTGGGGGCTGATCAGCCAGTCCTCTGACGGGGAGACGACCAGCAGATAGGGCACCTCAACCGAGACGCCACGGCCTTCGTCATAGTTTATGTCGGGCACCAGGAAGCCCGAGGCCCGCTCGACCGTCGGATCGGGCACGGCGAAGGCCGGCAGGAAGAAGACCGGCACTCCGCCGACCTTGATCACGGCGTTGCGGAACAGGATGGCGCGCAGTTCCTCGTCCTGGACGGCCTTCTCGGCCTGGATCGAGATCGACGGCGTCTTCGGATTGCCTTCGTCGTCGCAGATCGGGCAGGGCGTATAGATGACGTAGTTGAGCTCGTTGACCTTCAGCGAGCGACGCACGGCCGTCGCGGCCATCAGGCTGGACCCGTCGGCCAGGCGGGTGGCCAGATCGACGGCGACGCCCGCCTTCAGATCGGCGTCCAGTTCCAGATGGCTGGCATAGACGACGTCGCCCGCCGCCCCGACTAGCTCGACCTGATCGTCGGCGGTGGCCAGGCGCTGGCGCAGGTCATAGGTGACCTCTCCGGCACGCAGGGTGTTGTCGCGGAACCGGGCAAGGACGCGCGCGCCGGGGGTGCCTTGGGCCGAGACGATGTCGCCGCTCCGGGTGGCATTGGCGGCATCGATATAGACGGCATCGGGCGTCAGGCCGTCGGCTCCGATCGGCTGGGGCGTGATGGCGGGTGCGGGCGGCATGGGGCCGGGCAAGGAGGTCGTCTGGGCCGACGCGGTGCCGACCATCATCAGAGGCGCACAGGCGATCAGGGCCGCACCGGTCAGGAGCCGGGCACGAAAACCCTGTACCGAGGGGGCGCTGCGATCACGCGTCATGCAAACTGGTTCCGTTCCCGCCGAGGCCCCCCGGTGTCCCGACCGCTTAGCCGTCTTCGGTATAGAACAGCAAGGTGAAGGCGGCGAGGGCCGTCAGGATCGGCGGCAACCAGGCCGCCAGGAACGGCGGCACCACCTCCGCAGAACCCATCGCCGCCGAGAACTGGTTCACGAAGAAGAAGGCGAAGCCCAGCACGACGGCTGCGACCGCCATCTTGGCCAGATCGCCCAGCCGCATCAGGCGCAGCGAAAACGCCGCCGCCAGGATCGACATGGCCGCGAACATCAGCGGCGTGGCGAGCAACTGTTGCAGCCGCAGACGGTAGGCGGTGGATGAGAACCCCGCGTCGGTGATCCGCTGGATCTGGCCGGGCAAGGACCAGAAGGGCGTCGATTGCGGTCGCGCGAACCGGTCGAACGCCTCGGCATCAGCCAGGCTGGAGGGCAGGTCGAGGGTGGCATAGGTCACCGCCCGCTGGCCCGTCTGGGCTCCGCGTGCGTCGGTCAGGCGCCAGAAACCGTTCGACAGGCTGGCCGTCGCGGCGTCGATCCGTTCGCTGAAGGTCCGGCGACCCTCTTCGTCGGTGGTGTAGATGAAGAAGCTGACGTCCAGCAGGCGGGCGTTGGCCTGATCCTGACGGGCGGCGCGGATGACGATCTGGCGCTGGTCCTGGCCTTCGCGCAGCCAGATGGCCTCGGGCGCGTCGGTGGACATGACCGAGCCGGAGATGCGCTGGCGTTCGCGCTGGAACAGGCCGTCGGCGGAGGCGGCGACGGGACCGATGACGGTCACGGTCAGGATGCCCAGCACCAGGGCGCATCCGGCGGCCGGCAGGACGAACCGCCAGGCCGAGACCCCCGCCGCCCGCATGGCGATAAGCTCGCTGCGCCGGTTCAGCCCGACGAAGGCCGACAGGGTGCCGAACAGGAAGACGAAAGGCAGAAGCTGCACGATGACGGCGGGCGACTTCAGCAGCATCAGGCCAAAGACGCGCAGACCCGACAGGTCGGTGTCGGACCCCAGGCCGCGCGAAATTTCCACGAAGTCGATCAGCATGACCAGGGCGGCGATGACGGCCAGGGCGATGCCCAGCGACCGGATCTGTTGGATAAGCACATAGCGTTCGATCCGCCCCAGCCGCAGGGCGGGGACCGGCAGATCGACGGAGCGCAACGCGATGCGGCTCATGCGAACCGCGCCTTCAACTGGGCCAGAGGCCCGCGTGCCCGTCGGTGGGGCTTCAGGGCTCGGAAGAGAACCCGTACCGACAGGCCGGTGGCCACGATCGGCAGGATGTACTGCAAGGCATTGACCCAGCCGTTCCAGGCACTGACCGGCACTAGTCCGTATCCAGCGATCCGGACTAGCAGGAAGAAGGCCGCCGCCTTTGCAATGCGTCCCCCATAACCGGTGCGGCTGAACGATCCGCCCAGGATCGCCGCCAGAGCCATCGCCATGGCCACGAAAGCATACAGCGGCGAGGACAGCCGCGAATGGGCCTCGGCCAGCAGTTCGCCGCGCGATCCGCTGTCGGCGATCTGCCGGGCGGTCGGGTTGAACAGTGTCGGCAGATACAGGTCGGCCGGCTTGTAGCTGACGGTGTCGTCGGTGTCGGTGAAGGCGGCCAGGGGGAAGGGATAGCGGCCGAACGAGAATTGGTTCAGCACGCCGTTCGACGAGAACTCCTGCCCCGAGCCGTTGGTCAAGGTCAGGAAAGGCTCGCCATCGACCCGCTCGAACCGGGCCTCGGCGGCGTCCCAGGTCGTGACCTTGTCGCCATCCTCCAGATAGACGAAAATATTCTTCAGCAAGCCGCTCTGCTCGATCTGCTGGACATAGACGGTCAGACCATCCGGCCCCTGAACGAACCGGCCCTCCTCGACCAGCAGGGCGGCCAGGTCGGTGCGGATCTCGAAGGCCTGATCGCGTGCCGCCTGTTGCGCCCAGGGCTGGACGATGGCGGTGGTCATCAGTGCGATCACGGCCACGATCGTTGCCAGCCAGGCCATCGGCGCGATCACCGACCAGCGCTTCATCCCGCTGGCGAAGGCGGCGGTCAGCTCCTGTTCTCGCTGTAGCCGCGTCAGGGCGATGAGGGCCCCCACGAACAGGCCGATCGGCAGGATGACGGCCAGCAACTGCGGGACGGCCAGCAGCGTCAGCCGTACCATGACCCAGACGCTCTGGCCCCGTTCGACGATGACCTCCAGCTGATCCAGGCTCTGGCTCAGCAGACCGATTCCGGCCAAGGCCGCGCAGGCCGCCAGGATGGGAAGGCCGACCTGCCGGAAAAGATAGCCTTGGATCAGGGTCATACAGGGAATGAATTGGCCCGGTTGCGGGCGGAGGCGTAGGAGAGCATCTAATACACATCCGGGCGCGCCGGGGACAACCGCGCGCTCTTTAACCCTCAGTGCCAAGGACCGGGGATCACCCCGGCGGAGTCCGTAAATCCATGAAGATCGAATTCGTCGCCCAGGCGGGCCCTGCCGAGATCGTCGCCCTGCTGGTCCATGAGGGCCGGGTGCTGGCTGGAAACGGCGGGGACCACGATGCGGCGACATCGGGTGCCCTGACCCGGGCGATGGGCAAGAGCCGGTTCACGGGCGCGGGCTCGTCCAGCCATCTGGTGGCGGCACCGGTCGGGGTGGAAGCTGATTCGGTCCTGCTGGTCGGGGCGGGCGATGCGGCCAAGTTCGACGATCTGGCCATCGAGACGGCGGCGGGGACAGCGTTCCAGGCCGTGCGTCTGTCGGGGGCCGAGACCCTGACGCTGGAACTGGGTCATCTGAGCCCGAAGCAGGCGGCGCGGGCCGGTTTTGCGGCGCGTCTGGCGGCCTATCGGTTCGATAAGTATCTGACCAAGCAGAAGCCGGACAAGATCGCCTCGGTCACCACCACACGGATCGTGACGTCCGACATCCGCGCGGCCCAGGCCGCGTTCGAGCCGATGTCGGCGGTGGCCGATGCCGTCTATTTCTCGCGCGATCTGGTCGCCGAACCCGCCAACGTCCTGTATCCGGCCGAGTTCGCCCGCCGGGTCAAGGAGCTGGAAAGGCTGGGCCTGAAGGTCGAGATCCTGGGCGAGGCCGAGATGGCCAAGCTGGGCATGGGCATGCTGCTGGGCGTCGGTCAGGGATCGGTGCGTGAAAGCCAGCTAGCCGTTATCCAGTGGCACGGCGGCAACGAAGGCGACCCGCCGATCGCCTTCGTCGGCAAGGGCGTCTGTTTCGACACCGGCGGCATCTCGATCAAGCCGGCCCAGGGCATGGAGGACATGATCTGGGACATGGGCGGTGCCGCAGCGGTCGCGGGCCTGATGCACGCGCTGGCGGGTCGCAAGGCCAAGGTGAACGCGGTCGGTGTGCTGGGCCTGGTCGAGAACATGCCGGACGGCAATGCCCAGCGTCCGGGCGACATCGTCACCTCCATGTCGGGCCAGACGTGCGAGATCATCAATACCGACGCCGAGGGGCGGCTCGTTCTGGGCGACGCCCTCTGGTACACGCAGGACCGGTTCAAGCCGAAATTCATGATCGATCTGGCGACCCTGACCGGGGCGATGATCGTCGCTCTGGGCCTGGATTACGCGGGCGTGTTCTCAAACAGCGACGAGGTCGCGGGCAATATCCTGGCGGCGGCCCCCAAAGTCGGGGACAACGTCTGGCGCATGCCGATGCCGCCTCAGTACGACAAGATCATGGACTCCAAACAGGCCGACATGCGCAATTCCGCCGGTCGCGACGCCGGCTCCATCACCGCCGCCCTGTTCCTCCAGCGGTTCGTGAACGAGGTGCCCTGGGCCCACATCGACATCGCGCCGACCGCCTGGGTCAATGAGTCCAAGCGTCCGACGGTGCCGAACGGGCCGGTCGGCTATGGCGTCCGGATGCTGGATCGCATGGTGGCGGACTTCTACGAGTCCTGATGTCAGAGGGCGGCACGGAAATCTGGTTCTACCACCTGGAGCGGTCGACGCTGGATCAGGTGCTGCCCGAACTGCTGGACAAGACGATGCAGCGGGGCTGGCGGGCACTGGTCCGGGTCGGCGACGCCGGGCAGCTGGACGAGATCGACGAACGGCTGTGGACCTATCGCGACGACAGCTTCCTGGCCCATGGCCGCGCGGGCGAGGATCATGCGGAGCGTCAGCCGATCCTGCTGAGCCAGATGGGCGAGAACCCGAATGGTGCTCAGGCGCTGTTCATCGTGGATCAGTCTGAGATGGGTCCAACGCAAGGATACGAACGATGCTTCATCATCTTCGACGGACGCGACGAGACCGCGCTGCATCATGCGCGCGAACGCTGGAAGGCGCTGAAGGGGCAGGGGGCCAACCTCGCCTACTGGAAACAGTCGGACGAGGGGCGCTGGGAAAAGGCGGCCTGATCGCGGCGCTGCTGCTTCCGGCCTGTTCCACGCCTGCCGCCGAGGCCCCGGCACCCGCCGCCGTCGAGCTGGCAGAGGAGACGCAGCCGGTCGGTAGCCGCATGCCGGACGCCGACGCCGACCTGTGCAAGGCGCGCGACTTTCAGCATCTGGTCGGGAAACCGAGGACTGAAATCCCCGTTCCTGTAGAGGTAGTCAACCGGCGGGTGGTCTGCACAACCTGTCCGGTGACGGAAGAATTCTCGGCTTACCGGTTGAATTTCTTCTTTAATGCCGAAACCGATCTGGTCGAGCAGGTGCGCTGCGGCTAGCCGACAAGGGAGATGCGATCATGAAGATGGCTCACACGATTCTGGCCATGGCCGGCCTCGCCGCTGCCGCAGCCTGTGCACCAATGGAGGACGGCGGGAGCGGCTCGCCGATGACCCCGCCGATCGCCGACGCCGGTCAGTGCAAGCTGGACCAATATCAGACCTGGGTGGGCCGAAACCGGTCCGAACTGCCGACGCCGCCTGCGGGCGAGACGTGGCGGGTGACCTGCACCACCTGCCCGGTGACGATGGATTTCAACCCGAACCGGCTGAACATCCTGTTCGATCAGCAGACGGGCGTGATCCGCCAGATCAAATGCGGATGATCCTCGGATTTGGTGCGCTGGTTCTGGTGTCCGGCTGCGCCATGCCGCCGGAACCGGTGCCGCCGCCCGGCCCTCAGGCCTGCAATGCGGCCGACGCGCAATCGCTGATTGGCAGCCACGTCGGAGCGGTCACATTCGCGCCCGACAAGAACGTGCGCATGGTCTGCACGACCTGCCCGACGACGCGCGATTATCGTCCAGACCGGCTCAATGTGCGCTTCGATCAGGCGACGGGTCGCATCGAAAAGGTCGACTGCGGCTAAGGCCTCAGCCCGCCGGGTTGACGTCGATCAACTCGACCTTGAACTTCAGCACCGAGTTCGGAGGAATCTCACCCCCGACCCAGCGTGAGCCATAGGCGAGATCGGCGGGGATCACGAACTGATAGGTCTCGCCCTCGCGCATCAAGGCCACACCCTCGGTCCATCCACCGATGACGCGGTTAAGCGGGAACGTTGCCGGTTCACCTCGGCTGTACGAGCTGTCGAACTCGCGATTGTCGATGAAGGTGCCCTGATAGTGGACCTGCACGGTATCGGTGGCGGCGGGTTGGGCACCGGCGGGGTTCGCCTTGCCTTCGCGACGATACTGAAGACCGGACGCCGTCGTGGTCCACCCCTTGCGGGCACCGTTCCAGGCCAGATAGGCAGCCTGGCCAGCCTCCCAGCCTTCCTGAGTGCCTGGGCCGACGGGGGCAATCGTGACGGGCTCGACATTTGCGGTGGCGCAGGCCGAGAGCATGGCCGTCGCGGCGAGGGCGGTGAGGATTCGTTTCATGGCTCTGACGCTAGGCTATCTGTGCAGACTGCAGAAGCGGCGGTTGGTGATCTGAATACCGCTTTGTGTCATCGCCCGAATTTCTGGAACTTGATCCGGTGCGGGATCAGGGCGTCGGTGCCCAGGCGGCGCTTCTTGTCTTCTTCGTAGGCTTCAAAGTTTCCCTCGAACCATTCGACGTGGCTGTCGCCCTCGAAGGCCAGGATGTGGGTGGCCAGGCGGTCCAGGAACCAGCGGTCGTGGGAGATGACCACGGCGCAGCCCGCGAACTCCTCCAGCGCCTCTTCCAGGTTCTGCAGCGTCTCGATGTCCAGGTCGTTGGTCGGTTCGTCCAGCAGGATCAGATTGCCGCCGGTCGCCAGGGTCTTGGCCAGGTGGACGCGATTTCGTTCACCCCCGGAGAGCTGTCCCACCTTCTTCTGCTGGTCGCCGCCCTTGAAGTTGAAGCTGCCGACATAGGCGCGGGTGTTGATCTCGCGTTTGCCGACCATCATCACGTCGGTGCCACCGCTGATCGCCTGCCAGATGGTCTCGTCCGGCTTCAGGTCATCACGCGACTGGTCGACATAGGCCAGTTTGACCGTCTCGCCGACCTTGATCGTGCCGCCATCGGGCTGTTCCTGGCCGGTGATCAGCTTGAACATCGTGGACTTGCCCGCGCCGTTCGGGCCGATCACCCCGACGATGCCGTTGGGCGGCAGTTTGAAGGTCAGGTTGTCGAACAGGACCTTGTCGCCATAGGACTTTTGCAGCCCCTCGACCTCCAGAACCACATTGCCCAGGCGCGGGCCGGGCGGGATCTGGATGACGGCGTGGGTCTGCGCTCCGCGCATGCCCTCCTGCTCGGCGACCATCTTCTCATAGGCGGCCAGACGAGCCTTGGACTTGGCCTGACGGGCCTTGGCGCCCGAGCGGACCCATTCCAGTTCGCGGGTCAGGGCGCGCTGGCGAGCTTCGGATTCGGATTGCTCCTGCACAACCCGCTTTGTCTTGGCCTCCAGCCAGCTGGAATAGTTGCCCTCGTGCGGATGGCCTTTGCCGCGGTCCAGCTCCAGCGTCCATTTGGTCACCAGGTCCAGGAAGTAGCGGTCGTGGGTCACTAGGATGACGCAGCCGGGGAAGGCCTCCAGGTGATGCTGCAACCAGGCGACGCTTTCGGCGTCCAGATGGTTGGTCGGTTCGTCGAGCAGCAGCATGTCGGGCTTGGACAGCAGCAGCCGGGCCAGGGCCACGCGGCGTTTCTCGCCACCGGACAGATTTGTCGTTTCCCAGTCATCGGGCGGACAGCGCAGGGCGTCCATGGCCATCTCGATACGGCTGTCGATGTCCCAGACGTCGCCGGCGTCGATCTTCTCCTGGAGGGCGGTCATTTCCTCCATCAGCTCGTCGGTATAGTTTTCGCCGAGCTCGCCCGCGACCTCGTTGAAACGGTTGACCCACTGTTTCTCCTCGCACCAGGCCTCGACGTTCTGGCGCACGTTCAGGCTGTCGTCGAGGTGGGGTTCCTGTTCCAGATAGCCGCGCTTGACCCCGTCTGCGGCCTTGGCCTCGCCGTTGAACTCCTTGTCCAGCCCGGCCATGATCTTGAGCAGGGTGGACTTGCCCGAGCCGTTGACGCCGACCACGCCGATCTTGGCGTCGGAATAGAAGCTCAGCCAGATGTTCTCGAAGATCTTCTTGCCGCCGGGAAAGGCCTTGGTCAGGCCCTGCATCTGAAAGATGTATTGCTGCGCCATGAGGTGCGATGCGTCCTGAATGTGGTGCTGGGGGTGCGCGACGATGTAGCGACTGGGGACGGCAAGGGCAAACCCGGAAGGCGCATCGCATGGATCGACTTTCTGTCGGTAAGGCAGTAAGGAAGCGGCATGGGCCTGCATTTCGCGAAGATCACGTCAAAATCCCAAACGACGGTGCCTCGTGAAGTGCGCGAGGCCTTGCGGGTGGGACCGGGCGACACCTTGGCGTACTGCATCGATGGAGGCGATGTGCGCATCAGCAAGGCCGAGCCGTTGGACTGGAACCATCTCAGGTCACTGGAAACCACGCTGGGTGAATGGAACACAGCCGAGGACGCGGCGGCCTTCGATGATCTGTGAAGCGGGCGATATCGTCGTCGTTCCGTTTCCATTCACCGACATGCCTGTGTCGAAGGTCAGACCCGCGCTCGTGATCTCGTCGGTCCGATCGAACGAGGACGAAGGCGATACGCTTCTGGCGATGATCACCACAGCGTCGGGCGGCGAGAGGCCTGGTGATACGCCGTTGCAGGATCTGGACGAAGCGGGATTGAGGATGTCCTGTGTCGTCCGAATGAAGCTGTTTACCCTCGACAACCGGCTGATCGCGCGGCGAATCGGTCGGCTGTCGCTGGGCGATCGAAGCCAGGCCGCCGCCGCGATCCGGACAATGATCGCGATCTGAGATCGTCGATCGCCAAGATTGGCTTACCAGCGAAAAAAGAAACGTCCGATCGCGGCCCCTGCGACGACCGCCAGACCGATGCCCATCAGGTACCAGACGGCGACGAAGCTGGCCGTATGCTCAGGACAGTGCAGGCCGTACAGCGTCGTCGCCAGGCCTGCGGTCAGCAGGCCCGCGGCGGCGCCGGCCAGGGTCGGGCGGGTCGGGGCGAAGGCCTTGGCCGACCAGAAGACGAACGGTGCGGCCAGGGCGCTGAGCAGCAGAATATAGGGGGCGCAGGCGCGGGCGCTGTCGCCCATCAGGGCCGGCATCCGCTCTGGTATCGGCATCGAGGTCAGTTCGTGGATGGCCAGTCCCGCGACACCGGTCAGCAGG
This sequence comes from Rhizobium sp. Q54, assembly GCA_943369795.1. GTDB lineage: Bacteria > Pseudomonadota > Alphaproteobacteria > Caulobacterales > Caulobacteraceae > Brevundimonas. Next base: position 55,340 of record CALROO020000004.1, on the reverse strand, counting down.
GCCGCCAGAGCGATGAGTGGCGCGACGACGCTGGCCCCCGGTCGTCCCAACCGAGACAGCAGCCAGAACCCGGTCGCGGCCAGGGCGGCGGTGAAACCGGCCTTGGCCCAGAAGGTCGAACCGATCATCGCGTCCGACAGGTCGCCGCGGAACCCCAGCCACAGGCCGACGCCCGCCAGCACCAGCAGACCGGCGGGGATCAGGGTCAGCAGGATGCGGCGCTCAATCCGGTGGGGGCGGCGCGCCGGCAGGTCGACGGCCAGGGCCTGGATCAGGTCATCAGTCTTCATGGGAGGTGTTTCCGGCGGTGTCGGCTCCAGCAGCATTTGGGGCGAAGCGGGCGGTGAGGGATTTCATGGAGCGATGGATGCTGACCTTGGCGGCGGTCAGGGAATAGCCGTGGTTGGCGGCCGCCTCGGCGACGGTCAGGCCGCGCAGACGGACGTCCTCAATCAAACGGCGCTGGCGTGCGGGCAGCAGGGCCAGACACCGCGACAGGTCGGCCTGGGTGGCACCGTCCTCCACCGTGTGGTCGGCGAACAGGTCGGCGGCCTCGTCGATCGGATGGGTCGGGCGTCGACCCTGGCGGCGCAGGTGGTCGATCAGCTTGTGGCGGGCGATGGCGAAGGCCCAGGCGGTGAAGGGCTGATGCCGATCCCAGGTGGCGCGCTTGGCGTGGATGGCGATCAGGGTCTCCTGCACCAGATCCTCCGCATCGGCCCCGCCGTTGAAGAGGCGCCGTGCGAAGAATGGCCGCAGATGCGCGCCCATGTCGCTCAGCAGCACGCGCCAGGCCGTGGCGTCACCGTCGAGGCCGCGCAGCATCAGGGCTTTGAGATGGGCTTCACGGTCGGTCACGTAGGGCCCCGTTCGGCGAAAGTGCGCCGAAGGTTACACACCAGTCGTCACAGGGTGTAGCCGCCGTCGACGACCAGGCCAGCCCCGGTGATCGAACGCGCGGCATCCGAAAGCAGGAAGGCGATCTGCCCCGCGATCTCCTCGGGCTTTGCATAACGGCCGAGCGGGGTGGCGAACCCGGCCATACGCTCGAAGGCAGCCTGTTCCGAGCCGGTCTCCGCGACCAGGTCGTCGAAGAAGGCCATGCCGCGCCAGATCGGCGTCTCGACCCCGCCGGGCAGGATGGCATTGACCCGAACGCCACGCGCTGCGCCTTCCTTGGCCGCCACCTTCGCCAGTTGCAGCACGGCGGCCTTGGACGCGCCATAGGCCCCGACGCCGGGCTCGGCCTTGATCGCCGAGGCCGAGGAGACAACCACCGCCGCCCCGCCGTCGCGCAACAACCGCATCCCGGCGCGCAGGCTCAGAAAGGCCCCGTCCAGATTGACCGACAGCACCCGCCGCCATGCCTCGAACGAAAGGTCGGCGATCGGGCCGGCGTCGGAAATCCCGGCATTGACGACGATGCCGTCCAGCCCGCCCCAATGATGCCGGACGCCATGCTCCACATTGTCCCAGGAGGCTTCGCTGGCCACGTCCTGACGACACAGCATCAAGGCGATGCCGCAGCTTTCAAGGTCGTCGCCCAAAGCATTCAGCCGGGCTTCGTCCTTGTCCATCAGAATCAGCGCCGTTGCCCCGTCGTCAGCCAGGTGCCGCGCCGTCGCCTCGCCGATCCCGGACGCGGCTCCAGTGATCAGGACGACGCCGGGGTGACAGGTCGATGGCTCAGGCATAGTTGAAACTGATCGAAATCCGCTCGGCCCTGGCCGCGTTCGGTGGGACCTCGTGCCTCAGCCAGCTTTCCCACATCAGCACCGTCCCGGACTGCGGAGCCAGATAGACGAACGGCTTTTCCGCATCCGGCGCGTCGGACCGGACGCCAGGACGGGCCATCATCATCGGCAGGCGCGGGTCTTCCAGTTTCAGGGCCGAGGCCCCGTCGGGCACCTCGACATAGACGGTACCGCTCAGGAAGGCGTGGGGGTGGATATGGCCGGAATGGCCGCCGCCGGGCTTGAGGATATTGACCCACAGATTGTCCAGCCGAGGCTTCCGGGCCAGATCGAAATTCAGCGCGCGAGCATAGGCGATGGCGTGCCTGTCCAGATGCCGTTTCAGCTCCGCGAACTCCGGCATCCGCTGGGGCAGGTCGTTCAGGGAGCCATAGGAGGTGTAGCCCCGGTAGCCGTGGGCCTTGCACCAGGCCCGGCCCGCGCCGTCCTCGACCGACAGCGACCGGACGGCCTCGGCCAGGGCGGCGTTGAAATCCTCGAACCCCGGCGTGGTGGCGAGGCTGGCCTCATAGACCTGGGTGACGAACAGCGGGCGCAGGGTGGGAGTGGTGTTGGGCATCCGCGGCCTTCTAGCGACATTCGGCTCGCGGCGCGACGGTTGCGCCGTAGGCCCTGCGTGCCCACTACTGATGCCCATGAACGCGCCCTTCAAAGCCCCGCCCCAGCCCGTCGATCCGACCCAGCCGCCGCTGTGGGATCTGTCCGATCTATACCGCTCGCGTGAGGACGCGAGGATCGCGGTCGATCTGGAGGCCGCGCGGTCAGCACTTGCCGAGCTGAACGGCTTGCAGGGCCGAATGTTGAAACAGCGGGGCGATGCCGTGGCGCTGGGGGCGACTCTGGCCAAGGCGATTGATCTGTACGAGCGGGCCAGCGATGCCCTGGGCGGACTGGGGGCCTTTGCGTTTCTGGCCGCATCGACGGCGCGGAACGATGCGGCGGCCCAAGGGTTCGAGGCCGATATCCGCGAGAAGACGACCGCCATCGTCAGCCCGACCGTCTGGCTGACGCTTGAGATCAATCAGCTGGAGGAGACGGAGATCGAGGCGGCGCTGGCGGCCCATGCCGAGGCAGCGCGGTTCCGGCCCTGGCTGCGCCGGGTGCGGGCGAACAAGCCGCACGAACTGTCGCAGCAGATGGAGACCTTCATCGCCGAGCGGATACCGATTTCCGCGCAATGGCCGCGGCTGTTCGACGAGACCCTGGCCGCGCTGCGGGTCGAGGCGGGCAAGGACAGCCTGACTCTGGCCGAGGCGCTGAATCAGCTCAGCGATCCTAAACCGGAGATGCGCAAGGCGGCGGCGGAGGGGCTGAATGTGGCCTTGGCCGCACGCGTGCCGACCTTGGCCCTGGTGCTGAACACGGTTGTCGCCGAGAAACAGCTGGAGGACAGATGGCGCGGGTTCGCCCGTCCCGCCGGCGCCCGTCACCTTATGAACGAGGTCGATGGCCAGTCGGTAGACGCGATGGCCGAGGCCGTCGCCGCCGCCTATCCGAAACTGTCGCACCGCTACTATGCGCTGAAGGCCAGGGCGCTGGGCAAATCGAAGCTGGACCAGTGGGATCGCAATGCCCCGCTTGAGACGACCCAGCCCCGCACCTACGACTGGCAGCAGGGGCGGGCGCTGGTGCTGGACAGTTTCGCCGACCTGGGCGGAGAGTTCGCCGATCTGGCCGGGCGGTTCTTTGACAATCCGTGGATTGACGGACGAGCGGGGCCGGGCAAGCAATCCGGAGCCTATGCCCATCCGGTGACGGCCAACCGGCATCCCTATGTCTTCCTGAACTGGATGGGCGAGCGTCGCGACGTCCTGACCCTGGCGCACGAACTGGGCCATGGGGTGCACCAGACCCTGGCGGCAGGGCAGGGAACGCTGCTGGCCGATACGCCGCTGACGCTCGCCGAGACCGCGTCGATCTTCGCCGAGGGGTTGACGTTCGACCGGCTGCTGGCCACCGCTCCTGCCGCCGAGCAGCGCGGCCTGCTGGCCGGACGGATCGAGGACGGGCTGAACACGGTCGTGCGCCAGATCGCTTTCCACCGGTTCGAGGCCCGCTTCCATGACGAACGGGCCAAGGGCGAGGTGTCCGCCGAACGGATCGGCCAGTTGTTCATCGAGGAGATGGGGGCGTCGCTCGGCCCGGCGGTGACGCTGAATCCCGGGTATGAGGCGTGGTGGAGCTATGTCGGGCATTTCGTCCACTCGCCCTTCTACGTCTACGCCTATGCGTTCGGTGATCTTCTGGTCGCAGCGCTGATGGAGCACCGCGCCAAGGATCCTGCGGCCTTCACGCCCCTGTATCGCGACCTGCTGGCTGGCGGCGGGACCAAGACCTACGTCGAGGCGCTGGTGCCATTCGGCCTGAACCCCCGCGACCCGGCCTTCTGGACCATCGGCACCAGGCGGCTGGAACGGCTGATCGACCAGTTCGAGGCGCTTGTCTGACGACCCGGATTGACGGCTGGCTTGCGACGGGCGAGCGTCGGACATGCGTATCCTGATCCTCGTCGCGGCCTTGACCGCTCTTCCTCTGACGGCGGCGGGGCAGACGCAGTCGCCTGCGCCATCCGCCACCGTCAGGGCCATGGCCGCCGGCTACAAGGCCCTGACGGTCTGCAGCGCCCTTAAGACGGCCGAGGCGGCGGGCGGGACCCGGACGCTGGAAAGCGTGGAGAGCAACGAACTGGTCGGGGTCTATCCCGAGATCGATCCGTTTGTGCGCCAGATGTCCGTGGAAATCGGCGATCGACAGGTGTCCGTGCCCTGGGACGACGCCATGCCACCCCGCACGGCCGTATTCTCGCCGGGGCAGGGGTGCGCCATCATGCCGGTCGGCTGGGCCGGGCCAGTGGAGCCGATCGCTCCCTCGATGACACCCGCCAACCCGGTCTTCGCCGAAAGCGCATTGGCGGATGAGAAGTCTGCCCTGTCCGCTGTCGCCGAGCGGGCCTTCGGGGAGGGCTTCGGGCAAGGCACGAACACCACGGCCATCGTGGTGCTTCAAGACGACAAGCTGGTCGGGGAGCGTTACAAGCCGGGCTTCGGGATAGACACGCCGCAGCGGACCTGGTCGGTGGGCAAGTCGCTGGCCGGGACGATCATTGGTGCCGCCGTGCAGCGCGGCGGGTCCGATGTGAATGCGCCCGCCACCATCGCCGACTGGAGCCGCGAGGGCGATCCGCGTGCGGCCATCACCCTGGATCAGCTGATGCGCATGGCCTCGGGCCTGACTAGCGACACGGCGGGCAACCGGACCGACGCCCTATATTTCGGCGGGGTGGGCATCGACGAACAGGCCACGACCTGGCCGCTGATCGCCCGGCCTGGGACGCGCTACCGCTACGCCAACAACGATACCCTGCTGGCCATACTGTCGATCGCCCCGACGTTCGAGCGGCATCCACCCGCTGACCTGTTCCGACGGCTGGGCATGAACGATACCTGGGCGGAGACCGACTGGCGCGGGAACTACATGCTCTCCAGCCAAGTCTGGACCACGGCCCGCGACCTAGCCCGCTTCGGCCAGCTGTATCTGCACGACGGCATTATCGACGGCCAACGCATCCTGCCCGAAGGCTGGCGGGACTATGTCTCGATGCCCTCCGGCCCCCAACCGGCTGGGGAACAAGGCTATGGCGCGACCTTCTGGCTGTTCAACCGGTCCGAAGGCATTCCGGCGGATGCGATCTCGGCTAATGGCAACCGCGGACAGTATGTGATCATCGTCCCCAGCCGGAGCGTCGTCATCGTGCGGCGTGGCGAGGATCCAGCGGGGAAGCGGTTCGATGTGGTCGCCTTCACCCGCGACGTGCTGGCGGCTTTGGAATAGGCATATTGTCGCCCGGCGCTTGAGCCGCGCGCCACGGGCTCTATAAGACGGCCCAGATTCCCTGCTGCCTCATTCGGACACCGCTCCCATGGTCGACCCGCATCATCCCCATCACGCCACCGACGAAGCGGACGCCGACGCGAACGCCTATCTGCGTGGCAGCATGGAGATCAACGAACAGGCCGCGACCTGGGCGCTGGTGATGAACCTGCTGAAATGGGGCTCGCTGGCCATCGCGGTGGTGCTGCTGTTGCTGGTACTGTGGTTCCAGCCGGGTGGCAGCCTGATCACGGGCTTGATCGCGGCGGGCGCGCTGGCGGTCGGCGGGTTCCTGTTCCTAAAGGGTGGCGCGAAAGCGCACTGACCTTTTTTTGGGGCTATCGGCCTTCGGCCTACTTGAGCCCCGTTGTACGCGGGCCGGCTTAGGGCTTTGACGCGCCGTTCCGCTTTAGCCTAACGTCGCTCCATCCTGTTCTGGATGGGGAGAATCGCTTGGCCGTCGCCATCGCCGTGACCCGCGAACGCCGTGAAGGCGAGACGCGCTGTGCCGTCACTCCGGAAACCGTCAAGAAGTTGGTCGCGATGGGCGCGACGGTCTCGGTCGAGACCGGAACGGGCCAGGGGTCGTCCTTTCCGGACGCCGACTATGTCGCCGCAGGTGCCGTGGTGCAGCCGGACACCGGTTCGACCCTGAACGGGGCCGACATCGTCCTGAAGGTGCGCGGTCCGACGGCGCAGGAGATCAGCGCGATCAAGCCCGGTGCGATCGTCGTGGCCCTGCTGGATGCCTATCGCGAGAAGGACACGGTGGCGGCGATGGCGGCGGCCAACGTCACCGCCTTCGCCATGGAGTTCGTGCCCCGCATCACCCGCGCCCAGGTCATGGACGCCCTGTCGTCCCAGGCCAATCTGGCCGGATACCGGGCGGTGATCGAGGCGGCGGCCGCCTACGGGCGGGGCTTCCCGATGATGATGACGGCGGCGGGGACGGTCGCCCCGGCCAAGGTGTTCGTGATGGGCGTCGGCGTCGCGGGGCTACAGGCCATCGCCACGGCGCGGCGGATGGGGGCGGTCGTCACCGCCACCGACGTCCGCCCGGCCACCAAGGAACAGGTCGAGAGCCTGGGGGCCAAATTCCTCGCCGTCGAGGACGAGGAGTTCAGAAACGCCCAGACGGCGGGTGGCTATGCCAAGCCGATGAGTCCCGAATATCAGGCCAAACAGGCCGTCCTGACCGGCGAACACATCAAGAAACAGGACATCGTCATCACCACCGCCCTGATCCCCGGCCGCGCCGCGCCGGTGCTGGTCACCGCCGATCAGGTGGCGACGATGAAGCCGGGGTCGGTGTTGATCGATCTGGCGGTCGAGGCGGGCGGAAACGTCGAGGGCGCCAAGTCGGGCGAGGTCGTGGTGACGCCGAACGGGGCCTCCATCGTCGGCATCGCCAACCTGCCGGGCCGGATCGCCTCGGATGCGTCCAGCCTCTATGCCAAGAACCTGTTCGCCTTCACGGGGTTGCTGCTGAAGGAGGGGGCGGTCGCGGTCGATCTGGAGGACGAGATCCTCAAGGCGGCGGTGGTCACCCACGGCGGGGCCGTGGTGCATGAAGGCGTCAGGGCTTAATCGCGATGGCTGAGATCAAGACGCTTGGCGGAGACTTCGCTCCAATGGTCGGGAACCAGTACGCGTCGGGGTGTATAACTCTTCATACGAAGGATAAGTATGAGAAGAAGCACTATTTCATACCGGATAATGTCAAGTCGATCGAACTCGCAGATGAACGCAAAGTCGTCTCTGTTTTCGGTGTCGCTGGGTGGGCTACTCTTGGTACGTTGTTGGCTGGTCCCGCTGGATTGATTGTGGGCGGCGTACTCGGTGGGCGAGGGGACCGGGTGGTTTTTGTCGCTGAGTTCCGAGATGGGCGGAAGCTGATGGCCCAAGTCAAAAAAGACATTTGGCTGAAGATTCAGGCCAAGATGTTCAAGCGAGGTTTCTAATGGAACACGTCGATCCCACCATCTTTCGCCTGGCCATCTTCGTGCTGGCGATCTTCGTCGGTTACTATGTGGTCTGGAGCGTGACGCCGGCGCTGCACACGCCTCTGATGGCCGTGACCAACGCCATCTCCAGCGTGATCATCGTCGGCGGTCTGATCGCCGCCGCCGCCGTCTCGGGCGACGCGACCGGCCCCAATGCCTGGATCGCCAAGGGTGCGGGGGTGCTGGCCGTGACCCTGGCCAGCGTCAACATCTTCGGCGGCTTCATGGTCACCCGGCGGATGCTGGCCATGTACAAGAAAAAGGAACGGCCCGCGAAATGATCGTGGATCAGGCTCTGGGTTGGCTGTGTCTGGCCGCCGCGATGGTGGCGGTGGGGGTCTATGTCTGGCTGGTCGTCAGCCGGGCGCGGATGATCCGGCTGATGACCAGTCTGGGGCTGTTCCTGACCGGGCTGGCGCTGTTTCAGGGGCCGAACATCCTGGCGCGGACCGAGGGTGATCTGAACGTGCGGCTGGCAATCGGGGCGTTGACCGTCGCGGTCGGGGTGCAGGTCGTGGCGGCGCTGCGGACCCGGCCCAGCTGGACCGGGGTCGAGCGGCGAGCCGACGGAGCGGCCTCGGCATGACGATGGACCCGGTCGGCCTGTCGTGGATCGCGTCGTGGGTCGCCACCGGCCTGGGCGTCGCCCTGTGGCTATGGAGCTGGCTGGGCGAAAAGGATGCGATCCAGAAGCTGCGCTATCGCGACTGTGGGGTGGTGCTGGTGTTCTCAGGCATCATCGTGCGCATCCTGGTCCAGGCGCGGGAGATGACGCCGTTCGACTGGGCCATGCTGATCCTGGGGCCGCTGTTCATCGCCGCCGCCCTGTGGCGACTGGCCCGGACGGCCGAGCGGGTGACGCGATGAGACGGGCGCTGGGCATCTCGGCCATCGGTCTGGCGCTGGTCGGCTGCGGTCGTCCGACCCAGGACGGCAAGACCGATGCCTATGACGGCCTGCATTTCCATATCGCCGCGCCACAGGGGGCCAGCTGGGCGCTGGAATGCCGGTTCCGACCGATCCAGATCACCCGAAACCAGTACGAACGCCGCTTCACCAACCAGCTGAAATACACCGGCACCGGGCCACGCCCCGGCCGCCTGCCCGGCGACAACGGCCGCTGCGTCCTGACCAAGACTGGTGGGCCGGGACCGGTCGGGGTGTCGCTGGTCAAGGCCGGTGTGCCCAAGGCGGCGGGGACGAACGACCCGGCCAAGCCTGCCGCGATCGACGTGTTCTAATGGCGGACGCCCCGATCCTTTCCGAGGTTCTGACAGTGCTGCGGTCCCGGCGCGATGCCGCGCGCCAGAACCGTTTCGATATCGTCGGCGTGTTCGGCTCCGTCGCGCGGGGCGAGGCCGGTGCCGACAGCGATGTCGATATCATCATCCGTGCCATCGACCCCAAGGCCGATCTGTTCGACATGGGAGCGATCTGGAGCGACCTCGCCGAGACGCTGGGACGCAAGGTCGATCTGGTCGAGATACAGGCGCTGAGACCCAGCTTTCGAGCCGGGGTCGAACGAGACCTGGCGTTGCTATGAGCCTGACATCCGATGCCGAACGCCTGAAGGACATGGTGACCTACGCCGGTCACGCCGTGGCGTTGCTCGGTGACCATGACGCGGCGGCCCTGGCCAGCGATCTGCGCACACAGCTCGCCGTCATTCGTGCGGTCGAGGTCGTCGGCGAAGCCGCAACCAGAATTTCAAGCTCGACCCGCGAGCGCCTGCCGACCCTGCCGTGGTCTGCCATCATCGGCATGCGCAACGCACTGATCCACGGTTATCCGGATATCGATCTTGAGCGGGTGGTCAATGTGGTGAACCATCGACTGCCCAAACTGATCGCGGCGATCGAGCGACTGCTGACTGAGGGGGAAACCGAATGAACGCATCCATCGCGGCGCTGGCCTATCTGGTCTCGGGCGTCCTGTTCATCCTCAGCCTGCGCGGACTATCCAGCCCGGAGACCAGCCGTCAGGGCAATACCTTCGGCATGGTCGGCATGGCTCTGGCCGTCGGGGTTACCCTGCTGACGCTGGGGACCACCGGTGCGCTGGACTGGACCACGCTGGCCATGATCGCGGGCGGGGTGATCGTCGGCGGTGGGGCGGGGGCCCTGATCGCCAAGCGGGTGGCCATGACCGACATGCCGCAGCTGGTCGCGGCGTTCCACAGCCTGGTCGGGATGGCGGCCTGTTTGGTGGCCATCGGAGCCGTCTATGCGCCGGAGGCCTTCGGCATCCTGAATGCCACGGGGACGGGCATCAAGACGCTGTCGATCGTCGAGCTGGCCCTGGGCGTGGCCATCGGGGCGATCACCTTCACCGGTTCGGTGATCGCCTTCGCCAAGCTGAACGGCAACATGAGCGGCGCGCCGATCATCCTGCCCGCGCGGCATTTGATCAATATCGGCCTGGCCCTGGCGCTGATCTTCCTGATCGGGATCATGATCGGGTCGGGCGGCACGGCCATCTGGGCCTTCTGGGGCATATTCCTCATCGCCCTGGTGCTGGGCGCAACCCTGATCATCCCCATCGGCGGGGCCGACATGCCGGTCGTGGTGTCGATGCTGAACTCCTACTCCGGCTGGGCCGCAGCGGCCTTGGGCTTCACGTTGGAGAACATCGCCCTGATCATCACCGGCGCCCTGGTCGGGTCGTCGGGCGCGATCCTGAGCTACATCATGTGCAAGGGCATGAACCGGTCGTTCGTCTCGGTGATCCTGGGCGGCTTCGGCGGCGATGCTGGTCCGGCCGGAGAGGCCCGCGTGGAGACCCGCCCGGTCAAGCAGGGCAGTGCCGAGGACGCCGCCTTCATCATGAAGAACGCGTCAAAGGTCATCATCGTCCCCGGCTACGGCATGGCGGTGGCCCAGGCCCAGCATGCGCTGCGTGAAATGGCCGACAAGCTGAAGGAGGAGGGGGTCGAGGTGAAATACGCCATCCACCCCGTCGCCGGCCGCATGCCGGGCCACATGAACGTCCTGCTGGCCGAGGCCAACGTTCCGTATGACGAGGTGTTCGAGCTGGAGGACATCAATGCCGAGTTCGCCACGGCGGATGTGGCCTTCGTCATCGGCGCCAACGACGTGACCAACCCGGCAGCCAAAACCGACCCCACCAGCGCCATCTACGGCATGCCGATCCTGGACGTGGAGAAGGCGGGGACCGTCCTGTTCATCAAGCGCGGCATGGCGGCGGGCTATGCGGGGGTCGAGAACGAACTGTTCTTCCGCGACAACACGATGATGCTGTTCTCGGACGCCAAGAAGATGGTCGAGGGGATCGTGAAGGGGCTATGAGTCCATGGCCGAGAACAAGACCCAACCCACCCCCGCCTCGGTCGAGGCTTTTATCGACGGCGTCGATCATCCCGGCCGCCGCGAGGATGCCCGCGCGGCCCTCAAGCTCCTGAGCGAGGTCACCGGCGAGCCGCCGGTCATGTGGGGGCCCTCGATCATCGGGTTCGGCCGTTACCACTACCGCTATGACTCAGGCCGGGAAGGCGACGCGCCGCTGGTCGGGTTCTCGCCGCGCAAGGCCAACACCGTCTTCTACATGGCCGCCTATGACGACGCCCGCGGCGACTTCCTGAACCGGCTGGGCAAGCACAAGTCCGGTCAGTCCTGCGTCTACGTCAATCGCCTGTCCGACATCGATCAGGACGTGCTGGCCGAGATGGCCCGCTGGAGCATCGAGACCCTGAAGACACGCTATTCCGACGGCGTCTGACCCAGCAGCGCCGCCCGTTCCTCGGCGGTCAGGTGCCGCCACTTCCCCTCCGGCAGGTCGCCCATCTGAAGCGGGCCGATGCGGACGCGTTTCAGGTCGGTGACGCGCAGGCCCACCATCTCGGCCATGCGCCGAATCTGGCGGTTGCGACCTTCGCGTAAGGTCACTTTCAGCCGGTCCTTGTCGAGTTGGGTCACCTGAGCCCGCTTCAGCACCCGACCGTCCAGCATCAGGCCGTGCCGCATCATATTGAGCGCCCGTTCGGTCAGTTCGCCGGTCACCCGGATGCGGTATTCCTTGTCCAGGTCCGACAACGGCCCGATCACGGCCTTGGCCACCACCCCGTCAGACGACAGCAGCAATAGTCCGCGTGAATCCTCGTCCAGACGCCCGATGGGGGGCAGGGAGGCGTCCTCGGCCGGGACCGGTCCATCCCCGATCCGGTTCTCGACCGTAAGCAGCCGCACCGCCGGCACCTTGCCCGGCTCCGGCTGGCCGGAGACCAGGCCGACCGGCTTGTGGATCATGATCGTGACGCCCTCCGACAGGGCCTCCGATGCCGCCTTTGACAGGGTCAGGGTCTGGCCGGGCTCGATCTTGCGACCGGCGTCCAGCACCACCTCGCCCTCGATCGAGACCAGACCCGAGGCGATCAGGGCATCAGCCTCGCGCCGCGAACACAGCCCGGCCTGGCCCATGACCTTGTTCAGACGGGCGGCTTCCGGGCCGGGGTGGGTGTGGGTCACGGGCATGGGCTGACCTAGGCCGTCGGGTCGGTGCAGGGCAAGAGCGGCCGACGCTACAGCCGCCGAAACGCCTTGCCCTCCGCGTCGAACAGATGCGCCTGTTCCGGCGGCACATGCAGGGTCAGGGCATTGCCCGCCAACGGGCGGACGTCGCCTGGCAGTTGGACCGTCAGGGTGTCGGTGGATGCCGCATGGCTTAGATAGGCATAGGTGGCGTGGCCCAGGGTCTCGACGAAGGCCGCCGTGGTCGCCAGCGCATTGCCGTGGCCGGTCAGGGTCAGGTGCTCGGGCCGGATGCCCAGGGTGACGCGGTCGTCGGTGCGGGCGGATGAGGCCTCGACCGCGACGTTCAGCATTTCGCCCGCCTCGGTCCGCACCACGGCCCCGGCGGCGGAGGCCCCGACGATGGTCCCGGCCAGCAGGTTCATCTTGGGGCTGCCGATGAACTCGGCGACGAACAGGTTGCAGGGATGTTCGTACAGGGCCATCGGGCTGCCGACCTGTTCGATCACGCCGCCGTTCAGGACCACGATCCGGTCGGCCAGGGTCATGGCCTCGATCTGGTCGTGGGTGACATAGATCATGGTCGTCTTCAGCTCTTCGTGGAGCCGGGCGAACTCATAGCGCATCCGCACACGAAGCGCCGCGTCGAGGTTCGACAGGGGCTCGTCGAACAGAAACACCTGGGGCTCGCGCACGATGGCGCGACCAATGGCGACGCGCTGGCGCTGGCCGCCGGACAGGGCCTTGGGCTTGCGATCCAGATAGTCGGTGATGTTCAGGACGGCGGCGGCGGCGCGGACCTTGCGGTCGATCTCGGCCTTGTCGGCCTTGGACAGCTTCAGCCCAAAGGCCATGTTTTCATAGACCGACATGTGCGGGTAGAGAGCGTAGGACTGGAACACCATGGCGATGCCGCGGTCGGATGGAGACAGGTCATTGACCACGCGGTCGCCGATGGTGATGTTACCTGTCGTGGCCTCCTCCAGCCCGGCGATGGTACGCAGTAGGGTGGACTTGCCACAGCCGGACGGGCCGACGAAGACGACGAATTCCCCGTCCGCGATGTCCAGATCGATGCCGCGCAGAACCTCGGTCGCGCCGAAACTCTTGCGGATGTCGCTCAGCCGAACGTCGGCCATATGTGTCCCGTCCCTGGTCGTCTTGTTTTGACGCTACCGTAACCGGTTACAGGTGGCGGGCAAGGGCAAGCCGAGGTCGAGCGTCAGCCGTTCGACCTCGGCTTGCCCTTGAATGGCGGTTTCGCCCCGGCGGGCTTACCGCGCGAGTCCTTGGCGGCCCAGGGACGGTCGCCGCCCTTGGGCTTGCCCTTCCAGGGCTTGTCGCCGGGCGTGGCCGGAGCCGCGTCGGAGGCGGGAGCCCAGGGCTTCTTGTCCGGGGCCGACGCATCCTTCTTCACCCAAGGCTTCTTGGCCGGCGCGCCGGTCTCGACCTTGCCGGCCCAGGGGGCGCGTTCGGCCGGAGCAGCGTCGTCACGTTTAACCCATGGCTTCTTGTCGCCCGCCGGGGCTTCGCGCTTGACCCAGGGCTTCTTCTCGCCGGTCGGGCCGTCGTCGCGCTTGACCCAGGGTTTCTTCTCACCGTCGCCGTCGCGCTGTTTCCAGGCGGGCTTGTCGGCGCGGGCCGGGCGGTCTGTCTTGTCGGCCCAAGGTTTGCGTTCCGGGCGATCGCCGGCGCCGCCAACGGGCTTCTTGTCCCAGCGACTGGGGGGCTTTTCCTTCGGACCCGGCGCGACGGCGGTCTCGACCTTGACGCCGTCCTCGGTCGAGGCGGCGACGGCGGCACGGAATTTGGCCTCGGCCTCCATCGTAATCTCGAACTTGGTCTCGCGGTCGAAGATCTTGATCGAGCCGATGTCGCGCTTGGTCACATGGCCGATGCGGCAGATGGTCGGCAGCAGCCATTTCGGATCCGCATTCTTGTCGCGACCGATGTTGATGCGGAACCAGGCCATGTCGCCGCCGCGCGCGAAATCCGTGTACGGAACATCGGGCTGGCCACGGTCGTTCTTGCCGGTGTCCTGCTGACGCTTCATTCGGTCGTCGTCATAGACGTCTTCGGGGGCAGGCATCTTCTGGCGATACAGGCGGATCAGGGCGGCGGCGATCTGTTCCGGCGTGGATTTCTCCAGCAGCTGACGGCCCAGCGCCAGTGTCTCCTCGTCCTCGGTCGGTGCGATCAGGACCGGATCGGCCAACAGGCGGGCGCGGTCCTGTTCCAGGATCATCTCGGCGGACGGCGGCCCCGACCATTCGGCCACGATCGAGGCCGAGGACAGCATGATCTCGACCTTGCGACGGCGCGTGTAGCTGACCAGCAGGACCGAGACGCCCTTCTTGCCCGCGCGCCCGGTGCGGCCCGAACGGTGAAGCAGCCCGGCCTTGTTGACCGGAATCTCGGCATGGATGACGAGGCCCAGATCGGGCAGGTCCAGGCCGCGCGCGGCGACGTCGGTGGCGACGCAGACGCGGGCATGGCCGTCACGCAGGGCCTGCAATGCCTCGGACCGCTGGCTCTGGGTCAGTTCGCCGGACAGTCCGACCACGGAGAAACCGCGTTCGCGCAGGGAGGCAGTCAGATGCTTCACCCGCTCGCGGGTATTGGCGAACACCAGGGCACCGGGGGCCTCGAAATATCTCAGCACATTGACGACGGCCAGTTCGACCTCGTTGGGGGCCACCCGGATGGCCTTGTATTCGATGTCGCCGTGAGGCGCGTTCTTGGACGTCGTGTCGATGCGCAGGGCATCGTTCTGATAGGTGCGGGCCAGCTGGACTATGTCCTTGGCCAGGGTCGCGGAGAACAGCAGGGTGCGGCGTTCGGCCGGGGCGGCGTCCAGGATGAATGTCAGGTCTTCCTGGAACCCCATGTCCAGCATTTCGTCGGCCTCGTCGAGCACGACGGCCTTGGCACTCGACAGGTCCAGTGCACCGCGTTCGACGTGGTCCCTCAGACGGCCGGGCGTGCCGACGACGATGTGACAGCCCCGGTCCAGCGCCCGACGCTCGACCTTGGGGTCCATGCCACCGACGCAGGAGACGATGCGCGCCCCGGTCTGGGCATACAGCCATTGCAGTTCGCTGGAGACCTGCAGGGCCAGTTCGCGGGTCGGGGCGATGACGAGGGCGACGGGCGCGCCGAACTCGGCGAACTTTTCGGCCTCGCCCAGCAGGGTGGGGGCCAAGGCCAGGCCGAAGGCGACGGTCTTGCCCGACCCGGTCTGGGCCGAGACCAGCAGGTCGCGGCCCGCTTCGGCCTCCAGTACGGCTTCCTGAACCGGAGTCGGTTCGGCATAGCCGCGTTCGGCGAGGGCGCGGTCGAGCGCGGGATGACTGGCGGGGAAGGGCATAGATCGTTCCAAACAGACGTCGAGCGCGCGAGATGTCGGCGCGGAAACGTCGGACGGGCGAGCTATACAGCAAAAGCGGCGGAAAATGGTGGATGCGACAGGGATTGAACCTGTGACCCCCTCGGTGTGAACGAGGTGCTCTCCCGCTGAGCTACGCATCCGGCCTTTTCAGGAGGCGGGGACATAGCCGCATCGGCCCCGTGGCGCAAGCGGAGGATGCGATACGCGCAGCGACCGGTTGGCTTGCCGGGTCATGCGGGCTAAACCGCCCGTTCGATCCTCCCGTCACGCCCGAAAGCCCGCCATGACCGACATCGCCGACATCGTCGCCCGCCAGATCCTCGACAGCCGGGGCAATCCGACGGTGGAGGTCGATGTGACCCTGGACGACGGCTCGTTCGGCCGTGCCGCCGTGCCGTCGGGGGCCTCCACGGGAGCGCATGAGGCGGTGCAACTGCGCGACGGCGACAAGACCCTGTGGGGCGGCAAGGGCGTTCAGAACGCGGTGGATGCGGTGAATGGCGAAATTTTCGACGCCCTGTCCGGCATGGACGCCGAGGACCAGCGGCGGATCGACGAGGCCCTGATCACCCTGGACGGGACCGAAAACAAAGCGCGGCTGGGGGCCAATGCGATCCTGGGCGTGTCGCTGGCGGTGGCGAAGGCCAGCGCGATCTCGGCAGGGCTCCCGCTGCATCGCTATATCGGCGGGGTGTCCGCGCGGGTGCTGCCGACGCCGATGATGAACATCATCAACGGCGGGGCCCATGCCGATAATCCGATCGACATCCAGGAGTTCATGATCCTGCCGACCGGGGCCGAGAGCTTTTCCGAGGCCCTGCGGATGGGGTCGGAGATCTTCCACGCCCTGAAGAAGCAGCTGAAGGACGCGGGCCACAACACCAATGTCGGCGACGAGGGCGGCTTCGCCCCCAACCTGGCCTCGGCCGAGGAGGCGCTGAGCTTCATCACCAAGGCGGGGCAGGCGGCGGGCTATCTGGCCGGCGAGGATTTCCACCTGGGCCTCGACGTCGCCGCGACCGAGTTCTTCAAGAACGGCAAGTACGAGATGACCGGCGAGGGCAAGTCGCTGGAGGCCGAGGCTATGGTCGGCTACCTGGCCGACCTGTGCGAACGATTCCCGATCGTCTCGATCGAGGACGGCTGTTCCGAGGACGATTTCGACGGCTGGCGTATCCTGACGGAGCGTCTGGGCGACCGGATACAGATCGTCGGCGACGACCTGTTCGTGACCAATCCGGCGCGTCTGGCGGCCGGCATCGGCGAGGGGCTGGCCAACTCGATCCTGATCAAGGTCAACCAGATCGGGACGCTGTCCGAGACGCTGGATGCCGTCGATATGGCCAACCGCGCGGGCTATACCTCGGTGATGAGCCACCGCTCGGGCGAGACCGAGGATTCGACCATCGCCGACCTGGCCGTGGCGACCAACTGCGGACAGATCAAGACGGGGTCTCTGGCGCGGTCGGACCGGACGGCGAAATACAACCAGCTGCTCCGCATCGAGGAGATGCTGGGCGACCAGGGCGTCTATTACGGCGACGGGATGCTGTTGAAGTAAGCCGACGGTCTTCCTTCTCCCCTCGTGGGAGAAGGTGGGCGGCGGAGCCGCTCGGATGAGGGGGTTGTGTCATCAGTCCGGCCGTCCGACGATCGAAATCGGGGCTGGCAACCCCCTCATCCGTCTCGCTGCGCGAGCCACCTTCTCCCACGAGGGGAGAAGGAAGACGATAAGAGCCTTCCCATGCACGACATCAAAGCCATTCGCGAAAATCCCGAGGCCTGGGTCGCCGGGTGGTCGGCGCGTGGGGTGGAGGATGCGCAAGCCGTCGTCGATCGGCTGCGGACGCTGGATCGCGAGCTGCGGGCCGCCCAGACGGCGGGGCAGGAGGCGCTGTCCAAGCGCAATGCGGCGTCCAAGCTGATCGGCGCGGCCATGGGGCGCAAGGACATGGCCGAGGCCGACCGGCTGAAGGCCGAGGTCGAAAGCCTGAAGGGCGAGATCGCGGGGCAGGGGGAGATCGAGACGACCAAGGCCCGCGAGCTGCGCGACCTGCTGGCGGGGCTGAAGAACCTGGCGGGGCCGGATGTGCCCGACGGCGAGGACGAGGACGGCAATGTTCAGGTCTCGGTCTGGGGCGAACCCCGCAGGACCGGCCCGGCCAAGGATCACGCCGATCTGGGCGAGGCGCTGGGGCTGCTGGACTTCGAGGCGGCGGCGCGGATGTCGGGGGCGCGGTTCGCGGTGCTGAAGGGCGGGCTGGCGCGGCTGGAACGGGCGATCGGCCAGTTCATGCTGGACGTTCAGACGACCGAGCACGGCTATCTGGAGGTCAACCCGCCCTATCTGGTCCGCGACGAGGCGATGTTTGGGACAGGGCAGTTGCCGAAGTTTGAAGGCGACCTTTTTTCCGCTGCACGCCTGAGCGCGGATGTGGACGATCTTCTGGAACAGGAGGTCGGTGATTTGTCGTTAAGGATCGAGCTTGGCTCAGAAGGCCTCGAGGGCCTGCGGGACGAACTGCTGGCGGCACAGAAGCAACATGAACTTTCCCTCGGGGTGATCGCGGGCGCGCTATCGCGTTACCCCGGCGCAAAGCATGAAACTGCGCGCCGCTGGCTCATCCCCACCGCCGAAGTCTCCCTGACCAATCTCGTCCGCGAGCAGATTACGCCGGAGGAGGAGCTTCCCCTTCGTCTCACGGCCCTGACGCCGTGTTTCCGGGCCGAGGCGGGGTCGGCGGGGCGGGATACGCGCGGGCTGATCCGCCAGCATCAGTTCCACAAGGTCGAACTGGTCTCGATCACCACGCCGGACCAGTCGGAGGCCGAGCATGAGCGGATGACGACCTGTGCCGAGGCGGTGTTGCAGAAGCTGGAGCTGCCCTATCGGCGGATGCTGCTGTGCAAGGGGGACATGGGGTTCTCGGCGAAGAAGACCTTCGATCTGGAGGTCTGGCTGCCATCCCAGGCGACCTATCGCGAGATCAGTTCGGTCTCCAACTGCGGGGATTTCCAGGCGCGCAGGATGGACGCGCGGTTCAAGCGGAAAGAGGGCAAACCGGAGTTCGTGCATACGCTGAACGGCTCGGGCCTGGCGGTCGGCCGGACGCTGGTGGCGATCATGGAGAATTATCAGGACGAGGGCGGCCGGATCGCTGTGCCCGACGTCCTGCTTCCCTATATGGGCGGTGTCACCCACGTCGGAGGTTGAGCCATGAAGTCCCCCCTGATCCTGACCGCCCTGATCGCTGCCACTGTCGCCGGATGCGCGACGGGCCAGACCCCGTCCAATGTCGCGGCGGTGACGCCGTCCCAGACGACTTTCACCGGCTGGGTGCGGGTGTCGGAGGGGGAGTTCCAGCTGTTCCCGCAGGAGCGGCAGTTGCGCGAGCCGTTCTCGCGGCCTTGCGTCAGCGGGGCCCTGCCGCGCAGTCCGCAACTGACGGCGGGCGATCTGAACGGGTCGCAGGTGACGTTCACAGGGCGGACCGCGCCGTGGAGTGGAAACGTCAATCAGGTGATCCAGCACGAGGGCTCGCGCATCACCAATGTTTGCCGGGGCGAGCTGGTGATCCTGGCGCAAGACGTGCGGGTGCTGCGCTGATATGGGGCGGTTACCGCGTGTCGCGTGACCCCTTTTCGTTCGTCATTCCGGGCGAAGGCGCGCTTGCGCCGAAGACCCGGAACCCAGCGGCGCGCGGGAGCGCGAACCTGTCGCGGACACGGACTTCAAGCACCTTGCCTGAACAGATCGCCTTCGGCGCCGCTGGGTTCCGGGTCTCCGCTGCGCTGCGCCCGGAATGACGAAAGAGAAAATGCGTATTCTTCTGACCAACGACGACGGGATCGAGGCCGAGGGCCTGGCCTGCCTCGAACGCATCGCGCGGACGCTGTTGGACGGCCTGGGCTCAAGTAGCGCGGAGCGCGATAGCCCCCATGAAATATGGGTGTGCGCGCCCCAGGAAGAACAGTCCGGCAAGGGCCGGGGCATCACCCTGAACGAGCCGCTACGCGTCAACCGGCTGGGTGAAAAGCGGTTCGCGGTCACCGGCACGCCGACCGACTGCGTCGTCCTTGCCGTCAACGACCTGATGCCCGAGCGGCCCGATCTGGTGCTGTCCGGCGTCAACCGGGGGCACAACGTCGGCGAGGACTGTTCCTATTCCGGCACCGTCGCTGGGGCCTTGCAGGGGATGGCGTTCGGCATCCGCTCGATCGCGCTGAGCCAGTCGCTCGAGCGGTTTCACGACGAGGTCACGGCCCACTGGGAAACGGCGGAGGCCTATGCCCCGCCGATCATCTCGCGCCTGCTGAAGCACGAATGGCAGAACGGGGTGGTGATGAACCTGAACTTCCCGGCGCGCGGCATCGAGGATGTCCGCGAGGTCGAGGTCACCCGCCAGGGCTTCCGCGACATCGGCGAGATGCATGCCGTCAAACGCACCGACCTGCGTGGTCGGGATTACTACTGGATGAGCTTTCGCGGGGCCAAACAGGATCACGCGCCGGGCACCGACCTGCGGGCCATGGACGACGGCAAGATCTCGGTCACGCCGCTGCATATCGACCTGACCCACCGCGAGAGCGTGCACGACCTCAAGGGCCTGCTCGGCGGGGTGCCGCCAAAGGGGATGGCGTGAAGGCAGCCGTCATCCCTTTGGCGATCGCTGCGACCCTGCTGGTGGGCGGCTGTTTCGGCTCGCCCAAGCCGTTCGATCGGCCCTCGGTGGATTTCGGCTGCCCGGAGCCTGGGGTTTGCCGGATTAGAGGAACGCTGGTGGGTGCTGAACCCGGGGTTTGGCCTCAGGGTCGGTTGGTGCTGGACGATGGTCGGTGTCTGGCCGTGGACGTCCCGTTCAAACTGGCACGCGACGTCGAGGCCTGGAACGGTCGGCGTGTCGCCGTCAGGGGTCGGGCAGTGGCGCGCGTCGTGGAGGGGCCGTGTTCAGGGGCAGGGCTGTTGCTGTATGCCGAGCGCCTGACCTTGAGGCCCGATCTATGAAGCTGAACGACGACCGCGCCGGACGGCTGATCCTGTCGTTGCGCCAGCAGGGGGTCACGGACCCGCGCGTGCTGGGGGCGATGGAATCGATCGACCGCGCCGTCTTCGTGCACGAGAAATTCCTCGACCAAGCCTGGGAGGATCAGGCCCTGCCGATCGACTGCGCCCAGACGATATCCCAGCCCTATATCGTCGGCCTGATGACCCAGGCCCTGATGGTAGAACCGCGTCACCGGGTGCTGGAGATCGGAACCGGCAGCGGATACCAGTGCGCGGTGCTCAGCCGGTTGGCCCGCTATGTCTATTCCGTCGAACGCTACAAATCGCTGCTGACCGAAGCCGAGGCGCGGCTGAGGATGCTGGCCATCGACAATGTCATCACCCGGCATTCCGACGGCGGTCTGGGCTGGCCGGAGCAGGCTCCGTTCGACCGGATCATGGTGACGGCGGCCTCTCCGCACGAGCCGAACGAACTGCTGAAACAGCTGAAGCCCGGCGGGGTGCTGGTCTGTCCGGTCGGGCGGACGTCGGTGCAGATGCTGCATCGCTACACCGGCCAGGACGACGGGTCGTTCCGCCGCGAAAGCCTGTGCGAGGTCCGGTTCGTGCCCTTGGTCGAGGGGACGGCGAAGGAGGGGTGACCGGACGGCGATCTTGAGCGACAGTGCAATCATGTCGCGTTTTCTCAGGTCGTTGGTCTTAGCGTTGCTCGTTGTCCTCTGCGAGGCTGGCCGCATCGAAGCCCAACCGCGCTCGATCTGTTTTCCGGCATCGATCACCACCTTGTCGACAGACGACCTGATCATGATCCGAGGGATCGGTGCCCAAATGGTGCCGGGAGATCGGCGATGGCCCCACATCGTCCTTCGCGGCCCAGTCGAACCTCGGAATGCCATCGACGACGCGCGCGAGGATGAAATCCTGCTGGAGTTGATGCGCGTCGGGGTCGGTGTGCAGCGGGTCAAGCATGAGAAACTCAATCCAACCGATCGATCTGGCTGCTTGACCCTGGAAGTCGTTACCGAGGGCCCACCCTACATGGCGCTCTGGCACTTCTGGGGGCCATATTTCGATCTGGGTGAAGCGGATATTCCCTTGGCACAGCGTCGGCGAATGCGCTTTATTGTTGCCGACTATGTGCCTGGCGAGACGATCTATCGGATCGAAGGCCACAGCGACACGCTGGGGTCTCGCGAAGCCAGCATGAGAGTCAGTCGTCGCCGAGCAGATAACGTTGCGCGAGAGCTCATTCGGCAAGGTGTGCGCGAAGACGACATCACGATCCAGGCCTTCGGAGAGACCCGTCTGGCCCGCGTCACCCCGGACGAACAGGCCGAGCCGTTGAACAGACGGGTCTACATCGATGTTCGATCGCGACCACAATCGCCTGCGCATTAACCCTTACGCCCAACTTTCGTGCCGTTTGACGGGTTGGCTTGTCCGGACGGGCGGGGCAAACCGGGGTGACGATTCCCGAACGACTGAGAGGGGCTTTCATGAGCGGATTCAGGAACGGGGTGATCCGGGCGATCGTCCTCGGCGCGGCGATGTCCCTTGCGGCCTGCGTCAGCTATCCGGACGCCCCGCGTTACGCCACCCGCGCCGGTCCGGCCCCGGTCGGCGGCGCGGCTCCGGCCTTTCCGCAGGGCGCCAGCTCCGACTATCCGGTCCAGCCGCCAGCATACTCCGAAGCGCCTCCGCCGACCCCGGCACCCTATGAGACGATCGAGGGTGGGGCTCTGCCGCCGCCGTCCGGGGGCTCGGTCTATGTGCCGCCTTCGAGCCCCGCCCCGGCCTACGTCCCGCCTGCGTCGCCCCCGCCCGCCGCCACGGTACGAGCAGGCGCGGCCTATGTGATCCAGCCGGGCGATACGATCTCGGGCGTCGGGCGACGGTTTCAGACACCGGTGCAGAACCTGATCGACCTGAACGGCCTGGGGCCGCGCGGGGCGATCACGGTGGGCCAAAACCTGATCCTGCCGGACAATGCGGTCGACACCGGCCGCGATCCCTATGCCACCGGAGCGGCCCCGGTCGGCGTCATGGTGCCCCGGAACGGAGCCGTGCCGCCGCCTCCACCACCGCCTTCTGGCAATGCCGCCCTGCCGCCCCCGCCGCGTCAGCCCGCCGTGACTGCGCCGGTCGCTTCGGCCCCGTCCACGCCGACCAGCGTCCGGTTCCAGTGGCCGGTGCGCGGCGACATCGTGCGACCGTTCGGCCCCGTGGGCCTCGGCGAGCGCAACAATGGCATCAACATCGGCGCATCTGCGGGTGCCCCGGTCGTGGCATCGGGCAGTGGGCGGGTGGCCTATGTCGGCGACAGTCTGCCGGGGCAGGGTCTGACGGTTCTGATCGTTCACCCCGAAGGCTGGCGCACTGTCTATGGCCATCTGGGTTCCGCGACCGTCAATGACGGGGCCGAGGTCCGTGCGGGCCAACAGATCGGGACAGTGGGCCTGACCGCCGGTGACGGCCGTCCCTCCATCCATTTCGAGACACGTCGCATGCAGGGCGACGATCCGGTGGCGGTCGATCCGGTGACGGTGTTGCCGCGCTGACGCGGTCACGCCGTCCAAAGCAAAGCCCGCGTTGCATCTTGAGGCGACCGGCCCTAGGTATCGCGCCTCGTTTTTGCCAAGAGGCGCCGGTCTGGCCGCCTCCGTTCAGGATGGATAGATGACCGCTCCCGCAGATGCCGGCCTCATGGGCCAGATCATCGCCTTTCTGCCGTTCGTCGCGATCTTCGTGCTGTTCTACTTCCTGCTGATCCGTCCGCAGCAGAAGCGGGCCAAGGAACATCTGGCTCTGGTCTCGTCGGTCAAGCGCGGCGACACGGTCGTCCTGTCCAGCGGCATGATCGGCAAGGTCACTCGCGTGGAGGATGCCGAGGCCATGGTCGAGGTGGCCCAGGGCGTGAACGTCCGCGTGGTCAAGACCATGATCGCCGAGGTCCGCAATCGCACCGCCATCGCGGCCAACGACACCAAGGCCTGACGCTCGCTCGTCGCTGAACCGGAACGCGTCCAATGATTCAGCTCTCGCGCTGGAAGGTGATCCTCGTCGCTGCATCCCTGTTTTTCGGGATCCTGCTGGCGCTGCCGAATCTGCTGAGCCCTGCCCAGCGTGAGGCCCTGCCGGGCTTCATGCCCAAAAGCGCGCTGAACCTCGGTCTAGATCTGCAAGGCGGATCATATCTGCTGCTCGAGGTCGACGTGGCCGAGATGCAGACCAAGCGGATCGACAATCTGGTCGAGGACGTCCGCCAGACCCTGCGCGAGGACAACATTGCCTTCAGCGGCCTGCAGCGCGAGGCCACCGGTGTCGTCGTGACCCTGGCCAATCCGGCCCAGATGGACACGGCGTTCGAGACCCTGCGTAACCTCGGTGGCGCCGCCGGTCCGACCGGGGCCGTCGAGCGCGCCGCCACCCGCCTGTCCGAGAACCGCATCCGTTTCGCCTATACCCAAGCCGCCATCGATGCGATGGGTCCGACCGCCGTGGATCAGTCGATCGAGGTGGTGCGCCGCCGGATTGACAGCCTGGGCACCCGCGAGCCCTCAATCACCCGTCAGGGCGCGGACCGGATCGTTGTCCAGGCCCCCGGTGAAAGCGATCCCGCCGCCCTGGAACGCGTCATCGGCCAGACGGCCCAGCTGACCTTCCAGATGGTGGATGTCGAGAACTCGATCGCTGACGCCCAGGCTGGTCGCGTGCCGCCGGACGCCCAGCTGTTGCAGGACGAGCAGGGCAACCCCTATCTGGTGAAGCGCCGTGTGCTGGTCTCTGGCGAAAACCTGACGCGCGCCGCCGTCGGCACCGACCAGAACGGCCGCCCCGCCATCGACTTCCGTTTCGACGGCCAGGGCGCGCGCCGGTTCGGCGAGGCCACAGCTGCAAACGTCGGGCGGCCCTTCGCCATCATCCTGGACGGTCGGGTCATCTCGGCCCCGAACATCGAGGTGCCGATTCTGACCGGATCGGGCCAGATCACGGGCGGCTTCACGATCGAGGCAGCGTCCGAACTGGTCAATCTGCTGAACGGCGGGGCATTGCCCGCACCGTTGAACGTCGAGGAACGCCGCACCGTGACGGCCGAGCTGGGGGCCGACGCCGTCGCCGCCGGGGCCCTGTCGACCGCGATCGGGGCAGTAATCATCGTCCTGTTCATGCTGCTGACCTATGGCTTCCTGTTCGGCGGCATCTCGGTCGTTGGCCTGGTGCTGAACGGCATCCTGATCGTCGCGGCCATGTCCCTGACCCAGGCGACCCTGACGCTGCCGGGGATCGCGGGTCTTATCCTGACCTTCGCCGTCGCCGTGGACGCCAATGTGCTGATCTATGAGCGGATGCGGGACGAGGCGCGGGCCGGGCGGTCCGTGATCGCCTCGATGGACGCCGGGTTCAACAAGGCCTGGGGCACGATCCTGGACGCCAACCTGACGACCCTGGTGGCGGCCATGATCATGTTCGCCTTCGGGGCAGGGCCGGTGCGCGGCTTCGCCTGGACCCTGACCATCGGGGTGTTCACCTCGGTCTTCTCGTCGGTTCTGGTGGCGCAGATCCTGCTGGCGTACTGGCTTAAGGTGGCCAGACCCAAGAAACTGCCGATCGCGGAGTGATGGCGATGAGCTGGTGGCCCCTGATCAAGATCATTCCGACCAAGACGAATCTGCATTTCGTCAAGTACGCGAAATTCTTCGCCGTTCTGTCGGTCGTGCTGTGCCTGGCCTCCGTGGTCGGCGTCTTCTATCCCGGCATGAACATGGGCATCGATTTCCGCGGTGGCGCGGCGATGGAGCTGACCAAGTCGGGCAACCAGGCTCTGGACCTGGAACAGGTGCGCGAGGCCGTCGAGGGTCTGTCGGTCGGCGACGTCCAGGTCCAGGGCATCGACGACGATTCCAGCGCCATTCTGCGCTTCCAGATTCCCGAGGGCCAAGTGCAGTCTGCCGTGGTTCAGGAAGTCCAGACCGCGATCACCCAGGCCGTCGGGCCGGTCACCTATTCCGGCGTCAGTGTCGTGGGATCAAAGGTTTCGGGTGAACTATTCACCTCGGGTCTGATGGCGCTGGGCGCAGCGATCGTGCTGATGTTCGCCTATATCTGGTTCCGGTTCGAGCCGCAGTTCGGCTTCGGTGCCGTGGCCGGTCTGGTCCACGACGTGATCCTGGTGTTCGGCCTGATCGTGCTGTTCAGGCTGGAGTTCAACCTGAACATGGTCGCGGCCATCCTGACCGTGATCGGCTATTCGATGAACGATACCGTCGTGGTGTTCGACCGCCTCCGTGAGAACCTGCGCAAATACAAGACGATGCCTCTGCGGGATGTGATCGACCTGTCGATCAACGAGACCCTGTCGCGAACCATCATCACCGGCGTCACGGCCATCATGGTGCTGGGGGCCTTGGCCATCTTCGGCGGGGTGGCCTTGTACGGCTTCTCGATCGCGCTGATGGCCGGGATCATTATCGGCACCTATTCGTCGGTCTATGTCGGTGCGCCGATTATCCTGCTGTGGGGCGTCAAGCGCGGCGAGTTCGCCGAAGAGGCCAAGCCGGTCAAGCTGGGCATGGCCAGCCGACCCTAGGTCGTCGGTCCGCATCCCCCGCCGGCTGGCGAATGGCATCGAAGCCACGCTGTGCCACGCCTCTGCGTTGACGCGTGCCAGCGACGCTTGAACCGCACGCCGTCAGGGCCACATACTCGTCCGAACGCCGTCGGAATCGACGGGTCGCTTCTGAGTCGCGGTCCGGCCTCTCGCCGAACCGCCAGGGCGACGGGCCGGAGATGAGCAATGGCCCAGGAGTGCATCATGTCTGAAGTGAAAATCCTGCCCGTCCTGCCGCTGCGGGACATCGTCGTCTTCCCCCACATGGTCGTGCCGCTGTTCGTGGGCCGCGAGAAATCCGTCCGCGCTCTGGACGAGATCATGAAGGGCGAAAAGCAGATCCTGCTGGCGACCCAGAAGAACTCGGTCGATGACGATCCGACGCCCGACGCCATCTATCCGATCGGCGTCCTGGCCACCGTCCTTCAACTGTTGAAACTACCGGATGGAACGGTCAAGGTCTTGGTCGAGGGCAAGGGCCGCGCCCGCCTGACCCGCTTCACCGACCGCGAAGAGTATTTCGAGGCCGAGGCCGTCGAGATCGCCGACGAGGCCGGTGAACCCGCCCAGTCCGAGGCCCTTCTGCGCGCCGTGGTCGAGCAGTTCGAGGGCTATGTGAAGCTGAACAAGAAGGTGCCACCCGAGGCCCTCAGCTCCATCCCCCAGATTACCGAACCGTCCAAGCTGGCCGACAGCGTCGCGGCGCATCTGTCGGTCAAGATCGCCGACAAACAGGCCCTGCTGGAAACCATCGACGTGCCCAAGCGGCTGGAGAAGGTCTATGGCATGATGGAGGGCGAGATCAGCGTCCTCCAGGTCGAGAAGAAAATCCGCTCGCGCGTGAAGCGTCAGATGGAGAAGACCCAGCGCGAATATTACCTGAACGAGCAGATGAAGGCGATCCAGCGCGAGCTGGGCGAGACCGACGACGCGCGCGACGAGGTGATGGAGCTGGAAAAGCGCATCCGCAAGACGCGCCTGTCCAAGGAAGCCCGCACCAAGGCCGAGGCCGAGGTCAAGAAGCTGCGCAACATGAGCCCGATGTCGGCCGAATCGACCGTCGTGCGCAACTACCTAGACTGGCTGCTGGCCATACCGTGGGGCAAGGCCAAGCAGAAGCCGATCGACCTGGACGCCGCCGAGGCGATCCTGGAAGAGGACCACTATGGGCTGGAGAAGGTCAAGGAACGGATCATCGAATATCTGGCCGTGCAGGCGCGAACCAACTCGCTGAAGGGCCCGATCCTGTGCCTGGTCGGACCTCCCGGCGTCGGCAAGACGTCGCTGGCCAAGTCGATCGCCAAAGCCACGGGGCGTGAATACGTCCGCATGTCGCTGGGCGGGATGCGCGACGAGGCCGAGATCCGGGGTCACCGCCGGACCTATATCGGCTCCATGCCCGGCAAGATCATCCAGTCGATGAAGAAGGCCAAGACGACGAACGCCTTCATCCTGCTGGACGAGATCGACAAGCTGGGCAACGACTGGCGCGGCGATCCGTCCTCGGCGCTGCTGGAAGTGCTGGATCCGGCGCAGAACAACAGCTTCGGCGATCACTATCTGGAGGTCGATTACGACCTGTCGAACGTGATGTTCGTGACCACGGCCAACAGCCTGAACATGCCCCAGCCCCTGATGGACCGGATGGAGATCATTCGCGTGTCGGGCTATACCGAGGACGAAAAGGTCGAGATCGCCAAGCGGCACGTCCTGCCCAAGGTGACCAAGGACAACGGCCTGAAGCCCTCCGAGTTCGTGGTGCCGGACGACATCATCCGCGACCTGATCCGCTATTATACCCGCGAGGCCGGAGTCCGGTCGCTGGAGCGGGCGCTGGGCGGACTGGCGCGCAAGGCCGTGCGCGAGATGGCCAAGGAGAAGGTGCTGTCGATCACGGTCGATGAGGCCAAGCTGGCCGACTATGCCGGCGTGCGGAAATTCCGTTACGGCGAGACCGACGAGGACGATCAGGTCGGCATCGTCACCGGCCTGGCCTGGACCGAGTTCGGCGGCGATATCCTGACCATCGAGGCGATCAAGATGCCCGGTCGCGGCCGCATGACCGTGACCGGCAATCTGAAGGAGGTGATGAAGGAATCCATCTCCGCCGCTGCCTCCTACGTCCGGGCCAGGGCCCTCAGCATCGGCGTCAAGCCGCCGGTGTTCGAGAAGACCGACATCCACGTCCACGTTCCGGACGGTGCGACGCCCAAGGACGGTCCCTCGGCGGGTGTGGCCATGACCGTGGCCATGGTCTCTGTCCTGACCGGCATCCCGATCCGCAAGGACATCGCCATGACCGGCGAGATCACACTGCGTGGCCGGGTCACCGCGATCGGCGGCTTGAAGGAGAAGCTGCTGGCGGCGCTGCGCAGCGGCATCAAGACGGTGCTGATCCCGCAGGAGAACGAAAAAGATCTGGCCGACGTGCCAGATAACGTGAAGGGGGCGCTGGAAATCGTGCCCATCTCCACGGCGGACGAGGCCCTGAAATGGGCGCTTGTCGGCACCCTGACCCCAGTCGAATGGGACGAGGCCGCCGAGCCCCTGCCCACGCCTCCGCCTACGGCCGGCGACGGCTCGGTCGTCGTCAGCCACTGACGGCGATCAACGATTGATTTTGCGGAACGCGGTTCGGCTAACCCCGGACCGCGTTTCTGTTTTGACGTGCCGCCAAAGACGTTCTTTAGTTGCGCCGGGCAGGGCTGTTCGTCGTCTTTGGGCGACTAGGGTAGGGGAGTATCCGACGATGACGACCAAGGCTGAGCTGATCGCCGCGATGGCCGACGCGGCGCAGATCACGCGCGACCAGGCCAAACGGGCCTTCGAGGCCTATACCGACGTCGTGACGGCTTCGCTGAAGCGGGGCCAGGACGTGCGCATGGTCGGATTCGGCTCGTTCATCTGCGTCGATCGCAAGGCCGGAACGGCCCGCAACCCCCAGACCGGAGAAATCATCGCCAAGGCCGCATCCCGCACCGCCCGCTTCCGACCGGGCGAAGGCTTGAAAAGCGCCTTGAACGGCTGACGCCCACGGGGCAAAAGACATCACGGTCAGGGCGGCTAGCTCAGCTGGTCAGAGCATCTCGTTTACACCGAGAGGGTCGGCGGTTCGAACCCGTCGCCGCCTACCGTTTTTCTCTCATAAAAACAGTTATTTAGCCTATGTTGGTCATTGAGATATAATCCGACGTCGGATCAATTTCTGACAATGGGGGTAGTATGGGGGCAGTTTTCGTGGTTTTCGATGAAACGCCCTGCGACGCGATGAACAGCTTTGAAGGCTCTGATCGCTTCCCCAGTCAGTGGAGTCGGCAGCACGGGTAGCGTTTGAGCGCGCGCCAAGCCGACGTTGATACCGAGTTTGATTCAATGGAGCGGATTGGAAGGTCCGCATTATTGGTTGATCTGGACTGCGTGCGCGAACGAGAACGCAAACCATGACCCTTGCATCGGTTGACCTGAGCTAAAGACACGTGGACCGGCCCCATCAGAGTCGGCGGGAGACCCTCCCAGCAGCCTCGGGGACCTTCGTCGTGGCCATTGTCGGGATTGACGGTGGCACTGCGTCTGAAGAATCTTTTTAGAACCTGCAGGCGACACGTTCGCCTGTGGAAATCCCTTCCTGATCGGCACCATCGCGTTCACGTCTCCGCATCGTCCTAGATCTCCGAGGCTGATCGCTACCCAACGTTCGTAGAGGAAGATGAGTCTGCGCGGTCAGACCAGCAGATTGGCCAAGGTCACCAACTCATCGTAAATCGCGTCGCCGGTCCGGCTCGCGGCGTTGCGCCAACCTGTTGCGGTGGTCGGGTTCAACAAGGTCCCATCCGCCGTGAGGACAAGAACATTTGGCGAGCCCGGCAACACCGGAATCCCGAAACGCTGCGCGATGTCGAGATTGGGTCTGTCATCCCCTCGCGGCATCCCGATGTCCACGAAGACCAACTCGTATTTGCGTTCGATCAGTGCCGTAAAGCGATCGGTCGCCAGCCAATCGGCAAGCGCACGGCTGTCGCCGCACCAGTTGGCTCCCATCACAAGAAGAACGCGCTTTCCCGACAGTCGGGCGCGCGCCAAGGCCGCGTCCACATCGGCCGACGCGTTGTCACTGGCGTGATAGGCGCGGGCCTCCGGGCGAAGCTCCATCGACGGCTCGGGTACGGACGTGCACGCCGTAACGGCAAATGCCGCCGAGACCATCAGCAGGACGTGTTTCACTCGGCAATCTCCCAAAGAGGGCGCGGGCATCGGTGATTATCCGTGCGATGCTCGCGCCTCGTTTCCCCTTCAACAGGGGTTCGTCGTTCGGTCAAGCTGCCGTCACCTCCCAGACTGACGATCGACTGCAGCAACCACGGCAACGATGAAGGAACTGAGCCAGCCAAGGTGCACAACCCAAAGTCTTTGGCGCGGAGATCGAGCGAGCCGATTGGATGGGGTCCCTTTTAAAGGATCGGGTTTACGGCTCGCGGCCTGGCAAACGGCACGGTGCAAAGGGCAGCCAAGGTCAGGACGGCGATCATCGCCCAGGCCTCGTTGATGGCTTGAACCAGGGCCAGCTTCTCGACAAGCGGGGCCAGCAGGGCGGTCGTGCCTGCGTCGATCGGCTGGTCAATCCGGCTGGCGAAGACGGATGCGGGGATGCCGAGGGCCTGGGCTGTCTCGACATCACCGGCCTGAAGTCGGGAGACGATCTCTCGCCCTAGAGCCGGCGCTCGCCCGTAGATGACCGTGTCGATCAGGGCCAGGCCAATCGCGCCGCCCAGGTTCCGCATGAGATTGAACAAGCCGCTGGCGTCCGGTACCTGGGTTGGCGCGAGGTTGCCGAGAGCCAGACGCGTCGGCGGCAGCAGGCACAGCATGATCCCGACACCCCGCAGGATCTGGGGCCACAGCATCTCATCAAAATCCGTGGCGGACGTCTGGAAAGCACTCAGGCCGAGTCCCAGCGCGAACAGGGCGAACCCCATCGCGGTCATCAGGCGGGCATCCATGCGCCGTTCCATGATGACAGCGACCGGCGCGGTGGCCAGTTGAGCCAGACCGGTCACCAGCATGATCGTCCCGATCTCCAGCGGTCCATGGCCGCGGACGAAGGCGAGAAAAACCGGCATCAGATAGACCGAGCCGAACAGGCCGATCCCCAGGACGAAACTCAGAATGCAGCCGATCGCGAAGCTGCGGTTCGACAGGGTCTTCAGTTCGACCACCGGATGGAAGACGTTCAGACTTCGCCGCACGAACGCGACGCCGGATGCCAGCGAGACTGCGGCCAGACCGATCACCATGGGCGAGATCCAGCCACGCTGCGGGGCCTCCTTCAGCGCGATCTCAAGGGTTGCAAGCGCGAGGGCCATCAGGATCAGAGAAGCGAAATCCAGGCGGCGGACGGCGCTGGCGTCGGCTCGTTCTCGTGGCAACAGCCAGATGGCCAGCAGGGCGCAGACAATGCCGGGTGCCAGATTGATCAGGAACAACCAGTGCCAGGAATAGGTCTGGGTGATCCATCCCCCGACGATCGGCCCTACGGTCGGGGCCAACACCGCGAGGACGCCCGCAATCGTGGTTGCGATTCCTTGGCGGTTCGTTGGGAACAGGAGAAAGACCGCAGAGAAGACGCCGGGGATCAGGGTGCCACCCGAAAAGCCCTGGATCACACGCCAGAAGATCAGCGTTGAAAAATCGTTGCTCAGCGCGCAGCCCAAAGAGGCCAGGCTGAACACGCTGATCGCGATGACGAACAGCCATCGCATGGTCAGGGCCCGGGTCAGGAAGCCGGTCAGGGGGATCGCGATCACCTCGGCGATCAGATAGGCGGTCTGGACCCAGCTCATCTGATCCGGGGCGACGCCGATGGCCGCCTGGATCGTCGGCAGGGATGTGGCCACCACCTGGATGTCCAGGATGGCCATGAACATGCCGACGCACATGATGATGAAACCGACCCACAGGGTGATGGCATTGCCCCGTTCAGGCGTGGCTGTGGATGTCATCGAAACGTCACGCTCGATCGGTGGTGGCAGGTCTGACTTTGCATGCTCAATCCAGACGCCCCCCGCGCGATAAAGTCACGCCCGATCAGCCGACTGGAACTGATGCCAAACATATGATGTTGTTCGACGTCGCCGCTCGCGATGATTTCCAGATGGCGATCGATGGGGCGGTGGGAGCCATTGATGACTGCGCCCGTCGCCCTGCTGTCCATCGGGACCGCCGACGCCCCCTACGACCTCCCGCAGACTACCGTCGCCGAGGTGGCCCGGCAGCTGTTTCAGGACCGGTTCCCCCAGTTTGATCGCATGGCCAAGGTGTTCGACACAGCGGGAATTCACCATCGCCAGTCGGTTATGCCGATCGAATGGTATGTGACGCCCCGGACTTGGCCCGAACGTACCGAGGCCTATGTGGCCGGTGCGGTGGATCTGTTTAGCCGGGCGGCCGAGGATGCGCTGGCCGGTGCCGGACTGACCGGGGCTGAAGTCGATTTCATCGTCACCGTCTCATCGACCGGCATCGCCACGCCGAGCCTGGAAGCCCGCGCCATGGCACGACTGGGCTTCCGCCCGGATGCCGCGCGCATCCCCGTGTTCGGTCTCGGATGCGCCGGAGGGGTCACGGGTCTGGCGATCGCAAGCCGTCTGGCCCGCGCGAGTCCGGGGGCGGTCGTGCTGCTGGTCGCGGTCGAGGTCTGTACACTGTCCTTCCGCATGGAGGACCTGACCAAGGCTGATATCGTAGCTACCGCCCTGTTCGGCGACGGCGCGGCGGCGTGTGTCCTTCGGTGCGGGGAGGGCGGTTTCGCCCATGTCGAGGCAGCCGCAGAATATACCTGGCCCGACACTCTGGACATCATGGGGTGGCGGGTCGAACCGGACGGGCTGGGGGTCATCTTCGCCCGCGCCATTCCTCCTTTCGCGCGCGAGCATCTGCGTCCTGCCATGGAGCGAATGCTGGCCGCCGATGGAAACAGGATCGAGGATGTTGACCGCTTCATCTGCCATCCCGGCGGGATGAAGGTGATCGACGCCATGGAGGCTTCGCTGTCGATGGATCAGGGCGCGCTTGATCACGAGCGCGCGGTCCTTTCCGACCATGGCAACATGTCGGCGCCGACCGTGCTCCATGTGCTGAACCGGGCCCGGCATGCGGGTCTAGCCTACCGCTCTGTCGTCACCGCCCTGGGACCCGGCTTCACGGCCAGTACCATGACCTTGAGCCGGGCGGCATGATCGCCTCCATCGTCATCCTGGTGCTCGTGACCATCCAGCGACTAGGCGAACTGATGCTGGCAAGGCGCAACACCGCGCGGCTGCTGGCGAACGGCGGGATTGAGACCGGCGCGGGCCATTACCCCTTGATCGTGGGGCTGCACGCGGCTTGGCTGATCGGTCTGTTCATTCTGGCGTGGGATCAGCCGGTGAACTGGATCTGGATGGGGGTCTTCGTGCTGCTCCAGCTGGGTCGTGTGTGGGTCATCGGCTCTCTGGGTCGTCGCTGGACGACACGGATCATAACCGTTCCAGGCGAGATCCTCGTGCGTCGCGGGCCGTATCGGTTTCTGTCCCACCCAAATTACCTGGTCGTAGTTCTAGAGATCGCCGTATTGCCGCTCGCGTTCGGCCTCGTGGCCTATGCCATTGTGTTTTCGTTACTGAATGCTGCCGTTCTTGCAATTCGGATACGTGCAGAGAGCCGCGCCCTGTCGGGTGGTTAGCGTTGGCATCCAGCCTCAATCGATGATCTGCCTGAAGCACGAAGGACACGGAACTGACCCAATGGTCGACCGGTCTGACGCAGCACCCGGAACGACGTCTTTCCGGCCGTCCGCCAATGTCTGCTCCTGGTGCAGCTGAGACCTGTCCATCGACGCCGGAAGGGTACAGGTCATCGAGACCGATTATGGGTAACAGACCGGCGTTCTGACTGTTGACGCCAAAATGACTGGGCCGTCCGACACGCATCAATTTTCGAAGCCATGCCGCCTCTGGATGCATTCTGTGTTGCGAGCGATTACAGGGCCACTGATGTTGCGCCTGTCCGAACTCAAACTGCCCCTAGACCACCCGCCTGAGGCCTTGCCCGCCGCGATCGCCGCCCGCCTGGGCGTGCCGCCGCGCGATCTTGTATCGTGGTCGATTTGGAAGCGAGCGCACGACGCACGCCGGAAGTCCGCGATTCTGAAAGTCTACATCCTGGACGTCGCTGTTGAAGCTGAAGCGGCCGTGCTGGCCCGCTTTGCGGACGACCCACACGTGGTGTCGGCACCCGACGTCGCTTATCGCCCGGTTATTGTTGCACCCAAGGCTGATCGCCTGCGTCCGGTCGTGGTCGGGACCGGACCGTGCGGCCTGTTCGCCGGGTTGATCCTCGCCGAAATGGGCCTCGCACCGATTATCCTCGACCGCGGCAAGGTGGTGCGAGAACGGACCAAGGACACTTGGGATCTTTGGCGGAAAGGCCGGTTGAACCCGGAATCCAACGTTCAATACGGCGAGGGCGGCGCGGGCACATTCTCCGACGGCAAGCTCTACAGCCAGATAAAGGATCCGCGTTTCCTGGCTCGCAAGGTCCTGACCGAGTTCGTCGCAGCCGGCGCTCCGGAGGAAATCCTCACCGAGGCGCACCCGCACATCGGAACCTTTCGTCTCGTGACCATGGTCGAGGCGATGCGGGCCAAGATCGAAGCCCTTGGTGGCGAATACCGTTTCGAGCAGCGGGTCACCGACATCGATCTGGACAAGGGGGAACTGCGGGGCTTGCAGCTATCCACAGGCGAGACCCTGGAGGCCGACCACGTGGTTTTCGCCATCGGCCACTCGTCACGCGATACCTTCCAGACAGTCTACGAGCGTGGCGTCCATATCGAGGCCAAGCCTTTCTCCATCGGCTTCCGGATTGAGCATCCGCAGTCCTGGATCGACCGGGCGATGTTCGGTCCATGTGCCGGACACCCTGATCTGGGCGCGGCCGCCTATACGCTCTCGCATCACTGCAGCAACGGTCGAACGGTCTACAGCTTCTGCATGTGCCCAGGCGGCACAGTGGTAGCGGCGACCAGCGAACCCGGTCGTGTCGTGACCAATGGCATGAGCCAGTATTCCCGCAACGAGCGGAACGCCAACTCGGGTTTTGTGGTCGGCATCTCGCCGCAGGATTATCCGAGCGACCATCCTCTGGCGGGGATTGAACTGCAGCGGGAGCTGGAGACCCGCGCTTACGCGGCGGGCGGCGGCGACTATTTCGCGCCGGGTCAGTTGGTCGGCGACTTTCTGGTCGGCCGTCCCTCAACCGAGCTGGGAGAAGTCGTTCCGAGTTACAAACCGGGCGTGCGCCCAACTGACCTGGCACCCCTGATGCCCGACTATGTCATCGCCGCAATGCGGGAGGCCCTGCCGGTCTTCGGCCGAAGGATCGCCCGCTACGACGATGCTCAGGCGGTCTTGACGGGGGTGGAGACACGCAGCTCGTCCCCAATCCGCATGACACGCGGCACCGACTTCCAGAGCCTGAACGTTCGAGGCTTGTTTCCAGCTGGCGAGGGTGCTGGCTATGCGGGCGGCATACTCTCGGCTGCAGTTGATGGCATCAAGGTTGCTGAGGCCGTCGCCCAGTCCATGGGCGGCAAGGTGGCTGGATAAGGGAGAGCGGCGGGGACCGGATGCGTGATTTTGTTTGTGGCGATCGCCTTGTAAAGGTGTTGATGGCAGCCAACGTGGCACATTCGAGCCTAGCGTGTCCGGCCAGCTTCCGATGACTGGTTGAGGCGCAAATCGCAAATCGATTCCGGTGTCACACGGGTCAGCTGAGTCGAACACGCGCCTGCGGTCACTGACGACGTTTCAGCTTGCTTTGGTAGGCCAAAAGCCGGTCTTTCCCGACGTTCGGCATAACCGAGCACGACCCGTTGTTGGGTACTGGCAGTCCAAACGAAACTCGTCTCCACTCATTGGATTGGACCCCATGCTGGGTACCCCCCTTCTGCTGACCACAGAAGGCTAGCGTAATTCACACGGCGTGCAGGCGTTTTCACACAGCCTCGACTCTTTGAAGACCCTCAGAGCGTCAGCTTGCTGGCGGCGAGCCAATGTGGGCTTCTGGCGCGGACCCACCATGTCCTCAACATGGCTCGCCTCACCGTATTTGCCACGTCTTGCGGCTTGAGGGATATCTGCCTTGAGCAGGTGAAAGTGATTTCGATGACGATGATCCGAAAAGTGCCCCTGGCGATCCTCTTGGCGGGGCTCTGGCTCGGGTCGCCCACCGCCGTTTCGGCACAGTGGACCCATCGATACCCAAAGGTCGAGGGCTTCGGGCACCAGCTCTATCTCGAGCAGGAGAACCTGCCGATCCTTTCCTCGGGACCCATCTATCCAGCCGCATCACCGGACGGAACTACGCTAGCATTCGCGCATCAAGGCTGGATCTGGCTGCTTGACCTCGACAGTGGCGTCGCCCGGCGGCTCACCGATGGAAGCGCCGTCGATGCGCGGCCGCGGTGGTCGCCAGACGGACAGCGCATCGCCTTCGTCCGTGACAGCGGATCCGACACCGCCGTCATCGGCGCGGGTCGGGACGGCAGCGTCCAGTCCGAGATCGACACCCCCGCGATCGACCTGGACCCGGAGTTCACGCGGGACGGAAGGTTCCTGATCTACACCTCGGCGCGCGGGGGGCGGCTTGATCTATGGCGTCGAGATCTTGAGACGGGTGCGGATGAAGCCGTGACAACCGGGGCCAGGGCGGCGCGGGCGGCGAGAGCGCTGAGCGACGGGCGGATCGTCTATCAGGAGGCGATTGGACCCGCCCTGGCTCTGAGGCTTCGAAACGCGGACGGCACGGAGGGCCCGGTTCTGGCTGAGCAGGGCTGGATGGCGCACCTGAACCCCGATGCGCATCCGGTTGAGCGTGCCATCGTCTACGGGGTCGGCGACGGCAATACCGTCAGGCTGGCGGTCATGGACGTCGACCGGCCGGCCTTTCCGCGCTGGCTGACCCCGGCGGGCGAAAAATCCCTCTTCCCGACCTGGTCGGCAGACGGCTCCCGAATTTATTATGCCCTTGCTGACGCGGACCAACAGTTCCGGCTGATGGTCATCCCGGCTGCCGGAGGATCGGCCCAACCGCTCGAGATCGGACGATGGGACTACGGCGCGCCGATGGGCGATTTGTCGATAACCACCCGGCGGTCCGGATCCGATGGCTCCTTTCTGCCAACGCCCGCGCGGATTTCGATCACGCGCGCGGATGGCCATCCGGTCACAAATCCGACCGGGCCTACCTATGTCGATAATCAGAACGGCCCAGTCTATTTCTACACCGACGGTCGCACCGCCTTGCAACTGCCCGAAGGCGACTACAGAATTGTCGCCACCCACGGACCCTTCTCGCTTCCGCAGACCCACGACGTCCGCGTCGGCGCAGAGCGGACGGTCTCGGTCTCGCTGGACATCTCGCAAATCTGGGATGCGCAGGCGGCGGGTTATGCATCGGCCGATCACCACGTCCATCTCAACGGCAGCGGCGTCAACGAGCTCAATCTGGATGATCTGCTGCTGCCGATGCAGGGCGAGGATCTGGACTTTTCGGCACCGATGGCATGGAACCAGTACAACCGGTTCATCGATGCCGATCGCATCGGTCAAAGGGCGACAGCCGAGGATGGCACCACGGCGTGGCTGACGCAGGAAGTGCGATCCGACTACCACGGGCACGTCGGAATGATCGGGGCGACCAAGGCCTTTCAGCCGTGGTTCTTCGGCCCGACGAACCCCGTCTATGGCAATCGCGATCTGCATAACGGGCTGGTGAACCCCTTCGCCCAGGCTCAGGGTGCCCTGGCGACCTATGTCCATCCCGTCAGCCGGGACAGCGATCCGTTCGTGGACCTCGCAGCCAACGGCCTGCCGCTCGAACTGGTCGTGGATGGGGTGCTGTCGGAGGGCATCGGTCTTGAACTGGTCTGCCAGTGGACGAGCCCCCTCGGCACCGCTCAGGCCTGGTACCGTTTCCTCAACATCGGGCGCACCATGCCGGCCACCTCGGGCACCGATATGATGGCCAACTTCTATCGTGTGCCAGCGGTCGGAACGGCGCGGGCCTATGTCCCCATCACGGACGCCGAGGATGCTTATGCGTCCGCGATCGACCGCGTGCGCGCTGGCGAGGGTTTCGTAACCACGGGTCCCGCACTGCTGTTCGAGATTGATGGTCGGACGCCGGGGTCAGCCGTGCCTCAAGGCCGTCAGCCGTGGTCGATCGAGCTGATCAGCGTGCGTCCGGTGGAGCGGCTGGAACTCATCGTCAACGGGCAGGTCGTCCAGACCCTGGAGGGCTTTGGCGGCAACGGTCGCCAGCGCTACGCCGGAACGCTCGATCTACCCTCAGGCGGATGGGTCGCGGTGCGTGCCATGGGGGGGCAGACGGGATGGCCGATCATGTCCTTTGTCCAATTCGCCCACACCCAGCCGGTGTGGATCGACCATGTCGGCAGCACCGAGCCGATCGCCGCGCGAGCCGCAGCGACGGACCTGTTGAAGGCGTTGGACTATTCAGCCGACCGGTTCGCGGAAAGCTATGGAGCCGATGTGCCACCAGGTCTGCGTCGGCGCCTTGGCGAAGCGCGTCAGCGGCTCACAATCCTGGCCGGTGTGAAGCGACCTGACGCGAACGAATGAATCAGCCAGATTGACAGGTCACGGTTTGTCGCTTGCGGAGCGTGAGGCGTTTGCCCCGCCTCGAGTCCTGAAGGCAGAGTGGGGTGGGTTGCAGTCCGCAATCGGACGCCGACATACGCCGCGCCGAAATTACTGCTGCTGCCTTAGCTGTGTCAGCCCGCATCGATCGTAACGTATTCCCCCACGCCGTCGGTCTTGCCGGCCAAGCCAGGCACCTCATCGAGTTGGCGGATACTGGTGTAGCGACCACGTTCCTCACGATAGCGAACAATCTCGAAGCCGTGGCCACGCAACCCTTCAATACCGTCGAATTCCTCCGCAGTCGCGGTGTTGAGGTCGATCATGTCTGGCTCCCGTTGGAAACCCCGGTTGGACGATGTGCAAGCGCGAAATCGATGGCCTCGATGTCGACCTTCAGCTTGACCAGATCGCGGTTGTGTTCGTGGTCGCCGGATGCTGCCGCGTCGACGGCTGTCAGCCAGACCTTGGCTTCCAACTCCTCGCGGACCGCCAGGAGTCGGGCGGCTACCGCTGCGTTATCAGTGGTCACGCTGCGCTATTTCAGGTCGGCGATCGCCTCGCCGCCCTCTTCTTCTTCGAGGAGGGCGGCGTTATCGGCGTTGGCGGACAAGCGGACTTGATTGCCTTCGACCTCGGCAACCAAACCGCCGGAGAGGTAGTGGTGGTGGTCGCTGTGCGACCCGCTGTCGGCCTTGGTGAGCTTGATTCGATCGCCTTCTACCTTGTCGACTGTGCCTAGGTGGACGCCGTCGGCACCAATGACGTCCATATGCTCCTTGATCTGGGAGAGGTCGGTCATGGCAGGTCTCCTTTTGCTGAAATACCTAACGGCGACTTGACCGTGTCGTTCCAGAACGCCGAACGGGTCGCCGCAACCGAGAGGGCTGAGAGGCCTGGCGATCCGGCGCGTTATGTGGGCGCGATGAAGGGTGTTGAGAACTTTGGACGCAGAAGGCTTTACCGCGCCGACAGACGGTGCGGTCTTACGATGAGAGAGCTGGGGAAGCGCTCATCGCCTAATCCGACGAAGCGGAAACTCACGCCGACGTCGTGGAGGCGAGAAAGCCCAGGCTGATCAGCCGGTACGACAGGGGAGTCCATCGGTCGGCGTGGATCACGATCTTGAGTGTCTGGCAGGCGTCGCGGCCCGCAAGCGGAGAGGCGGTCACAGATTTTTGACGGAGGATGACGGGCCGCTCTATCCCTTGTGGTGTCGGCCCTCGGCGAATGCCTCAACCATCTTGGCGCAGAATGCCGGCAGGTCGTCGGGATTGCGCGAGGTGACCAGGCCGTTGTCGACCACCACCTCTTCGTCAACCCAGTCGGCCCCAGCGTTCGTCAGGTCAGTGCGCAACGACGGCCAGGACGTCATCCGCCGCCCCTTAACGCCGCCCGCGTCAATGAGCGTCCAGGGGCCATGACATATGGCTGCGACGGGCTTGGAGGCCTCCAGGAACGCCCGGATGAAGGCGACGGCGTCGGCCTCGAGCCGAAGGGCGTCGGGGTTGATCACCCCGCCCGGAAGGACCAGTCCGGCGTAGTCGCGAGCATCCGCCTCGGCGAGGGCACGGTCCACAGGTGTCAGCTCGCCCTTGTCGTGGTGTTTGAAGCCCTGAATATGACCGGCCTTGGGCGCGATGATCTCGACCATTGCACCTGCCGCCTTGAGCGCCTCGACTGGCTGGGTCAGTTCCACCTGTTCGAAGCCATCGGTGGCGAGAACTGCGATAATCTTTCCGGTGAGAATGGCGTCGGCCATGTCAAAACTCCTCAGATTGGGTCACGCCTAACTGATGACCTGCCCGGATCGTTCCGAACCCAGGCGCTTCCAAGCCGGGAAGGCTGACCCGGATGTTCGACGGCTGCGGGGAGGACCATCAAGTGTTCAAATGGGACATCCGCTTGGCTGTCGACGTCCGACCTCAGGGCCCCAAGCATTGGGCAAGAAGCAATTTAGACGAAATCGACGTCGGGGATGTCCCGAGCCGACGGGGATCTCCGGGTTCGTTCAGCGGCGGATAGCCACTTCGCAACCTACGCTGCTCGGCCAAGGATCGCAGGGTGGGAGTGGTAGGCAGTCGAACCGTCGGAGCCGCTTCGCGCAATGTCGCTTAGGAGCAAAGCGTGGGAGGGGAACATCCGATCCTGACTCATGGCGGCGGTTGGTGACGTCCGCTTTCGGACAGCGAGCCGATGAGCTGGTGAGTGCCAAAGTCTGACTCTTCCCGGGCAGTGGCAAAGCCCGTTGATTCATCTCCTGCGACTGATGTCGGAGACCATTGAATGAAGTTTCGAATGCCAGCTCGCTGTACACGAGCTAGTCGGGACCGCAGTTAGCTAGGCGCGGATGCCCGCGACCATCATCTCAGCATAGGTCTCGCCGATTTCGCGAGCGGTGTGCGGCGATGTCTCGGGGCGGAACCAGCGGTGGGTCCAGCCGACGACGCCCAGCATACCGTAGGCGACGACCTTGGACGGGCCGACGTTGCGCAGACTGCCGTCGGCATAGCCCTGCTCGATGATCTGGATGAAGGCGCTTTCAATGATGCGGTTGATGTGGCGCATGTCCGACGACCATTTGGTACGGCTGTCGGGCACGCGGCTGAGGTTTTCTCGGATATAGATGAACAGCAGCGGGTAATGTTCACCGTAGGATTCCATGATAGCCACGATCAGGGCCTGCAGCTTGTCCGGCGGGGCCAGGGGACTGGCCGCGATCTCCCGCGCCATGTCGGAATTCCGCTCGGCGACGGCGCGCAGCACCTCGTCGAACAACTCATCCTTCGAAGAAATATAGTAGTAGACCGAGGCTCGGTCGATGCCGAGTTCGGCAGCGACGGCGCTGATGCTGGCGCCTTGCAGACCCAGCCGGTCGAACACGCGGACCGCCGCCTCAGCGATCTCGCGGCGACGGCGCTGATAGGCGGCTGAGCTGTCCGCCTTGGCCGCAGTGCGTCGTTTGCCGATGCCGCTCTTCGTTTCGGAACTCAACGGGGCCTCTCCATCTAGCACAGGCTTAGCGAGCGTCGATTGAAAGGCCAAGGGTGCTATCCTCTGGGGCCGCCTGCTACATAGAGGACCTGACCCGATACGAAGCCGGAGCGGGGATCGGCGAAGAAGGAAACGGCGTTGGCGATGTCGTCCGGCTTACCGGGGCGGCCAGCGGGAATGTCGCGCACGACGTCGGCGACCATGGTCTCAAAATCGACCCCCAGCCGGTCGGCGACGGCAGCGGTCATCGGGGTGACGACGAAGCCGGGGGCGACGACGTTAGCGGTGACGCCGAACTTGCCCATCTCCAGCG
Organism: Rhizobium sp. Q54; assembly: GCA_943369795.1. Lineage (GTDB taxonomy): Bacteria > Pseudomonadota > Alphaproteobacteria > Caulobacterales > Caulobacteraceae > Brevundimonas. The sequence continues at coordinate 13,226 of CALROO020000004.1, read as the reverse complement.
CGATGGTCTTGGTGAGGCCGATCAGACCGGCCTTGGCGGCGGCATAGTTGGCCTGTCCGTGGGCACCCAAGGCGGCGATGCTGGCGAGGTTGACGATCCGGCCATGGCCCGGCGCCCGCATCGCGGCCTGAACCGCGCGGCACATCAGGAACGGGCCGCGCAGGTTGACATCCTGGACGATCTGCCAGTCGTCAAGCGTCATCTTTGCCAAGGTTTTTTCGCGCAGGATGCCGGCATTGTTGACCAAGACGGCGGGTGACCCAAGGGCTGTGTCGCAGATGCGGACGGCGGCATTGACCGACGCTTCATCTGCCACATCGACGGCGATGGCCTCGGCGCGGCGACCTAGGGCACGGACGGTGGCCACGGTCTCGGCGCAGGCGGCGGCGTCAAGGTCCATCACGGCGATGTCGCAGCCGTCGTGGGCCAGCCGTTCGGCGATGGCCGCGCCGATGCCCCGCGCGGAACCGGTGACGATGGCAACGCGGGCGGCTTTGGTCATGACAGGCCCAGATGTTCGGCGGCGCGTTGCGACAGCAGGAATTTGCGAGGGCGTCCCGACGGGGTCAGGGGCACGTCCTCCGCCGCGATTGGCAGGACGTGACGCGGCACCTTGAACCGGGCCAGCCGTCCGGCGCACCACTCTATCAGGGCCTCGGGCGCGAACTCATGGCCGGGGCGGGTGACGATGAAGGCCACGCCGACCTCGCCCATCCGGTCGTCGGGCACGGGGGCGACATGGGCCTGCAGCACGGCGGGGTGGACCATAAGAACGTCCTCGATCTCGGACGGGGTCACCTGCTCGCCGCCGCAGCGGTAGGATTCCTTCACCCGCCCGACCAGGGTCAGATAGCCGTCGTCATCGATGCGACCGAGGTCGCCGGTGTGCAGCCAGCCGTCGGCGTCGAAGGCTTCGGCGGTGGCGGCTGGCTTGTCGTAGTAGCCCACGGTGACGCCCGGTCCCTTAGCCATCAGTTCGCCGACCTCGCCGGGGGATAGGACCGCACCGGTGGACGGGTCTACGACGCGATAGTCGACCAGCCGGTTCTCGATAGCCGGATCGCCCGCCGGACCGACGTCACGCAGGCGACCGTTAGTGGTCAGCAGCCGCTCGGTCGGGTCGTCCGGGCGGGTCACCGTGGTCGAGGCCGTGCATTCGCTCATGCCATAGCCGGTGGTGATCTCGATGCCCGCGAAAGTACCCAGGATGCGTTCCCACAGACCCGGCGGGGTGCGTCCGCCCGACGACAGCATGCCCTTCAAGGACGCCGTATCGACCGGCGCATCTTCAAGCGCGTCCAGCACCGCCAAAGTCATCGTCGGGATCAGCAGCAGGTCGGTGACGCGGTGCTGTTCGACGGCCTTCAGCGTCTGGCGCGGATCGAATTTCAGATGCGGCACGATGGCCCCGCCGACGAACAGGGCGGCCAGAAGCCCTTCCACATAGCCATAGACGTGGTTCATCGGCAGGCTGAAATGGATGCGCCGCCCGTCCTCGAAGGTCCTAGCATAGGCGCTCCCGAAGGCGGCGCGCAAGAGCATGTCGTGGCTCAGCAACACCCCCTTGGGCGCGCCGGTGGTGCCGGAGGTGTAGATGATGTCGGCTGGGGTTTGCGGATCGACGACGGGCAGCGGGACTGGATCGGCGGTCAGGGCGTCGAACGGTGTGGCACCGACGCGGCCTTGCCCCTCGGCCTGGAACACGACGACGGATTGCAGGTCCGGTAGGGCCTCGCCGCCGCCTTCGGTCGCCCAGGAGGGGGCCAGTTCATCCAGCATGGCCAGGTAATCGAGGTCGCGAAACCGGTCCATCGTCACCAGCATCACGGACCGCGACTGGCGCAGCACATAGGCCAGCTCGTCGCGGCGGTTCAGTATATTTACCGGGACGGCGACCGCCCCGACCGCGGCAATGGCATATTTCAGCGCCGCGAAGGCCGGATAGTTGGCCATGACCAGAGCGACATGCTCTCCCGGTCTGACGCCAGCCGCGATCAGCCCGGCTGCGATGCCGCGAGACCACGCCAGCATCTGGGTATAGGTCCAGGTCCGGTCGTCGGTGATCAGATAGGGGCGATCGGGAAAGGCTACAGCCGCAGTCTCCAGCATGTCGAACAGGGTGCGTGGCGACCATGTCGGAAAGCGCGCGACCAAGTCAGCCTGGCGTTCGGCGACGGTTCGGGACTGCCTGCTTGATATCGGGCGACTGGGCATCGGCTCACCGTTCGCGAACGTCAGGGATTCAACGCTTCGTGATGCAGCCGATATTCGCGCCGTCCCCAGCCAAAGGAAACCGCCGCCAGCAGGGTCGAGACCGAAAGCGTGATCCCCAGTGACAAGCCCAATGCGCTCTCGGACCGGAACACAAAGTCGTTCAGCAGGCCGGGTAGCAGCGGGCCCATCGTCAGGCCGCCCAGGTTGGCGATGAACAGGATCAGGGCCAGGGCCTGGCCCCGCACCTGATTGGGCAGCACCATCTGGGAGGCGGCGTAACAACTGCCCGCGGGCATGGCCAGCAGGACGACGCCGATTGCGAAGACTGCGATCGTCGACAGGGCAGAATAGCCTTGTGCGATCATCAGGGCTGCGAAGACCACAGTGCCGGCGATCGAACTGTAGGTCGCAACCCTCAGAGCGGCATCGCGTCGTCCGGCGACAAGACCGCTGTCGCTGAGCCGTCCGCCGCTCAGCATGCCGAGACTGCCGCCGATCAGGACGACAAGACCCATGACCAGACCCGTCTGTTGCGGTGACCAGTCGAACGAGCGTTGCAGCACACCGGGCGACCACAGCATGAAGGCGTATAGCGCCACTGCCTGGAACATCAGGCCGAGCGCGATCGAGGCGACCGGTACCCACCGCTTGCCGATAACGGCGAGGGTTTCGGCAACGGTAAGTTGGGCTACCGCGCCGTCCGAGTTCATGATGGCGCGTTTGCGCATCGGCTCCTTCAACGTAAGCACCCACAAGGCGACCAGCAGGCCGGGCAGGCCGACGACGAGGAAGGTCGCCCGCCACGAGGCGATCTCGCCGAAGATCGGCAGGGTCAGGGTGGGCGTTTGCGTGAGCAGTTCGACCACCAATCCGCCCAGAAGCAGCGCCAGTCCGGACCCCAGATAGATGCCGATGCCATAGGTGCTCATAGCGGAGCCCAGCTTCTCGTTCGGGAAGCTGTCGGAGATCATCGAGACGGCGGCGGGAGCCAAGGTGGCCTCGCCGACGCCAACGCCCATTCGGGCCAAAAACAGGCCAGGATAACCCCGCGCTACTGCACACGCCGCCGTCATCAGGCTCCAGAAGAAGACACCTGCAACGATGATGTTGCGCCGGTTGAACCGGTCTACCAGCCGCCCGGCCGGCAAGCTGACCAGGGTGTAGAACAGCGAAAACGCCAGACCCCCCAACAGACCGACCTGGGTGTCGGTGGCATTGAACTCGGCCTTGATCGGCCCGACCAGCAGGCTGAGGATCTGTCGATCGATGAAGGACAGGGTATAGCAGACCGTCAGCACCCCGACCGTGTACCAGGCATAGCCCATTGGCGGCTTGGTGGGGGTGTCGGTTATGCCGGGAACTGCGGTCTGCTCCGTCATCAGAAGGTCTTGGTGAACTGGAGCGCGACCTCGCGACCGCGCGAGACGACCCCGCGTTGTTCGCCAATCGCCCCGGGCACGCTGGCCCCGCCGGTCCGGTCGGCGGCGTATTGCAGGTAATATTCGTCAGTCAGGTTGCGACCGACCAACTGGACTGTCCAGCTGTCGTCGGGTGCCGTAAGGCTGACCCCGGCATTCAGGCGCCAAAAGCTGTCCTGCAAGCTAGCGGGAGCCATGGCTTCAGAAGCGAAGTACTCGCCGCTGTAAAAGGCGTCCCCGTTGATGGCCAGCCTGAAGTCGCTCGCCATCGGGACGTCATAGGTGAAGCCCGCATTGCCGGCCCATTCCGGCGAGCGGGCCGGGGCGCGTCCGCCGAAATCCTGTTGCAGCGTCAGGGCCGTGGCGTTGACGAACGAACAGTTGACTGGGGCGACGGCGGTCGCACGGACGGTGCCCGTCGGGAAGGCGTAGCTGTAGCACTGGCCTACGAAATCCTTGAATTGGGCGTCGATATAGGCAATCGCGCCCCGTAGACTGAGCTGGTCGGTGGCGCTCCAGGTACCGTCGATCTCGACCCCGCGCTGTTCGACGCTGCCGGCGTTGTTGATGGTGTAGGCCACCCGCGACGGGTCGTAGGTGTTCACCTGAAGGTCATCGAAATTGTAGGCGAAGACCGCGCCGTTCAAGCGCAGGCGACCCTCGGCGAAGACCCCCTTGGCCCCCAGTTCGAAGCCCTCGGCGGTCTCGGGATCGAAGTCCACGTCGCCGATGCGGGTGCCGGTCTGGAGCGGGCTGGTCAGGCCGAAGCCGCCGGACTTGTAGCCCGTCTTGTAGGCCAGGAAGACGGTCTTGTTCGTGTCGGGACGCCAAGTCAGGGTCACCTCCGGCGAGACGTTCTCGTCCTCGAACGTCCCCGCCAGGGTGCCGGGCGTGGTAGAGCCTGGATAGACAGTGTTCTGGGTCGCGAAGGTGCCGATGCCGTAGGAATTCCGCTTGTTGAAGTCCTTAGTCTCGCGGGTCCAGCGCAGGCCGCCCGCCAGCTCCAGCGTCTCGGAGATATCCCACAGGCCCTGGGCGAAGACCGAGACGGTGTCGCCGTCCTGCTGTGCCAGATCCTCATAGGTGACGTAGCGGTTGGCGGCGGCATTGTAGCTGGAATCGCGCAGCTTGGTATCGTTGTTGGTGAAGAGGTCGGTCTTCTGAAAATAGGCCCCGACCATGAAGTTCAGCGGCCCGGCGAAGTCCGAGGACAGGCGCAGCTCCTGGCTGATCTCCTCGTTGGTCTGGCGATTGTAGAAGGCCAGCTGGGAATAGGTCGTCTGGTCCAGTCCCGACAGGAAGACGTATTCGGTGCGGTTGAAGCCGGTCGTGGAGGACAGGGTCAGGTCGCCGAACGTCCAGTTCAGATCCAGGGCGGCGGTGACGATATCCAGCTCGTCATAAGGCGCGCCATCGCCGCGATAGCCGCGCATGGTGCTGGCGATGGCGTCGGGCAGGTCGCCGATGGTGGTGTTGCGGTCCGCGACACAGTCCGCGAACGGGTCGGCGATTCCGTAGACGCGTGGGTTCGGACCGGTGCAGGCCCCGATGTTCTGCGTGCCGACGCCAGGGCCGCTGCCCTCACCATGGCTGGCAAACACCTTCAGCCGGGCGTCGAAATTTTCGGAGAAATCGGCCGTCAGGGTGAAGCGGCCAAGGATTTCCTCGTCGCCCGGACGACTGTCGGAGGCTCCAGGCAGCTGTGATGCACCGAGCGGAGCACCGGATGCGGCGGTGTAGAAGGGGTTGGCGATCGGTTGGGCTGTGTTGCGTAGCCAACCATCCAGGTTGCGATACTTAGCGGCAACGCGCAGGCCGAAGATATCGCTCAGCGGCCCGGACACGACGCCTTCCAGCGAGGCTTCGTCACCAACGAACTCGTAACCCGCACGCAGCTGGGCATAGAAGTCGGGGGTGGGGTCGGCCGACTTGATCGAGATGACGCCGGCTGGGCTGTTCTTGCCGAAGAACAGGGCCTGCGGTCCCTTCATGACCTCGACCTGTTGCAGGTCAAAGAAGCCGGCCTGGGTGATGCGACCGTCGCTGGTCTGGACCCCGTCCAGTGCCACCGATACGGCCTGTTCGAAGCCGGTCTGGTTGGCGGGCGAACTGATGCCGCGGATACCGATCGAGCCGCCACCGTTGGACTTGTAGGCCCCAACCACCACGGTCGGGGTCAGTTCGCCAATGCTGGCCAGGCTGCTGGCGCGGTTGCGATCCAGGGCCTCGGTGGTCAGGACGTTGACCACCACCGGCACGCTGACCAAAGTCTCGGACCGTCGCCGCGCGGTGACGACGATCTCGTCCACCTGCGTTTCCGGCTCGGCGGTCTGGATGGGCGCGGCGGGTGCCGTCTGGGCCAGCACCGGCGTGGCGGTGGCGGCGAACAGCAGGGCGGTCGCGCCGCCTGCCATCAGAAATGATCTCGTGGATGTCATGGCGCTTCCCCGGTTTTTCCAATCCCCGTCACCCTCGGCCCATCTGATGCGGACCTTCGCGACACCATCAGGAAGAACCGCCTCCCGTTTTCTGTCAATAGCGGTGTTGACAAAAATCAACAGACACGTTGATTGTCTCCGATCGGGACTTCGTGCGCCGTGCTCCAAGGCCAGACGCGGGGCTCGAAGATCGCGCCGCTTGTCGTATCGGCGTCTGAATGGGGAACGAAACATGGATGGCTCCGGGCCAGGAATGCCGATCGATCTGGCGATCACGCGCGAGACGCCAGTCGGCTATCGATTGCAGAGCCTGAAGAAGAAGGCGGCCATCCAGCTAATGGGTTCGCGCCTGTGGGGACGATTCAATCCGAACCACTGGGACCCGGTCTATGCGGCGTCGACCGGGCTGAAGGCACCAATCCAGACGGGCGAGATGTCATCCGCCTATCTGGCGGAGATGTGCGTCAATCATTTCGGCGCGGCGTTCTTCCGCAACGCCCGCGTGGTCTGCAAGTACGTCGCTTCCACCTATGCCGACGAGGTCATCACGACCCACGGCGTCGTGCGCGAGAAGCTGCCCAAGGGCGATGGCTATCGCTTCATCGTCGACATCTGGGCCGACAACGACGCGGGCGACAAAAAGACTGTCGGCTGGGTCGAAGTCGATGTCGGCGTCTGAGTTCAGGAATCCAGCCATGACACAAGCCTTGCCCAGCACCGACGCCCTGAAGCCGATGAGCCCGTTGCAGACGCGCCAGACCCGCGAATTCATCGACGGCCTCGCCTCCGAGGCCAAACCCTATTGGGACATGGTCGAGATCGGAGACGAGCTGTGGCGCGACCTTCACCTCTCCGCCGAGCTGGTGATTCTTTATTCGGACGGCGTCGAGGACTTCAATCCCTGGTACGAGGGCTGGCGGATGAACAGCTGGCTGATCGAGGGTGAATCGCCTTTCGGCGGTGCCATCGTGCCGCCGTTGCTGGTCTCCCACTTCGTCCTGTCGGTGCAGTTCGATGCCACCCGGCCGTTCTCGATCGGCTCGATCCACACCTATCACGACTCCAATATCCTGGAGCCCATCCCCGTCGGCGCGACAGTCCGGATCACGACCCGGGCGATCGAGAAGTTCGAGAAGCGCGGCCGGCGATACGTGCGCCATGCAGTCGAGGTCACCGACGTGAGCAGCGGTCTCCTCTACTTCCGCGAAACCCGCGACATCCTCTCGCTTTGAGGGGCCGTTCATGACGGGCTCTGCCATCACCGCCGTCGTCGCCGAGTCGCTCGCACTAGACGAGGCGGCTCCGGCCTTACTGGGCACCCGCTGCAGGGATTGCGGGTCGCTCTACTATCCCCGGGTCGTCAGCTGCCGGAACCCGGAGTGTGACGACAAGCATGTCGTACCGGCGCGGATCGCCGGACGCGGGAGGCTCTTCAGTTTCACGATCCAGCGTTACCGACCGCCGGCCCTGTTCACGCTTGAGCCATGGCAGCCCTATGCCTTGGGGCTCGTGGACGTCGAGGACGGTCTGCGGGTCATGGGGATTGTCGATGCGCCGACAGGCGATATCCGGATCGGCATGCCGCTTCGCCTTTCCACGCTGGTTTTGAACGACAAGGCGGAGGACGCCGTCGTGACCCATAGCTTCGTCCCCGACGATGGAGCAGGCGTATGAGGCCGGTCTACGTACTGGGCGTCGGGGCTCATCCCTGGGGCAAATGGCCGGAAACGACCCAGGTCGAACTGGCCATCCATGCCGTGAAGGCCGCACTGGACGAGGCGTCGCTGGAGTGGCGCGACCTGCAGGGGTTGGTCGCCGCCAGTTCGCGCTTCGAGGGCGGGATGGGATGGGGCCTGCACGCCAATGAACTGACGCAGGCCGTCTCGGAACATGGCCTGGCCTGCATCAATGTCGGCGGAGCCTGTGCGGCCGGGGCCGTCGCCTTCCACACTGCCCATATGCTGATCGCCAGCGGCCAGTACGAGACTGTGGCGGCCATGGGGGCGGAACGGATGCCAAAGGGGTTCATCCCGCGCCCGCCCGGCTCTGCGGACGATCCGGCCGATCATGACTTCTTGCGCTGGAAGACCATGGGGGCCACCAATCCCGCCTACTGGGCGATGGAAGCCCGTCGCCGGATGCACGATCACGGCACCACCGCTGAAACCTTCGCCGCCGCCTCGGTCATGATGCGTCGTCACGGGGCGCTGAACCCCTACGCCCGCTTCCGTACACCCTCGGCGGTGGACGAGGTCCTGGCTTCTCCAATGGTGAGCGATCCCTTGCATCTGCTCGAGATCTGCGCGGTCAGCGATGGGGCCGCCGCCGTCATCCTGGGATCCGAGGAGCAGGCGCGCCGGGCGGGTGGTCCGATGATCGAGGTCGCCGCCAGCGCCATTGCCACCGGCCAGTTCGGCGACCCTGCCGCGCGCATCCCGACCGTTGGATCGACGCCGCGTCCCAGCGTTTCGCACACCAGCGAAGTCGTCTCGGCGGTCCAGAAGGCCTGGACCCTGGCCGGCATCGGAGCCGAGGACATCGATTTGGTCGAGATCGCCGACAACACTGCCTGGCACATCCTGGCCTGGCCCGAGTTGTTCGGCTTCTTCGAGCCGGGGCAGGCCGATCGGATGCTGCTGGCCGGGGAAATGACGCTGGGGGGCCGCCTGCCGGTCAATCCCGGCGGTGGCTTCCTGTCGTTCGGCGAGGCCACGACGGCCCAGGCCTTGATGCAGGTCTGCGAACTGGCGTGGCAACTTCAGGGGCGGGCAGGCGAGCGCCAGGTCGAGGGGGCCCGCATCGCGATGTCGGCTGTCCTGGGCCTCGGGGCCAATGGCGCTTCCATCGTGCTGAAGCGATGACCGAAGCCGTTCAGATCGAGGTGATCGGTCGCGTCGCTGTCCTGACCCTGTCGCGCCCTGACACCGGCAACGCCATCGATCAGGACATGGCGGACAGCCTTCTCAGAGCCACGCTACACGTTGCCGCCGACGACGCGGTGCGAGCGGTCCTCCTGACGGGGCAGGGGCGAACATTCTGCGTTGGGGGCGACGTAAAGGCTTTCGCCGCGGCCGGCGCGGGAGCGTCGGCCATGGTGGCGAACCTGACGACGTCCTTGCACGTGGCAATCGCCCGGCTCACCCGCATGGAAAAGCCTCTGGTGACGGCGATCAACGGCGCAGCGGCCGGGGCCGGTTTCGGACTGGCCATTCTCGGCGACGTCGCCCTCGCGGGGAGGTCGGCGAAGTTCGCCATGGCCTATGGCGCGATCGGCCTGACGCCGGATGGCGGCGCGACTTGGCTCCTTCCGCGCCTGGTCGGATACCGCCAGGCCCAGCGACTAGCACTGACGGGCGAGTGTATCGATGCCCACGAAGCCGAGCGGATCGGTCGGATCACCCGTGTGACCGACGACGCGGCCTTGTGGGACGACGCCTTGGCCGTGGCCAGGACACTCGCGGAGGGGCCGCGACGCGCCTTAGCGCACACGCGGTCTCTGCTGTATAAGTCCCTTTCGAACGGCCTCGAGACACAGCTGGAACGCGAGGCCCAAGGCATCGCCGAAGCCATCGCCGGGCCCGAGGGACAGGAGGGAATCGCAGCCTTCCTAGCCCGACGCTCGGCGGACTTCAGCAGCCTCTGAGGGCGTTCAAGTCAGGGCGGCGATCAGCCCCTCCGCCAGTCGAGCGAGCGCCTCGTCACTGCGTTTGCTGCCCTGGGGCAATCCGGCGAACCCATGGATCATGTCGGGATAGTGGTGGGCGCTGATCTGGACGCCCGCCGCCTCGGCCCGTTCGAGCAGGGCCTGGCCTTCGTCCCGAAGCGGGTCAAACCCGGCGGTGATCACCACGCTTGGGGGAAGGCTGGACAGATCGCTCTTTGTCAGATCGGGCATGCCTTCGCTCGCAAACATGTTCCAGGCCCACAGCATGAAGTCTCGCGTCAGCATGTGGTCTCGACCAAAGGCCATCTGAGACGCACTGGCGCAAGCCGCGTCGACCGCCGGATAGAGGAGGCCCATGGCATCGACAGGCTGCTGCAGAGCTCCAAGTTCAAGAGCGGCGGCTACCGCAAGCCAGCCCCCGGCGCTGTCGCCCGCCAGCCCGACGGAGACCCCGGGGCATCGGGATCGGACCCACCGGACGGCCGCAATCGCGTCATCAAGTCCGGCGGGATAGGAATGCTCGGGGGCAAGGCGGTAATCAACCGCCATGACAGTAAGGCGGCTACTCAGGGCCAGGCGTCGGCACAGGGCGTCGTGGGTGTCTAGGTCGCCGAAGACGAAGGCTCCCCCATGCAGAAAGACCACGATCGCCCGATCCGGTCCTGCCGCGGGCCGATAGACGCGCAGGGCTAGGGGGCCGCCCGGCCCGGTGATCTCTAGGTCCTCGACGGCGTGGATGCCCGGTCTGGGCACCCGAGCGAGATAGCCGTTGGCTCCCGCCCGAAAGGCTGGAAGATCCGTGGGTACTCGCAGCGCCACGCGTGGATCCTTGAGCCACGTGGCGAGATCGGGATCCAGCGACCCGTCAGGAGGCGGCACGCATCGCCTCGCCGCCCCGCAGGTCGAACCCGTCATAGCCGTTGGCCGCGGCCTTTTCGAGGATGCGGCGATAGCCGCGGACTCCTCCGGAATAGGGCATGAAGACCCGAGGCTTACCCGGCATCTCCGCCCCGATATAGTAGGACGGCGTCTTCATGTAGAGGGTTTCGTTGGCGCGGGCATTGACGTGGTCCACCCAGTCCGCCTGGGCCGCCTGTGTCGCCTCGATCTCCGATACGCCCCGCTGTCGCCCGGTGTCGAACAGGGCCGCCAGCCAGTCGATCTGTTCCTCGCTGGACAGGATGACATTGCTCAGCAGGGACGGGCTGCCGGGTCCGCCGACGAAGAACAGGTTGGGAAAGCCGTGGACGCCGATGCCCAGATAGCTGGCCGGACCGCCGGCCCAGGCGTCCTTGAGGGTCTGGCCGCCACGGCCCAAGATGTCGATCTTCAGGATCGAGCCGGTGAAGACATCGAAGCCGGTCGCGTAGATGACGACGTCGAACGGCAGGTCCTGCGCCGTGGTGCGAAGCCCGGTCGCAGTGAATCGCTCGATCGGCGTCTCGCTGATGTCGACCAGCGACACATTGGCTCGGTTGAAAGTAGCAAAATACCCCCCGTCGACCGAGGGACGGCGCGTTCCGAACGGAAAGCCCTGGGGCACCAGCTTGTCGCGCAGCGTCGGATCCGCGATCTGCTCGCCGATTTTTCTCTGCACGAAGGCCGAGGCGATGTCGTTGGCGGCCTGGTTCAGCAGGATGTCCTTGAACGTCAGGGCGAAGCCGAACCCCAGGCGGTTCCAGGCCGCTTCGAAGGCGCGTTCGCGCTCGTCCGGATCGACTTCGGCGGCGGACCGGGGATCTGGCGCAAAACCGAGGCCGCTGGGCGAGTTTCGTGCCGCCTCGCGACGGGCCCGGTAGTTCGCCTTCACCGCCGCATCCTCCTCGTCCGAAACGGGCGCATTGGCGGCGGGAATGGAATAGTTCGCGGTCCTCTGGAACACCGTCAGATGCTCGGCCTGGGCCGCGATGATCGGCGTCATCTGTACCCCGGACGAACCGGTGCCGATGATCGCTACGCGCTTGCCTTGCAGCGCGACCGGCTCGCGCGGCCAGCGCGCGCTGTACAGCACCTGGCCCGCGAAGCTGTCCTGTCCCGGATAGGTCGTTGCCTTCGGCATCGACAGCTGGCCGACGGCCATGACGAATCGTTGGGCAGACCACGTGCGGCCGTCCTCCGCCTCGATCCGCCAGCGGCCCGTCGGCTCGTCGAGCTCGGCACGGCGCACGCGCGTGTTCAGGCTGATGTCGCGACGCAGATCGAACCGGTCGGCGACATGATTAATGTAACGCAGGATTTCCGGCTGCTTCGCGTATCGCTCGCTCCAGCGCCATTCCTGTTCCAGCTCTTCGGAGAAGCGGTAGGAGTAGTCGAAGCTTTCGACGTCGCAGCGCGCGCCGGGATAGCGGTTGAAGTTCCAGACACCGCCGATTTCGTCCGATGCCTCGAGCACCTGGACGCTGAAACCCTGCGCCCGGAAGGTGTGGAGCGCACGCAGTCCGGCCAGGCCTGCCCCGATCACGAGGATGTCGATGTGAACGTCTTCAACCATGAGGCTCTCCCTACTGAAAAGTTGCCATGGCTATGTCCATGCGTCAACGATGGTGTTGATAAGGGGCGAGCGCATGGCTAGGACAGGCAGCAACCCGCTGGTGCTATCGCCCGTGCCCAGCCCCGACTTCCGAGGATCAGCATGCGCGACATCCACCACTTCATCGACGGCGCGTCCTTCACCGGCGGCTCGGGCCGGTTCGGCGACGTCATGAACCCCAACACCGGCGAGGTGCAGGCCCGTGTCCAGCTGGCCACCGAGGCCGAGATGGATCGCGCGGTGCAGGCGGCCCAGAACGCCTTCGAGAGCTGGTCATCGACCAATCCCCAGCGCCGGGCGCGGGTGATGTTCGAGTTCAAGCGGCTGGTCGAGGCGAACATGAGCGACCTGGCCGAGATGCTGTCGGCCGAACATGGCAAGGTCATCGCGGACTCCAAGGGCGACATCCAGCGGGGCCTCGAGGTGATCGAGTTCGCCTGTGGCATCCCCCATGTGCTGAAGGGCGAATACACCCACGGCGCAGGCCCCGGCATCGACGTCTATTCCATGCGTCAGCCTCTGGGCGTGGTCGCGGGCATCACGCCGTTCAACTTCCCGACCATGATCCCGATGTGGATGTTCGGCGTGGCCATCGCGGTCGGCAACACCTTCATCCTGAAGCCGTCCGAGCGCGATCCATCGGTGCCGGTGCGTCTGGCCGAGCTGATGATGGTGGCCGGGGCACCTGCGGGCGTGCTGAACGTCGTTCACGGCGACAAGGCGGCGGTGGACGCCATCCTGACCCATCCGATGGTGCACGCCGTCAGCTTCGTCGGCTCGTCCGACATCGCCCACTATGTCTATCAGACCGGGGCGGCCAACCATAAGCGGGTCCAGGCCATGGGCGGGGCCAAGAACCACGGCATCGTCCTGCCCGACGCCGACATGGACCAGGTGATCAAGGACCTGTCGGGCGCGGCCTATGGCTCGGCGGGCGAACGCTGCATGGCCCTGCCGGTCGT
>CALROO020000003.1:0-162022 GCA_943369795.1 Rhizobium sp. Q54 | reverse complement strand
CCCTGAAGGCCGGCCATCAGCACGACGGCCGGCGGGGTGGCATTGGTATTGAGCGGCGTCGGCTCCTCGCCGCCCAGCATCTCGATCAGGCCGTCATAGACGATCTTGACCACCTGATCGGCGGGCCGGACCGAGCGGATCACGTCCTCGCCGGTGGCGCGTTCGGTCGCGAAGGCGATGAAGTCCTTGACCACCGGCAGGGCGACGTCGGCCTCCAGCAGGGCTACGCGCACCTCGCGCATCGCCTCCGCCACGTCCTTTTCGGACAGCGCCCCGCGCCCGGTGATCCGGTCGAAGACGCCTGACAGCCGCTCGTTCAGAGCCTCGAACATACAAACCTCATTTGGGGCAGTGAGGCGGCTCCATACGACAACGGCCCCCGGCGACGATCACGTCGGCGGAGGGTTCTCGCTCACCTCGTCCCGACGGATCAGGGGTCGTGTGAGTGGAGACGCGAGGTTCACTTGCGCCGGAAGCGCGGGCTTATGCGGGAAAAGGACGGCGAAGGCAAGGCGGGGCCTCCGCCAAGGAAAAAGGGCGGGCCCGTCGCCGGACCCGCCCTCCTGTTCGTTCAGCGTGAGCTGAGCGTCGGACTTAGAAGTCCATGTCGCCCATGCCGCCCATGCCGCCGCCGCCGTGGCCACCAGCACCGCCGGCCGAGGCCTTCTTCGGTGCGTCAGCGACAGCCGCTTCCGTCGTGATCAGGATACCGGCGACCGAGGCCGCGTCTTGCAGAGCGGTGCGGACGACCTTGGCGGGGTCGATGACGCCGGCCTGGATCATGTCGACATACTCTTCCGTCTGGGCGTTGAAGCCGAAGGTGGGCGAGCTGTTTTCAAGCACCTTGCCGACGACGATCGAGCCTTCGACGCCCGCGTTTTCCACGATCTGGCGGATCGGGGCCTGGATGGCGCGACGGATGATGGCGATGCCGGCGGTCTGGTCGGCGTTGTCGCCGGTCAGGCCTTCAAGCGCGCGGGTCGCCTTCAGCAGGGCGATACCACCGCCGGGGACGATGCCTTCTTCGACGGCTGCACGCGTGGCGTTCAGGGCGTCGTCGACGCGGTCCTTCTTCTCCTTAACTTCCACTTCGGTCGAGCCACCGACACGGATGACCGCCACGCCGCCGGCCAGCTTGGCCAGACGTTCCTGCAGCTTTTCCTTGTCGTAGTCGGAGGTGGTGTCCTCGATCTGGCGCTTGATCTGGCTGATACGAGCCTCGATCGCGTCCTTCTCGCCGGTGCCGTCCACGATGGTGGTGTCGTCCTTGGTGATCGTCACCTTCTTGGCCTTGCCGAGCATGTCGATCGTGACGTTCTCGAGCTTGATGCCGAGGTCTTCCGAGATGACCTGACCGCCGGTCAGGACGGCGATGTCCTCCAGCATGGCCTTGCGGCGGTCACCGAAGCCCGGCGCCTTGACGGCGGCGACGCGCAGGCCACCGCGCAGCTTGTTGACCACCAGGGTGGCCAGGGCCTCGCCTTCGATGTCCTCGGCGATGATCACCAGCGGGCGACCCGACTGGACCACGGCTTCCAGGATCGGCAGCATGGCCTGCAGCGACGACAGCTTCTTTTCGAACAGCAGGATCAGAGGCTCTTCGAGTTGAACCTCCATCTTGTCGGCGTTGGTGATGAAGTAGGGCGACAGGTAGCCGCGGTCGAACTGCATGCCCTCGACAACGTCCAGCTCGGTCTCGGCGGTCTTCGCTTCTTCGACAGTGATGACACCTTCGTTGCCGACCTTTTCCATGGCCTTGGCGATCATCTCGCCGACCTCGGTGTCGCCGTTGGCCGAGATGGTGCCGACCTGGGCGATCTCGGAGTTGGCGCTGACCTTCTTGGAGGTCGACTTGATCTCGGCGATGACGGCAGCGACGGCCTTGTCGATGCCGCGCTTCAGATCCATCGGGTTCATGCCGGCGGCGACCGACTTCAGGCCTTCCTGCACGATGGATTGCGCCAGGACGGTCGCGGTGGTGGTGCCGTCACCCGCCTTGTCGTTCGTCTTCGACGCGACTTCGCGGATCATCTGGGCGCCCATGTTCTCGAAGGGATCCTCGAGCTCGATCTCTTTGGCGACCGAGACGCCGTCCTTGGTCGAGCGCGGCGCGCCGAAGGACTTCTGGATCACGACGTTGCGGCCTTTGGGGCCGAGGGTGACCTTGACCGCATTGGCCAGGACGTTGACGCCGCGCAGCATCTTCTCGCGCGCGTCGGTGGAGAATTGGACTTGTTTGGCAGCCATGAGGCAGCTCCTAAATCAGATTGTCAGGGAAAGAAGGTCGCGACGAGGGGTGCTTACAGCACGCCCAGAACGTCGGATTCCTTCATGATGATCAGGTCTTCGCCTTCCAGCTTGACCTCGGTGCCCGACCATTTGCCGAACAGGATGCGGTCGCCGGCCTTCAGTTCCAGGGCGTTGACGGTGCCGCGCTCGTCACGAACGCCGGGGCCGACGGAGACGACTTCGCCTTCCTGGGGCTTTTCCTTGGCCGTGTCGGGGATGATGATCCCGCCCTTGGTCTTGGATTCTTCTTCCACGCGCTTGACCAGCACGCGATCGCCGAGAGGACGAAACGCCATCTGTGTGTTCTCCAGTTTGGACTTCAAAAGTTTCCTCGTTCAACACCCGCGACCGGCGTTTTGGCAGCCAGGCCTGTCGAGTGCTAACGCGAGCTGCAAGTAGGGGGACGACCCCGTATCGTCAAGCGGAGCGGGGCTGTGTCACGCCGTGAATTTTCGGTGACGACCGGCCTGTCGGCGCTCTGCACATGAACCACCGATGAATGGTGGCCTGTCTGAGCATTCAGGCGCGGGACTGTAGAAAACGAAACCAGCGCCGGATCAGGCGCACTGAAGTTGTTTAAGGAGACCGACCATGAAGACGTTCAGCACCCTCGCCGTCGGCACCGTAGCCCTGACGATGATGGCCGCCAGCCCCGTCTCGGCCCAGAGTCGTGACCGCGATCGCGACGATACCACGCGCAATGCCATCCTGGGGGCCGTGGTCGGCGGCGTCGCCGGGGCCGCGATCGGCAATGGCGACGGCACCTATATCGCTGGGGGTGCCCTGGCTGGCGCTGCCCTGGGTGTCGGGGCCTCGAACCGCGGCTCCAACTGCGAATACTACCGCGGTGGTCGCTGCTATCGGAACCAGGGCCACTGGGAACGGGAGCACGGCATCAACTCCAACGATGGCTACAATCGTCGCGAGGCCCGCCGCTACGAGCGCCACGAGCGTCGGGATGCCCGCCGCGACTATCGCTACGATCGCCGCTGGTAGGGGTTCCGTCAGGCTGTCGCGCTAGACGATCCAACGATATGAGGGGACCCGCGAGGGTCCCCTTTTTCGTGGGCGTTCAGCCCAGCAGCCGCGTCAGCAATCCCGCCGTGGACGGATCCAGATCGGCCGACGGCTCACCCGCCGCGACATCCTTCAGGATCGCTTTCGCCAGTACCTTGCCCAGTTCGACGCCCCACTGGTCGAAAGAGTTGATGTCCCAGATGACGCCCTCGACGAAGGTCTTGTGCTCATAAAGCGCCAGCAGCGCGCCGACCGTCTGCGGCGTCACCCGTTCCATGACGATGGCGGTCGAGGGCCGGTTGCCGGGGAAGGTCTTGTGCGTGGCCAACCGGTCCGCCTCTGCGGCATCGACCCCCGCATTGATCAGCTCGGCCCGCGCCTGTTCGGTCGTCTTGCCCAGCATCAGGGCCTGACCCTGGGCCAGGGCGTTGGACCAGAGCGGTGATTCCGGCGCATCCCCATGCGTCGCCCGCACGATCACGAACTCGGCGGGCACCACCTGCGGCCCCTGGTGGATCTGCTGAAAGAAGGCGTGCTGGCCGTTGGTGCCGGGCTCGCCGAACACGACGGGACAGGTCTGGCGCGTCACGCGCGAGCCGTCGCGGTGCACCCGCTTGCCGTTCGACTCCATCTCCAGCTGTTGCAGGAAGGCGGGCAGACGCCGCAGCGCGTGCGCATAGGGCGCGACCGTCCGGGCCGGGCGATGCAGCCCATCGACGTTCCACACCTGGGCCAAGGCCATCAGCACGGGCGCATTGGCCTCCGGCGGCGCGCTGGCGAAATGACCGTCCATGGCGGCGGCGCCGGACAGCAGGCCGTCGAACACCTCCGGCCCCAGCGCGATGACGCAGCTCAAACTGACCGCCGACCACAGCGAATACCGCCCCCCGACCCAGTCCCGGAAGGCGAACGTCCGGGCGCATCCGAAAGCCGCTGCCTTGTCCGGCGCAGCGGTGACGCCGATGAAATGCTTGTCGCGCCCCGCCTCGGGCAAGGACGCGGCCAGCCAGGCCTTCGCGACCTCTGCATTGGCCAGCGTTTCCTGGGTCGTGAAGGTCTTGGACACGACGATCACCAAAGTCGTCTCGGGATCGAGCCCGGTCAGGGCCTCGGCCATGTCGCGCGGATCGATGTTGGCCACGAACCGCAGGTCGATGGCGGGATCCAGCGGCCGCAGCGCATCCCAGACCACGCGCGGCCCCAGGTCTGACCCCCCGATGCCGATATGGACGATGGCGGTGAAGGGCTCGCCGGTCGCCCCAGTTTCCGCGCCCGACCGGACGGCAGTGGCATAGGCGGCCATGTCGGCGCGTACGGCATCGACCTCAGCCGAAACGGGCTCGCCCAGGGCATGGAATTCCGAGCCGGTCGCGGCACGCAGGGCGGGATGCAGCACCGCCCGGCCCTCGGTGCCGTTGATCGCCTCGCCCGCGAACAGGGCGGCACGGCGACCCTCGACGTCGGCGGCGCGGGCCAGATCGAGACAAGTCTCCAACCCCTCGCGGGTCCAGCTCTGTTTTGACAGATCGAGATACAAGCCGGCCGCCTCGACCGTCATTCGCTTCATCCGGTCGGGATCGGCGGCGAACTGATCGACGATCCGGGCATCGGCGTCCCGCGCAGCGGCAACGTCGAATGCAGACCAGGCAGCAGTGAGGGGGGTCATGGGGGACACTCGATCTAGCACGGCTTTTGCAGGGGCGATGGCAAGGGCTCGTTTACGTCTGGGGCCTAGACCGTATCAATCGAAGAATCCGGGATTATCGTCATGTCTTGTGGTCTGGCCCTCGCCGTCTCCCTGTTGCTCAGCGATCCCGCCGTGGCGGTCGCCGCCGCCCAACCGCCGTCCGTGACGGTTCCGGCCTCGGTCGCGTCGGAACCCCTGTTCGCCGACATCGTGACGCGCTCGGGCGGCCTGAAGGCCATGGTGGACGGCTGGATGACATCGGGAGCCGCCGACGCCGACGGCTTCGTGACCAGCCCGGCCTTCACGGGCTTCAAGACCCAGGTCGTCGAACTGGCCGCCCGCGACATGCAGGGCCATCTGGTGCTCAAAGAGCGCGGCACCGACGGCGACCTGAAATGCATCCTGCGTGGCATCTCAGAAGACATGCCGATCAAGCTGCAGGCCGTCGAAACCGCCGCCACCAAGGCCGCCCGCGACGTGGCCCTGTCGGAACTCTCCTATCTGCTGAACGACAATGTCGAGGTCATCACCTCGCCGCCGCAGCCGGAAGTCTAGGCTTCGGCCTGCGACAACCGCTCGCGAACGGCGTTGACGAAGGCCGCGCCGCCGTCGGGGGCCGACCCCAGATAGAAGTCCGGCTCGATCAGTTCGGCCTCCATCAATAGCCAGCGACCGTCTGCGTCACGGATCATGTCGATGCGGGCATAGAGCAGGGGCTCGTCAATCGCTTCCAGCACCTGGGCCGCCAGAGCCAGGGCATCGACCGGCGGCTGAGGGACGGGCGTGTAGAGCCCCCCGAACTGCACCTGGATGCGGAAATCGCCATCGACCGGCCGCTTGTTGACCGCGTGGCTGAACCGGCTACCGAAGAACAGCAGCGACAGTTCGCCCTCGCTGGCGATGGTCGGCAAATAGGGCTGAATCATCGCCCGACCGACAGGGGCATCGACGATGGCCTCGCCCGGCGACAGGCGCAGGGTGCGGAAGGCCCCGGCAGAGACCACCGGCTTCACGATGATCTGGTCGCAGGTGAAGGTGGTGAAGGCGGTCTCGACCTGATCCTGCGTGACCCCGTCGCTCCACAGGGTGGGCGCGATCGGCACGCCCCGGTCGGCGAGGCGTACCAGATAGGCCTTATCCGAATTCCAGCCCAGCACCGAGGCGGGGTTGGCGATACGGACCCCTGCCCCGGCCCAGGTTTTCATCGCGGATATCCAGCGAACGTGGTCGCGGTGATAGCCCCAGGCGATCACCGCCAGCACCAGCGGATAGTCCAGCAGCTCCGTCGCGTCCTCGACGTGGGCGCTCCACGGCGTCGGCACGACCGTGATCCCGGCGGTCGCCATGGCGTCGCTCAGCCGCGCCAGCACGCCCGGCCATTGCCCCGCATAGGAGGCGTCGGCGGGGTCGGGGGTCAGGACGGCGATACGGGTCATGGTGGCGGTATAGAATAGCCATCCGGCCTTGGCCACGATCGCATAAGGCGATCCTTATGCGATTGGGTGACAGAGCGTGGCGGGTCGGCTATGGCCCCGACATGACCCAAACCTCCCCTGCCCGTTTCGACGTCTGCGCCGTCGGCAATGCCATCGTCGATGTCCTGGCCCCGTGCGACGACGCCTTCCTGAGCGCCCAGGGCCTGACGCCCGGCTCGATGCAGTTGGTCGACGAGGCGCAGAGCGCGGCCCTGTACGATGCGATGGCGGCGGGCGTGGAAGCCTCCGGCGGATCGGCGGGAAACACCGTCGCGGGCGTCGGCTCGTTCGGCGGTCGCGCCGCCTATGTCGGCAAGGTCGCGCCGGACACCCTGGGCCAGGTCTTCACCCACGACATCCGCGCGGCGGGCGTCGCCTTCGACACCCCGGTGCTGGAAGGCGGTGCCGGAACCGGTCGTTGCCTGATCAATGTGACGCCCGATGGCCAGCGTACCATGTGCACCTTTTTGGGGGCCGCGAACCAGCTGGGGGTCGCCGACATCGACGCGGCCCTCATCGGGGATAGCGCCATCGTCTATCTTGAAGGCTATCTGTTCGACCCGGCCCCGGCGCGCGCGGCATTCGAGGCCGCCGCCGCCGCCGCCCATGCGGCGGGCCGCCAGGTGGCCATCACCCTATCGGACACCTTCGTGGTCGCCCGCTGGCGCACGGAGCTGCTGGCCTTCATCGAAGCCTCAGCCGACATCGTCCTAGCCAACGAGGGCGAGCTGGCGGCCCTGTTCGAGACAGACGATTTCGAGGCCGGCGCCGCGAAGTTGGCCTCGATGGTCGAGATCGCGGCTGTCACCCGTGGTGAGCAGGGCTCCGCGATCATCTCGGGCGACGAACGCGTTTCCGTCGCTGCCTATCCGGTCGGCAAGGTCATCGATACCACCGGCGCGGGCGACCAGTATGCGGCGGGCTTTCTTCTGGGCGTCGCGCGCGGACTGACGCTGGAACAGTCGGGCCGACTGGGGTCGCTGGCGGCTTCCGAAGTCATCGCCCATTGGGGGCCGCGTCCGATGGTCAGCCTGGCCGATCTGGCACGCGAGAACGACCTGACCGTCTAGGCGGCTTCCGTCTCAAGGGCCTCGTCGCCCCCCGACAGCACATGGTTCAGCGCGCCCAGCAGGGCGGGCGGGGTCAGGGGCTTTGAGACGAAATAGCTCATGCCGGCGTCCATGCAGGCGGCGATGTCCTCCGGAGCCGTATCGGCGGTGACGGCAATGACCGGGACATGGGCATTGGGCCCGCCGCCCGCGCGCAGGCGTCGCGTGGTCTCGCGTCCGTCGAGCTCGGGCATCCGCACATCCATGAAGATGACGTCGAAGCTGTTGGCCTCGCACAGCCTCAGCGCGGCCATGCCGTCCGCCGCCGTGGCGATGTCACAGCCCAGCGGCGTCAGGATCAGCTCGACCGCGCGCCGATTGATGTCGTGATCGTCCACGACCAGGACCCTCAGCGGGCGGTCCGCATCGTCGGCGTCGTCCATCGGCTCGACCGGGATCGATTCCGGTTCCGGCAGGGCTGCGATCGAAACCGGCTCGACCACTGCCGGAACGGTTCGAACGGGCGCCGAAGAGGTCGTCAGGGCCCGGGCGATCATACCCCGATCCTCCGATACCCTGTCCTCGCGAGGTGTCTCGACGTCCAGAGCGGGCTCCAGCGTCAGAGCCAGGGTGAAGCAGGCTCCCACCCCAGGCGTCCCGCGCGCGGCCAGACGCCCGCCCATCAACTCGGCCAGGTCACGGCTGATGGCCAGGCCCAGGCCTGTGCCGCCATGCAGGGCGCTGACGCCCTCCGCTGTCTGGTCGAACGGGGTGAACAGGCGCGCCAGCTGGTCCGGCGTCATGCCCGGGCCGGTATCGGCGATCTCGATCAGGATGGCATGGCCCGCAGGCTCCTCGGCCCAGGCCCGCAGCCGCAGGGTGATGGAACCGGCCTCGGTGAATTTCACGGCATTGGAGATCAGGTTGTTGAGCACCTGACGCAGACGCATGGCGTCGCCACGCATCCAGGTCGGCATCTCGCGCGCGCCCTCGATCCGAAGTTTCAGTCCCTTGGCTCGAACCGGGCCCTGCCAGAGGCGGGCGGTCTGGGCCAGAAGGCTGCGCAGGTCGAAATCGGTCGGCTCGACCGTCATCCGCCCGGCATCCAGCTTGGCGTGATCCAGCAGGTCGTCGAGCATGGCCTTCATCATAAAGCCGGCGTCGGTGATCAGGGCGGACTGGGCGCGGGCGGCGCTGTCATGGGCCCCTCGCTCCAGTTCCGCCGCGCCGGTCAGGATGGCGCTGATGGGCGTGCGAAGGTCGTGGCCGACAGCGGCCAGAAAGGCGGCGCGGCTTGCCATGGCGGCCTCGGCCTGACGACGCTTCTGGTCGGCCTCCAGCCGGGCGGCACTCTCGGCGGTCCGAGCCTTGGTCATATGCCGCCAGGTGCTGATGCAGTAGGCGGCAAAGACGATGATGGCGATCGACATGGCCGTGACGACCGCCGGGTCGGCTCCATAGATCACCATGAAGACCGGCTGGGCGGCCAGATACAGGAACTGCGGCGTGATCGTGATGATCAGCACGCGGACCGACGACGGCGAGTTAACCACCGCATAGATGGCTCCGGAGGCCAGCAGGATGGCGGCGCAGATACCACCCATGGCTCCGCCGTTCAGCCACAGGGGTACGGACAGGACCCCGAAGGTGGCCGCATTCATGAACAGCAGGAACCCACCGATGGCCGAGCGCACCCGGCCCATCCGCTCGAAGCGGCCGCTGTGAATTGGCTCGAACACCCACAGGTCGGCGATCTGGACGGCGAAATAGACGCTGACCCAGATCGCGCTGAAGACCCATCCGAACAGGGGGCTGAAGATCAGGCCGGTCGCCGCCCCCAGGCCGAACCGCTGCATCATCGCGCTGCGGCGGCGACGCACGGCCGTGGCCCAGCTCGCGGACGGGTCGTCATAGGCCTCCGTCATCCGCGTCCCCGTGCCAGGGCCGTCGAGGCCCGTTTCAGACAGGATGACGCGCTTGCCCTAACGCTCCGTCAACGGCCCGGAATTCATGGCCTCGGCAATGCTGGAAAAGCCGTCGGAGCGCAGGCGGGCGGCCAGATCGCGCTTGATCGTCGCGACCAGGCCGGGACCGTCATAGATCAGGGCGGAATAGATCTGCACCGCACAGGCCCCGGCCCTGATCCGGGCATAGGCATCGGCCCCTGACGCGATGCCGCCGACCCCGATCAGGGGCAGGCGGCCATGGGCAGCGGATGCCGCATGGACGAGAGCGACCTGGGCGCGATCACGCAACGGCGCGCCGGACAGGCCACCGGCCTCCCCCGCGAAGGCCGAGCGAAGAGTCTCGGGACGGTCCAGCGTCGTATTCGACACGATCAAAGCATCGATGCCGTGGGCGATCGCGGCCTCGACGATCATGACGATCTCTGCCTCGGTCAGGTCCGGCGCGATCTTCAGGAAGACGGGGGTAGCGGCGGGGCGGGCCCCTGCGACCCGGCCCAGAAGGTCGTCCAGTGCCGCGCGGCCCTGAAGCGCGCGCAGGCCGGGCGTATTGGGCGAGGAGATGTTGATGGTAAAGTAGTCGCTGAGGCCCGCCAGCCGCTTCAGCCCCAACACATAGTCGGCGGCGCGGTCCTCGGTGTCCTTGTTGGCCCCGAGATTGGCCCCGACGATCGTGTTCGCCGGGCGCGTCGCCAGCCGATCCGCGAACGCCTCCAGGCCCGCATTGTTGAACCCCATCCGGTTGATGATGGCCCGGTCTTCGGACAGGCGGAACAGGCGGGGCTTTGGGTTGCCCGGCTGGGCCAGGGGGGTGACCGAGCCGCATTCGACGAAGCCAAAGCCCAGCCGCGACAGGCCGCCCAGTGCCTCGGCATTCTTGTCGAGCCCGGCGGCCAGACCGATCGGGTTGGACAAAGGCAACCCTGCGACCGTCGTGGCCAGGATCGGATCGTCCGCCGTGGGTCTGGGCGAGGGAATCGACTTCAGCGCCCGGATGGCCAGGCCGTGGGCCGTCTCCGGATCGAGCCGTCGCAGCAGCCCGGCACCCACATCGGCGAGGCTCACAGACCGGCCCCGTCGGCGAAGATCATTGCGCCCGTCTCATCGACCCTGAGGCGGCGCGTTTCGATGACGGCTGACGTGGGCAGGGAGCCGTAGATGTGTGGAAACAACGCCCCTCCGCGCGACGGCTCCCACACGACCGTCTCGCCGAGGCTGGGTAGATCGACGACAAGCATCAGCAGATCGTCCTGATCGGCGTAGTATTTGCGGGCGGTCTCCGCGACCGTGTCGGCCCCCGACAGATGGATATAGCCGTCGGCCAGATCGACGGCGGACCCGCCATAGGGGCCGGTTACAACGGCAGACTCCCATTCCTCGCGGGCGACCAGCTTGTAGGCGATCGCGGCGCTCATTCGTCGGCGCCGCCGCCGAACTCCTTAGGCGTCAGGAAGCCGTCGTAGGCGCAGCGTCCGGCGACATCGACCTCAAAGATGGCGCAGGCCCCGGTCGGGAACCCACCCGCCATCTTGTCCATCACCGAAGGCGACGCAGCACTCTCGACCAGATATTCGACGGCCGCCAGGTGGATGCCGGGATTGTGGGCCAGGACCAGCAGGCAGCCGGCCTGTTCCTCCGCCCCCTCGACGAACCGGCGGATCACATCGACGGGGGCATTGTACAGGGTCGGCTCCAGCCGGATCTCGACGTCGCCGAACGCCTCGTGCAGGTCGTCCCAGGTCTGGCGCGTGCGGGTCGAGGTGGACACTAGGGCGAGGTCGGGACGCAGGCCCCGCTCGGCCAGAATGCGCGCCATCAGCGCCGCATCGGCATGGCCGCGCGCGGTCAGGGCCCGGTCGCGGTCGGAACCGGAGGCCGAGACACGCTCGGTCTTGGCGTGGCGCATGAGGATCAATCGGTGCATGGCCGGGCCTTTAGAGGGGTTCGCCGGTCGCATCCAGCCCGACGGGCTCCGATCCGGCGCGGTTGGCGGGTTGCGGCAGAAGGGCCGGCGTGGCGGCGCGCACCCGCTGGGCCAGACCGCCGGGCCGGATGCGGGCATAGGCCTGACGCGAGGCCTCGAGCAGGATCAGCCCCGCCGCCCCCGGCATGACCCGGCGTCCGATCTGTTCGAACCCGTCGGCGAGCCCCAGCAGCGGCGGCCAGGGCGGGACATACAGGGTCTGGGACCAGGCCGTGGGCTCCAGCCCGACCGAACGGACCAGACGTTCCAGCTGGCCACGCGTGAATGGCCTTCCGTGACCGAAGGGTGTGTCCTCGGCCCGGGCCCAGAGTCCGCCGCGCGCTGCCGCCACCAGGATGATCCGCCCCGCAGGCGACAGCGCCCGCACGGCCTCGGTCAGCAGGGCGGCGGGATCGTCGGCCTCCTCCAGCGCATGGACCAGCAGCACCCGGTCGAACGCCCCGGCCGCAAAGGGCAGACGACGCTCGTCGACCAGCAGGGTCCGGTTGCGCCCGGTCACGGGCCACAGCTCGACCCCCTGACCGGCCGGCATGGCCGCCACGACCCGGCGTGCCCCAACGAAGGCGTCCAGCCATGGCGTGGCATAGCCGATTCCCAGGATGTCGCAGCCGTTGGCCTCGCCCCAGGCATCCTCAAGCCGCCGCGCCAACAGACGCCGAACCAGGGCGCCGGTGGGCTCGCCATAGAAGGTCCGGAGATCGTCGATGCCACGGCGCATGGTCAGGACTATATGGGCTTCACGCCCGTTCGTCGCCCGTTGTTCGAAAGAGACCGCCCGTGACCCTGACCGTCCATCTGTTCCCCTGTCTGAGCGACAACTATGGATTCCTGGTTCGCGACGACGCGACCGGGGTGGTGGCGGCGGTCGATACACCGGACGGGGCGCGGGTGCTGGAGGAACTGGAGCGCCTGGGATGGGGGCGGCTGGACCTGATCCTGAACACCCACTGGCATCCCGACCACACCCAGGGCAATGCGGCGGTCAAGACCGCGACGGGGGCCGAGATCGTCGGGCCGGAAGAGGTGCGCCGGGCCGCGCCGCTGGACCGGGTCGTGGCGGATGGCGACAGCGTGCTGTTGGGTCAGACGACGTTCGCGGTGACCGCGACGCCGGGCCATACGCTGGGCCATGTGGTGTTCCGATCCGCGTCGGACGCCATCGCCTTCGTCGGCGACACCCTGTTTCCGCTGGGGTGCGGGCGGCTGTTCGAGGGCACGCCGGAGCAGATGTGGGACAGCCTGCGGACCCTTGCCACCTGGCCGGATGCGACCGTGCTGTACGGTGCCCACGAATACACGGCGGCCAATGCGCGGTTCGCTTTGAGCCTGGACGACCGCCCCGAGATGGCGGACCATGCGGAGGCGATTTTCACGGCGAGGGAGCGGGGACAGCCGACGGTTCCGACGACCCTGGCGATCGAGAAGGCGTTCAATCCGTTCCTGCGAGCCCGCGACGCGTCCGATTTCGCGGCCCGGCGTGCGGCCAAGGACAGCTTCAAGGGCTAGGCTTACGGTGCCGGCTCGAAGGCGTTGATGATGCGGCTGGACGACGGGCGTCCGCTGATCCCCTGGGCCGGGTTGACGACGACGCGCAGTTCACCCCGGTTGAAGGTCGCCGACATCCGACCGCCCTCGACGATCGTGATGCTGCGCAGACGGGTCAGGCGATCGCGCAGGGTCGCCGAGCGCGCCATCCGCAGGACGGCGTCCGTGGAAATGATCAGGGCCTCGACGCACAGAGCCTCGGACTGATCCCCCGACAGGTTGATCTCGACCGTTCGGCCGAGGGCGCGGGTGATCAGGCCGCTGCGGACCGCCATCAGCTGGAACAGTTTCTCGGGCCCCAGGACCGGCAGGGCCAGGGACGTGGCGGGGCCCACCATCGAGGCCGGGGTGCCGTTCGGGGCTCGCACCGTATAGAGGGTCATGCCGCCTTCGGGCGAGACGCGCAGGACTTGGGTGCCTTCGTCGTTGCGATAGATGATGTCGCCGCGCGGTGCCGGGGTCGGACGCAGAACCCAGGTCTCCTGTCGCCGCTCGAAGCGGAACAGGGGCCGCGAACCGGAGCGGTCGAAGATGAAATTCTCGCCGGTTTCAGACACGTAGCGACCGGTCGGCGGCTGGCTGCGTGGTGGGTTGGCACCGGCCAGGGATCGACTTTGCTCGGCCTGGGCATTGCTGCGCACCTGGGCCAGGGTCGGGAATGCCAGGAATCCCGTCGCGACGGCGAGGGCGGCGAGCGCCATCGTCGTCCGGGACGGCGCGTCCGCCGTTCTGACCCTGACCCTTGAGTTCATGCGACTATCGGTGCGACCGCACCTCGGCGGATTTTGGGCAGACCCCGCGTCAACCGACCAGATACTGACCGCCGTTCAGCGACAGGGTGCAGCCTGTGACATATCCGGCACGGTCACCGGACAGCCAGGACACCATGTCGGCGATCTCCTCGCCCTTGCCCAGGCGGCCCACCGGGATCTGGGCGATGATGCCTGCCAGCACCTTTTCGTCCATGGCCCCAACCATTTCGGTATCGATATAGCCGGGCGCGATACAGTTGACGGTGACGCCTTTCCGCGCGTTTTCAAGGGCCAGGGCCTTGGTGAAGCCGATCATCCCAGCCTTGGCGGCGGAATAGTTTGTCTGACCGATCTGGCCCTTCTGGCCGTTGATCGAGGAGATGTTGACGATCCGGCCGAAGCCCCGGTCGCGCATGCCGGTGATCACCTGCCGTGTCATGTTGAACACGGAGTCCATGTTCACCCGGATCACGTCGGACCACTGGTCGTGGCTCATCTTGTGAAAGAAGCCGTCGCGGGTGATGCCGGCATTGTTGATCAGCACATCGACCGGGCCCAGTTCGGCCTCGACGTCGGCGACGGCGCGGGCACAGTCCTCGAACGAGCCGACATTGCCCTTGACCACCATGACGCCCAGTTCGCGGGCGGTGGCTTCCGCAGCCTCGGTGTTGCCGGAATAGCCGGCGGCGACGGCCATGCCGTCCTCCTTCAGCCGTTGAACGATCGCCTTGCCGATGCCGCGCGTCCCGCCGGTCACCAGTGCCACTCGTGCCATATGCCAATCCCTTCGTGCTGTTTCCGGATGCGGTCCGCCTTGAGCCGGGGATCCTGCGTTGTCACTACGCTCTAGCGCGCCCGGCGTTGCAGGTGAAGGGAAACGTCGCCACGCGCCCAATCCAAAGAATGCCGTTGCGCGACCCGGCCTTAGTCCCGATTGTGCGCACGATGTCGTTCCAGTCGCGTGCCGAATCTCGACCGATCGCGTCCGACCCGGGGCAGCATGTTTCGCCATCGACGCTGGGCCTCGGCGTGCTGCTCGTTCTCGCCATCGGCCATTTCAGCGCGGCGGTCATCCGCAACCTGCCCAGTGTCGTTGCACCGGATATCCAGTCCACCTTCGAGATCGGCGATGCGACATTCGGCCTGCTGCACGGCCCGGCCTTCGCGGTCGTCAATGTGGTCGCCATCGTCCTGGCTGCGGCCTTCATCGACCGGATCGACCGGTTTCGGGTCATGGGTCTGTGCATGGCGGGATGGAGCCTGGGATCGCTGGCCTTCGCCTACGCGCCCACGCTGGAAAGCCTGTTCGCGGCGCGGGTCCTGGTGGGGCTGAGCCAGGCCGCCTTCACCCCGTGCGCGGTGTCGCTGATCATCGATCGGTGCGGGACCGGGTTCGGGCGGCCGCTCTCGGTCTTCACCGCCGGTTCGGCCTTGGGCCGCAGTGCCGGCATCATGCTGGGCGGATCGGTACTGGCGCTGGTCGCCCTGGTGCCTGCGGTCGCGGGGATGTCGGACTGGCGACTGGCCTGCGCCCTGCTGTCGCTGCCGTCGCTGGGCCTCGCCCTGGTCCTGCTTGGGCAAAGAGATCGGCGTCCGACACCGACCGACCGTCGACGACGGTTCTCCGACACCCTGTCCTGGGGATGGCGGAGGCGGGCGGCGCTGGGGCCTTATCTGCTGGCGTCCGGGGCGCTCATCCTGATGACCCAGGCGACGACGGCGTGGATGCCGTCCGTTTTTCGGCGCGTGCTGCAGCTGGAAACCGCCGAAGCGGCGCTGATGTCAGGACTGGCGGTTCTGATCGGCGCGCCTCTCGGACATGCGGTCGGCGGATGGACCATCGATCGATGGCAGGCGGCGGGACGCTCCCCCCCAAGCCTGATGGCCCTGGCCCTGTTCGCGGTCTCAGTGATGGGTGTGGCGCTGACCTTCAGCGACAGCGCGATGACGCTGTTCCTCGCCGCCTGCGGCCTGGCGATGGCGCTGGGGATCGGGGGGTTGGCGGCCTTGGCCGGGTTCCAGCCAGTCACGCCGTCGCATCGACGGGGATCCGTCACGGCCCTGTACCTCGCCTCGGTCGGCCTGATCGGCATGGGTCTGGGCCCGCCCACGGTCGGGCTGGTCAGTCAGCAAGCCTTCGGCTCGGGCGCGGGCCTGGCGTCGGCGATGGCGCTGGTGATCGTCGTCGCGGCCGGGATCGGCATTCTGGCGGCCTGGCGGTCCGCCTCGGTCTGGCGCAGTCTGGCCCATCCGGATGATTGAGCGTTTCGCCTTCTCCAGCGACGGCCTGCCGCAGGATCAGGCCTTCGACCTGTATCGCCGCCTGTATTCGGGCGGGGCGGACGTGGCGCGCGCACCCGGACCGTTCCGGGCCGACATGACGGCCTGGCGGCTGGACAGACTGATCGTGTTCGACCGGCGGCTGTCCGGCGTGACGCACCAGCGACTGGCCCCCAGGGTTCAAAGCACGGGGTTCTCGCATTTCACCGTCACCCTGGTGATCGCGGGCGAACTGGTCGGGACGGCCAACAGCGGCTTCGAGCGGGTCGGTCCGGGCCAGATCGTCCTTCAGGACATGCGGCGACCGGCCCAGCACCACGTCGCCTCGGTGCACCAGATCACCGTCAGCGTCGCCCGCGACCTGATCGAGGCGGCAGCCGGCAGCGCCAATGGCCTGCATGGGCGGATCGTCGAGGTCTCGGAGGCGGGCTTGCTGGCGGACTATATGACGTCCCTGACCCGGCGCGCCGCCGACTTGCCCATGGGGGCCAGTTCAGCTGTTTCGCGGGCCTTCGTCGACCTGCTGTCGCTGGCATTAATGACGACCGGCGGGGGCGGCCGCGCCGGGAGCGCGCGCGAAGAGTTCGCCCGCCGCGAAGCCATCCAGCGGTTCATCGAACAGAACCTCTCCGACCCCGATCTGGACGCGGCGACCATCGTTGCGGGAACCGGGGTTTCGCGCACGGTCCTGTACAGGGCCATGGCTGCACATGGCGGCGTCGCTCGGTTCATCGCGACCCAGAGGATCGCCCGCGTGCGAACCCGTCTGGACTCCGACCCGACCGTGACCCTCGCCGAACTGGCCGATCTCTATTGCCTGTCCAGCGCCTCGCGACTGTCCAAACGGTTCAAGGAGACGTTCGACGTCTCGCCCAGCGACTATCGTCGGCTGATCGCGGACCCCGACCGCGCGACCGAGGCGCTGAAGCAGCGCTGGGCCGCCTGGATGGTCGAGATCCGCTGACGATCGATCAGGCCGCGTCGGTCATCTTCGAGACGTCGATCACGAAGCGATAGCGGACGTCGGACTTCTCCATCCGTTCATAGGCCTCGTTGATCTGTTCGGGCGCGATCGTCTCGATGTCGCAGGCGATGTCGTTGGCGGCGCAGAAATCGAGCATTTCCTGCGTTTCCCGAATGCCGCCGATCAGCGATCCCGCGACGCTGCGGCGACGCCACAACAGGGGCATGGCGAAGACCGGCATGCCCTCGGTCGACAGGCCCAGCATGACCATGGTGCCGTCCCTGGCCAGCAGGTTCAGATGCCCGGCGATCTCGTGGGTGGCCGAGACGGTGTTGATGATCAGGTCGAAGCTCTCGCCTGCCGCCTTCATCGCGTCCTTGTCGGTATTGATCAGGAAATGTTTCGCACCCATCCGCTCGGCATCGGCCTTTTTCCGGTCCGAAGTCGACAGGACGGTGACTTCCGCTCCCATGGCGGCGGCCTGTTTGACGGCCATGTGGCCCAGACCGCCCAGGCCGATCACCGCGACCTTCGAACCCGGCCCGACGCCCCAGTGACGCAGCGGCGAATAGGTGGTGATCCCGGCGCACAGCAGGGGTGCGGCCGCATCCAGCGCCAGGCTGTCGGGAATGGTCACGACATAGTTTTGATCCACCACGATAGCGGTCGAATAGCCGCCCTGAGTGATCGTCTGACCGACCTCGGCCCCCTTGGGGTCGGGCGAGCCGTAGGTCTGGGTCATGCCGGGGACGCAGTATTGCTCCTCGCCCTCCTTGCAGGGTCCGCACTGGCGGCAGCTGTCGACCATGCAGCCGACGCCGACCCGGTCGCCGACCTTGAAGCGGGTGACATTGGCCCCGACGGCGGAGACGATGCCCGCGATCTCGTGGCCCGGCACGATGGGGTAGCGGGTATTGCCCAGGTCGTTCTTCACGATGTGCAGGTCGGAGTGGCAGACGCCCGCGAATTTGATGTCGATGGCCACATCGTCCGCACCCGGATCACGCCGGTCAAAGCTGTAGGGAGCCAGAGGCTGATCCGATGCGGTCGCGGCGAAGGCGCGGGTGGCGATGGGCATGACGATGTCCTTGGGGGAAGCTTGGCTGGGCAGTCCGACAGGTGTGCACCCGGCGGCGTGTGCGCAAGACAACGCGGCTCGCCTTTCGTCGTTGCGCCTCAGCCCAGTTTGGCGATCAGGGCCTGGGCCGCCGCCGGATTTCGCACTTTCGCACCCGAGATGAAATAGGCGAAGACCTCGCCCCGTTTCGCCCAGCCCCGGGTCTGGTCGGCGACGGCGTCCAGCTCATCCGAGGTCATACCGGTCGGTTCGTCCTCGCGGCTGGACATCAGCCGGGCGTACGAGAAGTCGGCGGTGGGCTGGTCGATGCGCGGCCATTCGGGGGCCTCGTCATCGACGGCATAGACGATGGCCACACCGTATTTCGCCGCCAAGTCATAGAATTGCTGGGTGTCGAACGTCGGGCTGCGGACCTCCAGGGCATGACGCAGGCGCAGGCCGTCCTTCTCGTGCGGCAACAGTTTCAGGAAGCCTTCGAAATCCACGGGATCGAATTTCTTCGTGGCCATGAACTGCCAGTTGATGGGCCCCAGCTTGGGACCCAGCAGGGTCAGGCCCTGATCGAGGAACCGGTCGAAACTCTCCTTGCCGTCGGCCAGCAGCTTGCGATTGGTGCAGTAGCGGCTGGCCTTGACCGAGAAGACGAACCCGTCCGGCGTCTCGTCGCGCCACTTCATCCAGCTGTCGGGCTTGAAGGTCGAATAGTAGGTGCCGTTGATCTCGATCGAGGTCAGGGCGCGCGATGCATATTCCAGCTCGCGCTTCTGCGTCAGGTCGGACGGATAGAAGACCCCGCGCCAAGGCTCATAGGTCCAGCCGCCGATGCCGATATGGATGGGGTGGGTCATGGCGGTCCTCGACGATGGGGTCGCGCCATCGTCGCCGGACACGAGCCGTCGATCAAGCGACGGCGCGCACCATATAGCGGGCATCGGCCCCGTAGCTGGCCAGTTTCAGCGACATCTCCGGCGTCTGACGAACCTCGAAGCCGTGCCCTTGCCAGAAGCGGACGGCATCGTTGACGGCGACCAGGGCGACGCTGGGCCAGCCCCCGTCATCGGCGAGATCGAGCACCGCCGACATCGCCGATCGTGACCAGCCTCCTCCGCGTGCATCGGGATGCAGGGCGAGGTCATGCAGGTATAGAACCGATGCATCGTCGGGCAGGGCCTGGATCGGTCGGTTCAGCACCGGCGCGGAATCCACCGTCCAGGGATAGGCGATCAGATAGCCCAGAACCGCCTCGTCATCGGCCAGAACGAAAGAGCCTTCGGGATAGACGGCCAACCGGCTCTCGAAACAGTCGCGGTCCTCGCGGTGGTCGGGAAAGCCGATCGCGGCCACCGCGACGACGCCGTCCAGGTCGTCCGGCGTCATCGCCCGCCAGTTCAGCACGGCCATCAGTTGACCTTGGCCGGATCGACCGGCGGGGGCGGCAGGGGTGCGACCGCCACGCCATCAGCCTTCAGCGCCCTGACCTCGGCGGGTGTGGCCTCGCCATAGATTTCGCGTTTTTCGGTCGTGCCTTCGTGGATGGCCCGGGCCTCGCGGGCGAAGGTGTCACCGACATAGTCGAAATTCTGCTCCACATGGGTGCGGACCTTGTGGGCCATGTCGGTCATCATCGAGCGCATCTTCGCTGCAGCCTCGGGAGACGGGGCGTCGCGTTTCGTGCCCGCGACGGCGGGGGCCATGATCTGTTTGGTCACCCCGTGAGAGCCGCAGTAAGGGCATTCGACCAGGCCCCGCGCGCTCTGGTCGTCATAGTCGGACGAGGACCCGAACCAGGCCTCGAAGCCATGGGCGGCGTCGCATTGAAGGGCGTAGCGGATCATTGGGGGCCAGCGAATTCCCGGTCGTGCAGCAGTTGCGGCACGGACGTCCGGGCCTTCTCGACCGCGCCCATATCGAGTTGGGCGTGGACGACGCAAGGCTCGTCATGATCGGCCCTGGCGATGACTTCGCCCCAGGGCCCGACGACGGTGGACCGGCCCCAGGTCTTGCGCCCGTCCTCGTGGGTCCCGCCCTGGGCCGGGGCCAGGACGAAACAGCCTGTCTCGATGGCACGGGCGCGCAGCAAAGTCTCCCAGTGCGCCTGACCGGTCGGCACGGTGAAGGCGGCAGGCACGGCGATCATACAGGCCCCGGCCTTGGCCAGTTGCCGGAACAGATGCGGGAAGCGGATGTCGTAGCAGACCGTCATCCCCAGCTTGCCCCACGGCGTCTCGGCCAGTCCCGCCTGATCGCCGGGACGGATGGTCGCGCTTTCGCGGTAAGTTTCGCCATTCGGCAGGTCCACGTCGAAGACGTGCAGCTTGTCATAGCGGGCGGTGATCGTGCCGTGCGGATCGATCAGCAGCGATCGATTGGCCGCCCGGTCGTCCGCCGGATGGCCGGATCGCACGATGGCCGAGCCGATCAGCAGCCAGACGCCCAGCTCCGCCGCAAGATGACGAAAGTCTATGACGGCGACGTCCTGATTCTCGTCGGTGATGGCCAGACCCCGCCGGTCGCGGCGCTGTTCCAGCAGGTTGGTGCCCTCGGGCGTCAGGATGAAGCGCGCGCCTTCGCTCACCGCCTGGCGGATCAGGGGCTCGACATGGGCCAGAGCCGCGTCCGCCGTGGCGGGCGTCCGCGTCTGGATCAGGGCGATGTCGAGCGGGCGCGACACGCTCAGGCGGCGAGCAGGGCGTCGAGACTACCGCGACGATCCAGGGCATGGACGTCGTCGGACCCGCCGACGTGTTTCCCGCCGATGAATATCTGCGGGAAGGTGGCCTTGCCGCCGGACTTCTCGACCATCTCGGCCTTCTTGGCCGGATCATTGGAGGCGACGATCTCTGTGACGTCGGCCCCCTTCCGCTCCAGCAGCGACAGGGCGGCAGCGCAGTAGGGGCAGCCGGGCTTGGTATAGATGACGACGTCGGCCAAAACGGACTCCATTTCGTGCAGATTGCGATGGCTAGACAGGCCAAAAGCGACAGATTCACTACATAGGCAGTTCGCGTGCGGTGCGCACCCTCGCAATGACGGCCAGATCGACCGCACGGGCTCCGGCGTCCATCAATGTCCTGGCGCAGGCCTCGCCGGTCGCGCCGGTCGTCAGCACGTCGTCGATCAACAGGATGCGGCGGCCCTTGATGCGGCGACGTCCGGCCTCGGTGACGCCGAAGGCCGATTTCACGTTCAGGCGACGCCCGCGCATCGACTTGCCGCCCTGGCTCGTCGTGGCCTGGGTGCGGATCAGGGCGTCCGGCAGATAGTCCAGCCCCGCATGGCGGGCCAACGGTCGCGCGATCTCGGCCGCCTGATTGAACCGTCGTGACAGAAGCCACATCCGGTGCAGCGGAACCGGCATCACCGCGTCGGCATCCGCGATCAGGTCGGAGGCTGCCCGCTCGATCCAGCGTGCGAACAGGCCGGAGAACTGCTGCTGGTCGCCGTGCTTGTATTTCAGGATCAGCCCTCGCGACGCCTCGTCATAGACACAGGCCGCCCGCGAACGGTGAAACGCATAGGGGACTGCGATACAGGCCGCGCATCGCTCAGACGCGAAATCGCCGCCGTCGAACTCGAACGCCGCGCCGCATCCATCGCAAACCGGTGCCTCCAGGAAGATCACCCTGCTCCAGGCGTCCGATGTCAGTCCCGCCGCCGCCGTGGCCTCCGGCGCGTCATGAGCCAGGGGCGGCAGGATCAGGTCGGCGATGCCGCGACCGATCGCGCGCAGACGCGGCCCGGCTTTCCATCGGTCGCTCCAGCCGCCATCCTGAAACCCCATGACCCCCTCCGATCCCTCCAGCGGCCCGCCGATCATCTTCGACCACGACCGCCGTGCCGCGCGACTAACCCGATCGACGCGCCGATTCGCCGTGGCCGACTTCCTGCATGTCCGCGCCGCCGAGAACGCCGTGTCCAGTCTGGAGGCCACTTTGCGCGACTTTCCGGTCGCGGTCGACCTGTCGGCGCATTCGGGACCATTCGCGCGCCTGATTGCCAATAGCGCGGCGGCGGAGCGGGTCGGGACACCCCGATCGATTCCCGGCGCGGCGGCTCCGGGCGCATCGCCGCTGCCGGTCGAGGACGGGTCGGCCGATCTGGTGGTCTCGCTGATGACCCTGCACTGGGCGAACGACCTGCCGGGTGCCCTGGCCCAGGTCCGAAAGGCGCTCAAGCCGGACGGGCTGTTTCTGGGGACTTTGCTGGGAGCCGGCACATTGAAGGAACTGCGCGCCGTCCTGACCGAGGCGGAACTGGCCGAGCGCGGTGGGGCCCAGGCACGGGTGTCGCCCTTCGCGGACGCCTATGACGGGGCGGCGCTGTTGCAGCGCGCCGGTTTCGCACTGCCGGTCTCGGACGTCGATCGGCTGACCGTGACCTATGGTGATCTCTGGGGTCTGATCCGCGATCTGCGCGGCATGGGCGAAACGAACGTTCTGGCTGGGACCCTACGCCCGCTGAACCGGTCGATCCTGCTGCGGGCCGCAAGCCTGTACTCGGAACGATACGGCGAAGCGGACGGTCGAATCCCGGCGACCTTCGAGATCGTCAACCTGGCCGGCTGGGCCCCGCATGCCAGCCAGCCCCGACCCTTGCCGCGCGGATCGGCAAAAACGCGGTTGGCGGATGCCCTGGGCGTGGTCGAGCACAAATCTGTGCGCTGATTTCAGCCTCCGATGGCGTCGACCAGTTTTTCCAGCGCGGTGTTGAACACATTGGTCGAGGCGTTTCCGAAGGCGGTCAGGGCGCTGAGGATGACGACCACCATCAATGAGATGATCAGACCATATTCGATCGCGGTTGCACCGCTTTCGTCTTCGATCAGGCGGGCGAACAGCTTGCGCAAACGGCCCCTCCTAGGTTGGGCGCTTCAGATCAGATCGCGCAACCAGGCGACCAGCGGCGCATCGGCGGGCGGCATGGGATAGTTCGTCAATCGGGACGGCTTCACCCAGGCCAGGGCGGCGTGCTCGCGTCGTTCGACCACGCCAGACCAGCGTCTGCACAGGTACAATGGCATCAACAGGTGAAACGAATCGTAAGCGTGGCTGGCAAAAACGAACGGGCTCAGACAATTTTCACTCACATCGATGCCCAGTTCCTCGTCCAGTTCCCGGATCAACGCCGTTTCGGGCCGTTCACCGGGTTCGACCTTGCCTCCGGGAAATTCCCACAGACCGGCCAGGGCCTTGCCCTCGGGTCGCTGGGCAATCAGCACCCGGCCATCGACGTCGATCAGGGCGACGGCGACAACCAGAACGGTCTTCAGATCGGACATCGGCGGCTCCTGGGGCGGTTCGCTTTCCGCTAGTCCATCCCTGATCGCGTCTGCAATGTTTCGTCACACAGTGTGGCAAAGGTGCGCTTGCGGATTGGGGCAGGATTCGGGCACAGGCAGAGGGCCGCGCGGCTTCGCCCGGTCGCCCCTTCACCTCCGATTTCGCCCATGTCGTCGCCCTCCTTTTCCGACACCCTGACCAGTCCCGAGGTTCAGGCCTTCGCCAGCGGGTTTCCCGTTCTGGTGTTGCACCTGCTCGTGACCTTCGGCCTGCTGGGTCTGGGCGCGACCGTCTATGCGATGCTGACCCCGTGGAAGGAGGTCAAGCTGATCCGCGAGGGCAATGCCGCCGCCGCCGTGGCCCTTGGCGGGGTGTTGCTGGGGCTGGCCATTCCGCTGGCGGTATCGATGTCGGTCTCGACCACGGTGCGCGACATCGCTATCTGGGGCGTAGCGACGCTGGCGCTGCAGCTGACGGCGTTCCGGATCGTCGATCTGATACTGACCGGTCTGCCGCAACGGATCCAGAAGGGCGAGGTCGCCGCCGCTGTGCTGCTGGTCGCGGCCAAGCTGGCCACCGCCCTGATCACGGCCGCCGCCCTTACGGGCTGAGCCGCCATGCAGTTTCCCCGCCTTCCCGACTGGACCATCTATGTCGCCGTCGTCGCGGTGCTGGTAGTGGTTTCGCTGGGCCGCCGCGAGAACGCCGACACCGCCACCCGGCCCAACGACGCGCCGGACGAGGCCGAGGGGGCCTTGCTGGGTCCGGTGACGCCGTTCGACCCGGCCGTCACGGTCAACAATCCGGACATCCCATTCCAGCCCGCATCGGGCACCGCCTTCTCGATCGCCGGTGACGGGCGCTGGCTGACGGCGCGGCATGTGGTCGAGGGCTGCCGCCGCCCGGCCTTGGTAGTCGGCGACCGTCGCGCGGTCGGGGCCGACGTCCGGCTGGCCGAACAGGCCGACATCGCCCTGATGATCACAGAAGGCGGCCCCACCGCCCTGCCGGTCATGGCCGACCGACCCTTGCGTCGAGGCCAGCGCGCCTTCCATCCGGGCTTTCCGCAAGGCGAGCCGGGCGAGGTCACCACCCGCCTGCTGGGCCGCGAGACCCTGCGCGTCACCGGCCGGGGCGCGCGCGACGAACCGGTCCTGGTCTGGGCCGAAACCGGACGGTCCAAGGGGCTGGACGGCACCCTGGCTGGGCTGTCGGGCGCGCCGGCGATCGATTCGCGAGGCCGGGCCATCGGGGTGACCATCGCCGAGTCGCCGCGCCGGGGCCGGGTCTATACGACGGCGCCCGAGACCTATGGGCCGGCGATCCGGGGCGAACAGCGTGCCGACGAACGGGTGCTGGCCCAGGACATCACCACCGAAAACTACGGCGAGGTGTCCGAGGACCTGCGGCGCGACCTGCGCGTGGCGCAGGTCGTCTGCCTGTCCGCCTGACCCTATCTCAGCGCCGCGCTGTCCAGCTTGAGGTCGGTCAGCGGGATCACCTCGACGTTGGGGTACTTCGCCCGCAGCGCCTCGATGAACTGGGCCGCGTCACCGACGATGACCAGACTGGCCTCCTCGACCGGCAGATGTTCGGCAAAGGCCGCCTGCATGGCCGGGCCGTCCACCGCCTCGACACTGGCCGCATAGGTGGCCAGGTCGCTCATCGGGATGTCGTAGAGCGCCAGCCCCGCGACCACCCCGCCCAGACCGTCAACCGTCTCCAGCGACTGGCCGAACGCGCCGGTCAGGATGGCGCGGCGGGTGGTCAGTTCGCTGTCGGTCGGCTGGGTCGTGCCCAGACGCCGGACCTCGGCCAGGATCAGGTCGGCGACCTCGACCGCCGCATCGTTGCGGGTCTGGGCCGAGGCGGTGAACAGGCCCTCATCCTTGCGCACGCCCAGCGACGACCGTGTCCCATAGCTGAGCCCGCGCTTGATCCGGATTTCCTGATTGAGCCGCGAGGTGAAACTGCCGCCCAGCAGGGTGTTGCCGACGGTCAACGGGAAGTAGGCGTCGTCGGAGCGGGGTATGCTGCGGAGCGCCACGGTCACGGCGGCCTGACCCGCGCCCGGCTGATCGATCACGACCACGCGCGGTGGCAGGGCTGCGCCTGCCGGATCAGCGGCGGGGCTGGCGGCCTGCGCGGGTTCGGCCCAGTCGCCGAACGCCTGTTGCGCGAGGGTCCGCGCGGCTTCCGGCGTGATGTTGCCCGAAAACACCAGCGTCGCCTCCGACGGCCGATAACGGGCGGCATGGAAGGCAGCGACGTCGGCCCGCGACAGGCCTGCGATGGTCGTCAGCGTCCCTCCGCCCGGCGCGCCATAGGCCGCATCACCATAGACCAGTCGGCCCGCCGCCTGACCCGCGACCGGTCCGGGCGTCGACAGGGCGATCTTCAGCCCGTCCAGGGTCTGGGTCCGTTGCCGCTCAAGCTCCTCGTCGGCGAAGGTCGGATTGCGCACCAGATCGGCCATCAGAGCCACCGTCTGCGGAAACACGTCCGACGGCGCATTGGCGAAGACATTGGTGAAGTCCGACCCTGCCCCGGCCCCGACCGACGCCCCCAGAGCCTCGATCTCGGTGGCGATTTCGGGGGCGGTGCGGGTGGCGGTGCCTTGCGTCAGCAGGGCGGCGGTCATGGAGGCGACGCCCGCCTTGCCCGTACCGTCGTCCGCCGCCCCTGCATCGAAGCTCAGCCGCCCCGAGACCAGCGGCAGTCCCGCCTTGGACGCCACCAGCACCCGCAGGCCATTGTCCAGTCGGAAGTCGGCCACCGCCGGCGTGGTCGGCGACACGGCCTGGGTCACCTCCGGCATCCGGGCGCGCTCGGCCTCGGGCAGCAGGGTGAACAGCTGGCCAACCGGGGCCAGGTCGGCGACCTTGACCGGGGCATCGACGTTCAGCTTCTGCTGGGAGGTCGGATTGGCGTCGTCGGCGGCCAGATAGCGGATCGTGATCGACCGTTCCGGCGTCAGGTATCGGTTGGCGACGCGCTGGATGTCGGCGGCGGTCACGGCCTGGATAGAAGCGATCTCGCGGTCGGCATAGGCGGCGTCATTGCCGTTGATCAGGGCGAAACCCAGGACAGTCGCGCGGTCGCCGATGGTCTCGCGGCTGCGCAGGGCGTCAGCGACCAGTTCGTTCTTGGCCTCCGTCAGTTCAGCCGCGCTGACGGGTGCGTCGCGCAAACGCGCGATCTCTTCGGTCAGGGCGGCGATGCCCTCCTCGGGTGTCTTGCCGCCCGCCAGGATCGAGAAGGCGGACAGCGCGCCCGCCTGCTGCGAGAAGTCGGCGCTGGATCCGATCGAGGCCGCGACCTGCTGGTCATAGACCAGCGACCGGTACAGACGGCTGCTCTCGCCGGTCGACAATATGCCGTCCAGCACCGTCAGCGCCGCCCGGTCCTCACCCACATAGGGGATGGTCGGGTATGCCAGCACGACGGCGGGCAGGGGCACGTTCGGCGCATGGAAGGTCGCCTCGCGCGGCCCGGTCGGCTCCGGCTCCTTGACGTCGTTTACGGGCAGGGGGCGATCGGGGTTCTGGATCGGGGCCAGATACTGGTCGATCCAGTCGTTCAGCTGGCCCTCGTCGAAATTGCCCGCCACGATCAGGATGGCGTTGTCGGGCCGGTAGTAGGTGGCGTGGAACCGGCGCACGTCCTCGATCGTCGCCGCGTCCAGATCCTCGATCGAGCCGATCGTGGTCCGGCGATAAGGGTGCTCCTGATAGATGGTCTGCGGCATGAAGACGCTGAACAAGCGGCCATAGGGGCTGGCCAGGACGCCTTGGCGGTACTCCTCCTTGACCACGTCGCGCTCGCTCTCGAACACGTCCTCATTGACCACCAGCGACCCCAGACGGCTGGCCTCG
The DNA here is from genome assembly GCA_943369795.1 of Rhizobium sp. Q54. GTDB lineage: Bacteria > Pseudomonadota > Alphaproteobacteria > Caulobacterales > Caulobacteraceae > Brevundimonas. The sequence continues at coordinate 134,784 of CALROO020000003.1, read as the reverse complement.
GCGAAGATCAGCCGCTCCAGATGATTGGCCGGGATGGTCTCGAAATAGGCGGTGACGTCGTCGCTGGTGAAGGCGTTGTTGTTGCCCCCCACGTCCTCGGTCAGGCGGTCGAAGGTCTCGTCGGGAAAGTCCTTGGTCGCCTTGAACATCAGGTGTTCGAAAAGGTGGGCAAAGCCGGACCGGTTGGCCGGATCGTCCTTGGACCCCACCCGATACCAGACCTGGACCGTGACGTTCGAGGTCGAGGTGTCACGCGCCGTATAGATGTCCATGCCGTTGGCCAGGGTCCGCTTCTCGAAGCCCAGGGGCGGAACCTCGATCCCGGGCGTCGCGGGGGCTGACGCGGCCGAGGGCAGAGGAACCTGTGCCTGCGCCATGGTCGTCGTCGGCACCAGGCCGACCATCAGGGCCGCAGCAGCGGCGGTGGCGAACAGAGCGAGTTTCATCGGCGGACGATCCTGATCCCGGAGTTTGATGACGCGGACCCTAACAGCGATCGCCGGTCGTGCACCTTACCGAGCTGTAATGTGACGTTCCAACGGATGGTTCGGCGCGCTATGGGGTCGGTACGCTTGCCCGACACCGCTGGACCCGCCCATGGCCGACCTACTGAAAACCGCGCTGATCTATGATTTCGACGGCACCCTGGCGCGCGGCAACATGCAGGAGGTGACCTTCATCCCTTCGGTGGGCATGGATATCGGCGACTTCTGGGGCGAGGCCGACAAACTGACCCGCTCCGCCGACGGCGACAACATCCTGATGTACATGCAGCTGATGCTGCACCGCGCCCGCGAGAACGGCCGCCCGATCACCAAAAAGACCCTGCGTGCCCACGGCGAGGACGTGAAACTGTTCGACGGGCTGAAGTCGGACCTGACCGGGCCGGGCTGGTTCGAGCGGATGGATGCGATCGGGGCGAAATACGGGCTCGATATCGAGCACTACATCATCTCGGCGGGGCTGGAGGAGATGATCGACGGCTGTCCGATCCGGGACGCCTTTCACCACGTCTTCGCCTCGAAATTCGCCTACGACGCCGATGGGGTGGCGATCTGGCCGGCGGTGGGCGTGAACTACACCACCAAGACCCAGTACCTGTTCCGCATCAACAAGGGCGTCCTGAACCACTGGGACCATGAACGGATCAACAAATTCGTGCCCGACGAGGACCGCGCGGTCCCGTTCGAGCGGATGATCTTCATTGGCGACGGCGATACCGACGTGCCGACCATGAAGATGATGCACACCAAGGGCGGCTTCTCGATCGCGGTCTATGATCCCCGCAACTCTGACAAGGACCAGAAGAAGATCTACAGCCTGATCTCCGAGGACCGGGTGAATTTCGTCGCCGCCGCCGACTATCGCGAAGGCCAGCCGCTGGATCTGATCGTGAAGGGGCTGATCGGCCGGATCGCCATCAATGCCGGACGGATGCCCGCAGATTGATCAGTCCTCGTCGTCTTCGTCCGTGGCCGGAACGACGACCTCTTCGCCCTCGGGCGCGATATAGTTGGCGGTGCACAGCTTGCGCAGCGCCGACGTCAGGGAGCCGCCATACAGCCGGTCCTGGACCCGCTCATGCCCCTCGGCCTGCAGCTTGACCTTGATGTCGCCGACGGTGCGGCAGGTGCCACCCTCGGCCAGTTGATAGGCGCGTTCGATCGTCGTGGGTCGGAAAGTCATCCGCGACAAATAGGGCTTCGACGCGCGAAATGCGAGCGAAGGCTGTTATCCGGTCAGGCGACGCCCGCCAGGAACTCGAAGATCGCCGCCCGCGCTGCGGGTTCGTCCAGCATCGGGGCATGGCCGATCCCGGGAACCTCCGCATAGGCGATGGACGGCGCCGCCTTGCGCATCTTGGTCGCGATGTCCGCCCCAAGCAGGTCGGACGTCTCGCCCCGGATCAGCAGGGTCGGACGTTTGCGCGCCAGTCTCCGGAAATACGGCCACAGGTTCGGCACCAGAGCCTTGGCCCCAGCCGCCCGGATCGGGACGGCGATGTCGGGATCGTAGTTGAGCACCGGCGACCCCATCGTCCCCTCGCGGAAGATGCGCCGCGCGAACGCCTCCCAATCGGCGTCGGTATGGGCCGGGAAAGCCACGGCATTGATCCGCTTGGCATAGGCCGCGGCATCAGCCCAGTCGTGGATCTCGACCGGCTGACCGGAATAGGCCGCGATCCGGGCCAGGCCCTCGGGCGACACCTCCGGCCCGATGTCGTTCAGGATGGCGGCAGCGATGGCGCGGGGCTTGATCGCCGTCAAGGCCATGGTGATCAGCCCGCCCATGGACGTGCCCATGAAGACCGCTCGCTCGATCCCGGTCTGCTCCAGCAGGGCGATCACGTCGCGGGCATAGACCTCGGGCACATAGGTCATGGGATCGGGCGCCCGGTCCGACCGCCCGCGACCCCGCACGTCGATGGCCAGAACCCGCCGCCCGGTCTGGGCCACGAGGGGCGCGATGGCCTCGAAGTCGGCGCTGTTGCGGGTCAGGCCGTGGATGGCGATGACCGGCAATTTGGCCACCCCCGGCCCCGGCGCGTGGTCCCGCGCGAACAGGGTCAGGCCGTCGGAGGATGTCCAGTAACGTTCGGTGAAGGCCATGACCGTTTCCCTGGGGTCGCGCTTCTGTCGGCGCGTCGCCAGACTATTTCATCGCGTGGCGAAATGCGATGCGATCAAAGTCCGGACGAAGGCCGAAAGATCGCCGCCCGTAAACAGATGCCCCGCCACACCCGCGCGCCGCGCCGCCTCCAGATCGCTGTCACGATCGCCGATCAGCAGGGACCGCGACAGATCGATGCCGTGGTCGGTGGCCGCTCTCAGAATCATGCCGGGATTGGGCTTGCGGTCCGGATGGTCGTGATGGCGCCAGCGGTCTTCCACGGCATCCTCATGGAAAGGACAGGCATAGACGGCATCGATTCGCCCGCCCGCCGCCGCCAGCCGCGCGACCAGCAGGGCGTTGAACGCCTCCATCCGCTCCAGGCTGAACAGACCGCGCGCCACGCCCGACTGGTTGGTGACGACGATAGCCAGGGCTCCGGCGGCATTGATGGCCGCCAAGGCCTCCGCCGCGCCGGGGATCAGCACCAGATCCTCGTCACGGTGCGGATACCCGCCATCCACGATCAGCACGCCGTCGCGGTCGAGGAAAACAGCGGGTCTCAGGCCTTCGGTCATGTCGCCCGCATAGGCCGCTCCGTTGCAAGCCGCAACGCGATGTGACCCCGCCTGACGCCCGACTTTGATAGAGGGCGCATCCATCGTAGCCTGCCGGCTCGACCCCGCGCCGACCCTCCCGTCCGTCCGGACGCCAGAGTGAGACCCCGCCCTATGTCCATGCCCTTCATCGACCTCCAGGCCCAGCGCCTGCGTCTGGCCGGCAAGATCGAGGCCGCCGTCATGGCCGCCGTCGAGGGCGGGGCCTATGTCATGGGGCCGCAGGTTCGCGAATTCGAAGCCGATCTGGCCACGTTCGGAAAGGCGAAACACGCCCTGGGCTGCGCAAACGGCACCGAGGCCCTGGTCCTGCCGCTGATGGCCTGGGGCATCCGGCCGGGCGATGCGGTCTTCGTCCCCAGCTTCACCTTCTGCGCCACCGCCGAGGTCGTGCCGTGGCTGGGCGCGACGCCGGTCTTCATCGACATCGATCCCCGCACCTACAACATGGACGCCGCCCATCTGGAGGCCGCGATCGGGGCCACGATCGCCGAGGGCAAACTCCGTCCCAAGGTCGTCATCGCCGTCGACCTGTTCGGCCAGCCCGCCGACTATCCGGCGATCAAGGCCGTCTGCGACAAACACGGTTTGAAGCTGATCGCCGATTCGGCCCAGGGGTTCGGCTGCACCATCGACGGCGACCATCCGCTGAAGTGGGCAGACGTGACCACCACCAGCTTCTTTCCGGCAAAGCCGCTCGGCTGCTATGGCGACGGCGGGGCGGTGCTGACCGACGACGACGACCTGGCCCAGGAGATCGACAGCTACCGCGTACACGGCAAGGCGGTGGCGAAGGATCTGGTGGGTCGCACCTTCGAGCACGACACCAAATATCTGAACATGCGGGTCGGGATGAACTCGCGCCTCGACACGGTCCAGGCCGCCGTCCTGATCGAAAAGCTGAAGGTCTTCGGTCAGGAGATCGAATGGCGCACGCGGATCGCGGCTCGCTACAACGACCTGCTGGCCCCGCATGTCTCAGCGGTGCCCTACCTGCCGTCGGGCAATGTCTCCAACTGGGCGCAATATACGATCGAGCACGAGAACCGCGACGGCCTGGCCATCCATCTGAAGGAACAGGGCGTGCCGTCGGCCGTCTATTACCCAATCCCCTGTCACCTGCAGCCCGCGTACGAGCATCACCCGCGTGGACCCCAGGGTTTGCCCGTGACCGAGGCCAAGAAGGACCTGGTCATCAGCCTGCCGATGCATTCCGATCTGGACGAAGCGACCCAGGATCGCATCGTCGCCGCCGTCGCTTCGTTCGGGGGCTGAGACTACCGACCGATCGATCGATCAAAGCGGCTTCCCTCTCCCCGCGGGAGAGGGCTTGAGCCTCCAAGAGCGAAGCGATTGGCAAGGCGAAAGGGTGAGGGGTTGACCTCATCGGTTGGCACAGTCCCCTCACCCTTTCGCGCAAGTCCGATCGCCTGAAGAAGGCTCTCGGGCGCTCAAGCCCTCTCCCACCGGGAGAGGGATCGACCTGTTTCATAACCTACTGGCAGGCCAGACACTCGTCGTAGTCGGTGCGGGCGGCGCTGAAGAGGTCGGGCTGGTTCGGATCGATCTCGGCCTCGGCCTTGTCCTCGGCACCGGCGAAGGCGGCGCGCTGGACTGACTTGGACCGCAGGTAATACAGGGACTTGACCCCCCGCTCCCACGCCGACCAGTGCAGCATGTGCAGGTCCCATTTGTTGACGTCGCCGGGGATGAACAGGTTGATCGACTGGGCCTGGCAGATTTCCGGCGACCGGTCGGCCGACAGTTCGATGACCCAGCGCTGATCCAGCTCGAACGCCGTCTTGAAGATGCCCTTCTCGTCCTCGTTCAGGGCGTCCAGATGCTGGACCGATCCCTCGTGTTCCAGGATCGAGTTCCAGGTCGCGTCGGTGTTCAGGCCCTTTTCGTCCAGGATTTTTTCCAGGTAGGGGTTCTTGACCGCGAACGAGCCCGACAGGGTCTTGTGGGTGTAGATGTTGGCCGGGATCGGCTCGATGCCCGCGCTGGTGCCGCCGCAGATGATGCTGATCGAGGCGGTGGGGGCGATGGCCAGCTTATGGCTGAACCGCTCCATCACGCCGCGCTCGGCGGCGTCCTCGCAGGCGCCCTTCTCCTCGGCCAGCAGGCGGCTGGCCTTGTCGGCCTCGCGACGCAGGTGTTTGAACAGACGCATGTTCCACGACTTGGCCATGGCGCTCTCGAACGCCACGCCCTGGGCCTGGAGGAAGGAATGGAAGCCCATCAGGCCCAGACCGACCGAACGCTCGCGCTTGGCCGAATAGACGGCGGCGGCCATTTCCGGCGGGGCGCGGGTGATGAAATCCTCCAGCACATTGTCCAGGAACCGCATCACGTCCTCGACGAAGCGCGGCTCCTCGCGCCATTCCAGGAACATCTCGGCATTGACGCTGGACAGGCAGCAGACGGCGGTCCGGTCGATGCCCAGGTGGTCGGGGCCGGTGTGGAGCATGATCTCGGAGCAAAGGTTCGACTGTTTGACCTTCAGCCCCAGGTCGCGCTGGTGCTGCGGCATCTGCCGGTTCACCGTGTCGGAGAAGATCAGATAGGGCTCGCCGGTCTGCAGGCGGATTTCCAGGATCTTCTGCCACAGCGAGCGGGCATCGACGGTGCGCAGAACCTCGTCGTTCTTGGGCGATCGCAGACCGAAGGTCGTGCCGTCGCGCACCGCCTCCATGAACTCGTCGGTGATGTTGATGCCGTGGTGCAGGTTCAGCGATTTCCGGTTGAAGTCGCCCGAGGGCTTCCGGATCTCCAGGAACTCTTCGATTTCAGGATGATGGACGTCCAGATAGACCGCCGCCGACCCGCGACGCAGGCTGCCCTGGCTGATCGCCAGCGTCAGGGAATCCATCACGCGGATGAAGGGGATGATGCCCGAGGTCTGGCCCGCGCCCTTGACCTTCTCGCCGATCGACCGGACCCCGCCCCAGTAGGTGCCGATGCCGCCGCCGTTGGAGGCCAGTGACACGTTCTCGTTCCAGACGCGCTGGATGCCGTCCAGGCTGTCGGCGACAGAGTTCAGGAAGCAGGAGATCGGCAGGCCGCGCGCCGCGCCGCCGTTCGACAGCACCGGCGTCGAAGGCATGAACCACAGCTTCGACATATAGTCATAGACGCGCTGGGCATGATCCGCGTCATCGGCATAGGCCGTGGAGACGCGGGCGAACATGTCCTGATAGCTCTCGCCGGCCAGCAGATAGCGGTCCTCCAGCGTCTTCTTGCCAAAGTCGGTCAGCAGGTCGTCGCGCGACCGGTCGAGCTGGATCGAACGCACCACCTTCAACTGGGGACGGTCGCTGGTCGCGCTGAATCCTTGCGCGAATTCCACGGTCTTCAAAGCCTCGCTGGGAGCCATAGTCGTCTTTGCCCTGAACTAATCGGTTGATGAGCCGCCCCCGCCTGTGACCACATGATCTAGTGGTAACCGGCGATGCCCACGCCACATATAGGGCACAGATGGCTAACGACCCGTCAACGGGCTTGACGATCACAATGTGCGCGAATCACATCGACAACACGGGAGAAGCCTGTGGAAAGTCCGCGACGAGGGCGTGACGGCGGTCTATCCTGCGGCATCACGAACGCGTGATCGCATCACCCTCGGAACGGGGCCTCAGCTTGGCCGTTAGCGCGCGATGACTTTGAATGGCCTGATCGTCTTTTCCCGCCGTGCCCTGCGCGTGGCCAAGACCGAATTCGCGGCGCTCAGCGCCATCTTCGTGATCGCGCTCGGCATCCTGTCGTTCGTCGAACTGGCCGACGACATGACCGAGGCGGATGGTCGGGCCTTCGACTGGATGGTGCTGTCGACCCTGCGCCCGACGGCCGATCCGACCAATGCCTGGGGACCGTGGTGGCTGGAGGAGGCGGCGGCGGACCTGACGTCGCTGGGCGGGATCGCGGTGCTGGGCCTGTTCGCCACCGTGGCCGTGGTCTTCCTGTTGATCCAGAAGAAGCGGCTGTCGGCCTTGCTGCTGGTTCTGGGTCTGGCCGGAGGCGTTTTGCTGAGCGAGGGGCTGAAGGCGGTGTTCGAGCGCGAACGCCCGCCCGCCGCCTATCAGGCCGTAGACACGATCAATGCCAGCTTCCCGTCCGGTCACGCCCTGCTGTCGGCGGTCTTCTATCTCAGCCTGGGGGTCATGCTGACGCGGGCCTTTCCCCGCCATCGGGTCAAGGGATTCGTGCTGGGGGTGGCGATCGTCATCACGCTGCTGGTGGGAGCGACGCGGGTCTATCTGGGGGCGCATTGGGCAACGGACGTGCTCGCCGGATGGAGCGTCGGGGCGGCCTGGGCCATGGCCTTGTGGCTGGTCTCCTATGCGGTGGCGCGGCGTCAGATCGTGCATCACGCCCCGCTTCAGGACGAGGGCGCGACCATCCGCTAGAGCCCGAAAAGGCTGGAGAATTCAGCCCTGGCTAACAGGGTTGCACGGATGTCGGCACACGCCTAAACGCCCCGCCGGCCCTCAGCGGGAGGGCTCGTGAGAATGCCCCGGCCATGGAAGCCTTCCTGATCTCGACCGGCCTCGTCTCGATCGCCGAGATCGGGGACAAGACCATGCTGCTGGCCATCATGCTGGCCGCGACGTGGCGTCGACCGCTGCCGATCATCCTGGGCATCCTCGTCGCGACCCTGGCCAACCATCTGTTCGCGGCGGTCGCGGGGTCGGTGCTGGCCCGGTTCATGGATGGAGAGTGGCTGCGCTGGGTCGTCGGCGTCGCCTTCCTGGGGTTCGCCGCCTGGGCGCTGATCCCCGACCGGTTCGACGAAAAGCCCGAGGTGATGGAGAAGACCTTCATGGGCATCTTCTGGACCACCACCGCCGCCTTCTTCCTGATCGAGATGGGCGACAAGACCCAGGTCGCCACCGCCATGATGGCGGCACGATTCGAGACGATCTGGCCTGTGCTGGCGGGTTCGACCCTGGGGATGATGCTGGTCAACGGCCCGGCGGTGCTGCTGGGCGAGGTGGCGGCGCGGAAGCTGCCGCTAGTTTGGATTCGGGTCGCTGCGGCGGCCGGGTTCGCCGTCACCGGGCTCTGGGTCTTGGTGTTCGGTTAGGGAGTTTACCCTAATGCCGTCGATACGGGATCGTCAGACATGATGGGCAGTCTGGCGGTTCATGGGGGCAAGGCACCGAATGAAGGGCCGCTGGCGACTGTTCCGACACGAAGCGGGCCGAACGGCCGGCCCGCCTGCGCTCGCCTATGTGGCCCTTTACTGCGCCTGTATCCTGCTGGGTCTGTGGAGTGCGCGGACGTTCGGCGCGATCGTGATCTGGCCCGCCAATGGGGTGATGCTGGCCGCCCTGCTCCAGTTGCACCGCCGTCAGGCGCTGGGCACGGTCGCCGTCTGTTTCGCCATCAATCTGGCCAGCAATGTCTGGCGCGGCGATCCCATGCCGTTCCTGATCGTCAATCCGCTGATGAATCTGTTTCAGGTGACCCTGGCCGCCGTGCTGGTGCGTCGGGTCGGCGGGGCTGCACTGGACCTGCGTCGTCCCCGGCGGCTGATCGCCGTCGGATTCCTGGCCATCCTGCCTGCGGTCGCCCTGTCGTCGTTGATGATGGTCGGTCTCGCGGCGGTGCTCCGCGATTATACCCTGCCGGTCTTCCTGTTCACCCTGCACCGCTATTTCGACATGGAGCTGCTGGGGCTGCTGATCGTCACCCCGACCCTGTTGCTGATCGCGCGGGCGCACCGGTTCCGGGATGTGGCGACGTCATCCTGGATCGAGATCGCTGGGCTGATGAGCCTGCTGATCGCCGTGTGTGGACTGGTGTTCGCCCAGGACGTGGCACCGCTGCTGTTCCTGGTGTTCCCGCCCCTGGTGCTGATCGTGTTCCGGCTGTCACCGCCGTGGGTCGCCCTGTCGGTGATCATCGTGGCCGTTATCGGCGCGCTGTCCGCGCTGACAGGGCACGGCCCGTTCAGCCTGGTGAAACTGCACGACATCCCCGGCGTCCAGGACGTGCATGGCGTCCAGCGTTATCTGAGCGTGTACTATCTGTTCCTGCTGACGGTGATCCTGACGGCGGTCCCGATCAGCACCCTGATATCCGAGCGTCGCCGCCTGATGGACAGGCTTGAGGCCCGCACCCAGGCCGCCCAGGCCGCCCGTCGCCAGGCCGAACAGTCCGCCGCCGCCAAGTCCCGCTTCCTCGCCCTGATGAGCCACGAGATGCGCACGCCCCTGCACAGCGTTGTCGGCTATGCCGAGGTTCTGGGGCGGCGCTCTGACCTGAAGGCCGAGGCGCGTCGCCAGGCCGGTCTGATCCAGACGGCGGGCAGCGCGCTTCTGGTGCTGGTCGAGGATGTGCTGGAGGTCTCGCGCGGGACCGACATCCTGTGTCTGGACACCGTTCGTCTTTCCGACATCCTGGCCCAGGCGACAGCCCCGGTCCGCGAGATCGCCGACCTGAAACGGCTGGCGATCCGCATCGAGATCGAACCAAGCGCCGATGGGCCGGTCCAGACCGACCCCAAACGCCTGCGTCAGGCGATTCACAAACTGGTCTGCAACGCAGTGAAATTCACGACGGTCGGCCACGTCCTGATCAGCGCGAGCCGGAACGGCGACATCGTCACCCTCAGCGTGTCCGACACCGGCTGCGGGATCGCCCCCGACGTCCTGCCCGGCATCTTCGAAGCGTTCGTCCAGAGCGATGATTCGATCGCCCGCGACCACATGGGCGCGGGTCTGGGCCTGACCGTGGCCCGGCGTCTGGTCGAACGGCTGGACGGGCGGATCGACGTCGAGAGCCGCCTGGGCCACGGCTCGACCTTCAAGATCACCCTGCCGCTGCCCGTCGTGGATGGCGCGCTCGAAGCCATACCAGCAAAGCCGGATGCCGAGGCCTCCGCCCCGCCCCGCGTCCTGGTCGTCGACGACCACCCCGCCAACCGCGAGGTCGCGCGCCTGATGCTGGCCCCGACGGGTGCCGAGATCGTCGAGGCCTGCGACGGCATCGAGGCGGTCGAGATGTGCAGGCTCCAGGCCTTCGACCTGATCCTGATGGATGTGCGGATGCCGCGCATGGACGGTCTGGCCGCGACGCGTGCCATCCGCGCCCTGGATGCGCCGTTCGGGGCCGTGCCGATTTTGGCCGTCACGGCGGATGCCATGCCCGAGGATGCCGAACGATGCCTGGCCGCCGGGATGGACGGACATCTGGCCAAGCCGATCACCCATACGACCCTGTATGCCGCGATCGATCGGGTGATGGCGCCCGGCGACGCGACGCCCGACGCCGAGGCGGCCTAACCACGACCGCCCAGTCATCCCCAGGGTCGTCCCCAGATCGATGTTGTCCGGACACTACATCTGGTGTCTGCGACAAAAGTGATCGCTACATAGGCCAGTTTCGGCTTGCCGCGCGCGCGACTCGCCCGCATGGTGAACGCCTGTTCCGACACGCTGTTCTTATCCGGGGTTCGCCATGACCATCCACACGCCGATCATCCGCGCCGACGCGCCCGGTCTGCTGACGGCCTCCGCCGCCTACAAGCCGTTCCGCTATCCGTGGGCGTTCGACATGTGGAAGAAGCAGCAGCAGGTCCACTGGATGCCCGAAGAGGTGCCGTTGGGCGAGGACTGCAAGGACTGGGCGGCCAATCTGAACGACGGCGAGCGCAATCTGCTGACGCAGATCTTCCGCTTCTTCACCCAGGCCGACATCGAGGTGCAGGACAACTACATGGAAAAATACGGTCGGGTGTTCAAACCGACCGAGGTCAAGATGATGCTGGCCAGCTTCGGCAATATGGAGACCATCCATATCGCGGCCTATGCGCTGCTGCTCGAGACGATCGGCATGCCCGAGAGCGAGTTCGGGGCCTTCATGGAATATGAGGCCATGCGCGACAAGCACGACTATATGGGCAAGTTCGGGGTCGAGACCGACGCCGACATTGTACGGACCCTGGCCATGTTCGGCGGGTTCGCCGAAGGACTTCAGCTGTTCGCCAGCTTCGCCATGCTGATGAATTTCCCGCGCCAGAACAAGATGAAGGGCATGGGCCAGATCGTGTCCTGGTCGGTGCGCGACGAGAGCCTGCACTGCGAGGGCATCATCAAACTGTACCACGCTTTCAACAAGGAGACGGGCGCGGTGACCAAGTCGGTGGCCAGCGACATCGTCGAATGCTGCCGCACCGTGGTCGAAATGGAAGACAAATTCATTGATCTGGCCTTCGAGATGGGGCCGGTGAACGGCATGGTCCCGGACGACATCAAGAAATACATCCGCTTCATCGCCGACTGGCGGCTGCGTCAGCTGCAACTGCCGGAACTGTACGGCGGATCGCGCGAGAACCCGCTGCCATGGCTGCAGTCGCTGCTCAGCGGCGTCGAACACGCCAACTTCTTCGAGGCCCGCGCCACGGAATATTCCAAGGCCGCGACGCAAGGGGCCTGGCACGGAGCGGACGGCGTCTGGGGCGAGTTCGACAAGATGATGGCCCGCCGCGACATGAGTCTGGTCCCGAACTGACTCGCCAAGCCGGCGCGTTCCGGTTACGTTCCTGAAAACATCCGGGAGCGAGACCATGACCGACGAGATCGTCTTCTACACCAACCCCATGTCGCGCGGGCGGATTGCGCGCTGGATGCTGGAAGAGGTCGGTCAGCCGTATCGGACCGAGGTGCTGGACTATGGCACCACGATGAAGTCGCCTGAGTATCTGGCAATCAATCCGATGGGCAAGGTTCCGGCGCTCACCCATCGCGGCGTGACGGTCAGCGAGTGCGCGGCCATTTGCGCCTATCTGGCCGATGCCTTCCCGCAAGCGGGTCTTGCACCGGCGCTCGATGATCCAATGCGTGGGACGTATCTTCGCTGGATGTTCTTCGCGGCGGGCCCGGTCGAGGCGGCGATCATGGCAAAGTCTAACGGCCTGCTGCCGCCCGAGGAGAAACAGGGTCAGGTCGGCTTTGGCACCTACGACCATATGGTCGACGGCCTGGAGCATGCCGTCAGCCAGGGCGACTACATCTGCAGCGACCGGTTCACGGCGGCGGACGTCTATGTCGGCAGCCAGATCCAATGGGGACTGATGTTCAAGACCCTGCCCGATCGCGATTCCTTCAAGGCCTATGCGAGTCGGATCGCGGGTCGGCCCGCCGCCGCTCGCGCCCGCGAACTGGACGACGCCCTGATGCCGAAGAACGGCTGACCCTCAATCCAGCTTCAGTGCCTCGGCCAGTAGGCGGGCCTCCGCCGCGCGGCTGGAGCCGGTACGCCAGGCGACCACGATCTCGCGACGCGGGGCGTCCGCAGCGATGTGGCGGATGACGACATTGGCATTGTCGGCCAGCCCCGCTCGCACCGCCATCTCGGGCAGGAAGCTGATCCCCAGGCCCGAGCCGATCATCTGCACCAGGGTATGCAGGCTGGTGGCGGCGAAGACGTCGTCGCCGCGCGGGATGCTGATGTCGAAGGCGGCCAGGGCCTGATCGCGCAGGCAGTGACCGTCCTCCAGCAGGATCAGGTCGTCGGCCTTCAAGGAGCCCGGCTGGATCGCGCCCGGTGCCGCCAACCGGTGGCCCACCGGCGCGGCGGCCAGGATTTCGTCGTCGCCGATCCGGGCATGGTCGATGCCGGACGCCTCGTACGGCAGGGCAATCACGGCGCAGTCCAGCTGTCCCGCCTTGAGGCCCGCGATCAGCCGGGGCGTAAGGTCCTCGCGGATGAACAGTTTCAGCGCCGGGTATCGGGCCTTCAGCCCCGGCAGGGTCGCGGGCAAAAGGAACGGGGCCACGGTCGGGATGATGCCCAGCCGCAATCGCCCCGACAGCGGTCGACCGGCATTGCGCGCCGCCTCGACCAGGTCCTCTGTCCGCGCCAGCACGTCCTCGCCCCGTTTGCAGGCCTCGGCCCCGACGGCGGTCAACTGCACATTGCCCCGCGTCCGCTCGACGACGGGTGCACCCAGGATGCGCTCCAGCTCCTGAACGCCGGAGCTCAGCGCCGGCTGGCTGACGTGCGCGGCCTCCGCCGCCCGGCTGAAGGAGCCATATTCAGACAGGAGTTTCAGATACTGGAGCTGGCGCAGGGTTGGGAGCATAAGATATTCATAACACGAAGCTGTCGAATTGTATGTGGTGATCGACCAGACTTATGCCCGCATCAGCGGGCCCCGGCGATCAGGGCCCCGCAGTTGGCATCCTCTGCCAGGCCCGGATCGACGAAGGGGAGCAGCGCCACCAGCGGATTGACCAGGGCACCAAGAATGCCCGCCAGCCCGACCTGGCCGGCGATGGCCGATCCATCCACGCCGATGCTGGGATTGTTCAGCGCCCCGCCCACGGTAATCGGGGCCCAGACGCGCAGCAGGCGCGGCTTCTTGGTCTCGCCGTCGATGCGGATGTCATAGGTCTCGGCCCCCAGATCGATGGTGCCGCGACCGGTCGCAACCACCACATCGGTGTCGATGACCAGGGTGCGGGCCGTGGCGATGCCGTCGGCGACGGTGAAGTCCCCGACCGCGCACCGCACGCCCGAGACCCCGTTGTCGCCCGAAAGCAGCAGCCGCAGGCCACGCCCGGCGTTGATGCCCAGCAGCTCGGCGAAGGCTGTGCGCATCTGGCCCTGGGGCATGACCACGCTCATCGTCCCTTTCGAATTGGACGCGAAGTCGTGCAGCGACGCCCCCGGTCCCTCCAGTTGCGCCCGACCCAGCGCCCGACCGGTCAAAGGCGCTACGCCGCCCCGGGCCGGGATCACGGACTCGACGGGATAGCCAGCCAGCCGGAAATCGATCGCGCTGTAGGGCACGTCCTTGGTCGCATCGATCCGCGCCGTGCCGATCAATGTGCCGCGACTGAAGGCGAAGGCCACGGGATTGAGGTTCAGGATGCCGTCCTGCAACTCGGCCCCCAGGCGGACCTGCCGCACGGCAAACTCGTTCCGCTTCACCGAGGCGGCGCGGTAGTTGAGCGTCCCGTTCATGGCGCGAAGACGGGCGGCCTGGAGCGGGGCGTCGGGCAGCAGCTTGCCGGGCACGCCGGAGACGACGACCGTATTGCCGTCGCTGGACGAGGCGACCCGCGCGCCCAGAACCACAGACAGGTCGTCGATGTCGAGCGAGCGCGAGCTGAGGTCGGCGGTAACCTTTAGCCGGTCGTCGATCCGGTCCACCTCCATGTCGCCCGACAGATCGCTGGCCCCGACCCGGCCGGTGAAGTCGTTGAAGGTCCAGCGGTCCTCGTTGCGACTCAGCGCGCCAGTCAGACGATAGGGCGGGGTCGAGGGGGTGGCGATGCCGGTAAGAGGGTACTGGTCCGCCATGTTCTGGCCGCTCAGCGTGAGGGTGGCGTCGAACCGCCCGAAATCGAACGGGCGCAGGATCCGGCCCTCTGCCACCAGCGACGACCCGGCCCCCTCCAGCGCGGCGCTGAAGGCGTAGGGCCGGTCGCGGCGGATGTTGACGAAGGCCCCGCCCCGCACTGTCAGGGTCAAGGGCTGACCGTTGCGGCTGCCGGTGCCGTCCAGATGGAAGCCGGTCGGGCCGTCGGTGCCCTGCGCCGTTTCCCGTGCTGTGATTTCGGCATCCAGCGAGATGTCGCGGGCCAGATCGCGGTAGATGACGCGACCGTCGGTGATGACGAGCCGCTCGATCAGCGGCAGGTCGGTCGCCCCGTCGTCCGGCGCGTCGGGGTTCAGCATCCAGCTCTTGCGACCGCTCGCGTCCGCGATCAGCACGGCGACGGGTCGCGTGATGGCCAGCCGGGGCAGTTCGACCTGTCCGGCCAGCAGCCGACGCAGCCGCACCGCCCCCTCGATCCGGCCGACATCCAGCGTATCGGCCTGACGCGCCCAGTCCGGCCCGCCGATCTTCAGTCGGTCCACGCTCAGCGACGGCGTCAGGCTGAACAGGTTCACATCCAGATCGCCCGCAATGACGATCTCGCGGTCATAGCGGGCCGAGGCCCAGCGCCCGATCGGTCCGCGCAGCATGTTCCAATCGAACAGGGCGAGGACCAGAACCACCAGGGCGATCAGACCCAGAGCCAACGAGGCGGCCCATCTTTCCGCCGGGCCGGGTGTGCGCCAGCCGCGATAGACCGGGTCGTTGGCTGCCAACCAGTCGCGACGACCCCGGGCCCAGGCCGCGCCGGTGGTCACGGTCCGGGCGCGCAGGGCGGTCCAGTCCGGCAGGGTTTTCAGCGACTTGGGCAAGGGGCGGGGTCCGGGTTCGGCATGTCAACGCGCGAACCGCCGACAGGGGGCCAGCCGCGACGACGGGTCGCTCATGTGGCTGGCCAAACACCGATTGTCGCGAAGTTTTCGTTTTCTTGTCGCATAATATTTACAAACCCGGAAATGCGCGCATTATTGCTCCGGACCCTGAGTTTATTTGGGCCTTTGGGAGGAGCCCGACATGACCCGTATCGCCACCATCACCGTCGCCGCCGCGACCCTTGCCGCCGCCGCCATGCCCGCGTTCGCCGGGGATGGGCCGCAGAGCGGGCAGGCCAAGCTCCAGCGCGTGGTGATGCAGTGCGAGACCGATCAGGCGACCCGCCGCGCCTTCATGCGCGAGCACGGCGCGGCCCCGACCTTCGTCACCGCCGACCAGGCGTTGGCGGCGCGCGCTTCGGGCGAGACCTGGGCCACGCCACGCTGCATGACGGCGCGCGAACACGCCCGCCTCAACCAGGCCCTAACCAGCTACGCCGCCGTCCGCTAGGCGCAGGCACCGAACAGCAGAAGGGGCGCGGTCCGATCGGACCGCGCCCCTTTTTCGTGTCCGGTCTCAGTCAGCCTTGAGATGCTGGTCCAGCCAGCCGAACACCTGATCGTGCCATTCCAGGCTGTTGGCGGGTTTCAGCACCCAGTGGTTCTCGTCCGGGAAGACCACCAGTCGGCTCTCGATCCCGCGCCGTTGCAGGGCTGTGAAGGTCGACAGGCCCTGGGCCGTCGGAATGCGGAAGTCGCGATCGCCCTGGACGACCAGCATCGGCGTCTTCCAGTTCTCGACGTGATTGGCGGGGTTGAACTCCTGATAGCCGCGAGGATTGTCCCATGGCGTACCACCATATTCCCATTCGGTGAACCACAGCTCCTCGGTCGAATAGCCCATGGCGAAGGTGTCGAAGACCCCGTCGTGGTTGACCAGGCATTTGAATTCGTCGGACCATTTCCCGGCGATCCAGTTGATCATGTAGCCGCCGTAAGATGCGCCCAGGGCACAGGCGTTGTCGCCGTCCAGAAAACCGTACTTCGATTGGGCGGCGGCCCAGCCCTTCTGCAGGTCTTCCAGCGGCCGGTCGCCCCAGTGCTCGGAGATCGCGTCGGTGAAGTCCTGGCCGTAGCCGGTCGAGCCGTGGAAATCGATCATGACGACCGCATAGCCCGCCCCGGCATAGGTCTCCGGGTTCCAGCGATAGGACCAGCCATTGCCGAACGACCCTTGCGGCCCGCCGTGGATCAGGAAGGCGACTGGGTATTTGCGGCCTTCGACATAGTTTGCGGGCTTGATGACATAGCCGTGGACGGTCTCGCGGTTCCAGCCCTCGAAGGTGAACTGCTCGGCCTCGCCGAAGGCCTTGTCGGCCAGGGTCGGGTTGATGTCGGTCAAGCGGCGCGGCAACTCGCGCCCCAGATAGGTCTTGGCGTACACCTCGCCCGGAGACGTCAGGCTGTCCTGGGCGAAGACGAAGCCCGAGGGCGTCAGGCCGAAGGCCGAGACATGGCCCGGTCCCGTGACGGGGGTCACCACGCCATTCCGCACATCGATCGCGAACAGCCGGGTCTGACCGACGTCGCCTGCGGTGGTATACAGGGTGTTGCCGTCCGCCGACCATTTCAGGCCGTCGGCCGAACGATCCCAGTCGGCGGCGATCTGGCGAACCTGGCCGGTCGCGATGTCCTTTAGCAGGATGGCGTATTTGTCGGCCTCGAAGCCGGGTCGGGCCATGGCGCGATAGGCCATCGTCCGGCCGTCCGGCGAGAACACCGGGCCGGTGTCCCAGGCGTCGTTGTCGTCGGTCAGGTTGGTGAAGGTGCCGTCGCCGGTCAGACCGTTGGTGCGCCACAGGTCGAAATTGGTGCTCCAAGGCTCGGTCTTGCCCGCCAGCCGGGCGGAGAAGACCACGGCGTCCCCGGCGGGCGTGAAGGTGAACTCGCTCTCGTCGCCGAACGGCTTTGACGGGGTGTCGCCGTCGAATCCCTTGGTCACCCAGACCGGCGTGCCCGCCGCCGCCGCATTGGCCCCGATCCCCATGACGAACAGATGGTTCTGCGTCCCGTCGGCCCAGGTGTCCCAGTGGCGGACGAACATCCGGTCATAGACCTGGGCCGTCGTCTTGCGTTCGCCCAGCGTCTTCGTCCGCTCGACCGAACAGGCGATGTCGGTGCAGTCGGGATAAACCGACAGGGAAACCGCCACCGTGTCGGCCTGCGGGCTCAGTCGATAGGCGTTGATGTCCAGCGGCAGGTCGGTGATGCGCACGCCCCCGCTCAGCGCCGCATTGGCCCGCCACAGCTGGGTCGTGCCCGACTTGGCCGACAGGTAATACAGCCGCCCGTCCGAGCCCCAGCGCGCGGTGTTGGCCCCGTCGTCGGAGATGGCCAGCCGACGCGGCTCGGCCTCGCCGTTCAGCTCCAGCAGATAAAGGCTGCCGCGACGGCGGTTCTCGGCCACGTCGGTGGTGGTGACGGTATAGACGACGCGGCTTCCATCCGGCGACACCTGCGGATCGCCGAGCCGGTTCAGCCCGATCATGTCGCGATAGGTGAAGGGGTCGGTCGCGGGTGTCTGGGCGGCGGCTTCCGCAACGACGGGTGGGGTCTCGGCCAAGGCCGGCAGGGCGGCGCTCAGGACCGCTACAGCACAGGCGGCGGACAGGACGGATCGAAGACGCATCGGGCATTCCTCCTCAAACAGGTCCGTGGCGTAGCACCGTCACCCGATCTGACAAGACCCCGGCCGTCTGCGCTCAGTCGCCCCCACCACCGCCACCGCCACCGTCACCGCCGCCACCATCGGAACTACCGCCATCCGAGCCATGGCCATCCTTGCCGCCATGATGCCCGCCGCCGTCGACGATGAAAGGCATGCCCGCATCGCCGCCATTTTCGCCGTCGCGGCGCGCGGGTCCGGACTTACGGCTGGCCTGGGCGTCCAGAAGCCAACCGATGCCGCCGCCCAGAATCAGTCCCAGCACGATCCCCGCCGTCAGCCGTCCCAGGGCAATGCCGACGGCCGCCCCGAACACCAGCCCCAGCACCAGTCCGATCCCGATATAGCTGCGTCCCGTCATCCTAAGTTCCTTTTGGCCGTGATGAGCGTCAGCTTACCATCGCGCGAAGCGGAATCAGCGCCTAAATAGGGGCCATGAACACGCCCGCATCTTCGCAACCCCGTACTGTCCGTCTCGCCATCATCGGTTCCGGCCCCGCCGGCTGGACCGCCGCCATCTATGCCGCGCGCGCCTCTCTGGCCCCGGTCATCATCGCGGGCATCCAGCCGGGCGGTCAGCTGACTATCACCACCGATGTCGAGAACTATCCCGGCTTTGCCGACGTCATCCAGGGCCCCTGGCTGATGGAGCAGATGCAGAAACAGGCCGAGCACGTCGGCACCGAGGTCATCCATGACATCGTCGTCTCCGCTGACCTGTCTAAACGCCCCTTCCATCTGAAGCTGGACTCGGGGACCGAGATGCTGGCCGAGACGGTGATCATCTCGACCGGGGCCCAGGCCAAATGGCTGGGGCTAGAGAGCGAGCATGCCTATCAGGGCTTCGGCGTCAGCGCCTGCGCCACCTGCGACGGCTTCTTCTATCGGGGGAAAGAGGTCGTGGTCGTCGGCGGCGGCAATACGGCGGTCGAAGAGGCGCTGTTCCTGACCAATTTCGCGTCGAAGGTCACCGTCGTCCACCGTCGCGACGAGTTCCGGGCTGAGAAGATCCTTCAGGAACGGCTGTTCGCCAACCCCAAGGTCGAGGTGATCTGGGACCACGCGGTCGAGGAGATCGTCGGCGTGGTCGACGGCATGGCCAGGAACGTCACCGGCGTCCGGCTGAAGAGCACGCAGGACGGCGCGACCCGCGAGATCGCCGCCGACGGCGTCTTCATCGCCATCGGCCATGCCCCGTCGTCTGAGCTGTTCCTGGGTCAGCTGGAGACCAAGTCCGGCGGCTACCTGGTGGTCCAGCCCGGCACGACATCGACGGCCATCGAGGGCGTCTATGCCGCCGGCGACGTCACCGACGACGTCTATCGCCAGGCGGTGACGGCCGCCGGCATGGGCTGCATGGCGGCGCTGGAAGCCGCCCGCTTCCTGGCAGAGGTCGATCACGCCGCGCGCGGCGAGCCGATCACCCACAAGGAAGCGGAAAAGATCGGGGCCTGGTAGTCCCGGATCAGTCCTCCGACGCCTCGGTCAGTTCCGCGACATCCGCATCCGTCAGCTCCAGCGTCACGGCCTTCAGCGTGTCGTGAAGCTGTTCGACCGAGGTGGCACTGACGATCGGGGCCGTCACGCCGGGCTGTTTCAGCAGCCAGGCCAGGGCGACCTGGGCCGATGACGCCTCGTTCCGCTGAGCCACCGCATCCAGCACGGCCAGGATGCGGATGCCGCGTTCGTTGAACTTGTCCTTCAGCCCGTGGGCGCGCGACGCCCCCTCAAGATCGGCGGCGGACCTGTATTTGCCGCTCAGGAACCCGCTCTCCAGGCTGAAATAGGTGATGACGCCCAGCCCCTCTGCGACCGCCAAATCCTGCAAAGGCCCCTCGAAGGTCTTGCGGCTGTAGAGATTGTAGTGGGGCTGGACCGTCTGGTAGCGCGCCAGACCCGTCCGGTCCGAGATCGCCAGGGCCTGACGCACCTGATCGGCGTCATGGTTGGAGGTGCCGATGGCGCGGACCTTGCCCGACTGAACCAGCCGGTCGAAGGCCTTCAGCGTCTCCTCCTGCGGCGTCTTCGGATCGGGCCAGTGGGACTGGTAGAGGTCGATCACATCGGTCTGGAGCCGGCGCAGGCTGTCCTCGACCGCTTTTTCGATCCAGGCGGCGGACAGGTCGTTGCGCCCCTGCCCCATGTCGGACCCGACCTTGGTCAGGATCAGGACGTCGTCGCGCCGCCCGCGCGCCGTGATCCATTCGCCGATGATGGTCTCGCTCTCGCCGCCCGCATTGCCGGGAACCCAGCTGGAATAGACGTCGGCGGTGTCGATGGCGTTGAAGCCGGCCTCGACGAAGGCGTCCAGCAGGGCGAACGACGTCTCGCGGTCCGCCGTCCAGCCGAACACATTGCCACCGAAGACCAGGGGCGCGGTGGACAGGCCGCTATGGCCGAGGGGACGTTTCTGCATGGGGAGGCTCCTGTCGTCGGGGGAGCCATTCAGATCGGGTCGGATGCCCCGATCCGCAACCGTTTCAGCCGAACAGACGCAGCTCGGGCGGGGCATAGTCTACCGGCTCGCCGTGCCGACGGCGCAGCGCATAGTCGACGGCCGTCTGGACGGCGCGTTCGTCCGTCGGCTTGGACAGGACGCCGATCGTGCCGGCCACGCCCTCGCCCAGCATGCCCGGGTTCGCCGTCATGTAGAGGACGGTCACGCCCTGCTCCTGGGCCAGTTCGCGACCCAGTTCGATGCCGGTCGGGCCGTCCGACAGATGGATATCGACCAGGGCCAGATCGACCTCTGCGGCATCGACGGCCTTCCTCGCCGCGCGGGCATCCGCCGCCATGGCGATCACCTCATGGCCCAGGTCCTCCAGCACGAAGCGGAGTTCCATGGCCACCAGGGCCTCGTCCTCGATGATCAGGATACGCGCAGTCATGGTCCAGTCAGGGGTTAATCGTAAGGCTCGGTTGCAAACGCATTACAGCGTTACGGGTTTCAAATGGCTTTAAGCGCCGCCCTGCGACGGGAGAGCGCGGTGGCAGGCAGGTCCGCCACGACCAGCAAACCGTCGGGACGCCAGCTTCGTTCCAGCCGGCCGCCCAATTGTCCTTCGACGGACACCGTGGCCAAGGACGACCCGAACCCCGTGCGTGTCGGCTCGCCCGGCACCGCAGGACCGCCGCGTTCGTCCCAGACCAGGATGAAGCGGTCATCATGCCCCCGCGTCGAGAGGTGGACGCGACCGTCCTCCACGGACAGGGCCCCGTACTTGGCGGCATTGGTGGCGAGTTCGTGAAACAGCAGGGCGACCGATGTCGCTGACTGGTCGTCGAAGACCGCGTCGTCGCCGCTCAGGATCACGCGCGGCTGGTTCTGGTCGTCGGCATAGGGCTGGAACAGGGCGGCGAGGAAGGCATGCAGGGTCATGGTCCCGACGCTGGGCCGGGACGTTTCGGTGTGGGGTCGGACGAACTCATGGGCGCGAGCCAGAGCCGCGACACGATTGCGTACGGCCTTGGCAAACGGTTTGGCCTCAGGGAACTCGCGCGCCGACAGAGCGATCAGCGCGGAGACGACCGCGAAGATGTTCTTGATCCGGTGACTCAGTTCCTGGCTCAGCAGGTCCTTGCCCTGCTGGAGCCGTTTCAGCTCGTCGATGTCGGTACAGGTGCCGAACCAGCGGGTGATGCGGCCCTCGGCGTCGCGAATCGGATTGGCCCGCCCCAGAACCCAGCGATAAGTACCCGAGGCGTGACGCAGCCGGTATTCGATCTCATAGGGTTCGCCGCTGACCAGACAGGCCCCCCAGACGGCCCAGGCGCGGGCCTGGTCGTCCGGATGGAACATGCCGTTCCAGCCCTCGCCGTCGGTCGAACCCTCGGGCACGCCCGTGAACTCGTACCAGCGGGCGTTATAGTAGTCGTGAAACCCGTCCGGCAGGGTCGACCAGACCATCTGCGGCATGGAGTCGGCGATGGCGCGGAACCTCTGCTCGCTTTCGGCCAGGGCGGCGACGGTCTTGGCCAGTTCGTCGCTCTGGGCCGCCTTCTCGCGAGCCGCGCGTCGCAGCTCCAGAAGGCTCATCACCTGGCGGGCCAGCACCGCGAGGCCCTGCATCTGAAGCGGGCTCAGCCCTTCCGGGCGGGGCCTGGCATCCAGAACGCAGAGAGACCCCAAGGGAACGCCTTGCGATGTCACCAAGGGAGCCCCGGCATAGAAGCGAATGGCGGGTGCGCCTGTGACCAGGCTGTTCGAGCGGAACCGGTCGTCCAGATGGGTGTCGGTCACCACCATGATCTCGTGCTCGCGCATGGCATGGTCGCAGAAGGAAACGTCCCGGCCTGTCTGCGAGACGTCCAGGCCGATATGGGACTTGAACCACTGCCGGTTCTCATCAACCAGACTGACCATGGCCATGGAGGCGTCGCAGAGCCCCGCAGCCAGAGCGGCGACGTCGTCGAAATCCCTCTCCGGCGCAGTGTCGAGAACATCGTAGGACATCAGCGTCCGCAGACGGTCACCTTCGGTCAGGCCCTGCGGCAGTGGCGGTATCGACGTCAAACCAGGTCTTTCGGGCGAGCAGCGTGTTCCGGACGGAATGCCCCTTAATCCATAGGGCTCGGATTCGGTTGCGTCACCAGCGATCAGCCGGTCGGCTTGCCGACTTCCTCGACCTGCATGGCCGTGACCCCTTCAATCGGAGCCACCGTGATGACGGGTGCCGTGACGGGGGCCTCGAAAGCCTTCAGCCGATCGTTGATCGCGGCGATGTCGGCGGCGGTGGCCTTTCGTCGGCCGCCCAGGCTGGCGATGCCGACGACGCGGGTCTGGCCGTCGATCTCGACGGTCTTCATCGCCATCTCGCCGTCCGCGACCTCCACTGGCGCGTCCTCGACCGAGGCCACGACCAGACGGGGTTTCGAAAACCGCGCCTCGTCGATGACCGGCTCGCGCGTGGCATAGGCCTGATGGAAGGCGGGCGTGTCGCCATAGACCCCCTTCCAGCGATAGAAGATGTGCGCCCCGATCTGGTCGATCTTGGCCAGGGTCGGCGACCACCACGGATGCACATAGTCGGCGTGGTAGTGGGTGGCGGTGCCCACGCGGGTCGCGACATGACCGGCCAGAGCCCGCTCGGCGACCTTGGACGCGCGGCTCCAGGCCCAGGCCACAGGCGGCTGGCTCAGCGCGCCGTCGCAGGTGAAGCTGAACTGGCAGCCGGTGGTGCGTTCGGCACCCTGAAACACCACGCCGCAGACGCTGTTGGGATAGTTGGGATCGCGCACCCGGTTCAGCACGACCTGGGCCACGGCCTCCTGGCCCTCGGTGCTTTCCAGCGCGGCTTCATAATAGACGGCCTGGCTGAGACAACGCAGGGCCCGGCGACGGTCCGCCTCGCTGGCGGCCTTGAAGACGAAGGGGCGGGCGGGACGCAACGCGCCCGTTGCCGTCGGCATCGCAGCGTTCAGCTTCTGGGCATCCAGGCCGGAGGCCCCCAGCTCCAGCGTGGGTTTGCCGCCCAGAGTCAGGCTCTCCCAGCCCGGCGTCAGACCGTACAGCGCCGCCTCGGACCGGTCGGGATCGTGCCGCACCGCCAGCGCGCGCTGGGCCGGATCGAACCGGGCCAGCAGGGCGGTCAGGCCCCGGCCCGTGAAATCGCCGTCGGTCGCCCGCGCCACGGCCTCCGCCGTGCGATCGGCGTCCGTACGCGTGGTCGATCCTGCCGCCATGGCCACGCCCAGGGCTGCGACCAGAGCCGGCGCGGCGGCGGCGAGGTGCCGCCCTCGCGACTTCAGTCCTGTCGAGTCCAGCTTGATCATCGAGCTTTCGCATTCTGCGGCGCGGAAAACGCCGAAGGCCGGGCGTGTGCCCGACCTTCTAGGCCCTTTTCGGGCCTGACGATTGACGTTCGGTTAGATTCAGCGCCCGCCGAGCGTCGAACGCAGCATCCAGGCGAATTTCTCATGGGCACCCAGACGCTGGGTCAGCAGGTCCACGGTCGCCTCGTCGGAGGCCGCGTCCGCCACCTCGATCGCGGCGCGCGAGGTCGCGATCAGGGTCTCGTGATCCTTCATCAGCTCCTTGAGCATCTCCAGCGCCTCCTTGTCCGGATCACCGTCCTTGATCGAGGTCAGGTTGGCGAAGGTCGCATGGCCCTGGGGGGCAACGACGCCCAGGGCCCGGATGCGTTCGGCGATATCGTCGAGCGCGGCCCACATGTCCCGGTACTGCTGTTCCAGCAGGTTGTGGAAACTGAAGAACTCCGGCCCGCGAACGTTCCAGTGATATCCGTGGGTCTTCATGTAGACGGCGCAACTGTCGGCCAGAACCTTGGTCAGTTCCTGGGCGACGTCGGTGCGTTCGGCCTTGGTGAAGCCGGTGTCGATGGTGGCGGTCATGCTGCTTGCTCCATGGGGGGAAACATCGGTATTCGTGAACGGAGGTAGGCGCGGGGGTCCACCACGCCAAGACCCTGTGACATCGCATCGGCGACGTCCCTCGGTCCTGACAGGGCCCAAACGTACGGCAGGCGAAACCGTTGCCGTTCCCGCGCGAGGCAGGAGGTCGGAGGGGTCGTGGGGTTTCTGGACGTCGCCAAACGCCTGATGACGGGCCGATCGCCGACGCCCCGCCCTGGATTCGGGGCCGACACCGGCTTCACCCTCAGCGAGGCCGAACTGCGCGCCATGCTGGCCCAGGCGGCGGCGGGAATCGTCCGGTCCGATCTGGAGGGTCGCATCCTGACGGCCAACGACCGGTTCTGCGAGATGCTGGGGCGGCCTCTGGAAGCCATTGCCGGCCATCTCGCCGCCGAGTTCACCCATTCCGACGATGTCGCCTCGACCCATGATTTCGTCGCCTCGACCCAGGTCGTGCGCGAAGAGCGCCAGTTGTCCAAACGCTATGTGCGGCCAGACGGGGGCATCGTCTGGGCCCTGTTGAGCGTCCGAACGCTGCGCGACGATCAGGGGCGCGCCTATGGCTTCATGACGGTCGCCGTCGACATCACCGCCCAGAAGGTCGCCGAGGCCGAGTTGCGCGAGAGCGACCAGCGGTTCCGGCGTCTGGCCGACACGGCCCCCTCTCCGGTCTGGCTCACCAACGCCGAGGGGGCGGTCGAGTTCGTCAACGTCGCCCTGATCGACTTCTACGGCCAGCCGGCCGAGGCGATCCTGGGCCATGTGTGGAAACAGGCAATCCATCCAGACGATGCCGCGGGTGTCGAAGCCGTCCAGGCCGGGGCTCGCCCTCACCACAGGCCCTACAGCTTCGAGTGCCGGTTCCGGCGCGCCGACGGTGCCTGGCGCTGGATGCGGGTATCGGTCAATCCGCGCTTCGACGGTGATGGCGACTTTCGCGGTTACGTCGGCCTGTCCTTCGACGTGACGGAAAGCCGTGAGGCCCTGGAGGCCTTGCGCGAGAGCGAACAGCGGTTCCGCGCCATCGCCGACACGGCACCCGTGCTGATCTGGGTCACGGGCGAGGACCGGCAGCGGCTCTTCGTCAACGAGGCCTATGTCGCCTATATGGGCGGCGACTACGAAACCGTGCGCGACGCCGACTGGCGCAGCTTCATCCACCCCGACGACCAGGCCGGACTTGTGGCGGATTCCCTCGCAGGAGAGGCGACGGGCGAGCCCTTCTCGCTGGAGGCCCGCTACCTGAGACACGACGGCGAGTATCGATGGCTGAAGTCCTTCTCGCGGCCCCGGCTCGGGCCGGGCGGCACACTGATCGGCTTCGTGGGCGTCGCCTTCGACGTCACGGACATCCGCGAGACCAGCGCCCGTCTGGGGACGGCTGCCGTCGAACGCGAAGCCATCCTGAACCAGCTCGCGGAGGGGGTCGTCGTCACGGACCCGCAGGGCCGGGTGACCTTCGTCAACGAGGCGGCGGTGCGCGTTCACGGCGGCTTTCCGCTGGGGGATATCTCACCGTCCAATCCTCCGCCCTTCACCATCCTGACCGAGGAGGGCCGACCCTATCCGCTGGCGGACCAGCCGCTGATGCGAACCATCCGGACCGGCGAGGTGGTCGAGGACGAGCGCTGGCGCATCGTCAGGCCCGATGGCGACTACACGATCGCGGTCGGCAGCGCCAAACGGGTCATCGGCCCCACCGGTGAACAGATCGGCGCGGTACTGACGCTGCGTGACGAAACCGCACGCATCCAGGCCGAGCAGTTGCTTGCCGAGTCCGAAAGCCGCTTCCGCACGGTGGCCGACAGCGCGCCGGTCTTCATCTGGATGACCGATCCCGACACCCGGATCATCTTCGCCAACCTTCGCTACAAGACCGTCTTCGGCGTCGAGACAGGCGACCTGATGGGGGGGCACTGGAAGTCGCTCGCCCACCCCGACGACCTCGAGCCTTTCACCGCCCGGTTCATGGCCGCCATGAAGGCGGGGGGTCGGTTCGCGGCCTCCCTGCGTGTCCGCCACCCCACGCTGGGGCTGCGCTGGCTGCAATGCGAAGGCATCCCGCGTTTCGATGCGTCCGGGACTTTCAAGGGCTACGTCGGGGCGAGCCTGGACGTCACCGACGCCAAACAGGCCGAGAACGACCTGAAGCGCATCAACGAACTACTGGAAGAGCGCGTCAGCGAGGCCCTGGCGGAGAAGGCGCGCGCAGAGGCCGATCTGATGCATGCCCAGCGGATGGAGGCGATCGGGCGGCTGACCGGCGGGGTGGCGCACGATTTCAACAACCTGCTGACCGTCGTCATCGGGGCGCTGGACCTGATCCTGCGCTCGCCCGACGATGCGGCGCGCAGGAAGAAGCTGGGCGAGGCGGCGCTGGCGGCGGCGCGGCGCGGCGAGAGTCTGACCCATCAGTTGCTGGCCTTCTCGCGGCGTCAGGCCCTGCGGCCCCAGCCGGTCGATCTGAACGCCCTGATTCACGAGGGTGAGCCGCTTCTGCGGCGCGCGGTCGGCGAAGCGGTCGTGTTCGAGCTGGATCTGCGTCCCGGCGAGGCGGCCGTCAGCGTCGATCCGGCCCAGTTCGAGGCCGCCCTGCTGAATCTGATCGTCAACGCGCGCGATGCGGTCGGCGACAAGGGCCGGATCGTCATCGCCACCCGGGCGGTCGCGGTCGAGGCCGGGGAGGTCAACGAACTGCCGCCCGGTCCCTATGTCCGCGTCAGCGTCACCGACGACGGCTCCGGCATGGACCCACAGACCATGACGCGGGTGTTCGAGCCCTTCTTCACGACCAAGTCCGTCGGCAAGGGCACGGGTCTGGGGCTCAGCCAGGTCTATGGCTTCGCACGTCAGAGTGGCGGCGGGGTCCAGATACTGTCGACCGTCGGCGAAGGCAGCGAGATCCGGCTGTACCTGCCGCCCTTGACCGCCGACCAGTCAGTGGCCGAGGTCGCGGTACGCGCCGACGCGGATGCGTTGGCGGGCGAACGTCGTCTGCTGCTGGTCGAGGACGACGAAGGCGTCTCCGCCGTGGCGGTGGAGTTACTCGAAGGCCTGGGCCTGACGGTCACGGCCGTCGAGAATGCGCTTGCCGCGCTGGAAGTGTTGGAGGTCGAACGGTTCGACGTGATGCTCAGCGACATCGTCATGCCGGGTGGCATGACCGGGATCGAGCTGGCGCGTCAGGCCGGGGCGACCTGGCCGGACATGCGGATCATGCTGACGTCCGGGTATGCGGGCGAAGATGTCGACGCGGCCCTGGGCGATGCGCCCTGGCCGTTCCTGCGCAAGCCCTACTCCCGCGATCATCTGCGCGACGCCCTGGTCCACCTGTTGCCGATCGCGGGATAGATCGATTCAGCGCTGGCGGGATTTGCGAGCCGCGTAGCGGGCGTCGCGAGCGGCCTTCTGCTCTTCCTTGGTCAGGGCCTTGCGTTCCTTGCGGGCGGCGCGCTTCTCGGCATCGACGGCTTCCTCGGCTTCGCGCTCGGCGGCCAGGCGCGCGGCTTCCTTTTCGGCCTTCTCACGACGCTCCTCAGCCTTGGCCAGCTCGTGCTGCTGGCGCAGAGCTTCCTTTTCGGCGGCGCGTTTCTCGGCCAGTTTCTCGAACTCGGGGTCGGGCGCGGCGGGCTTGGGCTTGAACTTGGCCAACAGGGCCTTCTTGGCCTCCTGCTGGGTGCTGATACGGTCGTTGAAGCCGGTCTGTTTCAGATCTCGCATGCGGGAGGTCGGTCGTCCTTGTTGGATCAATGGGTCGTGCGTCGATGAAGGCGTCGGCATGGCCCACGGATCGCGGGCCTCTGGCGGTTGATGTCGCGACATCGAGGATACGGGGCGTTGCCAAAGCCCAATCCCGCTCGAAAATCAAGGTTTGGTGCTCGCAAATGCGACGTCAGGCCCGGAAACCCGGTCGGCGTCGCGCCCACGCCACGATCGAGTAGCGAAACTCGACGGCCATATCATGACCGCCGAGCCGCTTTTCTGCGAGGGATCAGTTGGGCTTCTGTGCCTGACCCACGGCCGTGCCGGCCGCTCCTCCGACCGCCGCCCCGACCGGTCCACCGACAACAGCACCAGCGACCGCGCCCGTGGCGGCCTTCTGTTCAATGGTCGTGCCACAGGCGGCCAGGGCCAGGGCGGAGGCGGCCATCAGGGTGAGCGTAGCGATGCGGGTCATGAGAAAACTCCTGAGAATGGTCACGCTTCAACGCGATCATCTTGCGGGCGGTTCCCGGTCTCGTCTTCGAGGGCGCGCACCAGGATTGAAAAGATGAAACGAGAATCGATGCGAGCCGAAACATCGGGATTGACCAACGACGACCCGCGTCTCGATGGATCGAAGTCGTGTCGACGTCGTCAAATACAGTCATGAATCGATAGACTTGAGCCGTTGTCCGGGATCGACCCGGCCCTACACAACGGTGCCACGCGTCCTGCGACGTCATGTTGCACTGCACTCGAATTCACATTCCGGAACACATTGAAGTCACAAACCGGTGGCTTAAGGCCGCTCTCGACGGAAGGCGTTCGCCCACCGTCGGTTTCCGCGTCCGGTTCGCGGGGCCTGTCTCGGGCCCGCCCGCTCGCGTGATCGACCCGGGGGCCGCGTATTCGCCCTGCTGAACAGGACGATGCCTTTGTTTGATCGCTCTTCGACGGATGCGGCCGCGCGCGCGGATCGCAAGGCCCCTCTCCGGCCCATGACCGCCAGCCTGGTCCTGGGTGGGGTCGTCGGAGTCGCCGTCGGATGCGGCTGGCTGGGTACAACGGTCGCAGACGCGGCCATCGTCCGGGCTCAGGCCGAGCGTATCGAGGCGGCATCGTCCGCCGGGTTCACTGACGAGGCCATGAGCGCCGCCGCCGGAGGCCTGGATGCCAGCGCCCTGGCCATCGCCCGTCGTCACGATCCCTATACTGTTGCCGGCTCGGCCCAGCGCGACCGTCAGGCCGAGCTTATGACCGCTCGTCTGGAGAAACTCCGCGGCACCCCCGATCGTTCCGATCTGCGCCAGATCAGCCTGACTTCCACCCCCGATCCCGCCCGTCCGTTCCGCCTGGGTGGTGCCTTGGACCAATCCCGCGATCTGGAATGCCTGACCCAGGCCGCCTACTATGAAGCACGCGGCGAAGGTCGCGACGGCATGCGGGCCGTGGCCCAGGTGGTCCTGAACCGCGTCCGCCATTCCGCCTTTCCCAAGACCGTCTGCGGCGTCGTCTATCAGGGTGCCAATCGCCGCGTTGGCTGTCAGTTCAGCTTCACCTGCAATGGCTCCATGCGCGGAAACGTCAACCGCGCCGCCTGGAACCGGGCCCGCGACGTGGCCTCCAGCGCCCTGTCGGGTCAGGTCTATGCTGCCGTCGGCAATGCCACCTTCTTCCATACCACCGGGGTGGCCCCCGGCTGGCGCAACAGCATGATCCGGGTGGGTCAGGTCGGCGACCATCTGTTCTACCGCTTCGGTGGGCGGTCCGGCGGCCGTGACGCCTTCCGCTATCAGCCCGCGCCGTCCGCTCCCGCCGAGCCCCGCCTGATCCAGGCGAGCCTGGACCCCACGACCCCGGTGCGTCAGGCCGGTCAAGCCATCGCCTATTCTGTCCTGCTGGCCCAGGAAGGCCGTGCCGAGGCCAAGGCCGAATCTGCGCCCAAGCCCGTCGAAGCCCGCCCCGTCGTGACGCCGAAGATCGAGGTTGAGCCCCTGCCGGTGCCCGCCGAGCCTGAAAACGCATCGGTCGCCACGCCGTCGGCCTGAGAGGCGCTATCGGTTCAGACGGCGTCCAGACCGATGTCCAGCGTCGGGGCAGAATGCGTCAGGACCCCGACCGAAATTACGTCCACCCCGGTCTCGGCGATGGCCCGCACCGTCTCCAGATTGACCCCGCCCGAGGCCTCCAGCGTCACACGGCCCGCCGTCCGAGCCACGGCCTCCCGCAGGTCGGGAAGACTGAAATTGTCCAGCATCACCACGTCCGGCCCGAGACCCTCGGCGATCAGGTCCAGCGCCTGATCCAGCTGGTCCAGCCCGTCCACCTCGACCTCGACCTTCATCAGATGGCCGACCGCCGCCCGCGCGCGCCGCACCGCCGGGCCGATGCCGCCACAGACGGCGACGTGGTTATCCTTGATCAGAATGGCGTCATCCAGACCGAACCGGTGATTGACCCCGCCCCCGCACAGGACCGCATGCTTCTCCAGCGCGCGCAGGCCCGGCGTGGTCTTCCTGGTATCCGCGATCCTGGCCCCTGTTCCCGCCGCCGCCTCGACATAGGCCCGCGTCAGGGTCGCGATCCCGCACAGCCGCCCCAGCAGGTTCAGCGCCGTCCGCTCCGCCGCCAGGAAGGCCCGGGCATCCGCCTCGACCTCTGCCAGCACGGTCCCGGCCTCGAACACGTCACCATCCTGAAGCCGGATCGCCACCGATGCCTGCGGGTCCATTGTCAGGACCGCGATTCGCACGCAGTCGATCCCGGCCAGCACGCCGGGCTTCCGCGCCGCGAACATCGCCCGCATCCGCGATCCTTCGGGGATACAGGCCGCCCCCGTCACATCGCCCGCCCGACCTAGGTCTTCGGCCAGGGCCGCGCGCACGATCGGTTCGATCAGGATGTCAGGGAGACGCCGAATGCTCACAGGCCCGCAAACACGGCGGAGAGGTCAATCCGGATCGACGGAGCGAACAGCGGGCTGGCATGGCCCTCCGTCACGACGAATATCTCGCCCCAGGCCCCGTCAGGGCCGGGCTGACGATAGATGTGAAAGGCCTTCCGCGCCGGTTCGACGATCCACAGTTCCGGGATGCCCGCCCGCGCATACATCGGAGCCTTGACCGACCGGTCCGGCTCGAATGTGGACACGGCGACCTCGACCACCAGGACGGCGTCCTCCGCCTCGAAATATTTCCGGCCCGGAACCGACCGGGCGATGAAGACATCCGGCTCGGGCCCGCTGTGGTTCTCGATCTTCAGCGTGCCCTGGGTCAGGGCCATCAGGTCGGTGTCGAGCGTCTCAAGCGCGGCGAAGAAATAGCCGACCAGCCGACTGGTCACCTTGGTATGGTCCGCGCCCGCTGGAGACATCTCGATCAATCGTCCCTCGATCAGCTCGGTGGGGCGGTCGCGCCCCGCGAACACGCCTGCGGCATCCATCAGTTCGAACTGGTCGAAGTCGAACACCAAGGGACGAAAGCCCTTCTCCTCGACACCCCATGGGATCGGATCGGTTGCCATGATCCGGACTATGCCCAACCCGCAGCTTGCCGCCAAGTCTCCACAATCGGGGATTGTGACGCCCGCGTATGCTGTGCGACCGGGCTGGTCTGGGGAAAGTCGGCGCGCCAATGTCCGCCCCGGCTCTCGCGCCGAGCCAGGGCCGCCTCGGCGATCAGCCGCGCGGTGACCAAGGGCAGGGCCGGCCCGTGGGTCATCTCCAGTCGGTCGATCGTCTCGATCAGCATCGTCAGACCCTCCGCATCGCGCACGACCCCGGCATGATCGCTCATCACGGTCCGTAACGTCATCAACGCCGCATCCGGCAGGTCGGCCAGGACCGCGCCGACGGTCACCCGCCCCGACGTCGGAGCGTTCTCATCCGCTGCCGCGCGCCCGGTTCGCCGCCCGAAGGCCGCGGCTTCCAGCAGCGAGTTGGACGCCAGCCGGTTTGCACCATGTACCCCCGTCGCCGCGCACTCTCCGACCGCGAACAGGCCCGGCAGGCTGGTCCGCCCGTCCGGGTCGGCAGCGATCCCGCCCATATGATAGTGGGCTGCCGCCGCGACCGGGATCGGCGTCTCGCGCGGGTCGAGACCCGCGCGCATACAGGCCGCGAACACCGCCGGGAATGCGTGAGGGAATTCGTGCCCGATCGCCGTCCGCGCATCCAGAAACGCGCCGCGTCCCGACGCCCTTGCCGCATGGACTGCCCGGGCGACGACGTCGCGCGGGGCCAGGTCCGCGTCGTCGTCCTCACCCAGTAGGAACCGCCCCTCGGCATCGATCAGCCGGGCACCCTCGCCGCGCAGGGCCTCGGTGGCCAGCGGCATGGGGTCCAGACCGACATCGATGGCGGTCGGGTGGAACTGCACGAACTCCGGATCCAGGACTTCCGCCCCGGCCAGATACGCAGCCGCCAGACCTTCGCCCAGCAGGGCCACCGGGGTCGTGGTCATGGCGAACAGTCCGCCCGCGCCGCCGGTGGCCAGAACCACGGCCGGGGCCATGACCTCGATCCGTCGCCCGCCCCGGTCGATCACCGCACCGCACACCCGGCCCGACCCATCCTGGATCAGAGCGCGCAGTCGACCGTCTTCCCAGACCTCGACGTTGGACGCGGCCCGGACCGAGGTGACCAGGGCGCTGAGGATCGCCCGACCGGCACCGTCGCCCCCGACCCGCGCTACCCGGGCGCGCGAATGAGCGGCCTCCAGGCTGACCGAGAACCCGCCCTGGGCATCGCGATCGAACGGTGCGCCCAGATCGGCCAGCCATTCCACGGTCGCCCGGCCTTCCTCGGTCAGGACGCGCGTGGCCTCGGCCTCGACCAGCCCGGCCCCGGCGGCCAATGTGTCGGCGGCATGTAGGGCGGGCGCATCGTCCGCCGACAGGGCCGCGGCCACCCCGCCCTGCGCCCAGGCGCTGGAGGCGGCCTGCAGCAGCGGTGCGGGGCTGATTACCAGCGCCTTGCCCGGCACCGACAACGCCGCCGACAGCCCGGCAAGACCGCCGCCGATGATCAGCGGTCCGTCGTGATGGATCCGGCTCACCGCCCGACCCCGATAAAGCGCAGGGCGACATTCACCGCCTCGGTCGGCGAACCGTCAGCCAGCGGGAGCAGGGTACCCAGCGCCGCCGCCGCGCAGGCCGCGCCGGTCACCAGGAACAGCGCCAGCGACTTGCCCGCCTGCGGCCAGGTCAGCCGCGCGCCGTCCTCGGGTCGCCACGCGCCCGCCTTCAGATGCCCCAGCAGAGCGATGCCCAGAAAGACCGCCAGAATGTATCGACCCGTCGAGACTCCCCACCACACGACCAGCGCGCCGATCGCGATCAGGGCGACCTTCTCCAGCATCGGATCGACCCGCGCCAACACCGGCCCCAAGGCCTTGGACCCGTCCAGCGGCGGGGCGGGTGCCAGGTTGATAAGGTTGATCATGGCGATGAAGAAGGCCCCCATCAGCCACTCCGCATCGCCCGTCGCGAACCACAGCCCGACGACCGGGATCGCCGCCAGCAGACCGAAGGCCGGTCCTGCCAGGGCCACCAGCACCCCGTCCCATTCGCTTTTCGGATTGCGCTGGGCCTTGGCCAGTCCGCCCAGGAACGGGATGATGTAGATGCGCGCCGGCCCCATGCCGAGCCGGTTCATCGCCAGCACATGGCCATACTCGTGCACGAACAGGCCGAAAATGGCCGAGCCCGCCACGATCACGCTGCCGGAAAAATACCAGATCAGCCCGCCCAGCAGCAGGGTCGAGACGACGGCCCAGACCGGATTCTGGCCCTTGTCCAGCGCCGGAGCCTGACGGACCGGACGCGGGGCGTCGTCCACCGGAACCGA
Source organism: Rhizobium sp. Q54 (assembly GCA_943369795.1). GTDB lineage: Bacteria > Pseudomonadota > Alphaproteobacteria > Caulobacterales > Caulobacteraceae > Brevundimonas. The sequence continues at coordinate 100,712 of CALROO020000003.1, read as the reverse complement.
TGTCACGACAGGTGGCAGGACCCGTCCATCCCTTGACCCCCAGGGTCCGATCTCGCTCATCAGATCAGCTCCACGGCGACATGGTGCCGGGCCTTGAACAGGTCGTAGCGGGCGGGAATGGCGGGCGGCGGCAGGTCGATCATCCGCTGGACGGCCAGACGGCCCCTCTCGATCATCTCGGCGGGGACCGTGACCTCGAACTGGAGGTTCTTCAGGCAGTCGCGGATGTTCTCGAGCGTGATCCGCTTCATGTGCGGGCACATGTTGCACGGGCCGATGAAGTCCACGCCGGGCACGTCGCCCTTGATGTTGGACGCCATCGAACATTCGGTGATCAGGACGACCTGTTTGGGCTTCTTCGCCGTCACATAGTCCGTCATCGCCGCCGTCGATCCGGCAAAGTCGGACGCGGCCAGCACATCCTCAGGGCATTCCGGATGGGCCAGGATTTCCGCTCCCGGATAGGCCTCGCGCATCTCGGCGATATCCTCTGCGGTGAAGCGCTCATGCACCTCGCAGCGGCCCTTCCAGGCGATGATGCCCACGGTCGTCTGGGCCGCGACGTTGCGGGCCAGGAACTCGTCGGGGATCAGGATGACGCGATCGACGCCCCATTCCTTCGCCGCCCATTCCACGACCTGGACGGCATTGGCCGAGGTGCAGCAGATGTCGGTCTCGGCCTTCACATCGGCGGTCGTATTCACATAGGTGACCACCGGCAGGCCCGGATAGCGCTGCTTGATCAGTCGCACGTCCGCCCCCGTGATCGACGATGCCAGCGAACACCCGGCCCTGAGGTCCGGGATCAGCACCGTCTTTTCGGGCGACAGGATCTTGGACGTCTCGGCCATGAAATGCACGCCGGCCTGGACGATAATCCGGGCATCCGACCGCGCGGCCTCGTTGGCCAGGCCCAGGCTGTCCCCGACATAGTCGCCGACCCCGTGGAAGATATCCGGCGTCATGTAGTTGTGGGCCAGGATCACCGCGTCGCGCTCGCGCTTCAGCGCGTTGATCTCGCTGATCAGCGCGGCCTGGGTGGGCCATTCCAGCGGCGTGACGAAATCCTTGACCTTGGCCCAGACGGGTGCGGTCTCGTCGGCCAGTGCCTGCGACATTCCGAACGTCCCGTCCGCCATCGATCGTTCCTCCGGCGATCTGCGCCGCCATCACTTATGCTCAAAAGTGTCATAAGTCTCGATCAAGATAATCCTAGCGGCGTCGAACGCAAGGGCGGGCGAACCGGTCGCCGCGTCAAATCGGAACCGAGCACAGGTCTCCATCCGCTTTTTGAAAGATTTTCATTCCGAAACCGCTACAGAAGCGGTCAAATCATTCGCTGTCTGGCCCCAGAACGCCGCCCCATGCAAGAAACCCTCCGTCGCATCCTGACCGCGCGCGTCTATGACGTCGCGATCGAGACCCCCCTGGACCCCCTGCCGCGCCTGACCGAGCGGCTGGGTCGTCCCGTATTGCAGAAGCGCGAAGACCTGCAGCCGATCTTCTCGTTCAAGATTCGCGGGGCGTACAACAAGATCGCGACTCTGGACGCCGAACAGCTCGCGCGCGGCGTCATCTGTGCCTCCGCAGGAAACCATGCCCAGGGCGTCGCCTTCGCCGCCACCCGTCGCGGGGCCGTCGCGACCATCGTCATGCCGGTGACCACTCCGCCCATCAAGGTCGCCGCGGTTCGCGCGCTCGGCGGCACTGTCGTTCTGCACGGCGACGCCTTCGACGAGGCCTTCGCCGAGGCCAGCCGTCAAGCGGAAAAGACGGGGGCCGTCTTCATCCACCCATTCGACGACCCCGACGTCATCGCTGGACAAGGCACGGTCGGTCTGGAGATCACCCGCCAGCACTCTGCCCCGATCGAGGCCATCTTCGTGCCCATCGGCGGCGGTGGACTGGCCGCAGGCGTCGCCGCCATCGTCAAATTCCTGAGGCCCGAGACCAAGGTCATCGGCGTCGAGCCCGCCGATGCCGCCTGTATGCAGGCCGCGATCGCGGCGGGCGAGGTCGTGACCCTGAACCAGGTCGGCCTGTTCTGCGACGGGGTCGCCGTGCGCCGCGCGGGCACCGAGACCTTCCGCCTGTGCAAGGATCTGCTGGACGAGATCGTCACCGTCGACAACGACGCCATCTGCGCCGCCATCAAGGACATCTTCGACGACAGCCGGGCCGTCGCCGAGCCGTCGGGGGCGCTCGCATTGGCAGGCCTCAAGGCTTGGGCCATTGCCAACTCCGACACTGGCCAAGGGGCTTTGATCGCCATCAACTCCGGCTCCAACGTCAATTTCGACCGACTGCGCCACATCGCCGAACGCGCCGAGATCGGCGAGGGGACCGAAGCCCTGCTGGCGGTGGCCATGGCCGACGACCGCGAGACCTACAGCCGCTTCCTGACCAGCCTCGACGGCCGTTCGGTCACCGAGTTCAACTACCGCTGGTCCAGCGAGGGCACGGCCAACATCTTCGTCGGCGTCGCCCTGAAACAGGGTCCGCACGAGAAGGACGATCTGATCGCCGCCCTGCGCAATGGCGGGTACGGCGTCGAGGACATGAGCGACAACGAGACCGCCAAGCTGCACGTTCGCTACATGGTCGGCGGTCGTGCGACGGGTCTGCCCCATGAGCGGATCCTGCGCTTTCAGTTCCCCGAACGACCGGGGGCCTTCCTGCGCTTCCTGAACAGCCTCAAGCCCGCCTGGGCCCTGACCCTGTTCCACTATCGCAACCACGGCGACGACGTCGGTCGGGTGCTGGCCGGGATTTCGGTGCCGCCGTCCGAACAGGCCGCGCTGAATGCGGCTCTGGCCACCCTGGGCTATCCCTATGTGGATGAGACCGACAACCCGGCCAGCCGTCTGTTCCTGGACGGGGTCTGAGCACGGGCTGTTCGCGGTCGTCAAAGCCCGCTAAAGGCTCGCCCTCTCCCCAGAAACGACCCCAGACGGACGCCTGCCATGAACCTCGACGCCCTCTCGATCGGCGAACACGCTCCCAACGACGTCAATGTCGTGATCGAAGTGCCCATCGGCGGCGAGCCGATCAAATACGAGATGGACAAGGCGTCCGGTGCCCTGGTCGTGGACCGGTTCCTGTACACCTCGATGCGCTATCCCGGGAACTACGGTTTCGTGCCCCACACCCTGTCGGGCGACGGCGACCCGTGCGATGTCATCGTGGCCAATACCCGCGCCCTGATGCCGGGCTCGGTGATCTCGGCCCGCGTCGTCGGCGTCCTGCTGATGGAGGACGAGGCCGGTCAGGACGAGAAGATTCTGGCGGTGCCGTCGTCCTGGCTGACGCAGCGGTACGACAAGGTCCAGAACTATACGGACATGCCCGAGATCACGATCAAGCAGATCGAGCATTTCTTCGCCCACTACAAGGACCTGGAAGGCACCAAATGGGTCAAGGTTCTCGGCTGGGCCGACGCCGCCCGCGCGCGTGAACTGATCCAGGAAGGCATCGAACGCGCCAGGGCCGAAAAGGCCTGAACTAGACCGGCTCGGCGGCGTCCCTGAGCGCCTGCCGGGCCGCCCTCGCCTTCATCACGGCGGCCAGCAGGAAGACCGCGGCCCCGACCCAGATGAAGCCGAACGAGATGCCGCGCAGCAGGGTGAAGGTCTCGCCCTGTGCCACCCCGATCACGAAGCTGAGCGTGGGCGCGATGAACTGCAGGAAGCCGACACTGGTCAGCGGGAGCCGCCGCGCCGCCCACGAGAACAGCACCAGCGGGCCCACCGTGATCGGTCCGGCCAGAAGCAGCCAGAATGTCGCATCCGGCGTCTGGAACAGATGACCCTGGCCCTGGGCATGCAGCCAGACCAGCCACCCCAGACCCAGCGGGAACATCAGCAGACATTCGACGAACAGCCCGGTCTGGGCCGAGGCCTTCACCTGTTTCCGGATCACGCCATAGATGGCGAAGGACACCGCCAGGGCCAGAGAGATCACCGGCAATCGGCCCAGCGCCACAGCCTGCAGCACCACCCCCACCGACGCCAGGCCGATCGCGACGAAGCCCAGCCGCGAAATCCGCTCGCGGAAAAGCCAGGCCCCCAGCGCCATCGTCAGCAGGGGATTGAGATAGTAGCCCAGGCTGGTTTCCAGCGTGTGCCGGTTGTTCACCGCCCAGATGAACAGCGACCAGTTGGTGGCGATCATCAGGGTCGAAAGCCCAAGCCAGGCCATGGTCCTGCGGTCCCGCAGGACGGTCCCCAGCTCGCCCGACTGTCGCGCCAGCCAGACCAGCCCGGCCGCCCAGATCACGCCCTGCACCGCCCGGTGGGCCATGATCTCCCAGGCGTCGGCCCCCGCCGCCCCCATCGGCTGATAGATCAGCGGCGAGAAGCCCCACAGGACATAGCAGGCCACCCCGGCGATCAGGGCGGCGCGGGTGCTGTCGGCAGCGGACGTGACGGCGGTCACACCGTCAGCGTACGATAGCCGCTCTTGGGCTTGATCGTGCCGGTCTCGTCCAGCAGCTGGGCGATCTGGACGGCGTTCAGGGCCGCGCCCTTCCGCAGATTGTCCGACACCACCCAGAAGACCAGGCCGTTCTCCACCGTGTGATCCTTGCGGATGCGCGACACATAGACGGCATGCTCGCCCGCCGCATCGACCGGGGTGATGTAGCCGTCGTGTTCCTGCTTATCGACCACCAGCACGCCGGGTGCTTCGCGCAGGATCGCACGCGCCTCGTCCGGGCTGATCGGCCGATCGAACTCGACCGTCACGGCCTCGGAATGGCCCACGAACACCGGCACCCGGACGCAGGTCACCGTCAGCTTGATCGACGGGTCCAGCATCTTGTGGGTCTCGTCCCACATCTTGGCCTCTTCGTCGGTATAGCCGTCCTCGTTGAATGACCCGATGTAGGGGATGACGTTGAAGGCGATCTGTTTGGGGAATTTCTTCGGCCGCGCGTCGCCCAGGCCATAGATGGCCTTGGTCTGGGTCCAAAGTTCGTCCATGCCCTCCTTGCCCGCGCCGGACACCGACTGATAGGTCGAGACCACGCACCGCTTGATCTTCGCCGCATCGTGCAGCGGCTTCAGCGCCACCACCAGCTGGGCCGTCGAACAATTGGGGTTGGCGACGATGTTCTTCCTCGACACCAGCTTGACCGCGTCGGGGTTCACCTCCGGCACGATCAGCGGGACGTCGGGGTCTTTCCGGAAGGCCGAGGAGTTGTCGATCACGACGGGCCCCAGCTTGCCGATCTTCTCGGACCATGCGCGCGACACGTCCCCGCCCGCGCTCATCAGGACGATGTCCACGGTGGTCCAGTCGAACGCCTCGATGTCCTGGCATTTGATGGTCTTGTCGCCCCAGGCCACGTCCATCCCCTTGGATTTTCGCGAGGCGATGGCGTGCATCGTATCGACCGGGAAGTTCAGCTCTTCCAGAATGGTCAGCATTTCGCGACCGACATTGCCGGTGGCACCCACGATGGCGACAGCATAACCCATGGCTTGGTCCTTCGGACGCGCTACGTTCGGCTCGCGGAGCCTCACTGCTTGAGCGCGGTTTGGTGTGGAGGGTGTCCGGCGGACCGGAACGCAGATGGCATATGGCCTTTCGCAACCGCGAAGCAACGGCTTTTCATGCCGGATGACCGCGTCTAAGCCTGCGCCATGCCTTCCAGAGTGTCCCGCGCCTATGACAAGCGCCTCGCCGACGGTCGCCTGACGCCCGATCCGGCCCAGACCGCGGCGGTCGCCGTGCTGTCGCGGGTCGAGCGGGAGCTGGGGAAGAAGGGCCTGTTCGGCACGACGCCCGAGGTGCGCGGGGTCTATCTTTGGGGGCCGCCGGGGCGGGGGAAGTCCATACTGATGGACCTGTTCTTCGCCTGCGCGCCCGAGCCGCGAAAGACCCGCGCCCATTTCCATGCCTTCATGGCCCGCGTCCACGACCTGATCCGGCAATGGCGCGAGGGTGACCGCGAAACTCGCAAGCGCGTCTTCGGCCAGCCCCCCCTTGGCAAGAAATGGGGCGACGACCCGATCGAACCGGTGGCCGAGCTGATCGCGTCCGAGGCCCGGCTGCTGTGTTTCGACGAGCTTCAGGTCACCGACATCGCCGACGCCATGATCCTGGGCCGCTTGTTCGAGGCCCTGTTCGAGAAGCGCGTCGTCCTGGCCATCACCTCCAACCGCGTGCCGTCCGACCTCTACAAGGACGGCATAAACCGCCCCCTGTTCACCCCCTTCATCGACCAGATCACTGCACGCTGCGAGGTGGTCGAGGTTTCAGGCGAACGCGACTGGCGCCGCGACCGGATGGCCGGGGCGCAGGTCTGGTTCAGCCCCGACGCGCCCGAGGCCCGCGCCGGGTTCGAGTCCCTGTGGTCCGACCTGAAGGGCGACGAGCCCGAGGAGCCGGCCAACCTGACCGTCCTGGGCCGGGACGTCGTCATCGACCATACCGTCGGCAGTCTGGCGCGGGCGACCTTCGAGGACCTGTGCGCCCGCCCCTTGGGGCCGCAGGATTATCTGGCCGTCGCCGGTCGGTTCCACACCCTGTTCCTCGACGGCCTGCCCAGGCTGGGTCCGGAACGGCGACAGGAGGCCAAACGGCTGGTGACCCTGATCGACGCCCTCTACGAGGCGCGCACCCGGCTGGTCGTGCTGGCGGCCGCCGAACCGGAGGCCCTGTATCCCGCCGGCGACGGGGCCTTCGAGTTCGAGCGCACGGTCTCGCGCCTGCGTGAAATGGCCAGCGCCTCGTGGATTTCTCCCTCCCCCGAAGTGAGGAGGGACGGCGGAGCGTAGCGAAGCCAGGGTGGGCCTGTTCGAACATCCCCACCCGGATCGCTTCGCGATCGTCCCTCCCCACTTCGGGGGAGGGAGAACACCGCCCATACCTTGGCCACAAACGCCGTTACGGTAGAGCCTGATCCGGAGACTCCAGAATGATCCTCGCCGCCGCTTCCGCCCTCGCCCTGCTGGCCTCGCCGACGCTCCAGGCCCCGCCCGCACCGCCACCGGCGACAGCCCAGGCCCCGGCCATCGGCCTGTCGATCGCCTCGATCACGGGCTTCCTCACGGCCCAGGGCTTGACCGTCGGGCCGGTCGAGACGGACGGCCCGCGCCGGTTCGTCTCAGTCACGGACGGCCCGGTCCGCTGGGTGCTGTTCTTCCAGTCCTGCGAAGGCGACATCTGTTCGGACCTGCAGTTCAGCTTCGGCTTTTCCAATCCGGCCGTGACGCTGGACGGCGTCAATCGCTGGAACCGCGAGCGGCGCTTCCTGAAGGCCTTCCATGAGCCCGGCGCGACCGCACAGGCCCCGGCCGCCGCTGCGACCCAGTACGATGTGCTGCTGAACGGGATTCAAGGCGTCCAGCAGCTGGCCGATCCGCTGGCGGTCTGGCGGGGATCGATCCTGGAGTTTCCGGCCGTGGTCATCGGCCCGACCCCCGCGTCCTGATAGCGATCAGACGGCGCGCGACAGCCCGCGCGTAAAGGCCGCGCCCGCCCCGTTCGCGGCCTTGGGCCCCAGCACCGCCGTCGCCGCAACGCCCGGCGCGATCAGGGCCTGACCCACCTCGCGCAGGTCGTCGGCGGTCGCCGCATCGATCCGCTCTGCGCTGGTGTCCGAAGACACCAGATGCCCGTAGATCAGCGTCTGGGCCGCGATCCGGCCCGCGCGGCTGGCCGGGCTCTCGTCCGACATCCACAGACCGCCCTTCAGCACCGCCTTGGCGCGCGACAGCTCCGCATCGCCCGGCCCGTCGGTCGCCAGACCCACGACCTCCTTCGCGCACAGTTCGGCCAATTCGATCGACCGGTCCGCCGCCGCCCCGGCATAGATCCCGACCACCCCGGTCTCCTCATAGGCTTCCTGATAGGCGTCGACCGCATAGGCCAGGCCCCGGTCCTCGCGCGCGCTCTGAAACAGCCGCGACGCCATCCCCCCACCCAGGATTTCGGTGAACAGCCGCAGGGCCGCGAGGCGCGGGTCGGTCGCCGACAGCGACGGCATCTGGAACACCAGATTGGCCTGTTCGATGCGGCGTGCCAGCTTGGCCTCGCCGCCCACGAAGCACGCGGGCTCCGGCGCATCGGCGGGCATGGCCACGGCATCGCCGAACCACCGCTCGGCCATTGCCAGAAGTTCGCTCTCGTCCACCGCGCCGGACACCGCCACCACCATCCGGTCGGGCGAATACAGCCGTGCGCGCCAGGCCTCGATCGCGGCCCGATCGACCGGCTTCAGGCTAGCGACCGATCCCAGGATCGGCCGCCCCAGCGGCTGGCCGGTGAAGGCGCGGGTCTGGGCCATCTCGAAGACGTGATCGTCGGGGGTATCGAAGGCCTCGGCGATCTCCTGGGCCACGACGTCCTTCTCGCGCTCGATCTCGGCGGGATCGAGTTTGGGCCGGAACACCAGGTCCGAGACGATCTGCATCGCCAGGGGCAATGACCCATCCAGCGCGCGCACCTCATAGCTGGTCCGCTCATAGCCGGTGGCCGCGTTGATCGAGCCGCCCTCGGCCTCGATTCGCTCGACGATATCGCGGGCACCCATGTCACCGGCCCCCTTGAACACCAGATGTTCCAGCAGGTGCGACCAGCCGGACTGGGCCTCGGTCTCCCACCGCGCCCCGCCCCGGACGGCGACCGTCAGGGCCAGGGTCCGGAGGCCCGGCATCGGATCGCAGACGACGCGGACGCCATTGGACAGGGTGTGCAGGCGGGCGGTCAGGATAGGTCTTTCTTCTGCCGACGACGGAGCATGGCCACATAGACACCGACCAAGGCGAAGGCCAGACCCAGCCAGGTGAAGGCATAGCCGAGGTGGTTGTTCGAATAGGCCGCTGGCGGGGCCGAGGGCCTAAGCGCTCCGATCTCGGGATTGGTCGATGACGTGGCGAAGATCATCAGCGGGGCCGCTGGCCCCGTCGCTCCGAGAGCTGTCGGCATTTTCATCGGGTCGGGCGCATAGAAGGTCTTGGTATCCGACCGGGGCGTGAGCCAGCTGGCCTTGGGGATTTCGCGCAGTTCGCCCGCGATCGTCAGCGGAACGTCCGAAGCCACCACGGCGGGCCGTTCGGTCACCCCATCGGCGACGAAGCCCCGATCGATCAGAAACGGGAAGGCGAACCCCCGCGTCCGGCAAAGCGAATAAAGCCGCACCCCGCCCTCGCCCTCGACGATGGATCGCATCTCCACGAAAGGCGTGCTGGCCAGGCCGTCGCAGGCCACGGACACACGCCGGAACTCCAGTCCGGTGCCATCGCCGAAGATCTCGTACAATGGCGCGCGAGGCAGGGTCGCCGCCACCTCGGCATCGGCGATCAGCGCATTCTTCCACGCCAGCCGCTGCATCTGCCAGACGCCCAGCGCGATCAGGACGGCGACCGCCGGGATGACGAGCAGCGTCAGGCCCCACGGAAATCGCTTCATGGCCGGTCGCTCTGATTGCGCATCTGAAGCGCCATCATCAGCCCCTTGCCCGGCCGCATCAGCCCCAGCGACAGGGCGGCCACCAGCGGCAGCCAGACCATAAAATGCAGCCACATCGGCGGGCTGTAGACGATCTCGACATACAGGGCCGAAAACCCGACCAGAAAGCCCGCGATCTGCATGATGAAGGTCGCTGGACCATCACCGGTCTCGATCGACGACAGATCGAAACCGCACACGGCACAGGTCGGCACCACCTTCAGAAACCCCGTGAACAAAGGCCCCTTTCCGCAGTTCGGACAGCGCGAACGCAGACCGGCCCGGATCGGGTCGATCCGGGCCGGTGGAAGAACAGGTGCGGTGTCTTCGATCAACCGAAGACGACGTAGACGAAGGCGAACAGGAACAGCCAGACCACGTCCACGAAATGCCAGTACCAGGCCGCCGCCTCGAACCCGAAATGCTTCTCCGGCGTGAAGTGGCCCACCAACAGACGCGCCAGGCAGACGATCAGGAAGATGGTGCCCAAGAGGACGTGGAAACCGTGGAAGCCGGTGGCCATGAAGAAGATCGAACCGTACAGGCCGGAGTTGACCGCTTCCTCGTTAAAGAACAGATTTTCATGGACAATATGGTAGTATTCGTAGCCTTGAACGGTCGTGAACAGAATGCCGAGCGCCACCGTGATGCCCAGGGCCAGCTTGGCTCCGGCGCGGTCATTCACTTGCAGGGCATGGTGGGCCCAGGTCACGGTCGTGCCGCTCAACAGAAGGATCACGGTGTTCAGCAGGGGCAACTGCCAGGCCGACAGCACCTCGATGCCGCGGGGCGGCCAGGTCGACCAGGCCGAGGCGGTGTCGGCCCAGAGCGAGATTTCCGGGATCCCGGCGCGGGCTTCGTTGAAGACCGCCATCTCGAAGAACATCCAGAAGAAGGCGGCGAAGAACATGATCTCGGACGCGATGAACAGCACCATGCCGTAGCGCAGGCCGATCGACACGACCGGCGTGTGGTCGCCCGCGCGGCTTTCCTTGATCACGTCCGACCACCAGCCGAAGGCCGAGTACAGCACGCCCGCCAGACCCGCGAAGAACAGCCAGCTGGTGCCCTCGGGCAGGCCGAACAGCCCCTTCATCCACATCACGGCCCCGATCATCATCACGGTGGCGGCGACGGACGAGACCAGCGGCCACGGGCTGGGGTCGACCAGGTGGTAGTCGTGATGCGGGGTGGCGTGGGCGTCGGCCATGCGGGGTCTCTCAGGCGATCGGGCGTATGGGCTGGGCTATAGCGTCGCGGACGGCGCTGCGCCAGTGGGAGCGGGCTTGATCGGGGCAGACCGGTCGAAGCCCTTGGTGGGATAGAAGGTGTAGCTGAGCGTGATCTCGGTCACGCCCCTGGACTCGGCGTCCGTGGCGATCTCGGGGGCCACGAAATACTGGACGGGGAACTGTTTGGTCTCGCCCGCCGCGATCGTCTGGCCGTCGAAGCAGAAGCATTGCAGCTTCTGGAAATAGGGTCCGGCCCGCTCCGGCACGACATTGTAGGCGGCGGTCGCCCCGATCGGCTGGTCCGAGGTGTTCGTCACGTCGAAATAGGCGATGCCGGTCTCGCCGATGCGGACCCTCTGGCTGACCTGTTCGGCCTTGAACGTCATGGGCAGGCCGCCGCGTACATTGGTGTCGAACCGGATCAGAACGGTCTCATCGAGGACCACGTCGGATTCCGCGTCCGCCTTCATCGTCGTGCCGTCGAACCCGGTCACCTGGCAGAAAAGCTGATACAGGGGCACGGCGGCGAAGGCCGCGCCGGTCATGAACATGACCCCGCCCGCACAGGCGAGGGCGATCAGGTTCTTGCGGTTCATCTGAACGTCCCCGGCCGCTCGCCCGCCTGCAGCGACACGGGCGCGGACTGGGCCAGCACGGCCTCGCGGGCCATGCGGCTGTTGTGCTGCATCCGCAGGAAGGTGGTCATGAAGATCACAACGATGAAACCGACCAGGGCCAGCGCCATCCACATGTTGCGGCGGTTACGGGCGGTCAGTTCCTGGTCGGTCAGGCGGGCCATGGGATCAGGTTCCGATAACGGTCAGGTTCTCGACCAGCAGGGCCGCGAACAGGGCCATCAGGTACAGGATCGAAAAGGCGAACAGGTTGCGCGCCGGTTTGGCCTGGGCGCGGACGTCGTACAATGCGGCCTCTCGCCCCACGGCCTCGGCCTTGTCGGGCTCGTCACCGGCGCGCGAGCCCCACAGCCGAGCCGCCAGGGCCAGGAATGCCAGACCGCCGACGATCGAGACGCTGAGATAAACGATCCCACCCATGCCCAGAAAACCGGGCGCAATGGCCACCGGCACCAGCACCAGGCTGTAGATCAGGATCTGCAACCGGGTCGATTTCGCACCCCGCGCCACCGGCATCATCGGGATGCCCGCCTTTGCGTAATCGCCGGTCGAATACAAAGCGAGCGCCCAGGAGTGCGGCGGGGTCCACAGAAAGATGATCGCGAACAGCAGCCACGCCTCCCAAGGCGCGGTCCCGGTCGCCGCCGCCCAGCCGATCACGGGCGGAAAGGCCCCCGCCGCCCCGCCGATGACGATATTCTGGGGCGTCCGGCGCTTCAGCATCATCGTGTAGAAGGCGGCATAATAGACGATGGTCAGGGCCAGCAGCCCCGCCGCCAGCCAGTTGGTGTTCATCCCCAGCAGCATGACCGAGAAGATCGACAGCACGACCCCGAACGTCAGGGCGTCGGACTTGTTGACCCGCCCCGCCGCCACGGGGCGACCGCGTGTGCGTCGCATCAGGGCGTCGGTCTCGCCTTCCAGCGCCATGTTCAAGGCACCCGCCGCCCCCGCACCGACGGCGATGCACAGGATGGCGATGGCCGCCACGAATGGGTTGATCTGGCCCGGCGCGACCACCAGTCCGGTCACGGCGGTGAAGATCACCAGCGACATCACGCGCGGCTTCAACAGCTGGAAGAAGTCTTCCGGTTGGGCCAGCGTCACGGCGGGTGTGGTGTCGGTCTGGGTCATGGGCCTTTGATTACACCGTCACCCTCGGGCTTGACCCGAGGGGCGGACCTTGGTCGGCAAGAACGAAACCCCGGACGCACGAACGTCCGGGGCCGCGTGGATCGATCGGTTCGCTCCCGCGTCCGGCCCTCGGGTCAAGCCCGAGGGTGACGGCTATGGAAGCTAGTGATGCTCGGCCTTGACCACCGGCAGCTCGTTGAACTGGTGATGCGGCGGCGGCGAGGACAGAGTCCACTCCAGCGTCGTGGCGCCTTCGCCCCAGGGATTGGCCACCCCGGCGCGACGACGGATCGCCGCCTCGGCCAGCATGATCAGGAACACCAGAACGCCCACGGCGGTGATGGCGTAGCCGATCGAGGAGACCTGGTTCCACAGGGTATAGGCTTCCGGATAGTCGATGTAGCGACGCGGCATGCCTTGCAGACCCAGGAAATGCTGCGGGAAGAAGATCACGTTCACGCCGACGAACATGATCCAGAAATGCGCGGCACCCAGGAACTCGTTGTACTTCACGCCGAACATCTTCTCGAACCAGTAGTAGAAGCCGGCGAAGATCGCGAACACGGCACCCAGCGACAGGACGTAGTGGAAGTGGGCCACGACGTAATAGGTGTCGTGCAGGCTGTAATCGATGGCGGCATTGGCCAGGACCACGCCGGTCACGCCGCCGACGGTGAACAGGAAGATGAAGCCCATCGCCCACAGCATCGGCGTCTTGAAGTCGATCGAGCCGCCCCACATCGTTGCAATCCAGCTGAAGATCTTCACGCCCGTGGGCACGGCGATGATCATGGTGGCGGCGACGAAATAGGCCCGCAGGTTCACCGTCATGCCGACGGTGTACATGTGGTGGGCCCAGACGATGAAGCCGATGAAGCCGATCGCCACCATGGCATAGGCCATGGCCAGATAGCCGAACACGGGCTTCTTGGAGAATGTCGAGACGATGTGGCTGATGATGCCGAAGCCCGGCAGGATCAGGATGTAGACCTCCGGGTGGCCGAAGAACCAGAACAGGTGCTGGAACATCACCGGGTCGCCGCCACCGGCCGGATCGAAGAAGCTGGTGCCGAAATTGCGGTCCGTCAGCAGCATGGTGATGGCACCGGCCAGCACCGGCAGCGACAGAAGCAGCAGGAAGGCGGTGACCAGCACCGACCAGGCGAACAGCGGCATCCGGTGCAGGGTCATGCCCGGCGCCCGCATGTTGAAGATCGTCGTGATGAAGTTGATCGCACCCAGAATCGACGAGGCGCCCGCGACGTGCAGCGAGAAGATCGCCAGGTCCATCGCCGGTCCGGTGTGGCCCGTGGTCGAGAGCGGCGGGTAGATGGTCCAGCCGCCGCCGAAGCCCTTGCCCGGTCCGCCGTCGACGAACATCGACAGGCACAGCAGCACCCAGGCCGCGACCAGCAGCCAGAACGAGACGTTGTTCATGCGCGGGAAGGCCATGTCCGGGGCCCCGATCATGATCGGCACGAACCAGTTGCCGAAGCCCCCGATCATGGCGGGCATGACCATGAAGAAGATCATGATCAGGGCGTGGGCCGTGACAGTGACGTTGTAGCCGTGCTTGGACGCCTCGACGATGCCGAGCTGTTCGATCAGGCCGCCCTCGACAAAATACTGGATGCCCGGTGCGGCCAATTCCAGACGGATCAGACCCGACAGGGCCCCGCCGACGATGCCCGCCATGATGGCGAACAGCAGGTACAGGGTGCCGATGTCCTTATGATTGGTCGACAAAAACCAGCGGGTGAAGAAGCCCGGCTTGTGGTCGTGGTGGGCGTCGTGCCCATGAACGTCTGCGGTCGGTGCGTGTGCCATGATCTCTATGGGTTCGCTTTACTGGGCGGCCGGCGCGGCAGCGGCGGCAACGGGTTGGGCGGCAGCGGGTGCGGGCGCGGGCTCGACAGCGGTCGGAGCGGCTCCGGCGGGCGCGGGTGCGGCACCCTCGGCGGCGACGGGAACGGCGGCCTCCTCGGCGGTCGGGGCACCGGTCGTTCCGGCGGCGACCTGGGCCACAGTGCCGCCCGGAGCGGCAGCGGCGGTGGCGGGCGTCATCGAGCCGCCGCGCGAGACCACCCAGGCCTCGAACTCGGCCTGCGTCACCACATTGATCTGGATCGGCATGAAGGCGTGGTCGGTGCCGCACAGTTCCGAGCACTGGCCATAGAAGATGCCGGTGCGGTCGGCCTTGAACCAGGTCTCGTTGACACGGCCCGGGACCGCGTCGGTCTTCAGACCAAAGGCCGGCAGGGCGAAGGAGTGGATCACGTCGGACGCCGTCACCAGCACGCGAACGGTCTGTCCGACCGGCACCACCAGCGGCTCGTCGGCGGCCAGCAGATAGGGGACGTTGCGGGCGCGGGCCTCGTCCTCGGGCAGCATGTTGGAAATGTATTCCGTCACGCCCTGGTCGGGATATTCATAGGCCCAGTTCCACTGGTTGCCGGTCGCCTTGATGGTCAGGTCGGGCTCCGGCATGTCGTGATAGGCGAACAGGAGGCGGAACGAAAACAGCGAGATGCCGACCAGCACCAGCACCGGCAGCACGGTCCAGACGACCTCAACCAGGGTGTTGTGGCTCCATTTGGCCGGGGTTGGGTTGGACTTCTTGTTGTATTTGATCACGCACCAGCCGAGCAGACCCAGAACCAGCAGGCTGATGATGATGCACATCGGCAGCAGGATGGCGTTGTGGAACCAGATCGCGTCCGCCTTCAGCGGCGAGGCGGCGGGTTGCAGGTCGATGCCACCCGGCGTCGGCTGACCCATCAGATCCTGCGCCCAGGTCGGGGTGGCGGCCACCAGGGCCAGCGACGCGGCGAGACCGGAGGCGCTGATTGCGCCTGCGACGGTTCTCAGGGCTCGGATGCCCAGTCCCATTCTCAAATCCTCTAAAACCCAGCGGCGGCGGATGTTTGCGAGCGATTTGCAAACAGAAGGCGGGCACGGGGAGCCACCGTCTTTCCGTGAGCGGGTCCATATCGGCTCGTTTCACGCTTGCCAAGCCGCGAGGCCGCGCCGTGTCGCCGCATCGGACCATTCCGTGGCGCGAAAGCCCCGCGTTCAGGCAAATTTTACGTGGCCGTGGCAGACCGTACCCATGGATCGTCGCGCCCTCTTCGCCCTCGCCCCCGCCGCACTTGGCCTTCTGGCCACCGAAGCCGTCGCCGGTGGGCCGTCCGGAGGCGGCTCGGCCTCGGCCGCGACCTTCGTCCGTTTCCCGACCATCACGGGGACATCGGCCCGTCCCGGCGGTCGCCGGGGGGTCATGACGGTCGAGACCGGCGTCGATGTGCCCGATGCCGCCCTGCGCCTGCGCGCCGAACAGTCGGCGCCGCGCCTTCGCGAGGCCTTCAACGCGGTGGTGCAAAGGAACGCCAGCCTGCTGCTGCCCGGCGCTCCGCCCAATATCGACGTCCTGTCGCGCGAGCTTCAGGCCGCGACGGACCGCGTCCTGGGTCGCACCGGGGCCAAATTACTGCTCGGAACGGTGATGGTCGTCTGAGGCGGAATCGGTCTCGGCAGGTCTGCAACCTGACTTTGGAAGCGCGCTATTTTCCGATTGCGAACATCACGACTCGCGCAATTCGCGCGATCTCGTGTGACGGGAGCCTATAGCGTGCCGACTTTCGCCCGCCCGATGCGCCTGGCCATGGGTCAGCCAAGGTTGGTTCGACACGAAGGCACAACGACGGAAAGGCACAAAGGGCACGAAGGAACGGGTGATCAACTGGCGAGACCGCTGATCGTTTCCATCGCGGCTTCGCCGCCTTTCATGGAACAGCCTCGCGCAGGAAACTCGGTCATTCCGCCAATCTGAGCTCTTGGTGCTCTTCGTGCCCTTCGTGATGAACCCTGACGGCGGATGGATCACGCCCCGGCCGTGACCGCGAATCCCCAGGCCGCCGCCGACAGCGGTTCCACCTGCGCCGCCATGGACCGGGCCTGCGGGCTGGCGGCGGTGCCGTCGCGGACGCGTCCGGCGATGCCCTGACAAATGGCAGCCAGCCGGAACAGGTTGTAGGCGAACAGCCAGTCCAGGTTCTTCGGCGGCACCGTGCCGGTCTTTTCGGCATAGCGGGCGACGGTCTCGGCTACCGACGGAATGCCCAGAGCCTCCAGATCGGCTCCGCCCAGACCGTTGCGCAGCGTCGCCGGGATGACCCAGCCGATCAGCATGTAGGAAAAATCCGCCATCGGATCGCCCAGGGTCGACAGCTCCCAGTCCAGGACCGCCCGCGCCCCCGGCCCCGCTGGGTCAACGATGATGTTGTCCAGCCGGAAATCGCCGTGGACGATCCGCGTCGGCCCGTCCGGTGGCAGGGTCGTGGGCAGGAAGTCGATCAGCCGGTCCATGGCCACGATCGGCCCGGTCTCGGACGCCCGGTACTGTTTGGTCCAGCGGGCGACCTGGCGCGCGAAATAGTTGCCCGGCTTGCCGTAATCACCGAGCCCGATGTCGACCGGATCGAACCGGTGAAGGGCCGCCAGGGTATCGGTCTGGGCCTCGTAGATGGCGCGGCGTTCAGTCGGCTCCAGCCCCGGCAGTTTCAGGTCCCAGAACACCCGACCCTCGACCTTGTCCATGACATAGAAGATGGAGCCCAGAACCTCGGGGTCGGTGCACAGGGCATGGGGACGGGCGACCGGAAACCCCTGCGCATGCAGGGCCGAGATGACGGTGAACTCCCGGTCCACCGCATGGGCCGAAGGCAGCAGGACACCGGGGGGTTTGCGCCGCAGCACATAGGCCGCGCCCGGCGTGACCAGTTCATAGGTCGGGTTCGACTGCCCGCCCTTGAACTGCCGCACGCTCAGGGGTCCGGCGTAGCCTTCGACATTGGCGGTCATCCACCCATCCAGCGCCACGGCATCCAGGGCGTATCGCGGATCGACCTCGCGGGTGCCGGAGAATGTGGCCTGGGGGTCGGCAGCAGCGTCGGTCATCGGAAATCCGTGTCGGTCTTGACCCGGCACCTTACGCGGATCGATCGCTTGCGGTTAAGTGCGAAGATGACCGACCGTACCGCTTGCTACGAAGGCGTCCTCGATGCCGCCCGCCAGATCCACGGCGTCGCCGTCCGCACCCCCCTGATCGAAAGCCCGGCCCTGAACGACCGGATGGGCGGGCGGGTGCTGCTCAAGGCCGAGACGTTCCAGGTCGCCGGGGCCTTTAAATTTCGCGGGGCGTACAATCGCATCAGCCGCCTGAGTGCCGAGGAGCGGGCCAGGGGCGTCGTGGCCTATTCGTCCGGCAACCATGCGCAAGGCGTCGCCGCCGCCGCCAGGATGGTCGGCACCCGGGCCGTGATCGTCATGCCGTCCGACAGCCCGGCCATCAAGGTCGCGGGCGTGCGCCATTTCGGCGGCGAGGTGCGGCTGTACGACCGCTGGACCGAAAGCCGCGAGGGCATCGGTCGCCAGATCGCCGAGGAAAGGGGCTCGATCCTCGTTCCCCCGTTCGACGATCCGTACATCATCGAGGGCCAGGGCACGTCCGGGCTGGAACTGCTGGATCAGGCGGCGGAAGTCGGGGCCGGGTCGATCGACCAGCTGCTGTGCTGCTGTTCCGGCGGAGGATTGATGGCGGGGATCAACCTGGTGTTCGAGGCCCGCAGCCCCGACACCGCCATGTGGGCGGTCGAGCCGATCGCCTTCGACGACACCGCCCGGTCGCTGGCGGCCGGCGAACGCGTCGGCCATCCGGCGGCAGCCCCCTCGATCTGCGACGCCTTGCAGACGCCGGTGCCGGGGGTGCTGACCTTCCCGATCAACCAGCGCCGGCTGGCCGGGGCCTTCGGCGTCACGGACATGGAGGCCGCCGAGGCCGTGCGTTACGCCTTCCATACCCTGAAACTGGTGGTCGAGCCGGGCGGAGCGGCGGCGCTGGCGGCCCTGCTGGCCGGAAAGGTGCAGACGAAAGACCGCACCACCGCCGTCGTCCTGTCGGGCGGCAATATCGACCCGGCCCTGTTCGCCGAGATCATCGAAGACCGCTTCACCGGAGCCCCCGCATGACCAGACCCTCCGACCTCGCCGCCCTGATCGGCACCGAGATGGGCGTCAGCCGCTGGTTCCACGTCGACCAGGCCCGGATCGACGCCTTCGCCGAGGTCACCGAGGACCGCCAGTTCATCCACATCGACCCGGAGGCGGCCAAGTCCACGCCGTTCGGTGGCACCATCGCCCACGGCTTCCTGACGCTCAGCCTGGCCTCGGCCATGACTTATGACGCGGTGGCACCGCTGGACGGGGTGGTGATGGGGGTCAACTACGGCTTCGACAAGCTGCGCTTCCTGGCCCCCGTGCCGGTCGGATCGAACGTCCGGGGCCGGTTCAGACTGCTGTCCGCCGAGGACAAGGGCGGGGGGCGCTGGCTGTTGAAGCAGGAGCTGACCGTCGAGATCGAAGGCTCCGAAAAACCCGCGCTGATCGCCGAATGGCTGGGGATGCAGATGGTCGGGGGCTGAGAACTGCCTTCTCCCGTGGCGAGAGAAGGCGGCTGACATCACGCCTTGCCGTCGTAGGCCCCGCCGTTGGCCGCTTCCGGCGAGGCATAGGCCTGGTTCGCCGCCTGGGCCCCGGAGCCCTTGGCGGCGACGACGACCATTGCCGGTCGCACGGTCCGTCCGAACAGCTCATAGCCCGCCTGCATGGTCTGCAGCACGCTGCCGCCCGGCACGGTGTCCGACGGCTGTTCCATCATCGCCTGATGGAAATGCGGATCGAAGGTCTCGCCCGGTCCCGGCGCAACGCGTTTCAGGCCGTTGGATTCGAAGGCGCGGAACAGCGACTGCTGGGTCATCTCCAGACCGGTAACCAGACCGGCGGCGGCCCCTTCGGTATCCTTGGGCGCGGCCTGGAGGGCGCGTTCCAGATTGTCGGCGACGCCCAGCAGGTCCTTGGCGAACCGCTGGATGGCAAAGGCCCGCGCATCGTTCATCTGGCCTTCGGTGCGGCGTTTGACATTGTCAGCCTCGGCGGCGGCGCGCAGCGCCCGGTCCTTCCACTGGTCGCGCTCGGCGATGATCATGTCCAGCGGGGCCAGATCGTCCGGATCAGCGTCAAGGCCAGCTTCGGCGTTCAGCTCGGCGTCGGTGGGTTCTCTGTCGTGAATGTCGCTCAATTGTCCTGTCCGTCCAGCATTCGCCCCAGCACCCGCGCGGTGTAGTCCACCAACGGAATGATGCGGGCATAGTTCAGTCGCGCAGGCCCGATCACGCCGATGGCGCCCAGGACCCGCTGTCGACCGTTCATATAGGGCGCCGCGATCACGGCGGAACCCGATAACGAAAACAACCGCGTTTCCGCCCCGATGAAGATGCGCACACCTTGCGCCGCATTGACCCCGTCCAGCAGGCCAATCAGCTGTTCCTTCTGCTCCAGATCGTCGAACAGCACCCGGACCCGCTCCAGATCCTCTGCGGTTTCCCGGTCGTGCAACAGATTGGCTCGACCCCGCACGATCAGGCTGCGTTCGCGATCGGGACCACCGGACCAGGCCGCCAGCCCATCCTCGACCAGCCGGGCGGCGGCGGCGTCGAGCTGGAGCTTCGCCGCATCCAACTCGGCCCGCATCTCCGTCCGAGCCTCGGCCAAGGGGCGGCCCTTCAGCCGGGCGTTCAGGAAATTCGATGCCTCCTGCAGCGTCGAGGGGGTTACCCCCGCCGACAGGGGCATCAGCCGGTTCTCGACCGTGCCATCGTCGCCGACCAGCACCGCCAACGCCTGATCATGGCCCAGGGCGACGAATTCGACGTGTTTGACCCCGGCATCCCGCACCGGCGAGGCCACGATTCCCGCCCCGCCCGCCAGGCCGGACAGCAGGGACGAGGCCGCGTTCAGCGCCTCGTCGAAGCCCCGCCCCTTGCCCGCCAGCCGCGCATCGATCTCGCGCCGTTCCTCGGCCCCGATGTCGCCGATCTCCAGGAAACCATCGACGAACAGCCGCAGCCCGGCGTGCGTGGGTATCCGCCCCGCCGAGGTATGCGGCGCGGCCAGCAGCCCGGCCAGCGTCAGGTCCTGCATCGTATTGCGGATCGAGGCGGGCGACAGCTGGACGCCGCCACGCGAGATGGTGCGAGAGCCGACGGGTTCGCCGGTCTCCAGATAGGTCTCGACAATGCGGCGGAAGATGTCGCGGGCTCGCTGGTCGAGGCTGGACAGGGGGGCGGAGGGGGAGATCATGAAGGTCATGCGGTCTTCTCCAGCCGCATGACCAGACAGTCGTCGTTCTCGAACATCCGCCGTCCCACAACCTCGAACCCCAGCCGCCGATAGAACCGGTGCGCGTCAACATTGGTGTTCAGCGGGTCGATGACGATGGCGGTGACGTCCGGCTCGGCGAAGCAGCGGTCGATCATCTGGCGCATCATCTGGGTTCCCACGCCCCGGTTCAGCCATTCGGGCGGCCCGATCCAGATATCGATGGCCCGAAGACCCGGTTCGATCTCGCCCCAGTAGTGGCTGGGCTCGGTGTGGGGGTCACAGACCGCCATCACCCCGACCGGCTGACCTTCGACCTCCGCCATCAGATAGGTCAGCTGATAGGCGGAGCTAGTCACCTCTTCGGCCCAGTCGCTGCCAAAGGCCACCTCGGCCCCCGGATCGTCGCTGGAACAGGCGATGACGTGCGGCTCCCGGTCCACGCCGCGAGGATCAGCGCGTCGGCGACCGTCGCGGGGCGCAGGATGACGAGGGGGGACAGGGCCATGGTTTCAGGATAAGCAGCGCGACCCCAACCTCCAAGCTCTGCCTCCAAGGACCATCTGATGCGCCCCTCCGAACGCACTCCCGAACAGCTCCGCACCGTGACCCTGGAGACCGGCGTCAACCGCTATGCCGAAGGGTCGTGCCTGGTCTCGTTCGGCCACACGAAGGTGCTGGTGACGGCGTCCATCGAGGAGAACGTCCCCGGCTGGATGCGCGGCAAGGGCCAGGGCTGGGTCACCGCCGAGTACGGGATGCTGCCCCGCGCCACCCACACGCGAGGGCGTCGCGAGGCGGCGGCGGGCAAACAGTCGGGCCGCACCCAGGAAATCCAGCGCCTGATCGGGCGGTCGCTTCGTGCCGTGGTCGATCTGAAGGCGCTGGGCGAGCGGCAGGTGGTGCTGGACTGCGACGTGATCCAGGCCGACGGCGGCACCCGCACGGCCTCGATCACCGGGGCCTGGGTCGCGATGGCCTCCGCGCTTGGCTACCTGCGGGCCGAGGGTGTGCTGAAGACCGATCCGATCCTGGATCAGGTCGCGGCTGTGTCGTGCGGGATCTTCGAGAACGAACCGGTACTGGACCTCGACTACGAAGAGGACTCCCAGGCCGAGGCCGACAGCAATTTCGTCCTGACCGGCTCGGGCACCATCGTGGAGATCCAGGCCACGGGCGAGAAACGCGGCTTCAGCCGGGCCGAGTTCGACCGCCTGTTCGCCCTGGCCGACGCCGGGTGCCGCGACCTGTTCGTGATGCAGAAGGCGGCGGTGGACGCGGCGCTGGCCAGGGGCTGAGCCGACCCGTGGCCCGGCCTCCGGATCGGCTGACCGATGCCGAGATCAAGCGTCGAACCCCGGTCTGGCAGGCACTGAGCGAGCTGTTTCTGGATACGGAGATGCAGACGGAGACCTTCCAATGGGTCGCCAGGGTCGCCGTCGATGCGGGATTTTCCGTCGCCGAAACCCGCGCCATCCTGGAGACCGAGGTGCTGCCGGTCTTCGGCTACAACCTTCTCAGCGTTGCCGGGGAATGGGCCCCTTTCGATGAGGCCTTCGTGTGTCAAAGAGTTCTTCGCGGGCTGCGGCGACGCGCTCTTGGTCGCTCGATCGATCACCTGTTGCTCACACCGATCCGGCGATCGATCCGGCGCGAAGACTGGCCCCGGCTCGAGTTGGCGATGCGCGTGTGTTTAGGTCAACAGGCGACCCAATAGCGCGTCCAGAACCGGACGGCCACGCTGCGTCGCCGCCATGCAATCACCCTGAAGGACGAGAAATCCCTCGTCGATCAGGTTAGCCACAGGGCCATTCTCAGGCGTCAAGGATAAGGCTCGCATGACGGAAAGCGGCACCCCCTCGACGGTGCGCAGGCCTAGCAGTATCCGTTCCTCCGCCGCCGCGACAGCGTCCAGCTGGTCGCGGTCCGACCAGGGCTTGCCCGCCGCGACCCCGGCGACATACGCGCCGATTGCTCGGTGGGCGATGGTCGCGGTGCGGTGCCCGTCCAGCGTCAAGCGGCCATGGGCCCCCGGTCCCAGCCCCAGATAATCCCCGCCGCGCCAAACATGCAGATTATGCGCCGACCGGGCGGAACCACCCCGTGCGTGGTTCGACACCTCATAGGCCTCGAACCCGGCCTGCCCCAGCACATCCTGCGTCGTCTCGTACAGATCGGCTGCGCGGTCCTCGTCGGGGGGGATCAGGAGGCCGCGCGTCTCGGCTCGTCCGAAGGCGGTGCCGGGGTTGATGGTCAGCTGGTAGGGCGAGACGTGCTCGAACCCCAGATCGACCGCCATGGTCAGTTCGTTCGTCCAGTCGGCGACGGTCTGGCCGGGACGGGCATAGATCAGGTCGATCGACAGCCGATCGAACGCGCGGGCGGCGAGGGCGATGGCGATGGCCCGTCGGGCCTCCGCCGCATCGTGGTTGCGGCCCAGGAACCTGAGCGCCGCGTCGTCCAGCGACTGCACCCCCAAAGACAGCCGGTTGATCCCGGCCTCGGCCAAGGCGGCGAAATGGGCGCTCTCGGCGTCGGTGGGATTGGCCTCCAGCGTGATCTCGATGGGGCCGGATGCGGGAAAGGTCTCGCGAACCGCCTCTATGACTCGCGCCACGGCCTGCGGCGGCATCAGCGACGGCGTGCCGCCCCCGAAGAAGATCGAGGCCAGGGGGCGCGGCCCGGTCAGCGTCGCCTGCGCGGCCAGGTCCGCCAGAATGGCCTCGACCAGTCCGGCCTGTTCCTGGGTCCGGCCCCGATCGCGGACCACGTTGAAATCGCAATAGGGACAGATGCGCGCGCAGTAGGGCCAGTGGATATAGACCGCGACCGCCTCACCCGGGTCGAGCGGGTCAGTCAATCAGGGCGGCCTTGAGTTTCTCGAACGCGCGAGCCCTGTGGCTCATGGCGTCCTTTTCGACCGGGTCCATCTCGCCGAAGGTCAGCCGCCCGCCGTCGGGGATGAAGATCGGGTCGTAACCGAACCCCCGGTCGCCGCGCGGCGGGAACACCACCGATCCATGCACCTGACCCTCCACCACCACGCACGGTCCGTCCGGCCACGCCACGGCCAGGGCCGAGGTGAACCAGGCCCGGCGATCGGTCGCCCCGACCTCCTCCAGCCGTTGCTCGACCTTGCGCATGGCCAGGCCGAAATCCTTGTCCGGCCCGCCCCAGCGGGCGGAGAAAATGCCTGGCGCTCCGTCCAGGGCCAGGACCGAAAGCCCCGAATCGTCGGCGAGGGACACGATCCCCGACCGGTCCGCCGCATGCCGCGCCTTCAGCATGGCGTTGCCGGTGAAGGTGCTCTCGGTCTCGTCCGGCTCGGGCAGGCCGACGGAATCGGCGCTGACAACATCATACTGTCCGTCCAGCAGGGCGGCGATTTCGCGCGCCTTGCCGGGATTGTGGGTCGCGGCCAGCAGCCGCATTCCCTTGATCAGCCTGGGTTTCATCGCCTCACCTTACCGCTGTTTCATTTCGTTGCCAAAGTTTAATATCGTTAAACGATATGTAACGTGACCTTTGAGGGCGCACGTCCTATCTATGATCTCAAGAACGGGGGCCGCACCGTTCCAGAGATAAGCGAAAAAACGCAATCTCATTATCGCGGTCGTAACGAAGGGGGCAATAAACGACCCCCAAACAGGATCGACGGAGAAAGACGATGAACACGATGAATGCTTCGATGTGGATGGACAAGGTCGGCACCACCCTGATCAACGCCGCCCTTCTGGCCGCCCTGCCGACCGCCCTGGTCGCCATCCTGGTGCAAGGTTTCTGAGTTGGGGGCGCTACGCTCGCGACGCGGTCGCTCACTTCTTGAGCGCATGACGACCGCGTCGGGGCAGATAGACTTTCCCTCAACCGGAGCTTTGACCTTGGATGTGAAGATGGCGATGAATAGGACCGTGCCGGTTTCGATCTGATCCCGCACGGTCCTGACGCCCTTCGCCCAGACTTGAGAGACCCATGCGCCTCCCGACCCTGAAGCCTCTCGGGATACGCGCCCCCTTCCGGACGATCGGTCCGGGATCGGTGTCCAGCCTGCTGAAGATCGCGCTGGACGTGGCCTATGTGCTTCTGATGCTGATCACCGGCATTTTGCTGATCGCCTTCGTCGCCGCCATCTTCGTGCCCCTGACGGGCCCACTGGCGGACCAGACCATCGTCGTGGGCGAGGGCGACGCCGCGCGCCAGATCCCCTGGACCCGCACCCTGATCCTGTTCGGCCTGGGGGCGACCTCGGCCTATTTCGGCGGCTTTTTGCTGATCCTGCGGAACCTGCGCCAGATCTTCCGCACCCTCACCCAGGGCGATCCGTTCCGGCCCGAGAATGTGCGCCGCCTGCGCCAGATCGGCCTGACCCTGACCGTCGTGACCATCGGGGTGGCGGTGGCGCAAGGGCTGATCCCCTCCATCCCCGATCCCGGTTTCAGCGAGATGCTGACGCCGATCTTCTCCGTGCTGGTCGTCTTCGTCCTGGCCGAGGTGTTCAAGGAGGGCGCGCGGCTCAGGCAGGAGTCGGAACTGACCATTTAGTGGCTGCGCGGGCAACCTTGATGGTCGCGCGGTCAAAAGGCTCCGCCTTTTCGACCCGACGCGCGACGAGGCTCCGCCTTCTCGACCCGAAGTGCAGCGAGAGCTTATCGCTTTTCGATACCTGTTTTGCCGTCTAGAGACCCGTCCATGGCCATCCGCGTCCAGCTTGATCGCATATTGCTCGAACGGCGGATGTCGTTGACCGAGCTGGCCGATCGCGTGGGCGTGACCTTGGCCAATCTGTCGATCCTGAAGACGGGCAAGGCGCGGGCGGTGCGGTTCACGACGCTGGACGCCCTGTGTCGGGAGCTGGACTGCCAGCCGGGCGACCTGCTGGTTTGGGAGCCCGGCCCGCAGGATCCCGGCGTCGAGGACTGAGATGGCGCGGGGGCCGCGTGATCTGTCGCCCGATGACCGCCGCATCTGGGCCCGCGTCACCGGTTCGGTCACGCCGCCGAAATCGCGCAAGGCCCCGCGCGTCATGCTGGACATGGCGGCACCCGCTGATCCCGCCGTCCCACCTGCACCAAAGTCCAACAACGCTCCCAAGCCCCGCCCTCGCCCGGTCCCAGAGACCGCAGCTCCACGCCCGTCTTCTCCGGTTATCGCCGCGTCTCGGGCGACGCCCGAGGTGCTGGAGCCGCGGCGGCAACGGCGGTTGTCGCGGGAGCGGGATCCGATCGAGGCGCGGATCGACCTGCACGGCTATGGCCGGTTCCAGGCCCAGGACGCCTTGACGGCCTTTCTGATGGGGGCGCAGGCGCGGGACTATCGGGCGGTCCTGGTGATCACCGGACAAGGGCGGCGCGGCGGGACCGGCGTGATCCGGGCCTCGGTGCACGAGTGGCTGCAGGGGCCGGGACTGCGGGGGGTGGTATCCGGATTCGCGACCGCTGCGCGTCCGCACGGCGGCGAGGGTGCGATCTATGTGACGCTGAAGCGGCGGGGCTAGATCAGCGGCTCCAGCCCCTCGCGCCAGGTCGGATAGGTCGGCCGCCAATCCAGCTCGGCCTTGGCGCGGGCGTTCGAGACGCGTTTGGAGTCCAGATAGAACCGCCGCATCGTCTCGCTGACCGAGGGGTCGGTCCAGCAGACCTCTGGCGGCATCGGCAGGCCCATCCGCTGCGCCGCCCACGCGATGACGACATCGGCGGGGGCCGGTTCGTCGTCGGCCAGGTTGTAGATGCCGCCGGGCCGGGGCCGGGCCATGGAGGCGAAGAGGCCCGAGACGATGTCCTCGACATGAATGCGGTTGAAGACCTGACCGGGTTTGCGCACCAGTCGGGCCGAGCCGTCGCGCAGACGGTCCACGGCGGATCGCCCCGGACCATAGATGCCGGGCAGGCGGAACAGCTGGACCGTCAGCCCCATGCCGCGTACGGCGTCCAGCCAGTCGGCCTCGGCCCGGACCCGGCGGGCCCCTTCCAGGCTGGCGGCATTCAGGGCGTCGCCCTCGAACACCCAGCCGCCGTCGCGATCGCCATAGACGGCGGTCGAGGATATGTAGCCGATCCAGTCCGGATAGGCTCCCGACGCGCCGATCGCCGGGATCAGGGCCCGCGCGCCGGGGCACCCCTCGGCGTCCGGGGCGGCGGTGATCAGGATGGCGGTGGCCCTGGCGACCGCTTCGGTCAGGGCGTCGGTGTCGGCGGGATCGATCGGGGCGATGCCCTCCGCCGCCAGACCCGTGCGCCGTTCGGGATCGCGAGACGTGGCGCCGGCCACGCCGCCTCGCGCCACGACCGCCCGCGCCATGGCCGATCCGACATAGCCGCCGCCGAAGACCAGAAGCGACGGCTCGCTCATGCGGGCCGGACGAGCCGGGGCTTGGGCCGTAAAGCCGCGACGGGACAGGCCTCGGCGGCCAGGGCGGCGGCGCGGCAGGCGTTCCAGCTGGACACGCAGGCGATCTTAGAGCGGTCGGCCCGCTCGGCGTAGCGGCGGGCGATGTCGGCGACCTCATCCATCAACCCCTGTTTCAGGGTGATGGGTTTCAGGCCCAGGTCGCGGAACTGATCATTGGCGACGACCAGGTCATTCTCGTCGGCCTCCTGACGCGGATTGGCGACGTGGGCGACCTCCGCCCCGGTGACCTCGGCGATCATGGCGGCCAGGTCGCGGACCCGGTGGCTCTCGGTCATCTGGTTCAGGATCTTGACGCGGTCGCCTGCTTTCGGCGGGTTCTTCAGCGCCAGTTCGACGCAGCGCACCGTGTCCTGAATATGGATGAAGGCCCGGGTCTGGCCGCCCGATCCGTGGACGGTCAAAGGATAGCCGACCGCCGCCTGCATCAGGAATCGGTTCAATACCGTGCCATAGTCGCCATCATAGTCGAACCGGTTGATCAGCCGCTCGTCCTGGCGGGTTTCCTCGGTCTGGGTGCCCCAAACGATGCCCTGATGCAGGTCGGTGATCCTCAGGGAATCGTTGCGGGCATAGAACTGGAACAGCAGGGCGTCCTGGGTCTTGGTCATGTGATAGATCGACCCCGGATTGGGCGGGAACAGGATTTCCTGTTCGGTCGGGCCGTGGTCCGTCTCGACCGTGACCTTCAGATAGCCCTCGGGAATCCGCAGCCCGGCCGTCGCATAGCCATAGACCCCCATCGTCCCCAGATGGGCCAGATGCACATCCAGCCCGCTCTCGACGATCGCCGCCAGCAGGTGGTTGGTGGCGTTGATGTTGTTGTCGACGGTGTAGAGCTTGTGCCGCGCCGACTTCATCGAATAGGGGGCGGCGCGCTGTTCGGCGAAATGCACCACGCTGTCGGGTTTCACCTCCCGGATCAGGGCGACCAGCCGGTCGAACTCCTTGCCCACCGTCATATTGACGAAGTCGATCGTCCGTCCACTGATCGACTGCCAGGCGGCGATCCGCTCACCCATGGTGCGGATGGGGGTCAGGGACCGCACTTCCAGCTCGTTGTCGATGTTGCGGCGCGACAGGTTGTCGACCACTGTCACGTCCCAGCCCCGCGCCGACAGATGCAGCGCCGTCGGCCAGCCGCAGAAACCGTCTCCGCCCAGAACCAGAACCTTCATCTTGCCTCTCATACGCTGCGGTACAGCCTGACTAGCCCAAGGCGGACGGCGGTGAAAGGTTCACGGTTTCATGTCCCGCCCTGCAAAGCGGCCAGTACCGCCTTGCCGTAGCGATCGATCTTGGACTGGCCGACGCCGGAGATGTCGGACAGGGCATCCAGCGTCCCCGGCTCGCGCTGCGCGATCTCCAGCAAGGTCTTGTCCTGGAAGATCACATAGGGCGGGACGTGCTGTTCCGACGCCCGGTCGCGGCGCCAGGCGCGCAGCCTCTCGAACCGGGCCCGGACATCGGCATCCAGGGCCTCGACCGCCGCATTGCCCTCGCGCGTGCGGCGGCGCGGGTTGCCGGAGCGGGTCGAGGCATCGAACCCGGCGGGTACGCGCCGCACCTCGATCGCGCGTTCGCCCTTGTAGACCGCCCGTACCGCCTCGGCCTCGCCCAGACCGACCAGGGGCTTGCCCTCATTGGGGTCTTCCAGCAGCAGACCCTCGAACAGAAGGTGATCGACGATGTCGCGCCATCCGGACGGCGAGGTATCCTTGCCGATGCCCCAAGTGGACAGGTCGCTCTCCCACGGCTGAACATCCTTGGTCTTGCCCAGCAGGTGGTCGATCACCCGACCCCGCCCGAACCGTCCGCCTAGCCGCTGCACCGCCGCCAGCGCCTTCTGGGCCTGGACCGTGGCGTCATACAGGGCCGGAGGATCGGCGCAGACGTCGCAGACGCCACAGGGCTCGGCGGTCGTTTCCCCAAAATAGCGCCGCACTGCCTGGGGACGGCACACCGCCCCGTCCAGCATGGCGAACAACTGCCGGGCCTTCTTCGTCTGGACCGCCTTGACCTCCTCGGCCATGGGTCGGCCCTCGAGCCGTCGCAGGGTCCAGGCGATGTCGGACGGGCCGTACAGGGTGATCCCCTCGGCCGGTTCGCCGTCGCGCCCCGCGCGTCCGATCTCCTGCCAATAGGCCTCCAGCGATCCGGGCGGATCGGCATGGATGACAAACCGGACGTCGGCCTTGTCCACCCCCATGCCGAAGGCGATGGTCGCCACCATCACCGCCCCGTCCTCGGCCAGGAACCGGGCCAGCAGCCGGTCGCGCGACCGCCCGTCCATCCCGGCATGATAGGCGATGGCGTTGGTACCGGCATCCCGCAGCGCCCCCGCCACCCGCTCGCAGCCGTCGCGCGATCCGCAATAGACCACGCCCGACCGGCCCCGCCGCGCCCGGACCAGGTCGATCACGGCGGCGTCGGTCTTGGCGCGCGAGCCGTTTTCCTTCCGCACCGCCGACAGCTGCAGATTGGGCCGGGCGAAACTGTCGACGAAGACGCGGGCATTCTCCAGCCGCAGCGAGCGAAGGATGTCGTCGCGGGTTCTGGCGTCTGCCGTCGCGGTCACGGCGATGCGCGGCACATCAGGGAACCGCTCGGCCAGAAGGCCCAGATTGCGATAGTCGGGCCGGAAGTCGTGGCCCCACTGACTGACGCAGTGGGCCTCGTCGATGGCGATCAGCGAAAGCGGCAGTTCGGCCAGCCGGTCGAGCATGGCCCCGGCCGCCAGTCCCTCGGGCGAGACATAAAGCAGGTCCAGTTCGCCCGCCCGCGCCTGGGCCCAGATCGCCGATCGTTCGTCCAGGGATACGCCCGAATCCAGCCGTGCTGCGGCCACCCCCTGCTGTTTCAGCGCCTCGACCTGGTCGGTCATCAGGGCGATCAGGGGCGAGACGACCAGACCCAGACCGGGGCGCAGCATGGCCGGGATCTGATAGCAGACGCTCTTGCCACCGCCGGTCGGCAGGACGGCCAGGACATCGCGCCCGGCCATGATCTCGTTGACGACCTCGGCCTGAAGTCCCCGGAAATCGTCATGGCCCCAGACACGGGCCAGGGTCTCGCGCGCCCGCATCAGATCGTCGGACGAAACGGGCGGAGCGAGAACGGCGGAAGCGGGCATCGGCGGTTTGTGCCCGATCCGTTCCCCGGTGTCACGGACGCAGGCCTTGATTTTCGCGGCCCTGCTCACGCGAAAATGATGAGCCGCCGTCACGCTTCGCGGCTAGGAGTCCGGGGCATGAGGCTGAGGGCACTGTTGATCGTCGGCGCGGCCGTGGCCGCGAGTGGCCTGGGGATGGGTTCCATCGCCCAGCCCGCTGGCGCGCGTGCGCCAGCCGTGGAAGCCCCGACCGAGCCTGTCGTGGTCGAACTGTTCACCGCCCAGGGCTGCGGCACCTGTCCGGACGCCAACCGGGTGGTCGAGGCCTTGGCCGAGGAACCGGGCGTGATCGCCCTGACCTATGCGGTCGACTACTGGGACTATCGCGGCTGGCCCGACACCTTCGCCAAGCCGGAGTTCGCCCAGCGCCAACGCGCCTATCGCGCCGCTATGCGGCTGCGCAACGTCTATACGCCCCAGGTGGTCATCGATGGTCGCCGTCAGGTGTCGGGAGCCCGCGCGCCCCAAGTGCAGATGGCGGTGATGGAAGAGGCGGCGCGCCGGGTCTTTCCGCCCCAGATCGAGTTCCGCGACAGCGGCGAGGCGGTCGGCGTCGGCTCGGGCACAGCGCCCAGCGGCGGAGCCGAGGTCTGGGCCGTCGTCTATCGCCCTGGCCCGCAGATGGTCGAGGTCGAGGGTGGCGACAATCGCGGCCAGACGGTACGGCACATGAATGTGGTCCGCGAGATCGCGAAACTGGGCGACTGGCGCGGGCGACCGATGCTGTTCGCCCTGCCCGACGACGTCGCCGACGGCGAGGCGGTCGTGGTGATGGTGCAAGCCAAGGCGGGGCGGCAGATCCTGAGCGCGGCGGGCAACTGACATCCTTCGTCTCCCTTGCGGGAGGAGACAGGATTCAAGCCGCGCGACGGACACCGCCCATCAAGATCGACAGCAGCGTGCCAAGCGTCGAAGGCAGGTCGGCGCGGGCGACGACGCGATCGACCATGCCCTTCTCCTGAAGATATTCGGCGCGCTGAAAGCCTGGCGGCAGTTTCTCGCGGATGGTGGTCTCGATCACGCGGGGACCGGCGAACCCGATCAGGGCCCCCGGCTCGGCCAGATGGACGTCGCCCAGCATGGCATAGCTGGCCGTGACGCCTCCAGTGGTCGGATCGGTCAGGACCACGACATAGGGAAGTTGCGCCCGTTTCAGCTCCTGGATGGCCAGGGTGGTACGCGCCATCTGCATCAGGCTGAGCGCGCCTTCCTGCATCCGCGCGCCCCCGGCGGCGGTGAAACAGACCAGGGGTACGCCGCGAGAGATCGCCTCGCGCGCGGCCTTCACGAAGGCCTCGCCCGCCGCCATGCCGAGCGACCCGCCCATGAAGCTGAAATCCTGCACGATGACGACGCATGCCGTGCCGCCGACGTCTCCAAACCCGATCGCCATCGTATCCTTGCGGCCCGCCGCCTTGCGCGCCTGGGCCAGGCGTTCGCGGTACGGCTTTCCGTCGGAGAATTTCAGCGGGTCTTCGGGCACGTCCGGCGTGTCGATCGGCTCGTAGGAACCCCCGTCGAAGGTGAAGCCCAGCCGCTGCGGCGCATTGATCCGCATGTGCCGACCCGACGGCGTGACCCACAGCGCCGTCTCCAGATCCGACCGATAGATCATCTCGCCCGTGTCGGGGTCCTTGACCCACAGGTTCTCGGGCGTGTCGCGACGGCTCACGATCTTGCGGACGCCGGGCGCGAACCGGCTGAGCCAGCCGCCGCGCTTCTCTTGCGGGGGTTTGTTCTTGTCGACCATGGCGCGGCTTTAGACGGTTTCTGCGACCCGCGCACCCCGGACGGCATCGCCCAGCGCCTTGACCTTGGCCAGGACGGCCTCGACCGGCGAGGTGCCCGCTTCCAGCGCGGCCGCGACCTCATCCACCAGTACCGAGCCCGCGACCACCGCATCGGCGACGCGGGCGATTTCGGCGGCGCGTTCTGGCGTCTTGACACCGAATCCGACCGCGACCGGCAGGCCGGAGGCCTTGCGAACCCGTTCCACCGCCGGAGCGACGGAGGCCGACTGCGCCTCCTTGACCCCCGTCACGCCCGCGACCGAGACATAGTAGACGAAGCCCGAGGTGCGGCGCGCGATCAGCGCCAGCCGGGCGTCGTCCGACGTCGGCGTGGCCAGCCGGATCAGCGAGACCTGGGCCGCATCGAGAGCGTCGGTCAGGGGATCAGCCTCTTCCGGGGGGCAGTCGACGACGATGCAGCCATCCACGCCTGCTGCCGCCGCATCGCGCGCGAAGGCCTCATAGCCGTAGGATTCGATCGGGTTCAGATAACCCATCAGGATCAAGGGCGTGTCCGCGTCGCCGTCACGGAAGCCGCGGGCCAGGTCCAGTGTCCCCTTCAGCGTCAGGCCTGCCTTGAGCCCACGCAGGGCCGCGCGCTGGATTGGTGGTCCCTCCGCCATCGGATCGCTGAACGGAAAGCCCAGTTCGATGATATCGGCCCCGGCGGCGGGCAGGCCGCGCAGGATCTCCAGCGCCTGATCGCGAGAGGGATCACCGGCCATGACATAGGCCACGAACCCGGCGCGGCCCTCGGCCTTCAGCGTAGCGAAGCGGGCGTCGATACGGGCGGTCGTCATGCGGCAGCGTCTTTTACTTTTTGCAGAGCGTCGATGAAATCATCCCACTGAGCGGCGTCCAGGGTCCGATGAGGCTCATCGGAATGATGGCTCATGCTGCTGAGCAACTGGGCAATTTGCTCATCCTGGCGTTCGCCCCTCTTCCAGTACGCATCAAGGAAACAGAAAGCTGCTCGAAACGCTTCCCCAACCGTAATCGTATCGTGCGGACTTATCGTCATGGCACTGATGAAGGCGTCGCCGCAGGCGTTTCGGCCGCGCAGACATTGCCGGGGATGGTCGCGAAACCCAGATAGCCCGGCGCATCCGGTCCGGCCGGACGCGAGGTGTCGTAGAAGGCCACCATCTGCAGACCGTCGCAGCCGCCGCCCTCGCGGCGTTTGACGAAGACCACCCGGTTGTCCTCGCCCGCCGCTGCCAGCCAGCCCTGGCTCCTGAAATGGTCGCTGTAGCTGTCGGCCAGGGCTCCGATACCGACCAGGGGCGCGGTCAGGCAATAGGCCCGCCCGGCCATCTGATACAGGTTGCCGCAATCGGTCGAGACCGTGGCATTGCCCAGCACGGGAATGTCCATCGCGGCGGGTGCCCCCGGCTGGGTGGTCGGGGTCTGGGCCAGAAGGGTGAAGGCCGTCACGGCCAGCGAAAGCGTCATGATCACAACTCGACTCCCAGATGCTTCGCCACGGCGAAGATGTCCTTGTCACCCCGCCCGCACATGTTCAGCACGACGTCGCCGCCCTTGCCCACCTCGTTGGCGATTTCGCCGACGCGGGCCAGGGCGTGGCTGGGCTCGAGCGCGGGGATGATCCCCTCCAGCTTCGAGCATAGCTGAAACGCCTCCAGCGCCTCCGCATCGGTCGCCGCGCGATATTCGGCCCGACCGATGTCCTTGAGCCAGGCGTGTTCCGGCCCGATGCCCGGATAGTCGAGCCCCGCCGAGATCGAATGCCCCTCCAGGATCTGGCCGTCCTCGTCCTGAAGCAGATAGGTCCGGTTGCCGTGAAGCACGCCAGGCCGCCCCCCCTGAAGCGACGCCGCATGGTCTGGCCCGTCCAGCCCGCGCCCGGCCGCCTCGATGCCGATCAGCCTCACACCGGCGTCCTCGATGAACGGGTGGAACAGGCCGATGGCGTTCGATCCCCCGCCGATCGCGGCGACGCAGGCGTCCGGCAGCTTCTCGCGCCGGGCCAGCATCTGGACCCGCGTCTCACGTCCGATCACGCTCTGGAAATCGCGCACCATGGCCGGATAGGGATGCGGCCCTGCCGCCGTGCCGATCAGATAATAGGTGTCCTCGACATTGGTGACCCAGTCGCGCATCGCCTCGTTCATGGCGTCCTTCAGCGTGCCGCGCCCGCTCGTGACGGGCACGACCTCGGCTCCCAGCAGCTTCATGCGGAAGACGTTCGGCGACTGCCGCTCGACATCCGTCGCGCCCATATAGACGACGCACTGCAGCCCGAACCGGGCGCAGACGGTGGCGGTTGCCACGCCGTGCTGCCCCGCGCCAGTCTCGGCGATGATCCGTTTCTTGCCCATCCGCATGGCCAGCAGGATCTGGCCCATGCAGTTGTTGATCTTGTGCGCGCCGGTGTGGTTCAGCTCATCGCGCTTGAACCAGATATTGGCCCGTCCGTAGTGATCCGTCAGCCGCTGGGCCAGATACAGCGGGCTGGGCCGACCGACGTAGTGGGTCAGATAGTCGTCCAGCTCGGCCTGGAACGTCGGGTCCGC
This sequence comes from Rhizobium sp. Q54, assembly GCA_943369795.1. Taxonomy (GTDB): domain Bacteria; phylum Pseudomonadota; class Alphaproteobacteria; order Caulobacterales; family Caulobacteraceae; genus Brevundimonas. The sequence goes on along the minus strand of CALROO020000003.1, from coordinate 66,143 downwards.
CTTGCACGCCTCATAGGCCTGGTTCAGCTCCAGGACGAGCGGCATCAGGGTCTCGGCCACGAACCGCCCGCCATAGGGACCGAACCGGCCCTCGACGTCGGGCATGGCATACTGGTTGGGGATGATGGCGTTCACAGGCAGGGGTCTCGCAGGCAGCGAAGGCGGAAATGCGGTGTCCGTCACACGGCCTGGAGGAACGCCGCGATCCGGGCGCTGTCCTTAACACCCGGCGCGCTTTCGACGCCAGAGGACACGTCCAGCATCGGCGCGCCACTGATGGTCGCAGCCCGTGCGGCATTTTCCGGCGTCAGCCCGCCCGCGAGAAACCACGGATTCCGATAGATCCGCCCCTGCATCATCGCCCAGTCGAAACTGGCCCCCACCCCACCGGGCAGGTTCGATCCCTCCGGCGGGCGGGCGTCGAACATCAGATGGTCGGCGACATCTTCCCAAGGCCCTGCCGCCTTGAGATCGTCGGGGGTCGAGACCGGCAGGGCCTTGATGATCCCCGCACCCGTCAGCCGCCGGACCTCCACCGCCCGCTCGGGCGTCTCGCGCCCATGCAGCTGGATCAGGTCCGGCTTCAGGATCAGGCCGATCTCGGTCAGCTGGGCGTCGTCGGCATCCACCGTCACGGCCACGACCTTCGCCCGCCCCCGCGCGCGCTCGAACAGGGTTGCGGCATGCAGGGGTTCGATGTGGCGCGGGCTCTTGGGAAAAATCACCGCTCCGACGAAGGCCGCCCCATGGTCGAGAGCGGCGTCGAGCGTTTGGGGCGTGGTCAGGCCGCAGATTTTGACGAGGGTCATTCAGCGCAGGTGCGCTCGACCCTGCCGTCGGTCAAGACCGATACAGCCCCGCATCCGCATCCGGCTTGCCTCGCACCGCCGCCGAGACGATCTGCGATGCGATCACCGAATAGGTGATCCCGTTGCCGCCGAAACCCATGACCGCCCAGGCGTGGTCCATGTCGGGAACCGGAGCGATCGAGGGCAATCCGGTGGCGCTCTCGCCAAAGGCCCCGGACCAGCTGTAGTCGATCTCGAATTGGATGTCGGGGACCAGGGCCTCCAGCTTCTTCGCGATGGTCTGGCATTTGCGTTTCAGCTTCGCCGGATCGTCGTGGGCCATGGGATCGGCTTCGTCCTCGCCGCCGACGATCAGCCGCCCGTCCTGGCCCATGCGGAAATACAGGTACGGATCCGACGCCTCCCAGACCAGCATGTCCTTCAGCCAGGCCGGACAAAGCGCGCGCGGTTTGGTGGCCAGCGCCCATGTCGAGATCACTTCGGCCCCCGGCGTCGGCACGCCGTCAGGGAATTCATAGCCGCAGCAGAAGATGACCGTCTTCGTCCGCACCGCATGACCCGCATCGGTCAGCAGGGTGACGCCGTCCGGGTCGCTGGCCGCCTGGGTCACCTCGACCGGCGAATAGACGGTCGCGCCATCCGCCACCGCCCGGCGCAGCAGCCCCGCCGCCAGCCGGGCCGGATCGGCGCTGGCCGATCCCTGGCTGACGATCGCCCCGGTCCGGTCCAGACCGAACCGCTCGCGCAGCTCCGCCGGTCCGACGAAGACGCTGTCCAGACCCATCGCCGCACGAGCCTCGGCCTCTGCCTCCAGCGCCCGCCGCCCGTATTCGTCGCCCGCCAGATACAACGAGCCCTTGTCCTTCAGCCCGCAACGGATGCCCTCGTCCGCCACGATCCGCTTCAGCGCATCGACCGCCGATCGCGAGCGGGCATAGGCACGCTTCGCATCCGCCATGCCGATCTTGTCGGCCAGCGCCGTCAGCGGCAGATCGATCTCCCATTGCAGCATGGCGGTCGAGGCCACGGTCGATCCCATCAGCGGCGGGCGGCGGTCCAGCACCGCCACCGAATGATCGCGGGCCAGTTCGCGCGCCATGAAGGCTCCGCTGATCCCCGCCCCGATGATGGCCACATCGACCGACACGGCCTGCGTCAAAGGTTTCACGGGCACGCCAAGGCCCGGACTGTCGGCCCACAGCGACCGTCCGGTGCGCAGATCGCGTTTGCTGGTGGCGGTCATCTTGGGCTCCTCAAGCGGAGCCTTAAGCACTGACCGGGATGGCGGTTCCGTTCAGGCGAACAGGCTGTCGATCTCCGGCCCCGTCAGCAGCCGCCACGCCCCCGGTGCCAGATCGTCCGGCAGGCTCAATCCGCCGACCCGCTCGCGGTGCAGGGCCTCCACATGGTTGCCCACCGCCGCGAACATCCGGCGCACCATGTGATAGCGCCCTTCCGTCACCGTCAGCCGTGCCTCGGTGTCGGACAGAACCTCCAGCACGGCGGGCGCCAGCGGCTTGGCCTCGCCCTCCAGCACGAGGCCGCCCTGCGCGAACAGCGCGCCTTCCGTCCCGACCAGCGGCCGCGCCAGGGTCGCGCGATAGACTTTGGCCACATGGCGTTTGGGCGAGATCACCCTGTGCAGCAGGTCGCCATCGTCGGTCAGGAGCAGCAGGCCAGAGGTCTGTTTGTCCAGCCGCCCGATGGTCGATATGGCCGGATCGCGCCGCCGCCAGCGTTCGGGCAGCACCTCATAGACCAGCGCCCCGTCCTCCTTGTGCGAACAGGTCATGCCCAGCGGCTTGTTCAGCACGAGGACCAGTCCCGGCGGCGGGTCCAGCGGTCGCCCGTCGATCTCCATCCGCGTTGCCAGATCGGGCGTGATCGCGATCCGTTTCGACACATCCTTCAGATCGACCCCGTCCAGCACGATGCCGCCGACCTTGCCCAGCCGCGCGATCTCAGACCGCGAGCCGTAGCCCATGGAGCCGAGCAGCTTGTCGACCCGGCTGGTTGGGCTACCGCGCTTCGCGCTGCTTGAGCCCGTTGGAGCCTTCGAGCCGTTCATCCCGCGTCCGGCACATTGGCATCCAGCTCATCCAGCCAGACGCGTGCATTACCGTCGGACGGCGCGCGCCAGTCGCCGCGTGGCGACAGCGATCCGCCGGTCACCACCTTGGGGCCGTTGGGCAGGGCCGACCGCTTGAACTGACTGGTCTGGAAGAAGCGGATCAGGAATTTCCGCATCCAGCCCCTGATGGTCGTCAAGTCGTATTCGACCTTCTCTTCCTCGGGCGTATTGGCCGGCCAGTGTCCGGTGGTGCGGTCGCCCCAGGCCTGATGCGCCAGATAGACGACCTTGGACGGTTTGAGCCCGTATCGGCTGATATAGAACAGGAAGAAATCGTTCAGCGCATAGGGGCCGACGGTGTCCTCCGTAGACTGAATTTTGCCGTCCTTCGCGGGGACCAGCTCGGGCGAAATCTCGGTATCGACGATGGCAAGCAGGGTCGCGGTCGCATCGGCCCCGATCAGCTCGCGATCCGCCACCCAGCGGATCAGATGCCGGATCAGCGTCTTCGCCACCCCGCCATTGACGTTGTAGTGGCTCATGTGATCGCCGACGCCATAGGTCGCCCACCCCAGCGCCAGTTCCGACAGATCGCCGGTCCCCAGAACGAAGGCCCCATTCTGGTTGGCCAGCCGGAACAGATAGTCGGTCCGCAATCCCGCCTGCACGTTCTCGAAGGTGATGTCGTGCACCGGCGATCCGTCCGCATAGGCGTGACCGATGTCGGACAGCATCTGTTCGGCGGCTGGACGGATGTCCAGTTCGGCCCCGGTGACGCCCAGGGCGGTCATCAGGGCCCAGGCATTGGCCTTCGTCGCCTCCGACGTGGCGAACCCCGGCATCGTGAAGGCCAGGATGTTGGTCCTCGGCAGGTCCAGCCGGTCGAACGCCCGGCAGGCCACCAGAAGGGCCTGGGTCGAATCCAGACCGCCGGACACGCCGATCACCAGCTTGTTCGCCCCCGTCGCCGTCATTCGGCGCATCAGGCCCTGGACCTGTATATTGAAGGCCTCGAAACAGTCCTGGTCCAGCCGCCCCGCGTCGTCGGGCACGAAGGGGAACCGGTCCAGCGGCCGGATCAAGTCGGTCGCCTCCCTGTCCTTGCGGCCCTCGAACATCATCGGCACCGGGCCGCGACCGCCCAGCTCGCGTCGCGCGCAGTCGGCGAAGGTACCATTGCGCATCCGGTCCAGTCCGATCCGGTCCACGTCGATGTCGGCAAGGGTCAGATGGCTGTCCAAAGCGAACCGCTCGCCCTCTGCCAGCTTCGCACCCAGCTCATGGATCGTCGCCTGCCCGTCCCAGGCCAGGTCGGTGGTGCTCTCGCCCCAGCCCGACGCCGTGAAGACATAGGCCGACTGGGTGCGTGCGGAATGGCTGGCGCACAGCAGCGCCCTTTCGTCGGCCTTGCCGATCACGATGTTGGAGGCCGACAGGTTCAGCAGTATCCGCGCCCCGGCCAGGGCCCAGCGCGTAGATGGCGGGAGCGGGGCCCAGAAGTCTTCGCATATCTCGACGGCGAAGACGAAGCCGGGCTGATTGTCGGCGGAGAACAGCAAATCTGTCGCCATCTGCACCCAATCGCCACCGACCATGACAAAGGGCATGTGCTCGCCCGTCGGCGGAGCCGAAGCGAACCAGCGTTTCTCGTAATATTCCCTGTAGTTGGGCAGATAGGTCTTGGGCACGACCCCCAGGACCCGGCCGTTGGCCATGACGACAGCACAGTTGTACAATTGATCGCCGTTGCGGACGGGCGCGCCGACGACGGCGACAATCCCGGCTTCGCCCGCCGCGATGGCCAGTTCGCCGATCCGGGCATCGACTTCCTCCAGCAGCGCCGCCTGCATATGCAGGTCGTCGATCGCATAGGCGCTCAGCGACAGTTCCGGGAACACGACCAGGTCGCATCCCTGATCGGCCGCCTGCTGGATCAGGGTGATGTGTTGGGCGGCATTGGCGACCGGATCGGCGATGTGCACCACCGGCGTCGCGGCGGCGACGCGCACGAATCCGTGGGTCTTGGCGCTGAAGAACGAGTGGGTATCGGGCATTCGCAGGTCCGCTGATCCCACCGGAAGCGACGGGATAAGGTGTCTTAGCGCAATGCGACGGTGCGTACCATTTCGGCTGCGAACCCGGCCTCGTCGAGACCTTACTCGACGATATGAATGATCGTCGTCACGATTCCACTGCCGATGTCGGTGTTGACCAGCGTGGCGTGCACGCCGCCCTCGGTCGCGCCTGGGATCGGAAACGGCACGACGGGGGCCGTATCGGTCTGGACGACCAGCGAAACCCGATCGGTCATGGCGGCCAACTCCGGCTGAACCCGTGAGATCAGCGACCTCATATCACCGTTATGGTCCGGCGGCAAAGCAACGCCCACCGCCTCAAACCTTCCTTAAAGGGTGTGCGGTTAAGGTTATCGCATGGGGGCTACCGACGAGGACATCATCCGGCGCAAGCTCGAACAGGCCGAGCTGAATGCCATCTGCGTCAAGCACGACCGGCTCTGGCAGGCCAAGCCCGGCGGGGCGCGAGCGGTGTTCGCCTGGCTGGATCTGTCTGGACTGGATTTGCGGGGCCGGAACCTGGCCGATGCGGACTTCTCGGCGACCAAGATGCATGGCTGTGACCTGACCGGCGCCAAGCTCGACAACGCCTCCTTCTTCGGGTCGGATATGCAGGACGCGATCCTGGTCGATACCAGTCTGCGCCGTGCCGATCTGCGTGGAGCCTGCCTGCGCGGAGCCGACCTGTCGGGAGCCGACCTGTTCGAGGCGGACCTGCGCGAAGGCACATTGGCCGCCGCCGACCGCAAGACCGGCTTTCGCGTCGTCGATGCCCAGGGCCGCCAGGACACCCAGGCCCAGGGCGCGATCCTGGCCGGGGCCAACCTCCAACGCTCGCGACTGTCCGGCATCATGGCCCAGGCAGCGGATTTCACAGACGCCATCATGAAGGACTGCAAACTGGTCCGGGCGAATCTGAAACAGGCCAAATTCTGCGGCGCCGATCTGGCCGGGGCCGACCTGTCGGGCGCGGACCTGTCCGGCGCCGACTTGCGCGATGCTATCCTAGTCGGCGTCAAGGCCGCGATGTGGCGGACCGACGGGGCCAATATGGACGGAGCCCTGACCGACGACCGGTCCGCCGGTGCGCCCGTGGCCCGAATGCCCGCAGCCGACATGCTGCACGATCACGCCGTCTGGTGCGAGACGGGCGGAGCCGACGGCAAGCCGTCGGTTTTCGACGGCGTCGATCTGCGCGCCCTGGGGTCGATCACCGGGCTGAACCTCACCGCGCTCTCGGCCAAGGGTGCGGTCTTCTATGGACTCAATATGGAGGGGGTTCAGCTTCAGGGGGCCCATCTGGAGGGAGCCGACCTGCGTTCCACCAATCTGCGTCGCGCCGACCTGCGCGGTGCCCGGCTGACCGGGGCAAAGCTGAATGGCGCGGACATGCGCGAGGCCCAGTTGGGGCCGCTGATGATCGGTCCAGAGCGGCTGCTGTCCGCCGACCTGACCGGTGCCATCCTGCGCGGCGTCGATCTGTCAGGTGCCGACCTGCGTCGCGCGGTGCTCAAGGACGTCGATTTCAGCCGCGCCCGCCTGCACGGGGCCCAGACCAAGGGGGCCGACCTGACCGGGGCCATCCTGACGGGTGTGCGGGGCCTCGAAGCCGAAGCCTGACGCCTAGCGGACCGCCTTCACGGCCCCGACCACATCGGCGATCACGGAGCGGACCAGTCCCTCGTCGTCGCCTTCGGCCATGACGCGGATCAGTTTCTCGGTGCCGGACGGCCGGACCAGCAGCCGCCCCTGACCCTTCAGACGTTCGTCCCCGGCCTCGATTGCAGCCTTCACGCCCACGTCGTCCAGCGGCTTGCCGGACGCATAGCGGACGTTCTCCAGAACCTGCGGCACGGGATCGAACTGACGCGCCAGCTCGCTCATCGGCCGACCGCTCTCGACCATGACCGCCAGCACCTGCAAGGCCGCCATCAGCCCGTCGCCGGTGGTTGCATAGTCGTGCAGGATCAGGTGGCCCGACTGTTCGCCGCCCAGGTTGAACCCGCCCGACCGCATCCGCTCCATCACATAGCGGTCGCCCACCGATGTCCGCTCCAGCGTCAGCCCTTCCGCCTGCAAGGCCCGCTCCAGCCCCAGGTTGGACATGACGGTGGCCACCACCCCGCCGCCCGCCAGGGTGCCCCGCGCCGCCCAGTCCTTGCCGATCAGGGCCATGATCTGGTCCCCATCCACGATCTTGCCATGCTCGTCGCAGACGATCAGCCGATCCGCGTCTCCGTCCAGCGCAATGCCGATATCGGCCCGGTATTGCTTCACCGCCGCCGCCAAGGTTTCCGGATAGGTCGATCCGCATTCGTCGTTGATGTTGGTCCCGTTCGGAGACACCCCGACGGCACAGACCTCGGCTCCCAGCTCGAACAGAGTGGTCGGCGCGACCCGGTAGGCGGCCCCGTTGGCGCAGTCGACGGCGATGCGCAGTCCCTGCAGGCTCAGATGTTTCGGAAACGCCGCCTTGGCCGCCTCGACGTATCGCCAGGGGGCCTCGTCGATCCGCTTGACCCGGCCCAGCCGGTTTGACGCGGCCAGACCCTGGTCCAGCGGCGCATCCATCATGGCCTCGATTTTCAGCTCGGTCTCGTCCGACAGCTTGTAGCCGTCCGGGCCGAACAGCTTGATCCCGTTGTCGGCATAGTCGTTGTGCGAGGCCGAGATCATCACCCCCAGATCGGCCCGCATCGACCGGGTCATCATCGCCACGCCCGGCGTTGGGATCGGCCCGAAGGTCCGCACGTCCATCCCGACCGAGGCGAACCCGGCCACCAGCGCCGGCTCGATCATATAGCCCGACAGCCGCGTATCCTTGCCGATGACCACCAGATGTCTGCGGTCGTCGCCCGACATGAACAGCCGCCCCGCCGCCAGCCCGACCCGCAGGGCGACCTCGGCCGTCATCGGATAGGCATTGGCCTTGCCGCGAATGCCGTCGGTGCCGAAATATTTCCTGTCGCCCAAACCGTCATCCTCCGAGCCGAAATCATCCGAAACCGGTTATTAGGTGCCGATCCCCTAAGCATCTCCTAGAGCAGACCATCACACCCGTCATCCTCGGCTCGCGTCGATGTGACAGACGCAGACGCCAGACGGAGACGACCAGAATGTGCGGCATCATCGGCATCGTGGGCTCCAAACCGGTCGCGGAGCGTCTGGTCGAGAGCCTGAAGCGGCTGGAGTACCGGGGCTATGATTCCGCCGGCATCGCCGCCCATGTGAACGGCGCGCTCGAACGTCGCCGCGCGCCCGGCAAGCTGCGTGAACTGGAAGCCGTCCTGGCCGCAGAGCCCCTGAGCGGCACCACCGGCATCGGCCACACACGCTGGGCCACCCACGGTGCCCCGACCCAGGCCAATGCCCACCCGCACATCGCGGGCCGCGTCGCCGTCGTCCACAACGGCATCATCGAGAATTTCGCCGAGCTGAAGGGCGAACTCGAGGCCGCCGGTCGCGTCTTCGAGAGCCAGACCGACACCGAGGTCGTCGCCCACCTGCTGGACCAGAACCTTGGCACCGGCCTTGCCCCGCTCGCCGCCTTCGAGGCCACGCTGAAACGGCTGTCCGGCGCATTCGCCCTGTGCGTGCTGATCCAGGGCGAGGAGGGCCTGATCCTGGCCGCCCGAAACGGCCCTCCGCTGGCCGTCGGCCATGGCAACGGCGAGATGTTCATCGGCTCGGACGGTCTGGCGCTGGGCCCTTTCACCAACCGCGTCACCTATCTGGAGGACGGCGATCACGTCATCGCCACCCATGACGGTGCCCGCATCTTCGACGCCTCGGGAGCCGAGGTCGTCCGCGAGATCAAGACCGTGCCCGCCTCCGCCGTCCTGATGGAGAAGGGCAACTACCGCCACTTCATGGAAAAGGAGATCCACGACCAGCCCGAAGGCTGCCAACGGACCATCGCCGCCTATGTCGATACCTTGACCGGCCAGGCGACCGTACAGGGTGTGGATTTCGCGGCCCTGGACCGGATCCAGATCGTCGCCTGCGGCACCTCCTATATCGCGGGCATGATCGGGCGCTACCTGATCGAACAGCTGGCCGACCTGCCGGTGGACGTCGAGATCGCTTCCGAGTTCCGCTATCGCCAGCCCGCCTTGCGACCCGGTGCCCTGGCCATCGCCATGTCCCAGTCGGGCGAGACCGCCGACACACTGGCCGCCTTCCGCCACTGTGCCGATGCGGGCATGGCCACCGCCGCCATCGTCAACGCCACCGAATCCACCATCGCCCGCGAGGCCGACGTCGTCTGGCCGATCCATTGCGGACCCGAGATCGGCGTCGCCTCGACCAAGGCCTTCACCGCCCAGGTCAGCGTGATGATCGCCATCGCCATCGCCGCCGCGCGCGCCCGGGGCCGCATCGACGCGGCGGAGGAGAAACGTCTCGTCCGTGTGCTGATCGAGGCCCCGCGCCTGATTGCCGAGGCCATCAATCTGGAAGGTTCGATCAAGGACATCGCCGCCGAGATCGCCAAGGCTCGCGACGTCCTCTACCTTGGCCGGGGTCCGATGTCGGCGCTCGCGCTGGAAGGCGCACTGAAGCTGAAGGAGATCAGCTATATCCACGCCGAGGGCTATGCCGCCGGAGAGCTGAAGCACGGCCCCATCGCCCTGGTGGACGAGGCCACCCCGATCATCATCCTGGCGCCCTACGATTCCTGGTTCGAAAAATCGGCCTCGAACATGAGCGAGGTCATGGCGCGCGGCGGTCAGGTGGTCTTCATCACCGATCCGGAAGGGGCCCGACACGCGCCCGCCGGGGCTCGGGTCGTGGTTACAGCACCCGCTTCCGACCCTCTGGTCAGCGCGCTTGTGATGTCCGCCCCGATCCAGCTTCTGGCCTATCACGTGGCCGTGCTGAAAGGGGCCGACGTCGACCAGCCCAGGAATCTGGCCAAGTCCGTGACGGTGGAATGACGAGACAGGCGACGAACCATCGCCTGGTGCGTTAGGGTCCGCGTTCGCTGTTTCAGGATATCCGATGCCCACCTCTCCCGCCCGCCTCCGCAAGGCTGTCCTCCCCGTCGCAGGCCTCGGGACGCGCGTCCTGCCAGGCACCAAGACTACGCCCAAGGAGCTGCTGAACGTCGTCGATCGGCCAATCCTCAGCTATATCGTCGAGGAGGCGCGCGAGGCCGGGATCGAACACATCGTCTTCGTCACCGGTCGCGCCAAACAGGCGATCGAGGACTATTTCGACCACCAGATCGAGCTGGAGGCCCAGCTTTTGGCCAAGGGCAAGACAGAGCTTCTCGAACAGATGGTCGCAGAACTGGCCACCGCCGGGGAGATGAGCTTCACCCGCCAGATGCAGCCCAAGGGTCTGGGTCACGCCGTCTGGTGCGCCCGCGACATCATCGGCCACGAGCCCTTCGCCGTCCTGCTGCCCGACGTGATCGTTGATTCCCAGCCGGGCGCTCTGAAACAGCTGGCCGACCTCTATGCCGAGGCGGGCGGCAACATCATCGGCGTGGAATCGGTGCCCGAGGCCGACACTCACAAATACGGGATCGTCGATCCGCAAGGTCGGGGGGACGGCCGTCGCTTCGCGATGAAGGGCATGGTCGAGAAACCGGCGCAAGGGACGGCCCCGTCGAACCTGTCGATCTCGGGCCGCTACATCCTACAGCCGGAAATCTTCGACATCCTGGAAAATCAGGAACGCGGCGCGGGCGGCGAAATCCAGCTGACCGACGGCATGGCGACCCTGATGAAATCCCAGAGCTTCACCGCCTTCGAATACGAAGGCGTGACCCACGACTGCGGCGACAAGATCGGCCTGCTCCGCGCCAATGTGGCGCTGGCGCTGAAACGTCCGGACCTGGGCGAGGCGGCCCGCGCGGCGATCAGCGCCCTGCTGTAAGGCGCTGCGTCTGGAAGGGGTTCTTCACAGATAAACAAAAGGCCGGAGCATCGCTGCCCCGGCCTTCGTCATTTGAGCGGTGCCCGCCTACCAGAGGCGGACGCGATCCTCGGGGGCCAGATAGTAGGCCTGGCCCGGCTGGACGTCGAAGGCCTCGTACCAGGCGTCGACATTGCGCAGCGGGCCGATGACGCGGAACTCGGCGGCGCTGTGCGGATCGGTGGCAACCTGCTGTTTCGCGGCCTCGTCTCGCATCTTGGACTGCCAGACCTGCGACCAGCCGTAGAAGACCCGCTGATCGCCCGTCGTGCCCTCGATCTCTGGCGAAGGCTGTCCGGCCAGCGAGGCGCGGTAGCCTTCCAGACCCAGGGTGATCCCGGCCAGGTCGCCGATGTTCTCGCCGCGCGTCAGGCCAGGTCGGATCTTGTAGCCCGGGACCGGCTCGTAGGCTCCGTACTGGGCGTCCATCACGTCGGTGCGGGCGGTGAAGTTCGCCGCGTCGGTCGGCGTCCACCAGTCGCGCAGCACCCCGTCGCCGTCGGACTTGCGGCCCTGGTCGTCGAAGCCGTGGCCGATCTCGTGACCGATCACCCCGCCGATGGCCCCATAGTTGACCGCCGGATCGGCATCCGGATCGAAGAAGGGGGGCTGGAGGATCGCCGCCGGGAAGACGATCTCGTTGTTGGTCGAGTTGTAGTAGGCGTTCACCGTCTGGGGCGTCATGCCCCACTCTTCCTTGTCGACCGGGCCATTCATCCGACCCAGCTGATAGTTCCAGCGGAAGACCGAAGCGCGCTCGCCATTGCCGTACAGATCGTCGGGACGGATTTCCAAGGCGGCATAGTCGCGCCACTTGTTTGGATAGCCGATCTTGACGGTGAATTTCCGCAGCTTGTCCTGGGCCTGGACCTTGGTTTCCGGCCCCATCCATTCCAGCTGGTCGATGCGGGCGGCCAGGGCCACGCGCAGGTTGGCGACCAGTTCGTCCATCTTGGCCTTGGATTCGGCGGGGAAATATTCGGCCACATACTGACGACCCACGGCCTCGCCCAGCGCCCCTTCGGTGAAGGAAATGGCGCGTTTGTCGCGGCTGCGTTGCTCTGGCTGACCCGACAGGTCGCGCGAGCGGAAGCCCCACTGGGCGTCCGAGAACCGCTTGGACAGGCGCGGGGCCGAGCGGTCGATGGTGTGGAAGGCCTGCCAGGCCTGCAGGGTCTCGATCGGGGTCTCGGCATAGAGGGCCGCGATCTTGGGCACGGCCGTGTCCTGGGCCACGATCAGGCGCGGGATTTCACCCAGGCCCCCGGCGGCAAAATAGCCGGACCAGTCGAAGCCCGGCGCGGCCTCGGTCAGGCTGACGGGCGTGAACTCATTATAGGTCTCGTCGCGATTGCGGTTCTGTTCCGGGGTCCAGTGGGCCTCGGCGATCTTGGTCTCGAGCGCGACGATCGCCGCGGCGCTCTCGGTCGGGTTCTCCCAGCCCGCCATCTCCAGCATGTTGGCGACATAGGTCTGGTACAGGCCCAGCTTGTCGGCATAGAGCGGCGACAGATAGTAGTCGCGGTTCGGCAGGCCCAGACCCGACTGACCGACCTGGGTCACATAGCGGTTGGGCGACTTGGCGTCCGTCCCGATGCCGGTTCCGAAGAAGGAGGCATTGGTCCGGTCCTTGCGGCCCATGTAGGCGGCCATCTTGTCGCGCGTGTCCAGCGCGCGGATGTCGGCCAGATACGGATCGATCGGGGCGTGATCCAGCTGTTCGATCCGGGCCTCGTCCATATAGGCGCTGTAGCCGTCGGCAATTTTCTGCTCGTCCGAGCCGGGCGTCAGGTCGCTGCGCGCCATCAGGCCCTCGACCATGGCCTTGACCCGGTTGTCCGACAGTTCGCGCAGCAGGGCGAAGGAGCCGAACGAGGTGCGGTCCGACGGGATGGTGATCTTGTCCAGCGCCGTGCCATTGGAATAGCGGAAGAAATTATCGCCGGGCGAAACGGTCGTGTCGCGACCCGCCATGTCGAAGCCCCAGGTGCCGTATTTGGGCGCGACCGTGCCCTGATATCCGCCGACGCTGCCGCCGGCCGGCGCAGGCGTCTGGAACAGTTCGACGATGGTGCAGGCCTCGTCGATGCAACCGTGGTCGTGGCCGTCCTGGGCCACAGCGGCGGCGGGGATCAAGAGGGCACCGAGCGCGGCACCGATCAGCAATCTTTTCATGGGGTTTCCTCGGGTCCGGAGACGAAAACGGAAGGGCTTTTCGACAGCTGGCCGGACCCTAGACCCGATGCCGGGGGTGTCGCCTTAAAAAAAGTTCATGATCCGGACGCGGCGCAATGGCCGCAGGGCGCTATAGGTCGAGGCAGCACTTACAGGGGGATGCATGGCGGTCGGACACGGAGGCGGGGAATACAAGGATCTGGTCGTCTTCCTGGCGGCGGCGGGCATCGTCGTGCCGCTGTTCAGCCGGTTGAAGATCAGTCCGGTCCTGGGCTTCCTGGCCGCCGGGGTGCTGCTGGGGCCGGACGGTCTGGCGCGGCTGGCGGGCGAGGCCCCTTGGCTGTCCTGGTTCACCATCGAAGACCCCAGCCAGATCGCCCAGCTGTCGGAGCTGGGCGTCGCCTTCCTGCTGTTCATGATCGGGCTGGAGCTGTCGTGGGAGCGGCTCAAGGCCATGCGCAAGCTGGTGTTCGGTCTGGGCATGCTCCAGATCGCGGCCTGTACCGTGGTGCTGGCAGGCGGCTTCATGCTGATCGGCCAGCCCCTGCCCAGCGCCGCCGTCCTGGGGATGGGTCTGGCCCTGTCGTCCACCGCCGTGGTCATGCCGGTGATGGCCGAGCGGGGGCGTCTGAAAGGTGTCGTCGGGCGATCGACCTTCGCCGTCCTGCTGGCCCAGGACCTGGCGGTGGCCCCGATCCTGATCACGGTGACGGTGGTGGCGACGGTCGCCCAGTCCGGGGCCAGCGCGGGCGATCTGGACCCGGCGATCCTGGGCCGGACGCTGCTGACCCTGGCCCCTGCGGCGATCGGTCTCGCCCTGATTGTCGTTCTGGGTCGGGTGGTCATGCGGCCGCTGTTCCGCTCCGTCGCCAAGAGCCGGAAAAAGAGCGGCGGCGGCAGTCAGGAACTGTTCGTCGCTCTGTGCTTGCTGGTCGTGGTCGGGGCGGGGGTGGCGGCCCAGGCGGCCGGCCTGTCGATGTCGCTCGGAGCCTTGATCGCCGGCATACTGATCGCCGAGACGGAGTACCGGCGTGAGGTCGAGATCAATATCGAACCGTTCAAGGGCCTGCTGCTGGGCGTCTTCTTCGTCGGCGTCGGCATCGGGCTGGACCTTGACGCCGTCGCCGCCGACCCCGGCGCGGTGGTCGGCATGGCCGTCGCCATAACGGCGGTGAAGGCCGCGATCATCTTCGGCCTGGCGCGTCTGTGGGGGCTCAGTAGCCGCGCGGCGATCGAGACGGCGCTGGTGCTGGGTCCGGCGGGCGAGTTCGCCTTCGTCGTCCTGGGGGCGGGTCTTGTCGAGGGGATCGCCGATCCGGCCTTTACCCAGAGCATCATCCTGTCGGCCACCATCAGCATGTTCAGCGTGCCCCTGATGGCCATGCTGGGGCAGCGGATTTCCCGCAAGGGCCTCAAGCCCGACCCGACGCTGCCCGTCCTGCCCGTCGCTCCGGATGACGAGGAGGCCCGCGACGGGGCCGTGCTGATCGTCGGCTTCGGTCGCGTCGGGCGGCTGGTCGGCGAGATGCTGGCCGAACATGGCCAGAGCTTCATCGCCCTGGACACCGATCCGACCTCGGTCGCGGCGGCGCGGCGCGAAGGCTTCGACATCTACTATGGCGACGCCGGGCGCGAGGACATGCTGCGGCGCTGTGGGATCGAACGGGCGCGGGCCCTGGTCGTGACCATGGATGCGCCGGCCAAGGTGGACGAGGTGGTGATCGCCGCCCGGGCCCTGCGCGCCGATCTGACCGTCATCGCCCGCGCCCGCGACGACCGGCATGCCGCGCGGCTCTATGCCCTGGGCGTCACCGACGCCGTGCCGGAAACGACCGAGGCCAGCCTGCAACTGGCCGAGAACACCCTGGTCGATCTGGGCGTGCCGATGGGTCTCGTCCTGGCCTCGATCCACGAACGTCGCGACCAGTACCGCGCCGTCTTCGCCGCCGCCGCCCCCGAGGATCGAAAAGGCCGTCCGAACAGGGCGTTGCGCGGATCTGTGGCTCCCGCGCCAGTGCCGAGGGCCTAAAGGCGCATCGAGTCCTTGCGCCCCTGCGGCTCAAGTAGCGCGAAGCGCGATAGCCGCAACAAGGCTGCGCGATAGCCGCCGCAAGCATGCGCGTTAATCAGTCAGACCCATTTTGGTCATCGTTGCGTGATGAAAGCCACAGCTTCACGGGGCTGTGCTCACATCGTGAACCGACGGTCGCGCCCACTGATTTGACAGGGCCGTCGGGGATCGCAGCCGTTGCCTCCTCCCCCAACGACCCCACCGGATGTCAGCCGGAGGGGCTTATTGAGTCAGAGTTCGCTGTATCATGCGTGAGTCCGTTCAACAGTCGTCTTCGCCGTCCCTCAATGGTGCCGAACCCCGGATGAACCGGCGCCAGGTCGCCAAGGTCCGCACCCGCCAGAAGGTTCTGGATGCCGCCCGCGGCCTGTTCGCCGAGCGCGGCTATGAGCCCGCCACCATCCGCGACATCGCCAAGGGAGCCGGGATGTCGACCGGTGCCGTGTTCGCGAACTTCCAGGACAAGGCCGAGCTGTTCGAGGCCGTTCTGACCGAGGACATGACGGGCCTGGCCGAGACGCTGAAGGGCGGGGCGGGCCAGGGGTCGGTTCTGGAGCGCCTGTCCAGCGCCCTGTCCGCCGGCTATCACGGCTCGCTGGACCAGTTGCCGCTGTTCCAGGCCATCGTTGCCCGTTCCTGGTTCCAGCCCCAGGCCGCCGAGACCCGCGCCCGCGCCGTCAATGCCCAGCTGACCGCCGTCATCTCCGACATCCTGCGCGACGGCATCGGCAGCAACGAGATCAAGCAGGACGCCGATGTCACCCTGCTGACCGAGCTGATCTGGGACGCCTATCTGTCGAACTATCGCCGCGCGGCCTATGACGGCTGGTCCGTCGAGAAACTGTCGGCCCATGCGGACAAACAGGTCAAGGTCATCCTGGCCGGTGCCCTCGCGCGCTGATCCGCGACGCATCTCCAAAGATCTGAAGCCCGCCGTTCCGGTCAGGAGCGGCGGGCTTTTTCATAGGTCAGAACTGCCGCCAGCTGTCGCCGGGGTCGCTTTCGCCGGGGTCGACCGACTGCTGCCCCCAGGCGATGACCATCAGGACCTTGTGGCTGCGGATACGGAACTCGCCGATCATCGGCGCGACGGCCCCCAGGGGCGCTCCCGTCCGTCCGTCGTAGACGAAGCCCGAAAACTCGGCGACGCCGACCCGGTCGCGGCGGCTGTAGAAGGACAGTTCCGGAATCGAGACCACGTTGAACGTCTCATTGATCGGCACGGCCAGCGGCGGCAATCCGACGACCCGGCGCATCTGTTCCAGCGACAGAGCCCCCGCCCTCAGCTCGAACACCGCATCCGCAGAGCCCCGGTCGTTGGCGAGCGCATAGCCGGCCTCGGACAGGGCGTTGCGGATCGCGCTGACGGCATAGCTGGCGTTCTCGGCGCGGAAGAAGGCGTCGTCCACGAACACCCGCGTCCCCACCGGCACCGGCAGTCTCAGCCCCTGCACCGCCCGGTCCGCCGCCCGCGCGATCAGCAGCTGTTCCGTCGCCGTGCGCGACGGATTGGTCTCCGACGTCGAGGCGCAGGCCCCGACCAGCCCCGCCAGCGCCAGAACGATGACCGCCCGCAAACCTACCATTCCCCGACGTTGGGCATCGACGCCCAGGGCTCGGCGGGGGACAGGGGCTCGCCCTCCTGCAGCAGCTCGATCGAGATGCCGTCGGGCGACCGGACGAAGGCCATCCGCCCGTCGCGCGGCGGCCGGTTGATAGTCACCCCGCCGTCGGCCAGCCGCTGGCAGGCGGCGTAGATGTCGTCGAACTTGTAGGCCAGATGCCCGAAATTGCGCCCACCGGAATAGGTCTCCGGATCCCAGTTGTAGGTCAGCTCCACCTCGGGCGATCGTTCGGCGGCGGACCGTTCAAGATCCCTGGGCGCGGCCAGGAAGACCAGGGTGTAGCGCCCCTGTTCGTTCTCCATGCGCCGCACCTCCTGCAGGCCCAGCAGGTCGCACCAGAACCGCAGCGAGGCATCCAGATCGGTGACGCGGACCATGGTGTGCAGATAGCGCATGGGAAACCTTCGAGAGGGGCGAAAGGAGGCGGGTTCTATAGGGGAAAAGACGGCAGCGCCCAAGCTGGCGGGCACTCACGAACGATGTCGCCGATCACACCGCCGCGTCGAACAGGGCGTCGCGGGCCACTTCCGGCTTCAGCATGGGAAAGAAATGCGTTCCCCCCGGCACGGTCCTCACGCTCACCCCGGAGCGGCCTCGCGACAGATAACAGGTCGATCCGTGCTCGGCCTTCAGGATCGTCACCGGACGTCCCACGGCCTTCATTGCCGTCCAGGGATCGTGCCCCTGGGACGAAAAATTCGACGCCTCCCATTCCGGCGCGCAGGCCAGGGACACGCCGCCCTCCGCCTCGATGAAGCCGTCACCGACGTAATCCGCCAGCATCATGTCGGGCCAGCCCTTGAAGGCCCCGCGCCCGCGATAGGCGTCCAGCGCCTGTTTGCGGTCGTCGAACGTCACCCGGCGTCGCCGCGCGCCCTGAGCCAGCGGCATGTTCCGCGTCACCCGCCTCAGCACCGGCAGGCCGACGATGAAGGTCATTGCGGGGCTCAAGATCACGGGATCCAGCAGGACCAGGCGCGACACCCGCTCCGGGCGCGCGGCCGCAGCCAGAAGCGAAGAGGTTCCGCCCATCGAATGCCCGGCCAGGGCCACCGGCGGCCCCTCCAGACTGTCCATCAGCGAGACCAGATCGTCGCGATAGTCGCCCCACCCCAGTCGCCCCTTCGCCTGGGTCGGCAGTCGCGACAGGCCATGGCCGCGCAGATCGGGGGCCAGGATCCGCAAGGACGACGACAGGGGCGCCAAAAGGGAGCGATAGGTGGCGGCGTTCAGCCCGTTGCCGTGAACGAAGATCAGATCGACGGGGCGTTTGGGATCGCCGAAATCCATCACCGCCATCTCGCCCGCACCCCACCGGTTGCGGATCGGCACCATCAGGCGGCGCGGCGGAGAGAGTAGGGCAGCATCCATGGGTCAGACGTGGGATCGGACAGGCGGCATCGCCAGGCCGGGGCCGGTCATTCGGCGACCCGACAGGCCGGACACTGGCCATGTCCCTCGATGGTCGTCCGTTCGATGGCATAGCCCGCGGCCTCGGCGGCCAGGGCGAAGCCGTCTCCCTTGGCCGGATGCACCTCCTGCGTCGCGCCGCAACAGTCGCAGATCAGAAAGGCCGCTGCATGGGCCTCGTCGCCGCCGGTACAGGCGACATAGGCGCTGATCGAGGCGATGCGGTGCACCATTCCCTGACGCTCCAGAAACTCCAGCGCGCGATAGACGGTCGGCGGCTTGGCGGCCTGGCCGTCGGCCCCGAACCGCGCGATCAGGTCATAGGCCTTGACCGGTTCGCCCGCGTTCAGCAGCAGCTCCAGCACCCGGCGACGCGGGGCCGTCATCCGCTCGCCGCCGTCCACGCAGCGTCCCTCGGCGGCGCTCAGGGCGACATCGATCTCGGCGGGGCTCAGCCCTCCATCGGCGTGGTCGTGTGCGCAAGGGCTACCCATGGGTGACAGCTAGTCGGTCATCGGCACCGCCGCAACCATCGCCGCTTGACGATGCGTGATGTTATCTCATAACAGAAGTGATCCTCCCCTGTTCGCCGAGTGCCCCGATGCGCCTGTCCCCCGTTTCGCGATCCGTCCTCCTCGCTGCCAGCGCCGGTGCCGCCCTGATGGCCGGGACCGCCCAGGCCCAGACAGCCCCGCAGAACCTACCGCAGCAGCCCGCCGACCTGGGCGAGATCGTCGTCACCGGCACCCCGTTCGGCGTCAACGAACGCGCCAGCCTGCTGGCGGTGGACGTCCTGGACGAACAGGCGCTGGGCGTCGCGCCGGTCGCGACCCTGGGCGATCTGGTCAACGGCCTGCCCGGCGTGCGCAGCTCGAACTTCGCCCCCGGCGCCAGCCGCCCGGTGATCCGCGGGCTGTCGGGGCCGCGGGTGCAGGTGCTGACCAACGGCCTGGGTCTGATCGACGCCTCTTCCGTCTCTCCGGACCACCAGGTCGCTGTGGACCCCGCCGAGGCCAGCCGGATCGAGATCGTGCGCGGCCCCTCGACCCTGGTGTTCGGCGGCTCGGCTATCGGTGGCGTGGTCAACATCATCGACGAGCGGGTGCCCACGACCCGGGCCGAGAACGGTCTGGATGGCCATGTCTCGACCCAATATTCGACGGTGGACAAAGGCTACGGCATCGGTGCCCAGCTGAAGGCCAATGCAGGCCCCCTGGTCTTCACCGTCGACGGCTTCCGCCGCGACAGCGACGACTACGACATCCCCGGCTCGCCCATCTCGGAACGCCTCGCCGAGGCCGATGGCATCGACCGCGAGGACACCGGCACGGTCGTCAACAGTGCCGCCGAGATCGAACAGGTCGGGGCGGGCGTCTCATACGTCGATGACAAGGGTTTCGTCGGCGTCTCGGTCAAGAACACCCAGTCCAACTATGGCACCGTCGCCGAAGAGGAGGTGACGATCGAACTGGAACAGACCCGCTACGATTTCCGGGCCGAGCGGGCGCTCGGCGACGGCTTCTTCGAGAAATTCCGCCTCGACGCCGGCTATGCCGACTACGAACACACGGAGTTCGAGGGCGAAGAGGTCGGCACCATCTTCCAATCCTCCGGCTATGAGGGCCGGGCCGAACTGATCCAGGCGGATCGCGACGGCTGGCAGGGCGTGATCGGGGGTCAGATCCTGGACCGCGACTTCGATGCCATTGGCGAGGAAGCCTTCGTGCCGAAGACGGAAATCTCCGAAGCCGGCGTCTACACGGTGCAACGCTACGACCTCGGCCGCTACGGCTTCGAGGGCGGCCTGCGCTACGACCGTCGCGAGCTGTCGGCCACGCCGATCGGCGGCGGCGACGTCATCGACCGCGAGTACGACAGCCTGGCCGCCTCGGCCTCGGTGTTCGCGCGTCCGGCGACCGGCCTGTTCCTGGGTCTCAGCCTGTCGCGTAACGAGCGCGCGCCGAGCGAGGTCGAACTGTTCGCCGACGGCGTCCACATCGCCACCGGCGTCTTCGAACAGGGCGACGTCAACCTCGACAGCGAAAAGGTCACGACGCTGGAGGGGACCGCCCATTATGCCAACGGCCCGTTCGAGCTGGACCTGCATGTCTATGGCGCCAAGTACGACGGCTTCATCGACCAGCGCCCGACTGGCGAGGACTTCCTGTTCGAGGAAGAGAACGAGCTGTTCCCCATCTTCGCCTACGTCCAGACCGACGCCGAGTTCAAGGGGTTCGAGGCCGAGGCCAGCTACGACCTGTGGTCCGATGGAGACCGGACCCTGGCCATGGAGGGCGCGGTCGATTACGTCGATGCCGACACCGACCTGGGCCCCGCCGCGCGCATTCCGCCCTACTCGGCGACGGCCCGGCTGGCCTGGACCTCGGGGATGTATGACGCGACGCTGGAAGTCCGCCACGTCGGCGAACAGGACGAGGTCGCCGATTTCGAGCTCCCGACCGACAGCTACACCCTGGTCAACCTGTCCGGCGCCGTCCGACCGTTCAAGGACCGCAACGTCACCCTCTTTGCCGAGGCCGCCAACCTGACCGACGAGGAAGCCCGCGAACACGCCTCCTTCCTCAAGGACATCGCCCCCCTGCCGGGTCGCAATCTGCGCGTCGGGGTGACCTACCGGTTCTAGGAATATCCCGCCCGCCCATCGGAACGGCTCTGTTTGCCGCATCCGCGCCCGTAAGCTAGAAGGCCCGCCTTCCTGTCTTTCCCCTCAGAGCCCGCGCCTTCATGACCGACACCCTCCAAGACAACGGCCCTCTGGCCGGCAACGTCCTGTTCTATTCCAAGCCCGAGCCGCTGTCGTCGGACCTGCACGGGGCGCTCGGCGTTAACCCGGTCGAGAAGCCCTACGCCTTCGTGGCCACCAGCCACATCGTGCCCCTGACCGTGACCGAGTTCGCGCCGGGTGCCCTGTCCTATCCGGTGGTCTTCCTGGGCGACAACAAACAGCCCTGCGCCGTCATGGGCCTGCGTCAGGACGAGAACCTGTACGTCGACGCCGCCGGCGACTTCCGGCCCGAGGCCTATATCCCCGCCTATGTCCGCCGCTACCCGTTCGTCTTCGCCAACGACGACAGCCAGAACCGCATGATCCTGTGCGTCGACCGCGCCGCGCCCTTCCTGGTCGAGGGCGGCGAAGTGCCGCTGTTCGAGAACGGCCAGCCGACCGCCTACGTCAACCAGGCCATGGAGTTCTGCAACAATTTCGAACAGGAACGCGCCCGCACCGACAGTTTCGTCAAACTGTTGACCGATCTCGACCTGTTCGAAACCCGCGAGGCCAATTTCACGCCGCGCAACCCGGACGGCACCCCCGGCACGCCCCAGAAGCTGGCCGAATATTTCGCCGTCTCCGAGGACAAGTTGAAGGCCCTGTCACCCGAGAAACTCGCCGAACTGCGCGACAACGGCGCGCTGGGCCAGATCTATGCCCACCTCGTCTCCCTGCTGGGCTGGGACCGTCTGATCGCCCTGGCGTTCCAGCGCGCCGCCCAGATGCCGACCGCCGCCAACGCCTGACGCGGGGCCACTACAGGCCGAGGCCGTCGATCTCTGCGATCAGGGCCTCGGCCGGGATGCCGCCTTCGCGGATCGCGGCCAGGGTCTCGGCCCGGTCGCGCTTGGCGAACCGCCTGCCCTGGGCATCGAGCAGCAGGCGGTGGTGGCGATAGACCGGCGTCGGCAAGCCCAGCAAGGCCTGCAACGCCCGCTGGATCGACGTGGTCGCGATCAGGTCCTCGCCCCGGATCACGTGGGTGACGCCCTGCAAGGCGTCGTCGACCACCGAGGCGATGACATAGCCCGCCCCGATGTCCTTTCGCCCCAGCACCATGTCGCCCAGCCGCTCGGGCCTCGCATGCTTCAGGCCGGGGGCCTCGCTGCCCTCCTCGACCCAGGTCAGGGTCTGAAGTTCGCCCAGCCGCTCCTGCGCCTCCGCCAGAGACAGCCGCCAAGCGAAGGCCTCTCCCCTCGCCAGCCGCTCTGCCTCCTCGTCCGGATGGATCGGTCCGCCGACGAAGGCCTGAACATCCGCCGGATCGTCGGCATGGGGCGCTCCCCCGGCCAGGGCCATCAGTTCCTTGCGGGTCCGAAAGCAGCGGTAGAGGACGCCCTGGTCCCGCAAGGTCTCCAGCGCGGCCGCGTAGTCGCTGCGGTGTTCCGACTGACGCCGCACCGGCCGTTCCCAATCCAGCCCCAGCCAGGCCAGGTCTTCCAGAACCGCCGCCTCGTACTCGGGCCGACAGCGGGTGAAGTCGGTGTCCTCGATCCGCAGCAGAAACCGCCCCCCCGCCGCCTTTGCCGCCCGCCACGCCGTCAGGGCCGAAAAAGCGTGACCTTTGTGCAGACGACCGGTCGGCGATGGGGCGAAGCGGGTGACGAAGGCCACGCTCAGCCGACCCGTTTCAGGGCCCCGGCAGTCTCGGTCCGGGCGACGGCGGCACGGATGTCGGCCTCGCTCAGGACGTCGAACTCGGCGATCATGTCCTCGATGGCGAACCGCTGCTGCGCCATCGCCCAGCCGATCGCCTCGGCCATCGGGCCGGTGAAGGCCGGCGGCATAAGATTGGTCGGGGCATAGAGCGTCAGCGGCTTGCGGTGCGGGAGGTCGTAGGTCGCCGGCCGCCGGACCAGCCGTTGCTGGGCGGCGGCGATCTCGTCCCTGAACTGAGGCAAGGCCGTCAGCGCGGCCAGCCTGCGCCCCAGGTCCATCAGATGTTCGGCCAGCGCCTGTCCGCCATCCTGACTGGCGGTCGGGAAATAGGCTCGGAAGGCCGGATCCTGCATCGCCGCATTCTCCAGCAGGCCGAAGACGATCCGCCCATACAGCGGTGTCACTGAATAGGTCAGGTGCAGCGACGCATTGCCGGGATCGGCATCGGCCAGGGCGTCGTGATACCAGCCGCGCGGCAGATATAGGACGTCACCTGGCTTCATTCGCACCTCCTGCATCAGGGCACCGCGCGTCTGACCAAACCACGGCCGCAGGCGATCCTCCGTGACCGGATAGGCCACGGGGCTGTCGGCACGGCTCTGATACAGCCGCCAAGTCTTTTCGCCCTCGCAATGGATGGCGAAAACGTCATGCAGGTCGAAATGGGTGCCGAAGGCCTGGACCCCGCCGAACGAGCAATAGGCATTGGCCGACACGCTGGCGGCGAAGGCCTGGCTGAGGGTTTCGGCCAGTCGTGCGGTGTCCGGCGACAGGGGTTCGATGTCGTTGGCGATCAGACTGGCGCCGGTCGAGAGCAGAACCTCGACCTTGGCGGGGGCGGGCCGCAGCGTCGTACCCGACTGATCCGTCACGGGGGTGCAGAAATGCTCGGGCGGGATCGGCTCGTTGTCGCGCACCATCCGCAGGCGTGACGCCGTCCAGTTCGAGGTCTGGGCCAACAGCGCATTGAACCGCGCCCAGTCCAGCATCGCTCGCTTGGGTGCCCCTTCACCCGCCGGGATATGCAGCGGTTTTCGGCCATGATAGTCGGCCATGAACCGCTCGGGCGTGATCGGATGCAGAAGTTCGTCCAGACTGAGCATGGGCAAAGGCTAGATCGCCGCCGCCAACCTGTCGACCGATCACGAAAACCCGAATGACCCTGACCGCCCCCACGCCCGAACAGATCGCCGCCGCGCGCGTGGCCCTGGCAGCCGCCGACCCGGCTCTGGCCCGCGCCCATGCCCAGACCCCGCCCCTGGAGTGGCGGTTGCGGCCGGGTGGGTTCGAGGGGCTGTTCCGGATGATCGTGGAACAGCAGGTATCGGTGGCCTCGGCCGCCTCGGTCTGGGGGCGACTACAGGTGGGGCTGGGGGAGATCACGCCGCAGGCCCTGCTGGCGCACGATCTGGACAGTCTGCGCGGCATGGGTCTGTCGCGACAGAAGGCCACCTACGGACAGGGCATGGCCCTGGCCCAGCTCGATGGCCGCATCGATCTGGAGCATATGCAGACCCTGTCCGATTCCGAGGCCATCGCCGCCCTGACGGCGCTGAAGGGGGTCGGGCTGTGGACGGCGGAGGCCTATCTGATGATGTGCGAAGGGCGGCTGGACGTGTTTCCCGGCGGCGACGTGGCGCTTCAGGAAGCCATCAAATGGGCCGACGGGACCAAGACCCGGCCGGACCAGAAGGCGGCCTATGCGCGGGCCGAGATGTGGCGCCCGCACCGGGCGGTGGCGACCCATCTGCTGTGGGCCTGGTACACGGGCGTGAAGCGGGGCGAGATCGTGCTGGACGTCGCGGCCCCTCAAGCAGACGAGCGCCGCGCGCGCGGCGATGGGGGCCAACAAGGATGACCCCCATCGTGGACCCGGCGATCGCCAACCCCGAGACGGTGCTCGGCGCGCTGGACTTCGCGGGCGTGGCGGTGTTCGCCGCGACGGGAGCCCTGGCCGCCGCGCGGGAAAAGCACGACCTGGTCACCTTCGCCTTCTTCGCGGCCATCACCGGCGTCGGCGGCGGGACCTTGCGCGATCTGCTGATCGGTGCGCCGGTCTTCTGGGTGCAGGACTGGCGCTATATCGCCGTCTGTCTGGCGGGAGCCTTGGCGGTGTGGCTGATCGGGGCCGGGCCGTGGCGGTTCCGGGCCTTGCTGTGGCTGGATGCCATCGGGCTGGCGGCCTATGGCGTGCTCGGGGCGGCCAAGGCCGAGGCGTTCGAGGTCGCGCCGCTGATCTGTATCGTCATGGGGGCGCTGACGGCCTGTTTCGGGGGCATCGTGCGCGACATCCTGGCGGGACAGCCGTCGATCCTGCTTCGGAGGGAGATCACAGTGTCCGCAGCCCTGCTGGCGGCCACCGTCTATGTCGTGGCGCGCGCCTGGGAGGTCGAGACCTGGCCCGCCGCCATCGTCGCCTCGATCGCCGGATTCACCCTGCGGGCGGGGGCCTTGCGCTGGGGGTGGAGCCTGCCGGGCTTTCCGGGCGGTCTGGCGCGCGGCTGACATCTTCATCGAACGGACACCGGATCGTCATGGCGGGACCGTCGAATCAAGGCTAGGCTAAGAGCGTCAGATCGAAGGAGACGCGTCTTCAGTTCGTTCGTAGCCCAGATCCATCAGCCGCGCGGGAGCGTCTGATGTTGCACCCGACCCGCACCAACACCGGCTTTCCGGCCCTGGTGCTGAACGCCGATTTCCGGCCGCTGTCCTACTATCCGCTGTCGCTCTGGCCGTGGGAGGAGGCGGTCA
This sequence comes from Rhizobium sp. Q54, assembly GCA_943369795.1. Classification (GTDB taxonomy): domain Bacteria; phylum Pseudomonadota; class Alphaproteobacteria; order Caulobacterales; family Caulobacteraceae; genus Brevundimonas. The sequence goes on along the minus strand of CALROO020000003.1, from coordinate 40,787 downwards.
AGGCTGTCTATCAGGACCGCGTCGATGTCGTATCCCAGTACGACAAGGTGGTCCGCAGCCCGTCGATGGAAATCCGGCTGCCCAGCGTGATCGCGCTGAAATCCTATGTCGATCAGGACCGGACGCCGGCCTTCACCCGGTTCAACGTCTTCCTGCGCGACCGCTTCACCTGCCAGTATTGCCACAGCACCAGCGACCTGACGTTCGACCACGTCCTGCCGCGATCCCAAGGCGGGCGCACGACGTGGGAGAATATCGTCGCGGCCTGTTCGCCCTGCAATCTGCGGAAGGGGGGCCGAACGCCGCAGCAGGCGTCGATGCCGATCCGGCGCATGCCGCATCGCCCCAACGCCTGGCAGCTTCAGGACGCCGGTCGCCGGTTCCCGCCGCACTATCTGCATCAGAGCTGGCTGGACTATCTGTACTGGGACATCGAGCTGGAGCCCTGACGGTTTTCGTCTGACGCGAAACGTCCGGGCCGCATCGCGGAACGGTGGTCCGTAAAGGGTTGCAGTTCTCATCAATTCGTCGTCGTCATTTGTCGGCCCCGTCGTGGAATCGACGCCGGGGCGACGCACGTCCGGACTAACGCCGCCCTCAGATCGAATTCTGGGGGACGACCATGACCAACCTTCGCCGGGCGGGATTCGCCGCCGTTCTGCTGGCCTCCAGCGCGCTTTCGACCACCGCCTTCGCCCAGGTGATCGCAACCGCCCCGACCCAGGATGAGGCCACGGTCGACGAGATCGTCGTCACCGGCCAGCGCGAGGCCCAGCGCCAGGCTATAGCCGTCAAACGCCAGAGTTTCGTGGTCGAGGACGTCGTCTCCGCCGACGACATCGGCAAGCTGCCGGACCACAACACCGCCGCTGCGCTCCGCCGCATTCCCGGCGTGTCGGTCCAGGAGGATCAAGGCGAGCCGCGGTTTCCGGTCCTGCGCGGCCTGACCTCGACCTACAATCGCACCACGGTGGACGGGGCGATCGTGGCCTCGGTCGATACCAATGGCCGGTCCATCCCGCTGGACATCGTGCCCTCGGTCGTCGCCGGGCGGCTGGAGGTCATCAAGACGGTGACGCCGGAGAACGACGGCAATGCCATCGGCGGGGTGATCAACGTCTCGACCCGGTCGGCCTTCGCGCGCGGGCGTCCGTTCTTCGATGCCCTGGCTTCGGCAGGATACTATGAGCGCAGCGGCGACGTGCGGAACGACGAACAGTCCTATCGCCTCAGCTTCGCCACCGGCACCACCTTCGGGCCTAACGACCAGTTCGGCATCGTCATCGGCGGGTCGCAGGAACAGCTCGACTACGACATCCCTCAGGTCGAGGTGGCCAACCCCTCGGTGCGCGAATACACGGCGGCGGGCGCGCCGGTGGACTCCGGTTCGACGACCGGCAACGGCATCCAGGTGCCAGTGCAGTTGCGGACCTTCTGGTACAACAATACCAAGAACCGGACCGGGGCCAATGCCAAGCTGGAATGGCGGCCGTCCGACACGATGCGGTTCGACATCTCGGGCCTGTATTCGACCATCGAGGACGACGAGGAGCGGATAGAGAATCGCGCCGAGCCGATCGGCAACGTGACCGCCCAGACCCCGACCACCGGCACCTTCGCGCGCGGCCGCAACATCATCCAGCTGAACCAGCCGATCACGACGCGGACCATTGGCCTGGTCCAGGGTGGCGGCGAATGGGATGTCACTGACCAGTGGCTGCTGAGCGGTAACCTGACATATTCCAGCTCGAGCGTGGAAGAGGAGAACACATCGGAAGAGTTCCGCACCGCTGACGCGCGCGGGGCGGAATATGGCTTCACTTACAATACGACCGACTTCTTCCCGATCTTCACGCCGTTCAACAAGGCGGCAACACGCAACCCGGCGAATTTCGTCCACCTGAACCGCCGCGACGCCTTCACCGAGGGCACCGAGGACGTGATCGAGGCCCGGGCCGATGCCGCCTTCGACGACGGCGGCGACACCCGCAATCTGAAGGCCAAGTTCGGCGGCGTGCTGCGCTCGACCGAGCATGAGGTCGATTCGACCCAACTGACCTATACGACGGTGGCGGGCTTCAACTACACGCTCGCGCCTGTCGCGGGCGTCGGGCCGACGCAACTGATCAACAGCCGATACCTGCTGACGCCGCGTGTCGATGTCGACTTGGCCAATGCCTTCTTCGCCGCCAACCGCGCCAGCTTCAACACTGCGACCGTGACGTTGCCGTCCGACTTCAAGGTCCAGGAAGACGTCGCGGCCGCCTATGCCCAGGCCTCCTATCGCTGGAACGATTTCACCCTGCTGGGCGGTCTCCGTTACGAGAAGACCGAGGTGGAATCCGACTCCTTCCGCCAGCAGGGCACGGTCTTCACCCCGGTGAACAGCCAGGGCGACTACGACAATGTCCTGCCCAGCGTTCATGCGCGCTGGGACGCCACCGACCGCCTCGTGGTCCGCGCGGCCTGGACCAACACCATCGGCCGGGCCAACTATGGCGATCTTTCCGCGCGCGAGACCCTGACGTTCAACGGGTCACAGGCTGTGCTGGCCCGAGGCAATCCGAACCTGCAACCGCGCGAGAGCGAGGGGCTGGACCTGTCCGTCGAATACTACCCCGACGACGGCCTGATCTCGGTGGCGGTGTTCAACAAGGATCTGGAGAACGAGATATTCACCCTGTCTTCGATCCAGCAGATCGATCTGGGCATCGGTCGCGGCGTCGAGGCCGTCGAGGTCCGCACGCCCCAGAATACCCAGACGGCCAAGATCACCGGCATCGAGCTGGCGTTCCAGCAGGCCTTCACCTTCCTGCCCGCGCCGTTCGACGGCTTCGGGGTCAATCTGAACGCCACCTTCCTGGATACGGAGTTCACCTTTCGGACCAGCCGGGGGCCGCGCACGACGGGCTTCTTCCTGCAGCCGGACACGACGACCAATGCCACCCTCTACTATCAGAAGGGGCCGTTCGAGGGCCGGATCTCGCACAACTACATCGGCGGGTTCCTGGAGACGATCAACGACACCATCCCCAATGCCGACCAGTACTGGAAGGGTCGCCACCTGATCGACGCCAGCGTCAGCTGGCGGTTCGACGAGCGGTTGACCGCCTTCTTCGAGGCGCAGAACCTGTCGGATTCGGGGCGTCAGGAGAATACGGGGCCGGGGCAGCGCTTCCTGCAGGAGTCGGCGGAATATGGCCGCACCTTCTGGGTCGGCATCTCGGCCAGCTTCTAAAGGGATGACCGGATGATCTCTGCCCTGATCCTGGCCATGGCGCTGCAGCAGGCCCCCGCAGCGCCAGCCGCTGCCCATGCCGTGCTGCCGCCGGTGGTATTGGCCGGTCAGGCTGAGGTGGTCCGCCGCTATCCCGCCCCGGAGGCGGGTCAGGGCGTGGCGGTCACCGCCGACGCTGTGTACGCCGTGAACAACGCCACGATCGCCCGCTACGACAAGACGACCGGCGAACGCCAGGCGATCTGGACCGGCGATCGGGCGCGGTTTCCGCACATCAATTCCTGTGCCCTGATCGAAGGCGAGCTGGTCTGCGGAGCGTCCAACTATCCGGCGGTGCCGCACTGGAGCGCGGTCGAGGTGTTCGATCCGGCGACGCTGGAACACAGGCGGACTGTGTCGCTTGGCCAGGGCACGGGGTCGCTGACCTGGGTCGATCGCAAGGACGGGGTCTGGTGGGCCATGTTCGCCAACTATGACCTGCGCGGCGGCGAGGCCCCGCGCGATCACCGCCATACCACGCTGGTGAAATTCGACGACGAGTGGCGGCGACTGGAGAGCTGGAGCCTGCCGGCGTCGGTGCTGACACGGATGGCCCCGACGTCGTCGTCCGGTGGCGGCTGGGGGCCGGACGGGCGGCTGTATATCACGGGCCACGACCTGCCGGAACTGTATGTGCTGACCCTGCCCTTGGGCGGGGCCGTGCTGGATCACGTCGCCACGATCGGCATCGCGGCCGAGGGTCAGGCCATCGACTGGGACGAGAGCGATCCGGGCATGCTGTACGGCATCAGCCGTCAGGGGCGGGAGATGATCGCGATGCGGGTGCCGGGCGTCTTGCCCTGACGCTAGATGCCTGGCTTCCTATGGCCGCGCAGTTCCGGCGGCAGGTCGGGCAGGCCCTGACCATTGCGGAGCAGGTCCTGGGTCTCGTTTCGCTCCAGTCGCGCTGTCCGCGGCGAGCGGCAGACGCGAACAGGAAAGCGGGTGCCGGTCACCGGCTCCATCCGGCAGACGGGCTGGGTCGAGTTCGGATCCCGGGTACCGGCATTCGTGGTCTGGGCGACGACCTGTCGATCGGCCAACGGCGGTCTGGCCGAGACGATGTACGCCCCTTGGCCGACCTGGAGGGACATGGCGACGAGGAAGGCGGCGATCATGGACGGCTCTCCTGAGGTTGAACCGATCATCCATGCAAAACCTCTGCGGCGTCAAGACAAGACCACGGCGGGTTGCCGCAGCCGGATATCGAAATCCCGCGCATCATTCATGGTGCGTGACTGGCCGAGCCTGCTAGACCACCTGTATTGACGACCCGGAACGGCTGCCGTCGCGCGGCGTTCTGATGCCGATCCCATAACCGACATGTACCGCGCGCAAGGGCCGCCCATGAAACTCCGCGTCCGCTCCGAGCTCGTCTATCGTTTCGACCCGCCGACGGATGCGATCTATCAGATCAAGGTCGCCCACTGGCCGGGTCAGGACATCGTCGACGAGACCCTGACCGTAACCCCCCATGTCGAGTTCCACGAAGACGAGGACACCGAGTTCGGGGCCCGGACGCTGCGCGCGCGGCTGGAGGGGGAGGTGTCGGTGGTCTACGAGGCGACGGTCGATAATGGCATCCTGAAGGGCTTGCCGCCCGTCACGGTCCAGCACGACTGGAACGACCTGCCGGCCGAGGTGCTGACTTATCTGTGGCCCAGCCGGTACTGCCCGTCGGACCAATTCGGTCGGTTCGTCGAGCGACAGTTCGGCGAGACCACCGGCGGCGAACGGGTGCTGGCGATCCTGAAATGGATCACCGACAATGTCGATTATGAGCGCGGCGTTTCGGATTCGGAAACGACGGCCGCGCGGACCTTCATCGACCGGGCGGGCGTCTGCCGGGACTTCACCCATCTGGGGATCACCCTGTGCCGGGCGTCGGGGATCCCTGCGCGGGCGGTCAGCGCCTATGCGCATCAGCTGAGCCCGCCGGACTTCCACGCCATTTTCGAGATCTGGCTGTCGAACGGCTGGTGGCTGGTCGATCCTACGGGCCTCGCCCCCATCGAGGGTCTGGTGCGGATCGCCTGCGGGCGAGACGCGGCGGACATCGCATTCCTGAGCACCCAAGGAACGTGCGAACTGGTGCGTCAGTCGATCTCGGCCAAGGCGGCCTGACAATCAGTTGCGGGTCTGTGAGGCCTTCCAGGCGTCGATGAAGTCGAGCTGACGCAGCACCGCATTGTCCGGGTCAATCAGGACGTGGCTGTCAGGCTCCAGCGCGATCTCGCCGCGCCCCTCCGTCATGGGCAGTTCGCGGACCTGGCCATCGACCTCGACCGTCACGGGCATGGGGAAGGCGGGGCCGCTGCTCCATTCCAGCGTCATCCGGTCGCCTGCGCGCGTGGTCTGAAGGACGGGCAGAGCCGCCTGATAGATATAAACATCGAAGAACCAGCGCATGTCGCGCCCGGCCTCGTCGCTGACGATGGCGATGAAGTCGGCGGTGGTGGCGTAGCGCGGCGCGAAATTGCCCGGTCTCGGATCGGGGCGGCCATAGACCAGCCGCGTCACCGACCGATGGAAGGCCTCGTCCCCGATCAACAGCCGCAGGGAATGCGCCACCAGAGCGCCCTTGTAATATAGATCCAGCCCCGGGCCGGTTGCCCCCTCATAGACGGTGCCGGCGTCCCGTTCGGCCCCCGAGACCAGCGGAAACCGGTTGGTCAGGGTCTGGCGCATCTCGGCCAGCTCGGTCTGCATATAGCGGTCGCCGTTCAGCCAACGCGCATAGAGCGGCTGCATATAGCTGCCCAGACCTTCGTGCAGCCACATGTCGTCCCAACTGACGTTGGTCAGCTGGTTGCCGAACCATTCGTGCGCCAGTTCGTGCTGCAACAGCCAGTCGTAGCCCTTGCCGTCCAGCTTGTAGCCGTTGCCATAAGCGTTGATGGTCTGGTGCTCCATGCCCAGGTGCGGGGTCTCGACGACGCCCATCTTCTCGTCGCCGAACGGGAAGGGGCCGACGGTGGCCTCATAGAAGTCCAGCATCGGGGCGAACTGGTCGAACAGGGCCTGAGGCTTCGAGGCATCGGCGATCGGCAGATGCCAGAAATACAGCGGGATGGTGTTGCCGAACCGGCTGGCATAGGTGCCCGCGATCTCCTGATAAGGGCCGACGTTCAGAGCGATGGCATAGGTGTTTGGATCGCGCGCGGTCCAGTTCCAGGTCGTGGTTCCGTCGCCGTTGTCGCTTGTGCCGACCAGCCGGCCGTTGGATGGGGCCGCCAGATCGGACGGCACGGTGATATGCAGATCGACGCGCGTCGGCTCGCCCTGCGGATGGTCGATACAGGGCCAGAACAGGTCGCAGCCCTCGCCCTGCACCGCAGTGGCGATCCAGGGCTTGCCGTCCGGCGTCTTTCTCCAGACGAAACCGCCGTCCCAAGGGGCGTTCCTGGCCTGATGGGGCTGGCCGGAATAGGCGATGCGGATGACGGTCGTCTGACCGGCGGCCAAGGGCGCGGGCAGGGTCAGGGTCAGCCGACCCTCCGGGTTGGTCCAGGCGTCAGGCGCGACGGGCTGGCCGTCGACCGCAATCTCCGAAATCGCGAACCGGCTGTCCAGTTCGACGACGATCCGCTCCAGCGGTGTAGTGGCGGTGAAGGTCAGGGTGGCGACGGCTTCGACGGACTCGGTGTCGGGCAGGACGCGGATGGCGAGGTCGGCGAGGTCGAACCGCATCGCCAGTTGTTCCGGCGTGCGCGGCGTTCCGCTGGACAGGGTGAAGGGGGTGGAGGCGGGCGGGGTCGGAAGATCCTGGGCCAGAGCGAACGAAGCCGATGCAGCGACCGCGAGGCCCGCCAGAAGACTGATCGCTCTCACGCCACGCTCCACAAAAGTCATGTCGTCAGCCTAGCGGTCCACGGCATTCAGGCAAAGAAAAAGGCCGGTGTTTCCACCGGCCTCGCTCAACATCAGTCCGTCGCCGAAATCACGCGGCGGCAGCGTCGGCCAGCTTGGCCTTGACCTGGCGCTTGATCTTCTGGGCGGCGGGCGAGAGCTGCTCGTCACCAGCCTTGACGATATAGGCGTCCAAACCGCCCTTGTAGTCCAGGGTGCGCAAGGCGGCGTTGGAAATCCGCAGAGTGTAGGACTGGCCCAGGGCCTCGGACGCCAGCTTGACCTTCTTCAGCGACGGCAGGAAGCGGCGCTTGGTCTTGACATTCGAGTGGCTGACGCGGTTTCCGACCATCGGGCCGATACCGGTGAGTTCGCAACGACGCGACATCGCGTGATCCTTATCGTCGGCCCCGGCGATCCGCTCGACGAGCGGGACGGGGCATGAAATGAAGACGCGCAAGGGAGGCCCTTGCGCGAGAGGGGGCCGTATAGAGGAACCGGGGTCGATCCGTCAAGGCTAGGGATTCGGTGCCGACCCCCATTCAGCCCCGGTTCAAATCCCGCCATATAGTCAGGCCAGAAGCGAAGCCGATCGCCGAGACCGAGAGTTCGACCATGACCCTGCCTTCCCGACTGACACGTAGCCTGGTTGTGGCCCTGCCCGCCGTCCTGGGCGCGATCGTGCTGGCGGCACCATCCTCGGCCCGGCAGGCCAGCGCGCCGACGCCGCAACCGGGATACTGGGAATACACCACCAGCGCGGTGGGCATTCGTGACACCGAACAGAAATGCGTGCGGGCGTCCGAGATCAACCGCTTCTTCGGCGGCCTGTCCACGCGGCGCTGGCAATGCACCTATCCGGTGCGCGAGGTCGGCGGCGGCAATGCTCGGTTCGAGGGCACCTGCACGGACAGGAAGGGCCGCCGCGTCAACGTGCGACTGAACGGGCCTTATGAGGCGGAGACGTTCCGCTTCCGGGGCGGGGCCCAGCTGGCGCGGGGGACGCCCTATCTGCCCGCCAGCATCAACGCCCGTCGGATATCCGCCCAGTGCCCGGCGGGGGCGGAGTATTTCTGAAACTGGACGGATTGACATAAATCTACCTATGTAGATTTATGTCGGGATGAGCCGATCCCGATCTCTTTCCGCGCCCGCTCGACGCCTGTTGGCAGTGATGTCCGAGGATACGCGGCGTTGGCGGCACGGCTACGATCTGTGCCGCGAGGCGGACATCAAGTCGGGCACACTGTATCCGCTTCTGGCTCGGCTCGCCGCCGATGGCTATCTAGAGGCCGAGTGGCAGGTTCCCGACACACCGGGTCGACCCGCCCGTCACGCCTACCGGCTGACGGCGTCCGGCCAGCAGCTGGCGGCGAACAATCCCGTGGGACAGCTCACGGCACCGCTGCGCGAGCGTTTCGCGTGAGCCTCAATCCCAATGATATGCCCGCACGCATGGTCGAATGGGCCATGTGTCTCCTGCCCCCGGGTTTGCGCGAATGGGGTCGCGCGGCCGTGCAGGAAGTCCATCTCATGAACTCAAGGACGGAGGCCTGGGTCTTCGCCCTCGGCTGCCTGGGCTGGGCGCTTCGGGCGGCCGTCAATCATCAGTTCTCACGGATGCCGCTGATCGCGGACCTAGTTCGGAGCTTCGCGACCATGAACGCGCTGACCACAATCATGGAGCGCCCGCGCGCGCTGGGGGTGATCTGCGCGATCGCCGCGACCGCTGCGGGCGTGACCTACCTGGCGATCGCCGGAGCCCCGACGGCCTATGGACTGGTCAATCTTGGGGCGCTCGCGTTCGGCTTCATCGTCCTGGCGACCCTGAGCACGGCCGAGGCGCGCGATCACCTCAGACCCGGCGGCCTCAATCTGGTGCTGGGCTTCATCGTCCTGGCCGTCGCGCTGGTCGGGGTCAGCGCCGATGGGGTCACCCGTTGGTTCGTGGTCGGTGGGCTTTCGCTTCAGCCGGGCCTGATGGTCGTTCCCTTGATGGCGGTGCTGTTCGCACGCTCGCGCGATACCCTGTCCACGCTCGGGCTGGTGGTCGCGGCCGCCGGACTGGCGCTTCAGCCCGACCGGGGCACAGCCGGAGCGTTTGCGGCTGGTCTTATGGTGCTGGCCTTACTCAAACCGGACCGGAACAGCGTCATGGCGGCCTTGGCGGCGCTCATCGCCTTCGCCGTCACCGTGGCCCGCGCCGACCCATCCCCAGCCGTCCCCTTCGTCGATCGGATCCTGCACACGGCGGCATCCGTCCACCCGCTCGCCGGACTGGCCGTCCTCTTGGGCTCCCTGCTCCTGGTGGTCCCCGCCCTGGCGGCGCGTCGGGGTCCGACCGTCGACCCGTCGCTGAATGCTGTCTTCGGAGCCGTCTGGGCCGGGCTCATTCTCGCGGCGGCGCTCGGCAACTATCCGACGCCGGTGGTCGGCTACAGCGGCAGCGCGATCATCGGCTATGTCATCAGCCTGATGGCCTTCCCGTCGCGCCTCGTGGCAGTGATGCCGACCGGATCTCGCGCAGCTGTCGACGGCGATGAGCGCCAACCCGGCCATCTCGCGACGGCCCATTAGACCGACACAGAAAAAGGCCCGGGAGCGATCCCGGGCCTTTTCTTCATTCAGTCGTCCGCCGTTCAGGCGGCTTCGGCCTCTGCGGCATCGGCGGCTTCGTTGGCGGCGACGACGGCCTTCTTGGCGCTGAGGGACTTGGCCAGCAGCTGGACGGCGGCGTCCTTGTCGATGCGGTTGGCGGCGGCGACCTCGCGGGCCATCCGATCCAAGGCCGATTCATAGAGCTGGCGCTCCGAGTACGACTGTTCAGGCTGGCTGTCGGCGCGGTGCAGGTCGCGGACCACCTCGGCGATCGAGATCAGGTCGCCGGAGTTGATTTTGGCCTCATATTCCTGGGCGCGACGGCTCCACATGGTGCGCTTGATGCGGGCGCGACCCTTCAGCGTGGTCAGGGCGCGCGAGACGACATCGTCATTGGCCAGCGAGCGCAGGCCGGCGGTCTTGGCCTTCTTGGTCGGGACGCGCAGGGTCATCTTTTCGTGGTCGAAGGTCACGACATAGACCTCCAGGCTCATGCCCGCGACTTCCTGGGTTTCCACCGCGGCGACCTTGCCGACGCCGTGCGCGGGATAGACCACCGCGTCGCCAACCTTGAATTCCAGACCGGTCTTGCTCGTCATGTTATTCCTTTCCCGGACGCAGGGACGGAGCGATACGCGCTTGACTGACGAAAACAGCTTCTCGACCGCCGGAAACTCCGTCGGAGGGGAAAGCTCAGGAACATCAGTTACGGAAACGGATCACCAAACCTCTGGCCGATCCCGCCTTCATGGGCGGGATTCTGTCGCAAACGCGGGCGGCGCGCATGTTTCGCTCACCGCCCGACCCAATGTGAAGGAACATATCACAAAACGAGGCAATTTCAAAACGTCCCGTTAATCTTCGGCGACAGTCGGTCGCCCGCGCGCGACTCAGCGGCCCTTGCCGGGCTCCGGGCTGAAGTATTTCTCGAACTTGCCGGTTTCGCGCTCGAAATCCTCGCGGTCGGCGGGCGGCGTGCCCTTGACGGTGATGTTGGGCCAGACCTTGGCATAGGTGGCGTTGATCTGGAGCCATTTGCCGTCAGGCTCGTCCTCGGTGTCCGGCTTGATGGCGTCGATCGGGCATTCCGGCTCGCAGACGCCGCAGTCGATGCATTCGTCCGGGGCGATGACCAGGAAATTCTCGCCCTCATAGAAGCAGTCCACTGGACAGACCTCGATACAGTCCATGAACTTACATTTCACGCAGGCGTCGGTGACGATGTAGGTCATGGGCGGGCGGGTATCGCGCGTGGTTTCTGGGACGGGTTGCGGAAATGGCCTCCCGTCGGCGAACTGTCAACCAAACGGCGCAGGATGCGGCGACGCGGACGTGCCGCGCTCTTGCCTTGACGCCATCCCGCTCTATCTGCATCACTGTCGATTACAGTTCGTCGATCCCCTTCATCGCAACCGAGGACCGTACTATGCGCCTGCTCACCCAATCCGCCCTCTTCGCCACCGCCGCCCTGACCCTGGTCGCCGGGGGCGTCGTCGCCCAGGCGGCCTTCACGCAAGTCCCGGCCGAAGTCCGGGCCGGCACCTACAAGCTGGACGCTTCGCACGGCAAGATCACCTACAGGATCAACCACCTGGGCTTCTCGACCTATGTGGGCCAGTTCGCCAATGTGGACGCGACCCTGACGCTGGACCCGGCCAACCCGTCGGCCAGCACCCTGACGGCCACGGTTCCGGTGTCGGGCCATGACAATACGTCCGAGGGCCTGAAGACCCATCTGGCCTCGGCCGATTTCTTCGACGCGGCCCAGTTTCCGACCATCACCTTCGTCGCCACCTCGATCACCGTCGATAGCGACGATCCGACCGAGGCCGACGTGGTCGGCGACCTGACCATCAAGGGCGTGACCAAACCGGTGACGCTGGAGGTCGATTTCAACCAGGCCGGCACCGTGCGCGGCAAGTACGTCGTCGGCTTCGACGGGGAGACCACCATCAAGCGGTCCGAGTTCGGCATGACCTATGGCCTGCCTGCCATCGGCGACGAGGTCGAACTGCATATCGAAGGCGAGTTCGTCGCGCAGTAACGCGCTACGGGCCTAGTCTCGCAGAAACGCCCTGGTCAGGTCGATGGCCTCGACCAGGGTCATGCGCTGCACCTCTGCGCCCGGCGGCAGGCTGGCGAACAGCCGGGTCGGTGTCGCGGCGTCCAGCATGACGAAGACGCCCTTGTCGTCGGCACGGCGGATCAGCCGACCGAAGGCCTGGGCGATGCGGGCGCGGGCCAGGCTGTCGTCGTAGCCCCGACCCCCTGCTGAAGAATTGGGTGCAGCCGTGCCTCCGAATTTCTCGCGCCGCGCCTTGTGCAGGATGTCGGGGCGCGGCCAAGGGACGCGGTCGAAGGCCAGCAGGCGCAGGGATCGGCCGGGCACGTCCACCCCGTCGCGCACCGCATCGGTGCCCAGCAGGCAACTGTCCTGCTCCGCGCGGAAGATATCGACCAGGGCTCCGACCTCCAGCGGATCGACGTGCTGGGCGTAGAGGGGGTAGCCCGCCTTGGCGAGGTCGGGGCCGAGCCGCTCATAGACGGCCTTCAACCGGCGAATGGCGGTGAACAGGCCCAAGGCTCCACCGCCCGCCGCCAGGAACAGCTCGCGCATGGCCGCCGCCGTCTGGCGCGGATCGTCCTTGCCCACATCGGTGACGACGATGACGCGGCTGTGAGCGGCATAGTCGAACGGGCTCTCAACCTTCAGCGTGCGGGGTGGTTCGATCAGGCGGGACGAGCCGGTCCGCATCCGGGCCATGTCGAACGGATCGTCCGACAGCGGATCTGACAGGGTGGCGCTGGTCACCAGCACGCCATGCGCCGGCAGGATCACGGCGGCCTCCAGTGGCACGGTCGGGTCGATCCAGTGCCGTCGCAGGGCCACGTCGTGGATGCGGCCGAACGCGGTCTCGACCGACAGCCAATCGACGAAATCCGGATCGGGCTGATCGCCGCCATCCTGAAGCGCCGCCAGCATCGAGCGCCAGCCGGGCAGGGTCATGCGGGCGCGGCGGTCTAGGCCACGCAGCGCCCCTTCGATCCGGGCGCGGGCCGAGCCGTCCAGTTCGGCGGCCTCGTCGTCCAGGATGTCTTCCAGATGTCGGGCCAAGGCCAGCAGGGGCGCTTCCAGCGCGGCGATGGCCTGGGCGGCGACGCGGGCGGTCTCCAGCAGGGGCTCGGTCGCAGGCCGCACGGCGCATTCGGTGCCGAACTCCGACGATGCGGACGATGCGGCTTCGGAGGTGCGGGCGCGGATCTGTTCCAGCGCGGCCATCAGGAACTGTTCGATCGGACCGACCGGGTTGACCTCGCCGGACGGCGGGGCGATGCGGCCTGAGATGCCTTCGCCGGGGAAGGCGGCGGCGGCGCGGATGGCGTCGTTCAGAGCCTTGCTCGCCGCCTCGTTGTCGGCGCACAGATCGCCCAGCCGCTGTTCCAGCCCGCGCCCGCGACGACCCCGGCCCTCCGGCCCCCGGATCCAGCGGCGCAGTTCGGCCGCCTCCTGGCCCGACAGACAGGCGGAAAAGGCGCTGTCGGCGGCGTCGAACAGATGGTGGCCCTCGTCGAAGACGATGCGTTTGAGCGCGGCGGTCTCTCCGTCCTGTTTCAGGCCCCGCGCCGACCGGGCTCCGTCGAAGGCCGCCTGGGTCATGACCAGGGCGTGGTTGGCGACGACCAGATCGGCCCGGCGGCTGGCCCGGATGGTCTTCTCAACGAAACAGGTGCGGTAGTGGGGACAGGCGGCGTGGACGCATTCACCCCTTCGGTCGACCAGGTTGGCGGCGCTCGCCTGCTGTGCGGGCGGGGTGGCGAACAGGCCGGGCAGCCAGCCGGAAAAGTCGCCCCCGGTCATGTCGCCGTCTCTGGAGTGCAGCGCCCATCGACTGGTCAGGGCCAGGCCGATCAGGTCGCCGTTGCCCAGCTGCGCCGCCTGGACCATGTCCTGAAGGTTCAGCAGGCACAGGTAGTTCTCGCGGCCCTTCCGGACCACGGTCTTGACTTTGCGAACGGCGGGATCGGGCCACAGGGCCTGGCTTTCGCGGTCGATCTGGCGCTGGAGGGCACGGGTGTAGGTTGAGACCCAGGCCGCCCCCTGGTTCCGTTCGGCCCAGATCGAGGCCGGAGCCAGATAGCCCAGGGTCTTTCCGGTGCCGGTCCCCGCCTCGGCCAGCAGGACGCGGGGGCGGCCCTCCTCGTTCCGGGGCGAAAAGGCGAAGGCGGCCTCGGCGGCGTAGTCCGACTGGGTCGGGCGGGTCTCGTCTAGGCCCGACGCCTCCAGCAGTTTGGCCAGCCGGATGCGAGCGGATTCGGAATCTACGGGGCTGGACCCCGCCTCGCCGCGTGGGGCCTCGTCCTCCCATTCCGGCAGGCGGGACCAGGCGTCGAGGCCGGACCCGCGCTCGCGCCGGGGCTTCAGCGGTTGGGATTGCAGGGCCTGGACCACACGCGGTCCCCAGGCCCAACCGGCGCGGTCCAGCGTGGCGGCGAGGGTGTAGGCCTCCTCGCGACCCGGATAGGCGGCATCTGCCAGTTCGCGTAGCAGGGCCTCGGCGGCATGGCGCAGAGCCGCCGCCTGTTCCTCGGCACCCTTCGGCTCCGACTGGCCGAGCGCCAGAGCCAGACCGCTGGGCGACGGAGCGCAGAACCGGGCGGGCCGGACGAAGGCATGCAGCTCCAGCACGTCCATCAGATCGCAGGAGCGTGGTGGCGGCGACAGGCCCAGCCGTCGCGCGGTCAGCGAGGCATGGGCGACCAGGACGCGCCCGGTGGTGAACACCCCCTCCGCCGCCCCCCGCACGATCTTGCGCGCGCCCTCGTCGTCGCAGACCGCGCCCGCGCCGGGGGGCACGGCGAGCGCAGGCGGCAGGGCCAGCCACGGCTCGGGGCCGGTCGGGACCGCCAAGGTGTTGTGGGGAGAGGCTTCGATCACATCGGAAAGATAGCCACTTCTTCACAGAAACGGAACGGGAACATTACCTTGTCGCCGGTCCCGCCCAATGTTATAGCCATCGCCAATAGCCAGAGGGTCATCGCATGAACTGGAGTCTTGCCAAGGCAAAGGACAATCTGTCCGAGGTCGTCCGCCGCGCGGCCAGCGAAGGCGCTCAAACGATCACGGTTCACGGAGAACGCGCGGGTATCCTGGTTTCACCCGACGAGTACGATCGACTGACCGGGCCCTATGCCGCAATGGGGTTCAAGGATTTGCTGCGGTCCATGAATTTCGACGGAGTAGACCTCTCCCGCGATCAGACCCCCAGCCGGGATATCGAGTTCTAGTGTTTCTGCTCGATACCAATGCGGTCAGCGAGCCGGGAAGATTGAAGCCGGATGCCGGATTTCTGGCGTGGTTCGACGCCACGCCGGAGCCCCTCCAGTATGTCAGCGTTCTGACGCTCGGCGAACTGCGCCGGGGAACCCTGGCCATGTCCCCCGGCCGAACCCGAGCGTTCTTGGAAGGCCTTCAGGCTGTTCTGCTGGCGCGGCATACAGCGCGGATTCTTGATGTCGACATCCCGGTCGCACAGCAGTGGGCCGAGCTTTCACTCGACAACAAGAGGAACGGTCGCGAGCCCGGAACGGTCGACGAGCTGATCGCTGCCACCGCGCTCGTCTATAATTTCACGGTCATCACCCGCAACGTCCGGCATTTCGAGCACAGCGGCTGCAAGCTGCTTTCCCCATGGAGCGGGTGACGACGACCCTGCCCCCCCTGTTCGCCGACTGGTTCGCCTCGCGTGGCTGGAGCCCGCGTCGGCATCAGCTGGAGATGATCGCGGCGGCGGAGGCCGGATCGCACGCCCTGCTGGTCGCGCCGACGGGCGGCGGCAAGACGCTGGCGGGGTTTCTGCCCAGCCTGATCGAACTGGCTGAGCGGGGCCCGAGGCCGGAGTTCGGGCCGGGGTCAGGGGTGCATACCCTGTATGTCTCGCCGCTGAAGGCGCTGACCACCGATGTGGAGCGCAATCTGATGACGCCGATCCGCGAGATCGGGCTGAACATCCATGTCGAGAGCCGGACCGGCGACACCAAACAGTCCAAGAAGCAGCGGCAGCGGGAGTTTCCGCCCGACATCCTGCTGACCACGCCGGAGCAGCTGGCGCTGTTCTGTGCCTGGGACGGAGCGCGGGCCTATTTCGCCGATCTGAAATGCATCGTGCTGGACGAGGTGCATGCGATCTGGAGCGGGAAACGGGGCGATCTGCTGAACCTGGGGCTGGCGCGGTTGCAGAGCTTTTCGCCGGGGCTAAGGCGGGTGGGGTTGAGCGCGACGATCGACGATCCGGATCAGATACGGGACTGGTTGGGACCCGGTCTTCCTTCTCCCCTTGCGGGAGAAGGAAGCGTGGTGCTGGTCAAGGGCGACCCCGGCGCACCCGCGATCGTCGACGTTCTGATCAGCGAGGGCAAGGTCCCGTGGGCGGGACATACCGGACAGCATGCGATCCCGGAGGTGCTGGACGCCATAAAGAACGCCGGACTGTCGCTGATCTTCGTCAATACCCGCTGGCAGGCGGAGTTCGTGTTCCAGTCGCTGTGGGCCATCAATGACGACAACCTGCCGATCGGCCTGCATCACGGGTCGCTGGCGGCCGAGCAGCGACGCAAGGTCGAGGCGGCGATGGCGCGGGGCGATCTGCGCGCCGTGGTCTGCACCTCGACCCTCGACCTCGGCATCGACTGGGGCGACGTCGATCTGGTGATCCAGATGGCGGCACCGAAGGGGGCCAGTCGCCTGGTTCAGCGGATCGGGCGGGCCAATCACCGGCTGAACGAACCCAGCCGCGCCCTGATGGTCCCCGCCAGCCGGTTCGAGATGCTGGAATGCCAGGCCGCGCGCGAGGCGGTGGCCGACAATGCCTTCGACTGGGAACCGCATCATGTCGGCACGCTGGATACGCTGGCCCAGCATGTCATGGGCGTGGCCTGTTCGGAGGCCTTCGACATGGAGGCGCTGTTCGCCGAGGTCACGGGCTGCGCGCCCTATCGCGACCTGTCGTGGGAAACGTTCGAGGAGGTCGTGGATTTCGTGGCGACCGGCGGATATGCGCTGCGGACCTATGACCGGTTCGCGCGGATCGTACGGACGAAGGACGGGCTATGGAAGGCGCGCACAGCCCAGATCGCTCAGCATCACCGGATGAACGTCGGGACCATCGTCTCTGCCGCGACCCTGAACGTGCGGGTGGGATCGCGGCGCGCGGGCGGTAAGCTGATGGTCTCGGGCCGCAAGGTGGGCGAGGCCGAAGAGGGCTATTTCGAGCAGATGTCGCCGGGCGACACCTTCGTCTTCGCCGGTCAGGTCTGGGCGTTTCAGGGCATCAGCGGCACCGACGCCCTAGTCACCCATGCTCAGGACAAGGACCCCAAGATTCCGTCCTGGGGTGGGTCGAAATTCCCGATGTCGACCTCGCTGGCGGTTCGGGTCCGGGACATGATCCAGGACCGGGATCACTGGCAGGTCCTACCGCCGGACGTCCAGGAATGGCTGGAACTTCAGGACGCGCGCTCGGCCATACCGGACGCGGCTTCGATGCTGGTCGAGACATTCCAGCGAGGCAGCCGCCATTTCCTGGTGGCCTATCCGTTCGAGGGCGGGCTGGCGCACAACACCCTGTGCATGCTGTTGACGCGGCGGTTGGACCGGGCCGAGGTGGGGCCTCTGGGCTTCGTCTGTACCGACTATTCGCTGGCCATCTGGTCGATCAAGCCGATGGATGGGCTGAATTTCGAGGCCCTGTTCCAGCCCGATATGCTGGGCGACGATCTAGAGGCCTGGCTGGAAGAGAGCTTCATGATGAAGCGGACCTTCCGCAACTGCGCCCTGATCTCGGGCTTGATCGAGCGACGCCAACCCGGCGCGGAGAAGTCGGGGCGGCAGGTGACGTTCTCGACCGACCTGATCTACGACGTGCTGCGCCGCCATCAGCCGGATCATCTGTTGCTGAAGACCGCCCGGGCCGATGCGGCCAAGGGTCTGCTGGATGTCGCACGACTGGGACAGTTGCTGAGCCGGATCAGTGGGTATATCCGTCACGTCGCCCTGACGCGGGCCTCGCCCTTCTCGGTACCGGTGCTGGTCCAGATCGGGCGGGAACGGGTCGGAGGCGATGCCGCCGACATGATCCTGGAAAACGCCGCCGAAGATCTGATCGCAGAGGTGATGAGCGATGAGGAACCCGGTATGGCTGCGGCATGAATGCCCTGTTGCGCCAGACCCTGTCGCCGACCCGCCGCGCCTGCGGGTCGCTGAACGTCCGGATCATGGGCGAGGCCTGCGTGCTGCGTTGTTCCGGAGCCATGTGGGTGCCGGAATACCGCGTTCTGATCGCGGCGGACCTGCATCTGGAAAAGGGGTCGGCCTATGCGGCGCGGGGTCAGATGCTGCCACCCTATGACAGCCGGGCGACCCTGGCCAAGCTGCGGGCGGAGATCGAGGATTTGACCCCCGGCATGGTCGTTCTGCTGGGCGACAGTTTCCATGACCGGGGTTCGGTTGCGCGGCTGGCCGAGACGGACCGGGCCGAGATCAAGGCCCTGTCCCATCAGCGGGACTGGATCTGGCTGACCGGGAATCACGACCACGAGGCCCTGGGTCAGGGCGTCGACAGCGGCTGGCCCCTGCCGGGCCAGGTCGAGGACCGGCTGGACATCGGTGCGCTGCGGCTGGTGCACGAACCGAAACCGGGCGACCGCCCGGGCGAGGTCGCGGGGCATCTGCATCCCTGCGCGACCGTGGTTGCCCACAACCGAGGGGTCCGGAGGGCCTGTTTCGTGACGGACGGGCAGCGGATCGTGTTGCCCGCATTCGGGGCCTTTGCAGGCGGACTGGATGTGCGGCACGCGGCGTTCGAGGGACTGTTCGGCGGCCCGCCGATGCTGGCCGCGCTCGGCAAGGATCGGGTGCATGCCTTGGCCTGGGACGCCGTCGCCTAACCCAGGAACCGCTCCACCGCCGCCTCGAAGCGTCGGGGCTGATCGATCATGACCATGTGTTCGGCCCCCGCGATCGGCTCGAACCGGGCGGGGTTGCGCAGGGTGGCGAAGCTGGCGCGGAACAGGCGGTCGATCTGTGCGCGGGGCGAGGATGCATCTTCGGACCAGCCATAGACGACGGTCACCGGGGCGGTGATCTCGGGGAGGCGGTAGCGCAGGTCGGTGGTCATGACCTCGTACAGGCCCTGGGCCAGGGTACCGCGATCGCCGCCCTGCCAGCCCAGCGAGCCGAATACCGTATCGGCTGCTCCACCGAACGACTGGCCCAGCATCGCCCCCTGGCCACGCAGGGCCTCATCGCCCAGAAACAGGATGGCCTGATAGGCGATGCGGGCGATCGGCTCGACATCGCCGACGGTGGCGCCGGGCGAGATCAGGGCGGGAAAGAAGGGCGAGGCATCGACCACCATGACACGTCCGACCTGGGGGCCAGCGTCGGCGGCGAGGCGCAGCGCGATCAGACCACCCATGGAATGGCCGATCACGGCGGGGGCTGTCATGCGGCGGCTGGTGATGTAACGGCGCAGTTCGGCGGCGGCGGGGCCGGCGATTTCGCCCTGGGCGTTGGCCGCAACCGGCACGTCGCCGAAGCCCCGGATGCTGACCAGATGCACGGTGTGGCGATCGTCCAGCCGGTCGGCCGTCCGTTTCCAGACCTCGGACGTCGAGGCCAGGCCAGGGATCAGGATGACGTCGGGGCCGCGCCCGCGTGTCTCGACGACGATCCGATCGGAGCGGAAGCCGGTCTGCGCCTGGGCGGCGGGCGCGAAGGCGAACACGGCCGCCAGGACAAGGAAAAAGCGTAACATCATCCGCCCCTAACGCGCGATCGTGGCGGAAGTCGCACGGTCGCGTGACGCCCTCTTGCCAAGTCCTCCGGCGGCTGATGATATCCCGTCCATCGTGCCTGGGGGCTGTTCTGGGGAGGACTGTCGAATGATACCGAAATCAATCATGGGCGGCTGCGGGATCGGGCTGGCGATCGTCCTGCAAGCCGGAGCCGTTCAGGCGCAGGATGCGGCTGTGGCACGGCCGGCACCGGTGGCGGGATCCGAGGAATGGCACTCGATCTCGCGCAACTCAGACCGGGTCTATCTGGCCAATGTCGGGACCATGGGCCAGATAGACGACGTGACCACGATCCTGGTCGCACGGGTGGCGCGAAAGCCCGCATCGCCGACGGACTACAGCTACAGCGCCGACGAATACGCCTACCGCTGCGCCGCCAATCAGGTGCGACCGGGCGTGTCGGTCGAGTATGGCCCGGACGGGGCCGAGACGGACCGGTTCGAGGATGGCGGCGACTGGGAAACCGTCCGGTCGGGCACGCTGGACGAGTTCGTGAAACAGGTGGCCTGCGACGGCGAGCGGGCCAATCCGCCGGTCTTTCCCTCGATCAAGGCGTTCATGGACGCGGGTCGAGGCGGCTAGGCTCCGCGTTCGGCGGCGGGGATCAGACCCTGGTCAAGCAGTTGATGCAGGCGATCGACATGGTCGGAGCGTTCGCTGACCGGTGACGGGTCCGAGGTCATGACCACCGTCATGTCCAGGCTGGGCACGACGAACACCATCTGGCCGCCGTAGCCCCAGGCGAAATAGACGGGACGGTCGCCGACCGTCTTGATCCACCAGCCGTAGCCATAGGGGTTGCCGCTCCAGCGCGAAGTGCCGCGCCCGTTCCAGGACGCCTCGACCCAGCCCTCGGGCAGCACGCGCCGACCCTCGTGAAGGCCGTCGTTGCGATACAACTCGCCGAACTTCAGCAGGGCGCGGGGCGACATCAGCATGTCGTTCCCCCCGAAATAGATGCCCTGCGGGTCCGCTGGCCATTCGGGGATGGCGATGTCCAAGGGCTCGCCCAGCCAGGCGACCGCGCTCGCCCGCGTCGAGCGATCCGCCGCCTCGGTCAGGACCGCCGACAGCAGGTGCGACGTGCCGCTGGAATAGATCATCCGCCCGCCGGGCTCGGCCTCGAACGGCTGGGCCAGGGCGTAGCGGACCCAGTTCGGGCTGGACACCCAGGCTCCGTAGTTTCCGCCCGACGTCGATCCCAGACCGGCCTGCATCGACAGCAGGTTGCCGACGGTCACGGTGGCCAGACGGGGGTCGGGATCGGCGGGAAACCGGTCGCCGAGGAAGTCGGAAATCGGCTGGTCCGGTCCCGAGATCAGACCCTGGCCGATAGCGACCCCGGCCAGTGCGGCCAGAACGGACTTGGACGCGGACTTGATGTTGACGGGCGTGTCCAGAGACGGCCCTCGATAGACCCGTTCGGCCACCACCGCCCCATCGCGGGCGACGATGACGCTGTGCAGACGCGGCAGGGCTTCGGCCTCGGTGAGGGTCCGGGCCAGCAGGGTGGCATCGAAGCCGGTTGTGGATGAATGGGCCGGGGCGGTCGCGGAATCCGTGCTCCGGACTTCGGAACAGGCGGGCGCGGCCAGCAGCAGAAAGGCGGTCAGGGTCAGGGCGCGGATCATGGGTCCATCAACCCGGTGCTTGCGGCGACGTTGCGGCGATCGGGTGCGGCGTTTTGACGATCCCGGGTGCGTCTCGTTCGATGGCCGAGATGCGGGCGGCGGCAAATCATCCTATCTGAAGCCCCGACACAGACGGAGTTCCCATGCTGATCCCCTTCGCTTCCTGGCCCGAGATCGACGAACGCGTGAAGACCAACAAGGCCATCGTGGTGCCGATCGGGTCGAACGAACAGCACGGGCCGACGGGGCTGCTGGGCACCGACTGGCTGTGTCCGGAGATCATCGCCCATGCGGCGGAGAAGGCCGACGACAGCCTGACCGTCGCCCCGACGTTCAACATTGGCATGGCCCAGCACCATCTGGCCTTTGCCGGAACGATATCGCTGCGCCCCTCGACCTTCATGGCCGCAATTACGGATTGGGTGTCGTCACTGAGCCGGCACGGGTTCGAGCGGATTTATTTCCTGAATGGCCACGGTGGCAATGTCGCCACGATCGAGGCGACCTTCGCGGAAATCTATGCGGAGTGGAGTTTCGTGGAGGAACATCCTCCGTTCGTGCTGAAGCTGAAGAACTGGTGGGATCTTCCGGGGGTCCATAACCTGTGTAACCAGATCTTCCCGACCGGACACGGCATGCATGCGACGCCGTCCGAGATCGCGGTCACCCAGGCCGCCTATCCCGACCGCATCAAGACGGCGGACTATTCGCCGAAGATCGCGCCGTCGGGGCCGATCCGGGATGCGCTGGACTATCGCGCGCGGTTCCCGGACGGGCGGATCGGCTCCGATCCCGGACAGGCGTCGCCCGAGAAGGGGCAACGGATCATCGATGCCGCCGTGCCCGCCCTGCTCAAGGACGTCGCGGCCTTTGCCAACGAGTCCTTGCCGGGCGTCTGAATGAGGCCCAAGGCAGACCCATGACCAAACTCGACAAGGCTATCCGCGACAGCAGACGCGTCTCGGACAACGCCCATTCCGCCGCCCTGTCTGCGTTGGCGGGTGGGGAGATGATGAAGGCGGCCTCCGACGTCATCGCCGCGCGGCTGGAGATCATGGCCGCCGGAATGGCCAATCCGGGCAAGGCCGACTTGACCGAGATGTCGCTGATGAGCTCGGAGAAGGTCGAGGCCATGTCCGCCTCGGCGGCGACGCTGGCGGGGAATTTCGGCGACCTGGGCGGGCGACTGTCGAAGAATGCCATGGAGGAGGTCGGCATCGCATCGCGCGCCGCATCGTCGATGGCGGCGGCGAAGACGCCTGCGGGCATGGCCCAGGTGCAGTTCAACTATGCGGTCGGCTGGTGGAGCCGCGCGGCCAGCCAGATGCTGACCCTGAACACCGAGCTGCTGAAGGCCCAGGCCGATGCCATGAAGCCGATCCATGCCACGGCGGTCGCCAACGCCAAGCGGTTGAAGCGCTAGGCCGTCCGGACGATCCCGCCGGATACGGCGACCGGCCAGGGCGTCAGCTTGCCGCCCGCGCAGGGGCCCCCGACGCAGGCACCGCTGAGGGGCTCGAACACTGCCCCGTGCCAACCGCACAGGATCAACGAGCCGTCCGGCGTCAGATAGCGATCCAGTTCCACCGCGATCGGGAAACCGGCATGCGGACAGCGATCGACCCAGCCCGCGACATCTCCCCCTTTCCGGACCACGAAACCGTGGAAATAGGCCTCGCCGATCTGGAGCACGAAGCCGCGCGAGCCCGGATCGGCGAGGTCGGTCTCGGCACAGAGGGCGACGCCCGCAGGCGTGGTCCAGACGCGTTTGCGCTCGGTCGGAACCGGTGCCTCGCTCAATGCCGCTCGACCTTCAGCGGACGCGACAACAGCCCGTCGATGGCGACGTCGACCGTGACCTCGCCCGCCAGGACGGCGGCCACGGCCTCGCAGATCGGCGTCTCGACGCCCAGCGAACGGGCCAGGTCGCGAACCGCGGGCGCACTCTCGTAGCCTTCGGCGACCGAGCGTTTGCCAGCCAGGGCCTGTTCCACCGTCTGGCCCTGACCCAGGGCCAGACCCAGGCTCATGTTGCGCGACTGCGGGCTGGAACAGGTCAGGACCAGGTCGCCCAGGCCGCACAGGCCCGCGACCGTCGCCGCCTCTCCGCCCAGGGCCACGGCGAACCGGGTCATTTCGGCGAAGCCGCGGGTGATCAGGGCGGCATGGGCGCTGCGGCCCAGGCCCCGGCCCTCGACGATGCCACAGGCGATGGCCAGCACGTTCTTCAACGCGCCCCCAGCCTCGGCCCCGATCAGGTCGGTGGCCAGATAGGGCCGGAAGCCGGGGGCCGACAGGGTCCACATCAGCTCCTCGCCCAGGACGGGATCGGCGCAGGCCAGGGTGACGGCGGTGGGCAGACCGCGCGAGACCTCGGCAGCGAAACTGGGCCCCGACAGGACGGCGGCGGGCGCGTCTGGCAGGGTCTCAGCCAGTACCTCGGTCATCAGCTTCAGCGATCCGCGCTCAATGCCCTTGGAGCACAGGACGACGGGCACGCCCGGTCGCCAGTGTGGGGCAAAGGCGCTCAGGGTCGGGCGCATGAACTGGGCGGGCGGCACGGCCAGGATCAGGTCGCATCCGGCCAGGTCGGCGAAGTCGGACGTCACCTGCACATGATGGTCCAACACGACGCCCGGCAGAAAGGCCTCGTTGATCCGGCGGTCGCGGATGCTCTCCACCACCTCGGCCTCGCGGGCGTGCAGCAGGGTGTCCAGCCCCGCCCAGCCCGTGACCTGGGCCAGGGCCGTACCCCAGGCCCCCGCCCCGATCACGCCTGCCTTGCGAAATTCCATTGTGCCTCGCGGTATTGTTGGACGCCCCTGTATCGGACGTCGGAACCGATTTGCCAAACTGGCTGGCGTCTGATGAGGTGAGGTGCGCGGTCAGGTTGCTGGCCAGTTCCAGCAAAGACCCTCAATGCGACCCAGATTTTTCATGGTCTTGGCGTTCGGGCTGAGCCTTCCGTCGGCAGCCTTCGCCCAGACGGTCGTTCTGACGCCGACCTCCGATGGCATAGTGGCCGAGTATCGTCTCGAAACACCGTCCGAACGGATGGCTTTCACCCAGACCGAACCGATCCGTACCGACTGGTCCGTGATCGGCACCGACAACGCTTTGACGCCCGAAGCGGTCGTCAGCAAAACGGCGACCGATCGGGTCGTCGTGCAAATCGCCCCCGACAGCACGGAAGAGGGGCGCGGCTATATCGCCTTGACCCGCCTGGGCGATGGTTATGTCCTCTATGCCCCTTCGCTGACGGTCGATGGACAGACGTTGCGACTTGAAGCGAATGTGCCGGAGGGTTGGACGCTGCTGCCCGAGCGTCCGTTCGACGGCTATGTCTATCTGGGTCCGACGACGGCCATCGAACGCAGCGAGGTCGGCACTGTCCGCATTTCATCCGAAACAAGGCGATCGGCCGCGTCGGTCGCCCTGTTCGACGCATTCGACAGGGCCGTGGTCTTCTTCACCCAGACCTTCGGCCCGTTGCCCCGCGCGCCCGTCCTGTCGGTGACACAGCAGGGAGCCGGTCCGGTTCCGTTTCGGGGCGACGTGACGGACAGCGGCATGATCTCGATACGGTTTCATGGCGAGGTCGCAGACGCGCTGGACGCCGACGCGCTCGCCGAGGTCGAGCATTTCGCCTGGCACGAGACCGCCCATCTCTGGAACAGCCATCTGGCACGCCCGATCGAAGACTCGCCTTGGCTCCACGAGGGCGGGGCCGAATACCTGGCCCTGGTGGGGGCCGCCTCGGCGGGTCGCATCGATCAAACACAGGTTCTCGCCGGGCTGTCGCAGCGTCTGACGGACTGCCAGAATGCCGTCGCGACCCGACAAGACATCGCCGCCCGCATTGGCACGGGCTCGGCGGTCTACGCCTGCGGGACCGTGATCCAGTGGGTGGCGGACATGGAGCTACGCCAGTCCGGCGGGCGGCCTATGGGAATCATCGCGGTCTGGAAGGATTTCATTGAACGGGCGCGGCACGGCCAAGCCGATTATGGCCCAGCCGATCTGAAAGCCAGACTGGGTCCGGACTCGGCGGTGGTCGCCATGCTAGATGGCCCGGCGGATACACGCTGGTCCGATCTGGAAAGGGCGCTCGAGAAGCTGGACGTGCGATGGGTCAATCGACCGTCGGACGCGAGCCTGACGACGGCGGCGCTGCGACACCTCAAGCGGCAAGCTTGTCCGGGCGGGCTCTCCTTCGCCGTCAGAAATGGATCGATCGAGATGGACAACGGCGCGGATTGCGGATCGCTGGCGGGCACCGTCACCCTGGCCTCTGTCGAAGGTCACGACCCATTGGGTGGAGCCCGCGCGATGTTCGAGGCCGTCCAGACTGGCTGCGCGCGCCGGGAACCGCTGGCCGTCATTCTTCGCGGTTCAGAAGCGCCGATCGCCATCCCGTGCATGGCGGATCTGGTGGCTCCGACCGCCTATGCGCTGACCCAGGCCCCCTCGATCGCCCTACCGGTTACGCCCTAAGCCTTGGCCCCCTTGCGGCTGGCCGGGTGGATCGGGTCGGCCAGGGCGCGGGCTTCGTCGAGGGGCCAGCGGGGGCGGGCGGGGGTGTCAATGTCGGAGGTCAGACCCCGTTGCAGACGCTCGGCTCCAGCCAAGGCGATCATGGCGGCGTTGTCCGTGCAATAGACCATCGGCGGGGCGAGGAAGGCGAAGCCGTGTCTCGCGGCGGTGGCTTCAAGGGTCGACCGCACGGTGCCGTTCGCCGCGACGCCACCGGCCACGACAAAGAGACGCTGCGCGCCGGTCTCCGCATAGGCCGTCATGGCGCGTTCGGAACGGTCGGACAGCTGGCGGGCGATGGCGGTCTGGACGGCGTCGGCCAAGTCGGCGCGGTCCTGGTCGGTCTCGCAGGTCTGGGCCAGGCGCGATGCCGCCGTCTTCAGGCCGGAAAAGGAAAAGTC
Source organism: Rhizobium sp. Q54 (assembly GCA_943369795.1). Taxonomy (GTDB): domain Bacteria; phylum Pseudomonadota; class Alphaproteobacteria; order Caulobacterales; family Caulobacteraceae; genus Brevundimonas. The sequence continues at coordinate 14,646 of CALROO020000003.1, read as the reverse complement.
GCAGTCCTTGCGGCCCAGAAGCGCACGGGGCAGGTCGAAACGGGAGCCGTCACCAGATTGCGCCAGCCGCTCGAGCGCGGGGCCGCCGGGATAGCCCAGCCCCATGGCCTTGGCGATCTTGTCGAAGGCCTCGCCCGCCGCGTCGTCGATGGTGGTGCCGAGGCGGCGCATGTCGCCGATGCCGCGCACCTCCAGCAGTTGGCAGTGACCGCCGGAGACCAGCAGCAGCAGGAACGGATAGGCCACCTGTGCGCCCAGCCGGGCCGAGACCGCATGCCCCTCCAGATGGTTCACCGCGATAAGCGGCAAGTCGCGCGCCAGGGCCACGGCCTTGCCGAAACTGAGCCCCACCATGACCCCGCCGACCAGGCCCGGCCCGGCGGTCGCGGCGACGCCGTCCAGACCGCCATAGCCGACCCCGGCCTCGACCATCGCGCGGCGCGTGACCCCGGCGATCATCTCGACATGGCTGCGGGCCGCGATCTCGGGCACCACGCCGCCATAGGCTGCGTGGTCGTCGATCTGGGAATGGATGATGCTGGACAGGACGGTGGCCCGACCGTCCGGCGTCAGGCGCACCACCGAGGCGGCGGTCTCGTCGCAGCTGGTCTCGAGGCCAAGCACGGTGAGGGGCTTGCCGTCCGCCACATCCTCGCTGCTATAGTCGATGTCCATGGGGTGGCAGGTAGCGACCCCGCCCCTCGGAAGCAACGCGCGGACCTTTTATGACTGAACCTCTGCGCATCGGCACGCGCCGCTCCAAACTGGCCCTGACCCAGTCCGGCATGATGCAGAGGGCGATCGCGGCGGCCATGGGGGTGGCTCCCGCCGACGTCGAGACCGCCGTTCCCCTGGTCCATATCGTCACCACCGGCGACCGGGTGCAGGACCGTCGCCTGCTGGAAATCGGCGGCAAGGCAATGTTCACCAAGGAGATCGAGGAGGCGTTGCTGGACGGGCGTGTCGATGTGGCCATCCATTCGATGAAGGACGTCCCCGCGATCCAGCCGCCCGGCCTGATGATCGCCGCCATCCCTGAACGCGAGGACGCGCGCGACGCCTTTATCAGCGAGCACTATGCGACCTTCGCCGAACTGCCGATGGGGGCGAAACTAGGCACCGCCTCGCTGCGGCGGGGGGCCCAGGCCCTGGCGCTGCGGCCCGATCTGCGGATCGAGATGCTGCGCGGCAATGTCGATACGCGGCTGCAGCGTCTGGCCGACGGGGATTTCGACGCCATCCTGCTGGCGACGTCGGGGCTGAATCGGCTGGGATTGTCGGAGGTGATCCGGGAACGACTGTCGCTGGATGCCTTCCTGCCCGCGCCGGGACAGGGAGCCCTGGCCATCCAGACGCGCGAGGGCGAGGCCGACCGGCTGCGCAATGCCGACTGGGTCGCGGCCCTGAATCATTCGATGACCTCGCTGGCGGTCGCGGCCGAGCGCGGGGCCATGGTGGCGCTGGAGGGGTCGTGCCACACCGCCGTCGGGGCCTACGCGACCATCGCCGACGGGCGGATGATCCTGACAACGGAAATGCTGGCCCCGGACGGCTCGGCCCGCTGGCGGCGATCCGGCGAACTGTCCGACATCGACGCATCGGACGCAGAGGGGGCGGCCATGATCCTGGGGGAATCCCTGGGTCGTCAGGTCCATGCCGCCGCCGGCGATCAGCGTATCGACGCCTGAGCATGGGCGGGATCCGGCGCGTCTGGATCACCCGCGCCGAGCCGGGCGCGTCGAGGACGGCGGAGCGGTTGCGGGCCCTGGGATTCGAGCCGATCGTGCTGCCTCTGCTGGCCATCCGGCACCTCTCGCCCACGCTCGATCTGGACGGCATCGACGCCATCGCCTTCACCAGCCGCAATGGCGTGGCGGCCTTCGCGGCCCTGACCGATGCGCGCGCTTGGCCGGTCCTTGCCGTCGGCGACGCGACCGCCGAGACGGCGCGGGCCGCCGGGTTCGAGACGGTCACGTCCGCACAGGGTGACGTCGGTGCTTTGGCCGCTCTGATCCGCACGACACAGCCGCCGGGGTCCAAGATCCTGCATGTCACGGCTGCGGTCACCGCAGGCGACCTGTTCTCAGCGGTCGGGGCCGATCGTCATGTGCGCACGATCCTTGCCTATGAAGCCATCGAGACGGGAGCGACCGCGCCGGAGGGGTTCGACGCCGTGCTGATCCATTCTCCCCGCGCCGCCCGCGCCCTGGCGTCCGGCTTGACGTCGTATGTCGCCGCCCGGAGCATCGCGGTGGCGATTTCTCCTGCCGCCGCAGAGCCGCTCACCGGCCACGGCTTCAAGGCGATCCGCATCGCCGAACGGCCCAATGAGACCGCGATCACGGCGGCGCTTGGCAAGTCCGGCTCGCCCGTATAAAGAGCCCTCCTCGCGACGGACCGAAGGTCCGGATCGTCAGGGCCGCTTTAGCTCAGCCGGTAGAGCACATCATTCGTAATGATGGGGTCAGGTGTTCGAGTCACCTAAGCGGCACCATTCTGTTTTTCCTGACGATTGGATCGATATTCCCGCTTGCGGGAGCCAACGGCGCTGGACGGATGGTGGCCGCGCGAATATCGTGAACGTCGCTTTCAAGGACGCTTTCATGCCTGCCCGCCTGACTCCCCGCCAGGAAGAATGTCTGCGCCTGACGCGGCTTATGACCGATCGCGAGATCGCGGCGCGGCTGGGCATTTCGGAGCCGACGGTCAAGAAGCATGTGATCGAGGCCTGCCAGCGGCTGGGCGTCAACCGCCGAAAGGCGGCCTTGGCGATCCTGGAAGCCGCCCCGGCCACGTCAGCCACCGAGCCGTCGATGTCGCCGGACGCCGAGCCGTCTACAGTCTCCCCGTCCCCGGTCTCGCCTCCCACCCGATTCGGATATCGCGCGCCGCCGCGCGATCCGGTCGTCAAAATCGCGATGATCGGTCTGGTGACGGTGGTCTGCGGATTCTTGGTTGGTGCCCTGACCGATATGATCGCCCAGCAGCAACGTCAGGTCCGGTCGATCGAACTGTCGATCGGTACGATCGATCCAGATGCCGATCCCGGCGCGACCGCGAGCTGAGCGTGGACCTTCCAGCGCGCGAGCGAAATCGTCGGCGATCCGTGTCCGAATGACGCCGCTGCAGACCTTCTACCTCGTCTCCACCCTGGCCATCTTTGCCATCGCCTGGCTGAAGGGCGGTCATCCCGAGCGTCAGGGGACAGTGTTCCTCATGCTGGCCTACGTCGGGGCGCTGTTGGTGGAAGACCTCATGGTCGGCGAGCACCAGACCGGCGTGATGGTGATGGATGCCCTCCTTTTGGTGGCGTTTGTCTGGATGGCCTTCAAATGCGATCGCTGGTGGCTGATCGTCGCTGTCGCCTGTCAGATACTGGCGCTCGTGGCGCATGCGGCCCTGTGGTTCGATCCCGGCATCACCCTGCGGTCCAATGTCGTGACGCGCTGGCTGTTCGGTTTGATCCAGCTTTACGCCTTGGCGGCGGGCGTGTTCGAGCGGTGGCTGGCGCGAGAACCTGCGGCCTATCCCGGACTGCAACCTCGCGCGGTCAAGACGGGTTGAACATATAAGCCGATCTTTATATGTCTGCGCGCCACACCGCCCGCCGATCATCGCATCCGGAGCCCGCCCTTGTCCCGTTCCTCCTTCCTCTTCACCTCGGAAAGCGTATCCGAGGGCCATCCCGACAAGGTCGCGGACCAGATTTCCGATACCGTGGTCGATCTGTTTCTGGCGCGCGATCCCGAAGCGCGGGTCGCCTGCGAAACCCTGACCACGACCAATCTGGTCGTTCTGGCCGGAGAAATTCGCGGCAAGGGCATCTGGGAGAACGGCGGCTGGGCCCCCGGCATCGAGGCCGAGATCGAGGCCGCCGTCCGCGCGACGGTGCGCAAGATCGGCTATGAGCAGGACCAGTTCCACTGGAACACCTTCGAGTTCATCAACCGCCTGCACGGCCAGTCGGTGGACATCGCCGTCGGCGTCGACGCGGCGGGCGACAAGGACGAAGGCGCGGGCGACCAGGGCATCATGTTCGGCTATGCGTCGAACGAGACGCCGGAGCTCATGCCGGCGACGCTGCAGTACAGCCACAACATCCTGAAGCGCCTGGCCGAGGTGCGCCACGCGGGCAACTCCATCCTGGAGCCCGACGCCAAGAGCCAGGTGACGATCCAGTACGTCGATGGCAAGCCGGTCCGCGCCACCTCGATCGTGCTCTCGACCCAGCACGCCAAGGGCAAGGCCGCCGACGTCGCCGCCTTCGTCAAACCCTATATCCTGGAGGTGCTGCCCGAGGGCTTCACCGACGAGAACACCGTCTGGCACATCAATCCGACCGGCATCTTCGAGATCGGCGGGCCGGACGGCGATTGCGGCCTGACAGGCCGGAAGATCATCGTCGACACCTACGGCGGGGCCTCGCCCCACGGTGGCGGCGCGTTCAGCGGCAAGGATCCGACCAAGGTGGACCGCTCGGCGGCCTATGCGTGCCGGTATCTGGCCAAGAACGTCGTGGCGGCGGGACTGGCCGATCGCTGCACCATCCAGATCAGTTATGCCATCGGCGTGGCCAAGCCCCAGTCGATCCACGTCGATCTGCACGGCACGGGCCGGATCGCGGAATCGGTGCTGGAAGACAAGATTCTGGGCCTGATCGGCGGGGCGACGCCGCGGGCGATCCGCGAGCATCTGGGCCTGAACAAGCCGATCTATGCCCGTTCGGCCGCCTATGGCCATTTCGGCCGCGAGCCGGACGCGGACGGTGGCTTCAGCTGGGAAAAGACCGATCTGGTCGATCAGCTGAAGGCGCTGGTCTGAGGTTCTCCCTCCCCTTCATGGGGAGGGAAGATCGCGCAGCGATCCGGGTGGGGCAGTGTGAAATTCCCCACCCGGCTTCGCCTTCGGCTCAGCGTCCCTCCCCATGAAGGGGAGGGAGAGGTATAGCGTGCCGATGCCAGACACCTCCGAACCCGACCACACACACCGCCCCCTGCGCACCTTCGGGCGCATCAAGTCGCGGCCGATCAAGGCCAAACAGGCGGCGCTGTTCGACAGCCTGATGCCGACGGTCGCCCTGCCCGATCCAAAGGCCGGGCCGATCGATCCGGCGGCCCTGATGGCGGGCGCGACCGGTGTCTGGCTGGAGATCGGTTTCGGTGGGGGCGAGCATCTTGCTGCCCAGGCGGCGCGGCATCCCGACACTTTGATGATCGGCTGCGAACCCTTCCTGAACGGGGTGGCCTCGGCGCTGCGGCATGTCGACGAAGGTGGGCTGAAGAACGTGAGGCTGCATGCCGACGATGCGCGCGACGTGATCGCGGCCCTGCCCGACGGCTCGCTGGACCGGGTGATGATCCTGTTCCCCGACCCCTGGCACAAGGCGCGGCACAACAAGCGGCGACTACTCAGCGATGCGGTGGCCGCCGAGATCGCTCGGTTGCTGAAGCCCTGCGGGACGTTGCGGTTCGTCACGGACTGGAAGGACTACGCCGACTGGGCGCTGGAGCGGCTGGAGCGGACGCCGGGACTGGTGCGGATCGGAGACCTCGTGGACTGGCACGCCGCGCCGGAGGATCATGTCGTGACACGCTACGAAGAAAAGAAACTGGGCGATATCGCGCCGATCTTCCTTGAATTCGAGCGGCGCGCTCAACAGTTGGATTAGGCCGTCCAGAACGGCCAACCTCAAGACACTGACATTGGAAACGCCATGGCCTTCGACTTATACGATGCGTCCATTCCCGCCTTTGTGCGCGGCCTCAAGGCCCTGTCCGCCTTGCTTGATAAGGCTCTGGCCCAAGGCTTCGACGAGGCGACGCTGATGCAGGCCCGTCTGGCCCCGGACATGAATCCCTTTCCGGCCCAGGTCCGCACGGCGGCCTTCTCGGCGCGCGGTTGCGTAGCCCGACTGACCGGACAGGACTGGCCCAAGACCGACGATGATGAGGCGACGTTTGCCGAACTGAAGGCGACCATCGAGCTGTCGATCGCCTTCATCCAGAGCGTGCCGCGCGAGGCGTTCGAGGGGGCCGAAGAACGCGATGTCGTCCTGAAATTCCCCGGCGGCCAGTTTGAGTTCAAAGGGGCCAACTATTTGACCGGCTTTGCCCTGCCAAACTTCTATTTCCACATCACCACGGCCTATGCCCTGCTGCGCTCAGCCGGGGTCGAGATCGGCAAGCGCGACTACATGGGCGCGCCGAGCTGAGACCCTCGCTTCTGCCCTAGGGAACGGAAGGGGCTGACAACCCCTTCCGACGGGTCTATACGGCGTCCTACATCGTTAGACCGGCGTCCAACGGCGTCGTTCACAGCGGCGGCCTTGGATGGCCCGCCGCTTTTTTATTGGAGTTTTCGCCTCTTGCGCGGAAAGACACCCGAAGACCGCGATCTGCTGGAGCTGCTCGACCCCGTCGCGGCGTCGGTCGGCCTCGATATCGTGCGCATTCGCCTGATGGGCGGGACGCTGCGTCGGCGGTTGCAGATCATGGCCGAACGGCCCTCGGATCACGACATCGCCGTCGAGGAATGCGCGCGTCTGAGCCGTGCCGTGTCCGAGGTGATGGATGCGGCCGATCCGATCGCGGGCGAATATCTGCTGGAGGTGTCGTCGCCCGGCATCGACCGTCCCCTGACCCGCAAGATCGATTTCGAACTGTTCGAAGGCCATGAGGCCCGGCTCGAGACCGACCGGATGATCGAGGGGCGCAAACGCTTCAAGGGCATACTGGCCGGGGTCGAGGATGACAATGTCGCCATCGATCTGGACGGCGAGGACGATACGGCCCTGATCCCCTTCGACTGGCTGGTGGATGCCAAGCTGGTCATGACCGACGCCCTGCTGAAGCGGGGGGCCGAGCTCCGCGCCGCACGGGGCGAACCTGAAGACGACGGCCTGCCGGATGGCGGACCCGACGACACCCACACCAAGACTTCTGAGGACAACGCCTGATGGCCGTCACCGGTATTTCCGCCAACCGTCTCGAACTGCTCCAGATCGCCAATGCGGTCGCCCAGGAGAAGAACATCGATCGCGAGATCGTCATCGAGGCGATCGAGGAGGCGATCCAGAAGGGCGCCAAATCGCGTTACGGTGCCCACCACGACATCCGCGCCAAGCTGGACCCCAAGACCGGCGAACTGGCCCTGACACGTCACGTCACCATCGTCGAGGACGACTGGCAGCCCGAAGACGAGCTGGAGGAGTTCAACGACTCGGCCATGGTCCGCCTGACCGACGCGTCCAAGCGCGACCCGGAAGCGGTGGTCGGCAAGGAATATGTCGAAAACCTGCCGCCGTTCGAGTTCGGCCGGGTCCAGACCCAGATGGCCCGTCAGGTCGTGACCGGAAAGGTCCGCGAGGCCGAGCGCGCCAACCAGTACGAAGAGTTCAAGGATCGCGTCGGCGAGATCGTCAACGGCACCGTCAAACGCGTCGAATACGGCAACACCATCGTCGATCTGGGCCGGGGCGAGGGCATCATGCGCCGCGACCAGTCGATCCCGCGCGAGGTGTTCAACATCGGCGACCGCATCCGCACCTACATCTATGACGTCCGGCCCGAGGCCAAGGGTCCGCAGATCATGCTGTCGCGCGCCCACCCCGGTTTCATGGCCAAGCTGTTCGCCCAGGAAGTGCCCGAGGTCTATGACGGCGTGATCGAAATCCGCGCCGCCGCCCGCGACGCCGGCTCGCGCGCCAAGATGGCCGTGCTGTCGAACGACAGCTCGATCGATCCGGTCGGTGCCTGCGTCGGCATGCGCGGCTCGCGCGTCCAGGCGGTGGTCGCCGAACTGCAGGGCGAGAAGATCGATATCATCCAGTGGAACGCCGACGAGCCGACCTTCATCGTCAACGCCCTGGCTCCCGCCGAGGTGTCGAAGGTGGTGATCGACGAGGAAGCCGACCGGGTGGAAGTGGTGGTGCCCGACGAGCAGCTGTCGCTCGCCATCGGCCGTCGCGGCCAGAACGTGCGTCTGGCCTCGCAGCTGACCGGCTGGCAGATCGACATCATCACCGAGAGCCAGGACTCCGAGCGTCGCCAGAAGGAGTTCGCCGAGCGGACGACCCTGTTCCAGGAGGCCCTGGACGTGGACGAGGTCATCGCCCAGCTGCTGGTCACCGAAGGCTTCGCCACGGTCGAGGACCTGGCCTTCGTGGAGGCCTATGAGGTCGCAGAGATCGAAGGCTTCGACGAGGACACCGCCGAGGAGCTGCAAGCCCGCGCCCGCGACTTCCTGCAGAAGCAGGCCGCCGAACTGGACGCCAAGAGGGTCGAACTGGGTGTGCTGGACGAGGTCATGGACGTGCCCGGCGTCACCGGCGCGATCGCCGTTGCTCTGGGCGAAGGCGGGGTGAAGACGGTCGAGGATCTGGCCGACCTGGCCACCGACGAAATTCGTGGCGGCTATGAGGTCAAGAACGGCGAACGGGTCAAGGTCCCCGGCGTGCTGGAGAGCTTCAACCTGAGCCAGGAAGACGCCGAGATGCTGATCCTTCAGGCCCGCGTCGCGGCCGGCTGGATCGATGCTTCCGAACTCCCGCAAGCACCGGAAGAGGAATACGACGACGCCGAATATGCCGAGGGCGAATACGACGCCGACGCGGTGTTCGGCGACGCGCCGGAGGCCGAAGGTCACGAGGGACTGGAACACGCCGATCTCGAGAACGGCGACGCGGAGGTCTTCGGCGAAGACCTCGAAAAATCCCGCGACGCGTGATGGAAGCCCGGACCGTCCATGAGTTTGCGAGACGCGACATCGGATAGAGAGCGCCGCGATCTGGTCACCCACCAGGTCATGGAAGAATCTCGTCTGATCCGCTTCGTCGCCGCTCCGGACGGTTCGGTCGCGCCAGACCTGGGCCGGAAACTGCCCGGTCGGGGGATGTGGGTGGCGGCGGACCGGGCGTCCGTCGAGATGGCCGCCAAGAAGAACCTGTTCTCGCGCTCGGCCAAGACCAGGCTGGCCGCGCCCTCCGATCTTGCAAATACCGTGGAAAATCTGCTGGTTCGGCGCTGTCTGGACCAGCTGGGTCTTGCCCGGCGCGAAGGCGTGCTTATCTCGGGCTTCGAGAAATCGGCGGCGGCGATCCGATCGGGCAAGGCCAGCTGGCTGATCGAGGCCACAGACGGCGCGAGCGACGGGCGCGGGAAACTGCTGGCCCTGGCGCGGCATCAGACGACGAAAATATGCGGCGTTTTCAGCGCCGACGATTTGAGTTTGGCCCTGGGGCTGGAAAATGCGATACACGCCGTCCTGCTTCACGGCGGGCGGGCCGATCGCTGGACCACCGAGGTCGAACGACTGGCGGGATTTCGACCGCTTCGTCCCCCGGAATGGGATCAGGACTATCGACCTTCGGGCGATAATCCGGGTTCCGGCGCAGGCGGCGGGTCGGACGAAGACCCAGATTTGGCTTTTGGCGGGCGGGGTTCCGTTTCCTGAAAGGGGAGCGGAGCGGCGCACGACTATTTGTGTTTGACGAGGCGATGGTGGAATCCTCCACCCCGAGTAAAAGCGACCGGATGAGCGACGAGAACGACAAGACCAAAGACGGCCAGCCAACGGCCCCCACCGGCACCCCGTCGACGACGGGACCGCGTGCGCCGCTGAGCCTGAAGCCGCGCAATACGGGATCGGTCCCGACCGGCACCGTGAAGCAGAGCTTCAGCCATGGCCGCTCCAAGACGGTGGTCGTCGAGACCAAGCGCCGCGTCGGCGCGCCGGGCGGGCATCAGCGCCCACAGGGCTTCGATGTTGCGCGTCCGCGCACGGACACCACGCCGCCTCCGGGGTCCGCTCCGCGTCCGCCGATGTCACGCCCCGCCGGGGGCAGCCTGTCCAATGAAGAGCAGGAGGCCCGTCGCCGCGCCATCGAGACCGCGACCCGCGCCCAAGCCGAACGCGCCCAGGCCGCCGCCGCCGAACAGGCGCGCCGCGACGCCGCCGCCCGTGACGCCGCCGCCGCCACCGCCCAGGCCGCTCAAGCCGCCCAGGCCGAGGCCGCCGCCGCCCGCGCCGCCGCCGAGGCCGCGCGTGCCGAAGCGTCCAAACTGGCCGAGGCCGCTCCGACCAAACCGGCTGCGAAGGTCGTCGCCAAGCCGGCGACTCCGGTCGCCGCCGCGCCGACGCCTGCCCCCGCACCTGTCGCGCCGGCACCCGTTGCCGCTGCGCCTGCGGCCCCTGCCCCTTCCCCTGCGCGTCCGGCCCCGCCCGCGCGCCCGGTGGTCAATTTCGGCCAGCGCGTGCCCAAGGCCAACCCGGCCCGCGCCCCGATCGATCGTCCAGCCTTCGGGGGTCGTTCGGCCCGCGAAGAGGCCATGGGCGGTGGCGAAAAATCCTATACCGACCGTCCGCAGGGCGCGCCGCCCCGTCCAACCAAGCCGGCCGAGCCGGTCCGCTATTCGGCCCTGAACCCGCGTCCGGCCCCCGGCGCGGCGCGTCCCGGCGGTGCCCGCACCGGTCCCGGTGGTCGTCCGACCCCGAACGCCCCTCCGGCTGAGGCCAATGTCCTGCGTCCCGCCCGCGCGCCTGGCGGCGGTTTCGCCCGTCCAGTCAAGCCCGAGGACGATCGCGACAAGCGCTTCTCCGACGCCGGCAAGGCCGTGTCGCGCACCCGTGGCGAACCGAAACGCCGTGAAGGCCGTCTGACCATCTCGGCCCTGGCCGGTGACGGCGACACGGCCGAGCGCATCCGCTCGCTGGCCTCGGTTCGCCGCGCCCGCGAACGCGAGAAGGAAAAGCGCAAGGGTGGCTCCACCGATGCGCCGAATCGTCCGCGCGAAGTCGTCATCCCCGACGTCATCACCGTGCAGGAGCTGTCCAACCGGATGGCCGTGCGCGGCGTCGACATCATCAAATTCCTGATGAAACAGGGCCTGATGATGAAGATCAACGACGTCATCGACACCGATACGGCCGAACTGGTCGCCGACGAGTTCGGCATGGCCGTTCGGCGCGTGTCTGAATCCGACGTCGAGGCCGGCTTCCTGTCCGATGCCGACGATGCGGAGGCGACCACGCCGCGTCCGCCCGTCGTGGCCATCATGGGTCACGTCGACCACGGCAAAACCTCGCTGCTCGATGCCCTGCGCACCACCGACGTCGCCTCGGGCGAGGCCGGCGGCATCACCCAGCATATCGGGGCCTATCAGGTGCGCCTGCCCGACGATCAGCGGGTCACCTTCCTGGATACGCCGGGTCACGCGGCCTTCAGCGCCATGCGCGCACGGGGTGCCAACGTCACCGACATCGTCATCCTGGTGGTGGCGGCGGACGACGGCGTGATGCCCCAGACGATCGAGGCCATCCAGCACGCCCGCTCGGCCAACGCCCCGATGATCGTGGCCGTCAACAAGATCGACAAGCCCGGCGCGGACGTGACCAAAATCGTCAACGAGCTGCTGCAATACGAAGTCATCGCCGAGAGCCTTGGCGGCGACACCCAGATCATCGAGGTCTCCGCCAAGGAGAAGACCAATCTCGACGGTCTGCTGGACGCCATCCTGGTGCAGGCCGAGGTCATGGAGCTGAAGGCCGACCCCGAGCATTCGGCCGAAGGCATCGTCATTGAGGCCAAGCTGGACAAGGGACGCGGCCCCGTGGCCACCGTCCTGGTCAAGCGCGGCACGCTGAAGCGCGGCGATCTGGTCGTGGCGGGTTCCGCCTTCGGTCGCGTCCGCGCCCTGCTGGACGAACGCAATGCCCAGCTGGGCGAGGCGGGTCCGTCGGTACCGGTGGAGATCCTGGGTCTGGATTCCACGCCTTCGCCCGGCGACGCCTTCGCCGTGGTCGAGAACGAGGCTCGAGCCCGCGAACTGACCGAGTATCGCGAACGTCAGCGTCGCGAGAAGGCCACCGGCGGCATCAACCAGGTCAGCCTGGTCGATATGATGTCCAAGCTGGGGTCCAAGAAGATTTCGGAGTTGCCGGTCCTCATCAAGTCGGACGTTCAGGGCTCGGGCGAGGCCATCCAGGGCTCGCTGGAGAAGATGGGCAACGACGAGGTCCGCGCGCGGGTCGTCTATTCGGGTGCCGGCGGTATCACCGAGTCGGACGTCACCCTGGCCAAGTCGGCCGGGGCCCCGATCCTGGGCTTCAACGTGCGTGCCTCGAAACAGGCCCGCGACCTGGCCGAGCGCGAGGGCGTGGAGATCCGGTATTATTCGATCATCTACGACCTGCTGGACGACATGAAGGGCGTCCTGTCGGGGATGCTGGCCCCGCTGCAACGCGAGACCTTCCTCGGCAATGCGGCGGTGCTGCAGGTGTTCGACATCTCCAAGACCGGCAAGATCGCCGGTTGCCGGGTGTCCGAGGGCGTCGTCCGCAAGGGCGCCAAGGTCCGGATCATCCGCGACGACATCGTCGTCCTGGAACTGGGCACATTGGCCACGCTCAAGCGGTTCAAGGACGAGGTCAACGAGGTGCCGTCGGGCCAGGAGTGCGGCATGCATTTCCAGGGCTTCCAGGACATCAAGGTCGGCGACTACATCGAGTGCTTCACCGTCGAAGAGGTCAAGCGGACGCTGTAAGCGAGGGCGCTATCGCTCGCCGCGCGGCGGCTCCCTGCTTGAGCGCTTCCATAATTTCCTCCCTGTTCGCCGCTTGGCGAATGGGGAGTTGGATCGGAGCGATAGCGACGAGACGGAGGGGCGACTCGGTGTCTGAGGTTGGCACCGCTCACGTTGGGACCCCGTCGCCCCCTCCGTCACGGCGCGAAGATGCGCCGCGCCACCTCCCCATTTGCTCCGCAAACGGGGAGGACATGCCTCGTTTCCGCCATTCGGCGTGGTATCAAGACCGCATGCAACGCCCCTTAATCCTCCTAGCCCTATCCCTCCTCGCCACCCCGGCGGCGGCGGATACGCGCTATCTCGCCTATGACGCCTCCAACCGGGTCACCACGGCCCTGACGCGCGGCATCACGCTGGAGGTCGAGCGCGGGCTGTTCGGGGCGGTCAGCGTGCGCCGGATCATCTCGACCAGCGCGCGGGGTTCCGCCGACATCTCGCGCGGCGGACCGGATCAGGCCCGCCGCGTCCTGCCCGAGGGGTCTGCGGAATCCACCGTCTATTCGATCGCCCAGGAAGGCGACGGGCGCGGCCTGGCGCGGGCCCTATGCCCCGGCTCCGATGCGACCTTCCTGGTTCTGGGACGAGTGCGGGCGGGACGGCCCGTGACCATGCATGCCATCGGACGCTGGCCCGACGGGCAGTTCCGGCACTGCGTGGAACTGAGCTACGACTATCGCGGCGAATGGGCCCTGCCGCCGCGATCGACGCTCGGCGGCTCAGAAGGTTCGCTGGCTCCGACGCGGCAATAGGGACGAGGCCGTGCGGGGGATCGTTCTGGCCGGGGTGCTGGGTCTGGTCGCGGCGCTGTGGACCTGGACCCGGCCGGGCGATCCGGCCCTGTTCCCTGCGCGACCGGGCGAGACGACCGTCACCGTCCACATCCTGAACAACGGCTTTCACACCGATCTGGCCGTGCCCCGCGCGGCACTGGAGGCCAAGGGCGGTGCCTTGGCCGAAGCCAGCCGGTCGCTGGGTCGGGGCGACTGGATCCTGATCGGCTGGGGCGACGCGACCTTCTTCGTCGATCAAACCCCGATGGAGACCCGGCTGCTGGACGGGTTGCGAGCCTTCTTCTGGCCGGGCAATGCATCGGTGGTGATGCTGGACCCCGAGCTGGGCGATCCGACGCGGCGGTTTTCGCCCGATCGGCGGCGGTCGCTGCGTCTGTCGCCGCGCGCCCTGGCCGCGATGCTGAGCCGAGTCGAGGAACCGCTGATCCTGGACGACGGACGACCGGTCTTGTCCACCGCCCGGCCCGGCGACGGCGCGCGCTTCTTCCGCAGCCGCGAGACCTTCTGGATCGGCTATCTGTGCAACAGCTGGACGGCGCGGGTGCTGAACGCGGGGGGATTGCCGGTCCGGCCCCTGCGCGCCGTGACGGCGGGGGAGGTGGTAGCGACGCTCGATCGCGCCGCAAAACTGGACACGGTGGACCGCGAGGCCTAAACGGCCTGCCCTTCGCCTATCGGCCGGGTCCGATCCCCGGAGAGCGAGCAGGACAAGACCCATGAGCAACCGCAAACCCAAGTCGAAATCCACCGCCGGTCTCGCCAGCCAGCGCCAGCTGCGCGCGTCGGAAATGATCCGCCACGCCCTGGTCGAGGTCATGCGCGAGAATGAGATCCGCGATCCGGTCCTGGTCGGGGTGTCGATTACGGTCGCAGAAGTCAGGCTGTCGCCGGACCTGAAACACGCGACCTGTTTCGTCGAACCGCTGGGAGCGGGCGTCGATACGTCGGACACGGCGGGTCACGTCGACGAGATCATCAAGGCGCTGAACGCCCATGCCAAATTTCTGCGAGGCGCGCTTGGGCGGCATATCGACATGCGGTTCACGCCGGACCTTAAATTCCGTCACGACGAGAGCTTCGAGGCGGCGGCGCGCCTGAACCGGCTGCTGGACGACCCGCGCGTGCGTGCCGACTCGTTCGTGCCGCCGGTCGAGGACGAGGACCATGAATAGGCTTCCTTCTCCCCTTGGGGGAGAAGGTGGCAGGCGGAGCCTGACGGATGAGGGGGCTCTGTCCGCGCGCTCGTCGGTCAGGGCGGTATTCGTCTCCGGCAG
>CALROO020000002.1:0-198536 GCA_943369795.1 Rhizobium sp. Q54 | reverse complement strand
CTCGGCCACATAGTCGTCGAGACACTCGGGAAGCAACGTCTGCTGCTGGCGATCGGCACCCTGAACGAAGCGGCTCATACCCACCTCCTGCTGACCCACAGGAAGCTAACCTAATTCGCCCGATCCGAAGGCATTTTCACACAGCCTCGGTCGAAAGCGGTCATCCTTCCTTGGGCTGAAAATCGACATCGGCGGGTGCACCTCCCCGGACATTAAGAGGTCTCCACCCTAGGCGGCCGCCTCTCGGACCTCGCCGACGTCAACCCCAGTCAATTTCCGGCGACACGACCGCTTCTGACGTCAGGTTCGGGCGACTTTCGCTCGTCCCTTCCGGCCTGTGCTATGTGTCGGGGGGTTCCCGTCGCAGGGGAGGCGCCTCTTGGTACCAGGCCTGAAGCGGCGGCGGGGAACGGTCGAGCGGGGCCAGCTTCGGAAGCCAATCCGGAGGGTCCGGGGGGTCTGGTAGCCCCTCGCCCGTCGCAGGCTGAGGATCGGTGGAGGGTGAACCGGGTCTGACCGAGCCGTGGACGACAAGGTTGTCCCCACGGTCCCGGCGAAGGAACCCAGCGTCCGATCCGCTTGCGTGAACCGACCGTGACGGAGCGCGAGCCGACGTCGAAAATCACATCCCGGTCCCCGTAACGCGAAAGCAGGGGGCCACATCGGTTCCGGACGATCCGTCCGCGCTCCGTCCCCCTCTCCAGCCCTTCAGCGGTGAAACCGCGTGAGGATGCGGACGCATGTCTCATCTCTTTCGTCATTCCGGGCGAAGGCGCGCTTGCGCCGAAGACCCGGAACAGGGCGGCGCCGAAGGCGATCTGTTCGCGTACGATGTTCGCCGCCTGTGTCCGCGACAGTTTCCTGCTCGCGCAGGCCGCTGGGTTCCGGGTCTTCGCTGCGCTACGCCCGGAATGACGAAAGGATAGAACCGAGCACACGGCTCGCCCGCAACGGCCATCTTCCCCGCGCATTTAACGCTAGGATCACCCACCTCCCCTCACGGACACGGCA
This sequence comes from Rhizobium sp. Q54, assembly GCA_943369795.1. GTDB lineage: Bacteria > Pseudomonadota > Alphaproteobacteria > Caulobacterales > Caulobacteraceae > Brevundimonas. The sequence continues at coordinate 197,525 of CALROO020000002.1, read as the reverse complement.
CCCCTCATGGACGACGGCTATTCGGTTCAGACCACGGCGGCGGATACCTCCGAGAGCGACGGGCTGGAGCGGTTGCTGGCGCTGAAGGATCGCGACACCTTCCTGGTCGCCGACGGCTGGGGCGATCTGAAGGGCGGGGCCGACGGCCTGTTCGACCACGACACCCGCATCCTCTCACGACTGGTCATGACCGTCGGCGGGGCACGGCCGTCGCGGCTGAGTTCGGGCGCGTCGAAGGACAACGTCTATTTCACCTGCCATTCGACCAATCGCCCCCTGCCCCCCATGGGCGGCAAGTCGGCCCCCGCAGGGGTGCTGCATATCGAGCGGCGGCGCTTCGTCTGGGACCGTAGGATGTTCGAGCGGGTGCGGATGGTCAATCACGGCATCGAGGACGTGCTGCTGCCGATCGCCTTCGATTTCGGGGCCGATTTCGCCGACATCTTCCAGGTGCGCGGGACCCTGCGCGACAGGCGCGGGACCATCGACACCCCGACCCACGACGGGCGGCGCGTCACCTTCCGCTACACCGGTCTGGACGACGTCGTGCGCACCAGCTGTCTGGCTTTTTCCGAGCCCCCCGCCAGGCTGTCGCCTAACCGTGCCGAGTTCATGTTCAGCCTGCCGACCGGCAAGCGGGTCGATCTGTTCGTCGAATGCGGGCCGGACCTGTGCGCGGCGCCCGACGCGACGCGCTGGCGTCAGAACGCCGTCGCCGCCCGGATGGCCATGCGGACCCGGCGCCGTCGGGGCGCCTCCCTGCGCGGCCCCCGCAGCCCGCGCTTCAACCAGTGGCTGGACCAGTCGCGCGCCGACATGGCCCTTCTTACCTCCGATCTCACGACCGGGCCTTACCCCTACGCCGGCGTGCCCTGGTTCTCGACCCCGTTCGGGCGCGACGGCATTCTGTCGGCCTGGCAGATGCTGTGGCTGGACCCGTCGCTGGCGCGCGGCGTCCTGACCTATCTGGCCAAGCGTCAGTCAACCGAGACCTCGGCCTTCCGCGACAGCCAGCCCGGCAAGATCATGCACGAGACGCGCGGCGGCGAGATGAGCGCCCTGCACGAGGTGCCGTTCGGCCTCTATTATGGCGGAGTCGACACCACCTGTCTGTTCGTGGCCCTGGCCGGAGCCTATGCGACGCGGACCGGCGATCTGGACCTGATCCGGACGCTGTGGCCCAACCTGATCGCCGCCACCGAATGGATGCGTGACTATGGCGACTCGAACGGCGACGGCCTGATCGACTACCAGCGCGCCGCCGAGACCGGACTGTCCAACCAGGGCTGGAAGGACTCAGAGGACTCGATCTTTCACCGCGACGGCCGCTTTCCAAAGGGGCCGATCGCCCTGCTGGAAGTTCAGGGCTATGCCTTCGCCGCATGGCAGGCCATGGCCGATCTGGGCGCGCGTCTGGGCGACGCCCGCGCCCCCGCCTGGGCCGACCGCGCCGAAGAGGTCCGCATCCTGGTCGAGGACAAATTCTGGATGGAGGACGAGGGCTTCTATGCCATCGCCCTGGACGGCGACGGCGAGCCGTGCCGGTCGATCGGATCCAATGCCGGGCATCTGTTGTTCACCGGCCTGCCCTCGCAGGCCCGCGCCCGCGCGGTCTCGAAACGGCTTTTGTCCAGCGAGTTCCGCACCGGCTGGGGCCTGCGCACCCTGGCGCGCGGTCAGGCCCGGTTCAATCCGATGAGCTATCACAACGGCTCGGTCTGGCCGCACGACACGTCGCTGGGTGTCGCGGGGATGGCCCACTATGGCGAGCGTGACGCGGCGGCGCTGATCCTGGGCGAACTCTATGCCGCCGCCACCCATTTCCAGATGCGGCTGCCCGAACTGTTCTGCGGATTCGAGCGCGAGCCGGGCGAACCGCCCATCGCCTATCCGGTCGCCTGCATCCCCCAGGCCTGGGCGGCGGGGTCGGTGTTCCTGATGCTGCAGGCGTCGCTGGGCGTCAGCATCGACGCCTTCGCCGGCACGATCCAGATCGCCGCCCCGACCCTGCCCAACGGCATCGACCGGCTGTCGGTCACGGGGCTCCAGGTCGGGGAGGCCTCGGTCGATCTGGCCTTCCAGCGGCTGGGCGACATGGTCGCGGTCTCGCCGTCGAACAAGGTCGGAGACCTGCGCATCGTCACGACCCGCTGATACGAAAAAGGCCCCGCCGTCATCGGCGGGGCCCAATCCACATCGGAAGAAAAGACTAGAACAGCACCTTGATCGTTCCGACCACGCGGTCGCTGGCGATGCCCAGGTTGTCGACGTCGGTGTCATGATACCGGACGTCCGCCACCAGATTGTCCGTCAGGGCATAGGCCACCCCGGCGTTCCAGGTGACATAGTCGTCGGATGTGCTGAGCCACTGTTTGCCGACCGCGCCCGAGACGGTCCATTTTTCGGCGGGGATGAAGGCGGCGTTGCCTTCAAGGTAGGTCGCCTCGTCATCGGCCCCGAAGAAATCGGGCGAGAAATAGACGGCCCCGCCGACCGTCACCGGACCAATGGCGCGCGAACCGGCGGCCTTGACCTCGATATAGTCGTAGTCGCTGTTGGCCCCGGGCGCATAGAAATAGCCCACCACGCCCACGTCCCAGGCCACGCCGACCGATTCCCAGCGGTAGCCGCCGTAGACGTCGATCTCGGCATCGGTGTTGTCGCCAAAGTCCACGTTGGAGGCCCAGGCCCCCAGATAGACGCTGCCGAGGGTCATATCGACGCCACCCTGGATCGCCGGATCCTCATTGGTCTGGCTGAAGCCGCGGAACACATAGTCGCTGTTGCCCACGACGTTGAAGGCGAATTCCGGATCCTGGGCGGATGCAGCTCCGGCGATCGTGGCCAGGGCCAGGGCGGCGGCGCAGGCGGATAGAATTCTCATGATGTCAGTCCCCGTTTTTCGTTGTCGTTGAGAGAACCGGACGCGGGGAGAGCCGCGTCCGGTCGTGGAGGGTGATCAGGCGTGGTCCAGGGCCTCGCCATGCAGATGGGTATCGAGGCCTTCCGCCTCCTGGGCGTCGGTGACGCGCAAGCCGGTGGTGTATTTGCAGATGAACAGGATGATCAAGGTGCCGATGGCGCTGAAAAGGATGGTCCAGACCAGGCCGATCGCCTGGGCTCCGAAATTGGCGCCCTCCGACAGGCTGTTGATCGCGGTCGTGGCGAATACGCCGGTCAGAAGCGCCCCCAGCAAGCCGCCCGCGCCATGGATGCCGAAGGCGTCCAGGCTGTCGTCGTATTTGAGCAGCTTCTTGATCCAGACCGAGGAGGCATAGCAGACCGGTCCGGCGATCAGGCCGATGATCACCGCGCCCTTGGGATCGACGAAACCGGCGGCCGGGGTGATGGCCACCAGACCCGCGACCATGCCCGACAGGACGCCGATCAGCGACGGCTTCTTCTTCTCCATGACCTCGACGATCTTCCAGGTCAGCGATGCGGCGGCGGCGGCCAGGACGGTGTTGATCAGGGCGACGGCCATCAGATTGTTGGCGGCACCGGCCGACCCGGCGTTGAAGCCGATCCAGCCGACCAGCAGCAGCGAGGCACCGATCATGGTCAGGACGGGATTGTGCGCCACGATCGGCTCGGAGCCGTAGCCCTTGCGGCTGCCCAGGAAGATGGCGCAGACCAGACCGGCAACGCCCGAGTTGACGTGAACCACAGCGCCCCCGGCGAAGTCCAGCACGCCCTGCGACCCCAGAAAGCCGCCACCCCAGACCCAGTGGGCGATCGGCGAATAGACCAGCAGCGACCACAGGGCCGTGAACAGCAGCAGGCCGGAATACTTCAGCCGCTCGGCGAAGGCCCCGGTGATCAGGGCGGGCGTGATGATGGCGAAGGTCATCTGGAAGGCGATGAACAGGAACTCGGGAATGCCGGGCAGAAGGCTGTGCGCCGTCTCCATCGTCACCCCATTCAGGAACAGGGCGTCGAAACTGCCAATATAGGCGTTGAGATCACCGCCATTGCCGAAGGCCAGCGAATAGCCGGCCACGAACCAGACCAGGGTAACGACGCCGAACACGCCGACCGACTGGGTGATGGTCGCGATGACGTTCTTGCGCCGCACCATGCCACCGTAGAACAGGGCCAGACCCGGCAAGGTCATCAGCAGGACCAGTGCGGTCGAGGTGCCGAGCCAGGCCGTGCCTGCCCCGTCGATCTCGAGCGCCGCCTGGTGGGCCAACAGGGTCGGAGCAGGCGCTTCCGCCTCGGCCACCACGGCTTCGACGACTTCGGCGGGGGCTCCGACCACCGCTGCGGCAGCCTCGGCGACCGGTTCCGGCACCGTCGGTGCCGCCAGCGCCATCGTTCCGCTCGAAAGACTGAGGGTCAGAACCCCCAAGGCCATAAGGCCAGCTAGCCCACTCCTGAACCGCGACATGATGTTATCCCCTATTTTGCAATCTCGCAGTTGCGAACTGTTTATCGCATTTGCGAGGAGCGCAAGAGGTCATGCCGTGTTCTGTGCAATTTTCATGCGGCTATGGTATTTCACGCGCCAATGAAAGAATGCCCCGTTCGCCGATTGGACAAACAGGGCATTTTTGAACCTTAGCTGCAAAGGTTAATGCAAAGCCTATCCCCAGTGCATCTGGACCCGATGCGAGGCCGCCCAGTGGATGGCGCGGATGGCGTCGATGATCGCCTCGCCGGCCGCGCGCGTGCCCAGGGCTCCGCCCAGATCGGCGGTCGTCGCACCCGCAGCCAGCACCGCAGCGACGGCCGCCTCGATCGAGGACGCCTCGTCGTCCAGCCCCAGTCCGTGGCGCAACAGCATCGCCGCCGACAGGATCGTCCCCACCGGATTGGCCAGATCCTTGCCCGCGATGTCGGGCGCCGACCCGTGAATCGGCTCGAACAGGCCAGGCCCGCCCGATCCCAGCGACGCCGAGGGCAGCAGGCCGATCGAGCCGCCCAGCACGCTGATCTCGTCCGAAAGAATATCGCCGAACATGTTCTCGGTCAGGATGACGTCGTAGTCGCGGGGCCGCTGGATCAGGTGCATGGCCATGGAATCGACCAGGGCATGTTTCAGCTCGACCTGCGGAAACTCCTCGGCATGAATGCGGGTCACGACCTCGCGCCACAGGCGGCTGGTCTCCATCACATTGGCCTTGTCGACCGATGTGACCTTGCTGCGGCGTTGCAGGGCGATCTGGAAGGCCGCGCGCGTGACCCGCTCGATCTCCTCGACCGTATAGATGCACAGGTCGGACGCCATGGTGTCGGTGCGGGTCTTCTCACCGAAATAGACCCCGCCGGTCAGCTCGCGGAAGACGATCAGATCGACGCCTTCGACGATCTCCTTCTTCAGCGGAGAGCGGTGGGCCATGACCGGCGACACCTGCAAGGGCCGCAGATTGGCGAACAACCCCATGGCCTTGCGGATGTTCAGCAGGCCCTCTTCCGGACGCCGCTTGCCGCCGTCCCACTTGGGTCCCCCGACCGCGCCCAGCAGCACGCCGTGCGAGGCCAGACAGGCCTCGACCGTCTCGGGCGGCAGGGGATCGCCACAGGCATCGATACCCGCCCCGCCGATCAGATGTTCGGAGAACTCGAACCGGTGGCCATAGAAGTCGGCGATGACGTTCAGCACATCGCGCGCCGCAGCCGTCACCTCGGGCCCGACGCCGTCGCCGGGCAGGACGACGATCTTGTAGGTCTGGACGTTGGGCATCAGGCGGTTTCCGGTTCTTGAACGCGTTCAAAGGCTTCGATGGCGGGGGTACGTTTCTGGAGCCAGCCCAGGGTGTCGACGCCGTCCAGCAGACATTGCCGGGCAAACGGCTCGACGGCAAAGGCCACCGGGGCATGATTGCCACGCCGCACCTCATTGGCCTCCAGGTCGATGGTCACCGGCTGTTCGGGATGGGCGACCAGATCGTCCCACGTCGCCTGATCCACCACCACCGGCAGAAAGCCGTTCTTCAGGGCGTTGGAGGTGAAGATGTCGGCGATCGAGGTCGAGATCACCGCCCGGAAACCATAGTCGTGCAGGGCCCAGGGCGCATGCTCGCGCGACGATCCACAGCCGAAATTGTCACCCGCCACCAGGATGCGATGCTGGCTCGGGTCGATCCGGTTCAGCACCGCCTCGGGCCGGGCCGAGCCGTCCGATTCATAGCGCCAGTCGTAGAAGGCCTTGGCCCCCAGGCCCGTCGTTTCCGTGGTCGTCAGGAACCGGGCGGGGATGATCTGGTCCGTATCGATATTGGCCTGGGTCAGGACCAGGGTGCGGGAGGTCAGGGTTTTCAACGGCTCAGGCATGGACATTCTCCCTGACCAGCGTCGTGGGATCGGTCAGCACGCCCATCACCGCACTGGCCGCCGCCGTCGCCGGGCTGGCCAGGATAGTGCGTGCACCCTTGCCCTGACGGCCCTCGAAATTGCGGTTGGAGGTCGAGACCGCCAACTGACCCGGGCCGACGAAATCGCCGTTCATGGCGATACACATCGAACAGCCGGGGATACGCCATTCGGCCCCCGCCTCGGTAAAGACGTGGTGCAACCCTTCGGCCTCGGCGTCGCGACGCACGGCCTCCGAACCCGGCACGACCAGCATGCGGACGCGCGGATCGACCTTGCGGCCTCGCAACACCGCCGCCGCCGCGCGCAGATCGGGCAGCCGACCGTTGGTGCACGAGCCGATGAAGACCACATCAACGGCCTGGGTCGTCGTCGTCTGCCCTGCCTCGAACCCCATATAGGCCAGGGCCTTTCGGTCGCTGTCCGACTTCGGTTCCGGCACGCGCGAGCCGATGGGCGCGCCGGCATCGGGCGTCGTGCCCCAGGTCGCCATCGGCCGGATGGCGGCGCCGTCCAGCACGATCTCCTGGTCGAACACGGCGTCCGGATCGCTGGCCAGCATCAGCCATTCGGCGGCTGCGGCGTCATAGGCCGCGCCCTGCGGAACGTGCTTCCGACCCCGCAGCCAGTCGATGGTCTTCTGATCCGGCGCGATCATCCCGGCGCGGGCCCCCGCCTCGATCGACATGTTGCAGAGCGTCATCCGCCCCTCCATGTCCAGGCCGCGCACCGCCTCGCCCGCATATTCGATGACGAAGCCGGTGCCGCCGCCGAAGCCCAGTTCGGCGATGACCGCCAGGGCCACGTCCTTGCCCGACACGCCGGGGGCCAGGGCCCCGTCCACCGTCACCCGCATCGTCTTCGATCGCCGCTGCAACAAACATTGGGTCGCCAGCACATGACCGACCTCGGACGTCCCGATCCCGAACGCCAGCGCCCCGAACGCCCCATGCGTCGCCGTATGGCTGTCGCCGCAGACGACGGTCATGCCCGGCTGGGTCAGACCCAGCTCTGGCCCCATGACATGGACCACGCCCCGGTCGGGCGATCCCCATCCGGCCAGGTCGATGCCGTGCCGCGCGCAGTTCTCCTCCAGCCGCGTGACCTGCGATTTCGCTTCCGCCGTCACATAGGGCCGCTCGCCATCGACGGCGGGCAGGGTCGGGGTCGAATGGTCCAGGGTAGCGAAGGTCCGGTCCGGACGCCGGACTTTCAGACCCCGCGCCTCGATCTCGGTGAAGGCCTGGGGGCTGGTGACCTCGTGGACCAGATGCAGGTCCACATACATGACGCCGGGGGTGGCGTCGGTCTCGGGGACGACGACGTGACGCGACCAGACCTTTTCGTACAGGGTCTCAGGCTGCGGCATGGGCACGTTCTGCCGGTTGCGTCGCCTTGCAGATGGCGATCAGTTCGGCGTCGTCGATCTCGCCGATCTGGTCCGCGCGGGTCTTGAACGCCGCGAAGGCATCGATCAGATGGTCCCCGACTAGCGGCCAGCCCAGAACCTCGGCCCGTTTCGCGACCGCCGTCCGGCCCGAATGTTTGCCCAGCACGAAGAAACTGCCCTCGAACCCGACGTCCTGGGGCCGCATGATCTCGTATGTGCGGGCGTCGGCGTACATGCCGTGCTGGTGGATACCCGCCTCGTGGGCAAAGGCGTTGATGCCGACGATGGCCTTGTTGCGGACGATCGGCGAATGGGTCACCTCGCTCAGCAGGCGGCTGGTGGCGACCAGTTTCGTGGTGTCCACGCCGGTGGTCACGCCATAGCGTTCGGCGCGGACCTTCAAGGCCATGACGACCTCTTCCAGCGAGGCATTGCCGGCCCGTTCGCCGATGCCGTTGATCGTGCTCTCCACCTGACGCACGCCCGCGTCGATGGCCGACAGGGTGTTGGCCACCGCCAGCCCCAGGTCGTTGTGGCAATGGGTCGAGAAGACCACGTGCGGAAACTGCGGCCGTATCCGTGCGATCAGGAAACGGTAGAGCGCCGCGATCTCGTCCGGCGTGGCATAGCCGACCGTATCGGGCACATTGAGGGTCGAGGCCCCAGCTCCGCTGGCGGCCTCCAGCACCTCGGCCAGAAACTCGGGCTCGGTGCGAATGGCGTCCTCGGCACTGAACTCGACGTCGTGGAAATGAGTGCGGGCATACTCAACCGAGCGGACCGCCTGGGCCAGCACCTGGTCCGGCGTCATCCGCAGCTTTGCCGCGCGGTGGATCGGGCTGGTGCCGATGAAGACGTGACAGCGACGGCGTTTCGTGCCGCGCAAGGCGCGATAGGAAGCGTCGATGTCGGCCTCGTTCGAGCGCGACAGAGAACAGAACACCGGGCCGGAATCGTCCTCGGCCATCTCGCCGACGACGGCGCGGATGCAGTCCTCGTCGCCCGGAGAGGCGGCGGCGAAACCGGCTTCCATGACGTCGACGCCCAGATCCTTCAGGGCGCGTCCCATCCGCACCTTGTCGGCGGGCGACATGGAGAAGCCCGGTGCCTGTTCGCCGTCGCGCATTGTGGTGTCGAAGATCACGACCCTGCCAGAATCTTGGCGTGGGTCGTTGCGTACGTCGGGGTCGATCATGCCGCCACCTCGGTGGGGCTGAAGCTGGCGACCTGACAGGAGACGCGGGTGGCCCCGATCAACTTGTCGATCTGACGGCCCAGGTTTTCCATGCAGCGCCCGGCGTCGCGCCCGCGCACCTGCATCTGCACCCGGCGGGTCTGGCCTTCGTCCGACAGCGACATGCCGTCGATGTGAAAGCCCCGGCGCTCCACGAGACCGATCAGGCGCTGGAGCGAGCCGTCGGCCCGGTCGATCTGGATATGGATGGTGTCGCTCATCACATGTCTCCTTCGAAGCGCGTGTCGCCGTGCATCATCTCGGCGTTGTTCTTGCCCGGCGGCACCAGAGGCCAGACATTCTCTTTGGGATCGATCAGGACGTGCATCAGGCACGGACCGGGGGCGGCCAGCAGGCGGGCGATGCCGTCCGAGACCTGATCGCGGGTCTCGATACGGAAGGCCTCGATCCCGAACGCCTGGGCCACGACCACGAAGTCGGGATTGTCGGACAGGTCGACCTCGGAATAGTTCTGCTCGAAGAACAGCTCCTGCCACTGGCGCACCAGGCCCAGCGAAGAGTTGTCCAGCAGCACGATCTTCAGCGCGATGCCATAGCGGCGCAGGGTGGCCAGCTCTTGGATGTTCATCATGAAACTGCCGTCGCCGGAGACGGTCACGACATGGGCGTCGGGCCGGGCCAGTTTCGCCCCCATCCCGGCAGGCAGGCCATATCCCATGGCCCCAAGACCGCCGGACGTCAGATGCGCCTCGGGCCGGGTGAAGGCACAGTGCTGGGCCACCCACATCTGGTGCTGGCCGACGTCGCAGGCGGCGACGAAGCTGTCCCCCGCTTGGATCGACAGCTCGTTCAGCAAGGCGGGCGCATAGACCCCGTGGCCCGGCGCGTCATAGCGATAGACGTTGCGTTCGGCATTCTCGATGCAGCGGTCGGCCCAGGGCTGGATGGCCAGGGGGCCGGGGTTCAGGGCCTCGATCCCCACCTTCAGATCGCCGATGACCGGGACGTGCGTCGCCCGCAGCTTGCCCACCTCGGCGGGGTCGATGTCGAAATGGACGACCTTGGCGAAGGGGGCGAACTCGTTCAGCTTTCCGGTCGCCCGGTCGTCGAACCGCGCACCCAGCACGATCAGCAGATCGCTCTCCTGTACCGCCTCATTGGCCGCGCGGGTGCCGTGCATGCCCAGCATGCCCAGATAGCCGCGGGCATCGGTCCGGATCGATCCCAGAGCATTCAGCGTCGAGACGACCGGGATGCCGGTCCGCTCGGCCAGAGCGCGCAGGGCCTCGGTCGCGCCCGCGATCTTGACCCCGCCGCCGACATACAGCAGCGGCCGCGCGGCCTGACGGATCAGGGCCTCCGCATCGGCGGTGGCGGCGCGGTCCAGAGCCGGGGCCTCGTTCGGAATGGAGAAGCCATAGTCCTCGGTGGTCATTCCGACCTGGATGTCCTTGGGCAGATCAACCAGGACCGGACCGGGACGACCGGACCGGGCGACGTGGAAGGCCTCCTCGATCACGGCGGGAACGTCGGCTGGATCGCGCACGATCCAGCTGTGTTTCACGATCGGCAGGGTGACGCCCAGGATGTCGATTTCCTGGAACGCATCCGTCCCCATCACCGCCGTCGAGACATTGCCGGTGATGCAGACCATCGGCACCGAATCCATCATCGCATTGGCGATGCCGGTGATCAGGTTCGTCGCGCCTGGACCAGACGTGGCCATGCACACCCCGACCTTGCCCGTCGCGCGGGCATAGGCATCGGCGGCGAAGGCCGCGCCTTGTTCGTGACGCACCAGGATGTGCTTCAGCGACGACCCGGTCATGGCGTCATAGACCGGCATGATGGCCCCGCCCGGATAGCCGAACACCACCTCGACCCCCAGCTTTTCCAGCGTGGAGACGAGCAGCCGCGCACCGCTGCGAGGGGCGGTGACGGCTTCGGTCTTGAAGGCGGTGGCGGCGGTCATGACGATACTCTGGGCGTCCGTTCGGTTCAGGCCGCTTCGGCGGTCTTCGGGGCGTGCAGCCAGGCCATCCGCTCGCGCAGACCCGCCCCGACGACCTCGATCGCATGTTCGCCATCGGCCTTGACCAGGGCGTCATAGGCTCCCTTGCCGGCCTCGTTCTCGGCGATCCATTCGCGGGCGAACTGACCCGACTGGATCTCGGCCAGGATTTCGCGCATCCGCTCGCGGGTCTCGCCGTTGATCACGCGCGGGCCGCTGACGACAGAGCCCCATTTGGCGGTCTCGGAGATGAACTCGTTCATCTTGGTGATGCCGCCTTCGTAGAACAGGTCCACGATCAGCTTCAGCTCGTGCAGGCATTCGAAATAGGCGATCTCGGGCTGATAACCGGCCTCGACCAGGGTGGTGAACCCGCCCATGACCAGTTCCTTGGCCCCACCGCACAGGACGGCCTGTTCGCCGAACAGATCGGTCTCGGTTTCCTCGCGGAAGGTGGTTTCCAGCATGCCACCCGTCGCCCCGCCGTTTCCTTTTGCATAGCCCATGGCCCGGTCGCGCGCCTTGCCGGTCACGTCCTTCTCCACGGCGAACAGCGAGGGGACGCCCGCGCCCTTCTGGTATTCGCGACGGACCAGGTCACCCGGACCCTTGGGCGCGACCAGGATGACGTCCATGTCTTCGCGCGGCACGACCCGGCCATAGATGATCGAGAACCCGTGGGCGAACAACAGGGCCGAGCCCTTCTTGGCATAGGGTTCGATTTGGGTCTTGTAGACCTCGGCCTGGGCCATGTCGGGCGTCAGGATGGCGATGATGTCCGCATTCTTGACCGCTTCCGACGGTTCGGCGGTGGGCAGGCCGTCGGCCTTGGCATTGGTCCAGCCCTTGCCGCCCTCGCGGACGCCGACGATCACGTCATGGCCCGAATCCTTCAGGTTCTGCGCATGGGCCCGACCCTGCGAGCCGTAGCCGATGATGGCGATCTTCTGGCCGGCGATGACGCCCGGACGGATGTCCTCGTTGGTATAGATTTTCATGGCTCAGGCTTCCTGGGTTTGTTTGGCTTGCGTCGGCACCTGGGCCGGCGGCGGGTTGGGAATGGTGACAGCCCCCTGCGAGGCCGAGGCGACGCTGGCGCGATATTTGGCGAAGACGCCAGTGGCGGGCTTCAGCGCGGGAATGACGTAGGCGGCGCGGCGTGCAACCAGATCGGCGTCCACGTCGATGCGGCGGTTGGTGACGTCGATGGTGATCCGGTCGCCGTCGCGGACGAGCGCGATCGGCCCACCGACCGCAGCTTCCGGCGAGATATGTCCGGCGACGAAGCCGTAGCTGGCCCCCGAAAACCGGCCGTCGGTCAGCAGGGCGACATTGGCCACGCCCCGACCCTTCAACGCCGCCGTGACCTGCAACATCTCGCGCATGCCGGGTCCGCCGCGCGGCCCTTCGTACCGGATGACGATGACGTCCCCCTCGCCCACCGATCCGTCCTGGACGGCGTGGAAGGCGTCTTCTTCGGAATCGAACACGCAGGCCGGGCCCTCGAACACGTCGATGGCGTGACCGGCCAGCTTGATGATCGCGCCTTCGGGGGCCAGGTCGCCGTGGATGACGGCATAGGAACCGCGCGCCATGACCGGGGCGGCGATCGTGGTGACGACCTGCTGGCCCGGCGCTTCCTCGGCCTCGGCGGCCTCTTTGAACAGGGTGCGGCCGGAGACGGTCGGGGCGTCGGTGATCTTGCCGGCCTCGGCCAGACGCTGGGCCACCAGCCGCGTGCCGCCGGCCGCGTACAGGTGCGAGGCCAGGAACCGGCCGCCGGGCTTCAGGTCGCAGATGACCGGGGCCTCGACGCAGGCCTGATGGCAGTCCTCGATGCCGAAATCGACGCCCGCCTCCGCCGCGATGGCCGTCAGATGCATGACCGCATTGGTCGATCCGCCCGAGGCCGAGACTGCGATCGCCGCGTTCATCAGAGAGGCGCGCGTGATGTATTTCCGCGCATTGTCCCCCGCCATGACGCGCTCGACGATCAGTTCGCCACAGCGATGGCCCTGCGCCGCCTTGGCCGGATCGACGGCGGGCACGTCGTTGGCTCCCATCGGCGACAGACCCATCATCGACAGGGCCATGGCCATGGTGTTGGCCGTGAACTGCCCGCCACAGGCCCCGGCACCCGGACAGGCGGCGGCTTCGACGATCTTCAGCTGATCGTCGTCGATCGTGCCCGCGCCATGCGCGCCGATGGCCTCGAACACGTCCTGGATCGAGATTTCCGCCGGTCCGATCCGCCCCGGCAGGATGGTGCCGCCGTAATAGACCAGTCCGGGGATATCCATCCGGGCCAGGGCCATAGCGGCGGCCGGAATGGTCTTGTCGCAGCCGACGATGCAGACGACGCCGTCCAGCTGATGGCCCTGAACCGCCAGTTCGATCGAGTCTGCGACGACCTCGCGGCTGATCAGAGACGCCTTCATCCCCGGCGTGCCCATGGAGATTCCGTCGGTGACGACGATGGTGTTGAAGTCGATCGGGAACCCGCCCGCCGCGACGATACCGGCCCGGATGTCCCGGGCCAGCCGGTCGAGATGCATGTTGCACGGCGTCACCGACGACCAGGTGTTGACCACCGCGATCATCGGCTTGTTGAAATCGGCATCATCCATGCCGGCGGCTCGCAGATAGCTGCGGGCTGCGGCGCGGTCGGGTCCGGCGGTCACGACCGCGCTGCGTCGTTTCGGCGACGGGGCGGTGTCTTCGGGGGTAAAATCTTGCGTCATTATCTAACAGGTCCGGAAGGCGGTCGTGGTGCGGGCAATAAAAAACCCGCTTCCTGTCGGGAGCGGGTGGTGCTTGGCGATCCTGAGGCTGGGGTTCAGGTTGCGTGCATCCACACCGCTCCGGAGAGCAGGCCGAGAAGTACGCTGAGAATGAGGGTTGTCAGGGCGGTGCTAGCCGCCTGCGCGCGCGAGATCGCGACGGCCTTCGCCGTTCGCGTCGATCCTGTTTTGATATGGCCTTGGGTCACGACCCGCTCCTGATTACAAGCGCATTAAGCCAGACCTTGGTGCGTCGCACAAGGCTCAAGTGGAAAAATCGTGCGGCACCGACGCCATAGAACGCGATTGGCGCAATTTTGAGCCAATCAAGAGGTTTAGTCCGGATTAGTTGAGCCGACTGGTTGACGTTTGCGGATGATGAATCCGAAATCCTTGTTGTTGGGGATTGTCTCGAGAAAAAGATCGCAAGGGCAACCCTGCTCATTCAGCAGATCGACGAGCTCGCGAAAGACGGAAGGAGTATAGTAATGCACGTGAACTGAATATTTTCGGGCTTTCAGGGCTTCCGGTTGATGTTCCGGACTCGTGTATCGGCACCATTTTTCGTATTGGCGATCCGTAATTTCAAAGCCGCCCCGCGCATAGTCCTCCTTGAACTGCTCGGCTGTCGACAGCGGCTGGCGTAGATCGAAGCAGCCCCTGGCGTCCGGCGTCGCACCCAGTATCACGCCGCCCGGCTTGAGACGTGTCCACCAGTTCTCCAGCACCTGCAAAGGGTTGGGCAAATGCTCAAAAACGTGGTTCGAGAAAATGAAATCGAGACTGTCATCAGCCCAACCGTCCAGAGTGACAGCCGAACCGACGGTGTAGCGTTCGACAATCTCTGGCGTCAGCTTCTCGAACGTTGCATTGCCGCCGGCGTAGGTGGCCTGCCACTCGGACGGATGCTTTTCCTCGACGTATTCAACGTCGGCCATCGATGGCATGACATACGGACTCAATCCGGGTCCGACCTCGACACCCCGCCCCTTCAGAAACGGGCCGAACTTGCCGCGAGAGTTCGCCAGCGTCCCGAAGCCGAGTGTCGTCGGCTCCTTCCCGAGCTGATCGATGTGGAGATCGAATCCGGACCAACCTGCCTCAACGGGCCAATCCAGCATCACGCCGATGCTCCCGTCGCGGGCAGCGCCATCGATCCGACAAAGGACAAAGGGCTCAATCTCCTCAGGATCATGAGAGTGCAGGCTGACCAGAAGCCCGCCGCCGTATCCGTTCTGAGCCAGCACCTGCCAGTTCAGCTCCCGAGGAAAATCCTTGAGCAGGGTGAAGGTGTGAGCGTCGATCAGAACGATGGACGCACCGTTCGACAACATCAGCGCACGATGGCGCTGCCCTGCGACAGTCGCCTTGACTTCCGTCACGTCGCCCGCGTCGATCCGCAGTGAGCGATCCTTGCGTTTCAGGATGTCCGCCAGATTCATCCGATCGACGCCTCCTACCCCACCTACCCTCCGATGCTGGAGTGCAGGGTATTCATTGACCGTCTATCAGCGATTGCAAGGTCTCCGCCAGCCAGTCGTGCATCGTCTCGCACTCTGCGGCCGAAAAGTCGAACCCCCCGGTGATGTCCCGGCTGACGCCCAGACCCATCATCACCCCGGTCAACAGCCGGGCACGAACGCCGGCGTTTTCGCCGCCGACCCATTCGGTGAACGGCGCGTGGAAATTGTCGGACGACCGCTTCAGGATCGAAGCGGCCTTGGGCGACGAGGCCGAGCGCAGCATGATCAGCAGCCAGCCCATCTTGCTCTCGTTGGGCTGGCCATAGACGAGGTCATGGGCCATGCGCCGACCGAACTCGGAACGCGGCCCGTCCATCAGGTCGGATTCCTTGCCGCATCCGTCCAGCACGGCCAGGAACAGGTCCTCCTTCGATCCGAAATAGCGCGAGATCAGCGCGGCATCGACACCGACGTCACCGGCGACGTCGCGCATGCCCACCTGCTCGTAAGGCTCGGACATGAAACGGCGACTGGCGGCGTCCAGTATGGCGGCACGGGTGGCGGCGGCGTTCCGCGGGCGGGCGCAAACCTCGAAGGTCAAAATCCTGTTCTCCCGAATAGCCCCAAACTTCTTATGCCTATGTCATCAAGCGTTGACAACCGTCTGCGATGATCACATAGAAGTCATCAGGCGATGACCCGCGGCTCCTCCCCGATGCCCAGGCCGTCGTCCGACAGGGATTTCGCCCTCATTGGGAGAGTGCGCAGATGCGCAGGCTGAAACTGGTTGCAGCGACCGTCATGGTGACGGGCGCTCTTTATGGCTGTTCACAGGGCGCCGAGGCGCAGGGCCCACCGCCCGCCCCGGCGGTCACGGTCGCCGTGCCTCTGGCCGAGCGGATCGTCGATCAGGACGAATTCACCGGCCGCTTCGAGGCGACCCAGACGGCGGAGGTCCGCGCCCGCGTCGGCGGCTATGTCCAGGCCGTGCATTTCCGGGACGGCGACTTCGTCCGTCGCGGCCAGCTGCTGTTCAGCCTGGACCCCCGCCCGGCCCAGGCCGAGGTGGCGACCGCTCGCGCCGCCCTGACCCAGGCCCAGGCCCAGCTCAGCCTGGCCCGCACCAACCTGACCCGATCGCAGGGCCTGCTGGCCGCCCAGGCCGTTTCCCAGGCCGAGGTGGACACCAACTCAGGCGCCGTCGAAACCGCACAGGCCCAGGTCGCCTCGGCCCAGGCGGCGCTGCGTGCCGCCAATCTGGGACTGGAATTCACCCGCGTGGTCGCCCCCCTGTCCGGCCGCGTGTCGGATCGCCGGGTCGATCCTGGCAATCTGGTCGCCGGCGGATCGTCGGCCGGCGACATCCTGACCACCGTGGTCTCCTCTGCACCCATCCATTTCGTGTTCGAGGGCTCCGAGGCCCTGCTGCTGAAATATCAGCGCGAGGCCCGCACGGGTGCCG
Source organism: Rhizobium sp. Q54 (assembly GCA_943369795.1). Taxonomy (GTDB): domain Bacteria; phylum Pseudomonadota; class Alphaproteobacteria; order Caulobacterales; family Caulobacteraceae; genus Brevundimonas. Next base: position 180,909 of record CALROO020000002.1, on the reverse strand, counting down.
CCGCCCCGGTCCAGGTCCGGCTGCAGGACGAGACGACCTTCACCCGTTCCGGCACGCTGGACTTCACAGACAACAGCATCGACGCCGCATCCGGCACCATCCGCCTGCGCGCCATCATCCCCAATGCCGACGGCTTCCTGAAGCCCGGCATGTTCGGCCAGGCGCGTGTCGCCGGATCCGCTGCCTACAATGCCCTGCTGATCCCGGATTCCGCCGTCGGCACCGACCAGGCCCGCCGCGTGGTCCAGGTCGTCGCCGCCGATGGCTCGGTCACACCCAAGCCGGTGCAGCTGGGACCGCTGGTCGATGGCCTGCGCGTGGTCCGTTCGGGCCTCGCCCCCACCGATCGCGTGATCATCGACGGTGCCCAGCGGGCCATGCCGGGCATCAAGGTGCAGCCGACCAATGGTCGCATCACCCGCCAGCCGCGTCAGGACCAGGTGCCGACCACGATCGCGCCGCCGGCGGCGACCGCCACCTCGGCGAATGCCCTGTCGGCCAGCGTCGCCGTCGGAGACTGAGCGCATGAACATCTCGCGCTTTTTCATCGACCGGCCGATCTTCGCGGCCGTGATCGCGGTCTTCATCACCCTGATCGGCGTCTTCGCCTATCCGCTGCTGCCGCTGTCGCAGTATCCGGAAATCGCACCGCCCACGATCACCATCAACACCGCCTATGCCGGGGCCTCGGCAGAGACCTTGGCCGAAACGGTCGCGGCTCCGATCGAGCAGGAGGTCAACGGCGTCGAGGGGATGCTGTATCTCCAGTCTTCCTCGACGTCCGACGGAGCGGTGTCGATCACCGTCACCTTCCAGCCCGGCACCGATCTGGATGACGCCCAGGTGCTGGTCCAGAACCGGGTCGCCCTGGCCGAGCCCCGTCTGCCCGAACAGGTCCGTCAGGTCGGGGTCGTGGTCAACAAGCAGGAATCCGGCTTCCTGATGATCCTGGGCCTGACCTCGCCCGACGGCAGCCTGAACAACGACTATGTGGGCAACTATGCCAATGCCACCCTGCGCGACCGCCTGCTGCGGATCGAGGGCGTCGGCAACATCACGATCTTTGGCGGTGGCAACTATTCGATGCGGGTCTGGATCGACCCCGCCAAGGCCGCCGCGCGCGGTCTGAACGCCTCTGACATCACCACGGCCCTGGCCACCCAGAACATCCAGGCCGCCGCCGGTTCGATCGGCCAGCCGCCCTTCGCCACCAATGCCTCGGCCTTCCAGCAGCCGATCCAGGTCCAGGGCCGCCTCGAGACGCCGGAACAGTTCTCCGAGATCGTCATCAAGACCGATGCCGAAGGGCGTGTGACCCGCATCCGCGACGTCGCCCGCGTCGAACTGGGGGCCCAGGACTACGGCATTCAGGGCTATTTCGACGGCGAGCGCGGCGTCGGTATCGCCGTCGTGCAGCAGCCCGGTGCCAATGCTCTGGGCACCGCCGAACGCGTCCTGGCCGAGGTCGAGGCCGTCCGTTCCGAGCTTCCGGCCGGGATGGAGATTTCGGTCCCCTACAATCCGACCGAATTCGTCGCCGCGTCTGTGGAATCCGTCCAGCACACGCTGATCGAGGCCGTCATCCTGGTGGTCCTGGTGGTGCTGGTCTTCCTGCAGTCGTGGCGCGCCGCGATCATCCCGATCGTGGCCATCCCGATCGCCCTGGTCGCCACCTTCGCGGTACAGCTGGCGCTCGGATATTCCATCAACTCCCTGTCGCTGCTGGCCCTCGTTCTGGCGGTGGGGATCGTGGTCGATGACGCCATCGTCGTGGTCGAGAACGTCGAACGCTACATCGAGGAAGGCCTCAGTCCCAAGGACGCCGCCTACAAGTCGATGAGCGAGGTTTCGGGTGCCCTGATCGCCATCGGCCTGGTGCTGGTCGCGGTGTTCATCCCGACCATGTTCGTGCCGGGCATTCCGGGCATCTTCTATCGTCAGTTCGCGGTCACGATCGCGGCAGCCACCGTGGTGTCGCTGTTCGTCTCCCTGACCCTGTCGCCGGCCATGGCCGCCCTGCTGCTGAAGCCGCACAAGGCCCACGACGAGGACGCGCCCCGCAAGAAGGGCGTTCTGAACACCGCCAAACATTATGGCGGCTGGGCGGGGCGTAAGTTCAACGAGGGCTTCGCATGGCTGTCGGACCGCTACGGTCGCCTGACTGCGCGACTGGTCCGGACCGTCATGATGGTGCTGATCGTCTATGTCGGCCTTCTGGGCCTGACGGCGTGGCGTCTGATCGACACCCCGTCCGGCTTCATCCCGGACCAGGACCAGGGCTTCCTGATCGGCGTGATCCAGCTGCCCGCAGGGGCCTCGCTGGAACGCACCCAAGCCGTCATGGCCCAGGCCAGCGAAACCATCCAGAAGACCGAGGGCGTCGACGGCACCGTGGCCTTCGCCGGTCTGGACGGCTCCAGCTTCTCGTTCGGCTCCAATGCCGCGACCATCTTCATCCGCCTGAAGGATTTCGAGGAACGCGAAAGCAAGGAAACCGCCGCCGCGGCCCTGGCGGGAGCCATCACCGGCTCGCTCTCGGACATGCAGGGGGCCAACATCTTCGTCATCGCCCCGCCGTCGATCCAGGGCCTGGGCAACGGCAACGGCTTCGTGATGATGATCAAGGACAGCCAGGCCCAAGGCTATGGCGCTCTGGAAGGCGCCACCTTCGCGATGATGGGCGCCGCCGCACAGGCTCCTGATCAGGTGCAGCAGGTGTTCTCGATCTACAACACCGGCTCGCCGCGCGTGAACGCCGACATCGACCGCGACCGCGCCCTGATGATGGGGGTCCAGCCCAACGACGTCTTTTCGACGCTGGGGATCTATCTGGGCTCGTCCTACGTCAACGACTTCAACCTGCTGGGCCGGACGTTCCGGGTCACCGCCCAGGCCGAGCCCGCCTATCGCGACGACCTGGCCGACATCGGCAATCTGAAGGTCCGGGCCTCGTCCGGAGCCATGGTGCCGATCGGCTCGGTGGCGACCATCAGCGAGACCTCCGGTCCGTCGCGGATCGTCCGCTACAACCTGTCCCCGGCGTCCGAGCTTCAGGGACAGGCCGCGCCCGGCGTCTCGTCCGGTCAGGCCCTGGCGTCCATGGAAGCCATGGCACAGCAGGCCCTGCCCCCCGGCTTCACCTATGAGTGGACCGGTCTGGCCTATCAGGAGAAGGCCGCATCCGGCGGCGCGACCATCATCTTCGTGGTCGCCGTGCTGCTGGTCTTCCTGGTGCTGGCGGCCCAGTACGAGGCCTTCACGCTTCCGCTGGCGGTCATCCTGATCGTGCCGATGTGTCTGCTGGCCGCCATGCTGGGGGTCAACCTGCTGGGGCTGGACAACAACATCCTGGTCCAGGTCGGGCTGGTGGTGCTGATCGCCCTGGCGGCCAAGAACGCCATCCTGATCGTGGAGTTCGCCAAACAGCAGGAAGAGCACGGGCTGAACCGATGGGACGCCGCCGTCGCGGCGGCTCGCATCCGTCTGCGGCCCATTCTGATGACATCGTTCGCCTTCATTTTGGGCGTGCTGCCTCTGGTCCTGGCCCACGGGCCGGGGGCCGAGATGCGGCAATCGCTGGGGGCTGCGGTGTTCTTCGGCATGATCGGCGTGACCGTATTCGGCCTGCTGTTCACCCCGGTCTTCTATGTGATCTGCCGGGGTCTGGCCGCGCGCCTGCCGCATGAACACAGCCCGAAAGACGACGCGACCCCTCACGCGCCGACCTATCCGCAAGACCCCAACCAACCGCTTCCGGCGGGCACTAGCCCGCGGGCGGGAGACGCCTGATGACCTATTCGACCCTTTCCCGGTTCCTGACCGTGTCCGCATCCGCTTTCGTTCTGGGTGCCTGTGCGGTCGGGCCGAGGGCACCCGACGCGACCGTCCCCCCCCAAGCGTCGGGTGCCTTCGTAAGCTCCGCCCTGCCCCAGGCGGCGGGCGTCGTCACCGCCGATCCGGCGCGCGACGACTGGTGGCGGCTTTACGCCGACCCCACCCTGGACGGCCTGATCGTCCAGGCCTTCGCCGAGAACAACCAGCTGGAGGCCGCCGACGCCAACCTGCGCGCCGTTCGGGCGTCGCTGTCCGAAGCCCGGGCCGGGCGCCTGCCGACCACCAATGCGACGGGAAGCTACAACTACGGCCGGTCGTCCTCTGCGGCCTTCGCGGGATCCGGCCAGCCCAGCAGCGGCGAGCCGCTGGACGAGGTAGAGACCTATGACGTCGGCCTCGACGTCTCCTACGAGGTCGATCTGTTCGGCCGGGTCGGGTCTTCGATCCGCGCCGCCCGCGCCGACGCCGATGCTCAGGAAGCCGCCCTGAACGTCGTCCGCGTCACGGTCGCCGCCGAGACCGCCCGCGCCTATGCCGACGCTTGTTCCGCCAATGCCCAGGTCGCGGTCGCCCAGACCAATATCGATCTCCAGACCCGCACGGTCGACCTGACCCAGCGGCTGCTGGAGGGCGGTGCGGGCACGGGTCTCGACACCTCGCGCGCCCGTTCGACCCTGGCCAGCACGCGCGCCACCCTGCCGACCCTGCGGGCCGCCCGCGACGAGGCCCTGTTCCGCCTCGCCACCCTGACCGGCTCAACCCCGTCGGAGGCCAGCGATGCCGCGCGTCAGTGCCAGCGCCCGCCGCAGCTGGCCCAGGCCATCCCCATCGGCGACGGTGCCGCCCTGCTGGCCCGCCGACCTGACGTGCGTCAGGCCGAACGCAATCTGGCTGCCGCCGCCGCCCGGGTGAACGTGGCCACCGCCGCCCTGTATCCGACCATCAGCCTGGGCGGCTCGATCGGCTCGACCGCGCTCAGCGCCGGGGACCTGGGCGACGATACCTCGTTCCGGTTCGGCGTCGGCCCGCTGATCAGCTGGTCCTTCCCCAACATCGCTGTGGCCCGCGCCCGTATCGCCCAGTCCAGCGCCCTGACCGAAGCGGCCCTTGCCGATTTCGACCAGGCCGTGCTGGTCGCGCTTCAGGAAACCGAGACCGCCCTGACGCAATACGCCAACGAACTGGACCGCCGCGCGGCCCTGACCGAGGCGCGAGATCAAGCCGCCACCGCCGCCCGCCTGTCGCGCCTGCGGTTCGACGCGGGGGCTGACAGCTTCCTGACGGTGCTGGACGCCGAACGAACTTTGGCCAGCGCGGACGCTCAGCTGGCGTCTTCGGATGCGTTGGTGACGACTTACCAGATCGCCCTGTTCAAGGCGCTGGCGGGGGGATGGGCGCAGGGCTGACCCTCTCCCGGCGGGAGAGGGAGGTCGCGCACGGCGGCCCCTTGGCCGTCGTTCTGGCGCGAGCGGGTGAGGGGTTACGGTGCGAACCGGCTTCCATTGTAACCCCTCACCCTTTCGGCTGGCGCATCGCTCCGCTCTGCGAGCCTCAAGCCCTCTCCCGCTGGCAGAGGCAAGCGACCACAGAATGCTCGAACCCGTGATTTCGCGCAATGTTCGACCTCAATTGCTGCGCTGATCGCCCACATCGGGGAAATCATTTGCGCTGACGCTTCGGTTTGGCTTTATATGTTGCCATGCAACAGAAAGGCCCATCCGGACCCAGCGGGTTCGTCGTCCAACCGCGCCGCTTGCCCAAGGCGGAGGCGTCTGTGCGCGTGCAGGATTTCGGCGAGATCATCGTCAAACCGACGCCGGAAAACCTCGAGGTCCAGGCCGGGCGCTGCACAGACTGCGGCGTGCCCTTCTGCCAGACCGCCTGCCCGCTCCAGAACAACATCCCCGACTGGCTGGGCCTGTCGGCCGAGGACGAGATGCGCGAGGCCTGGAAGATCGCCTCCGCCACCTCGACCATGCCCGAGATTTGTGGCCGCATCTGCCCGCAGGACCGGCTGTGCGAGGGCTCCTGCACCCTGAACCAGTCCGGCTGGGAAGCCGTGACCATCGGTTCGGTCGAGGCCTTCATCGGCGACACCGCCTTCGACAACGGCTGGGTCGAACCGATCCGTCCCACCCATGAACGCGGCGAGAGCATCGGCATCGTCGGTGCCGGTCCCGCCGGGATGGCCGCCGCCGACCGCCTGCGCGAACAGGGCTATCAGGTCACCGTCTATGACCGCCATGACCGCCCCGGCGGCCTGCTGACCTATGGCATCCCCGGCTTCAAGCTGGAGAAGCGGGTGGTCCAACGGCGCACCGATCGTCTCGCCGACGGCGGCGTGACATTCGTCCAGAACTGCGACGTCGGCACCGACGTGACGCTGGATGAGCTTCGCGAGCGGCACGACGCCGTCCTGCTGGCCATGGGCGTCTATCAGGCCCGCGCCCTGTCGGTGCCCGGCGGCGGGCCCGGCGACACGATCAAGGCCCTCGACTATCTGACCCACCAGAACCGCCGCGACCTGTCGGACCCCGAGGGCGACGGCTGGCATCACGCCAAGGGCCGCCGCGTCGTCGTCGTCGGCGGCGGCGACACGGCCATGGACTGCGTCCGCACCGCCATCCGCCAGGGGGCCGAGAGCGTCGTCTGCCTGTACCGGCGCGACCGCGAAAACATGCCCGGCTCCGCCCGCGAGGTTCAGAACGCAGAGGAAGAAGGCATCCGCTTCGAATGGCTGGGTGCACCCAAGGCCCTGCTGTCCAAGGGCGGTTCGGTCACCGCCGTCCGCGCCGCCCGCATGGCCCTGTCCGAGCCCGTGTTCGGCCAGCGTCGCGAGATCGTGCCGGTCCCCGGCGGCGATTTCGACATTCATGCCGACATGGTGATCGAGGCCCTGGGTTTCGAACCCGAAGCCTTCGCCGACCATCACCCCGACCTGGCCCTGACCGACTGGAACACCGTCGCGGTGGCCCCGCGTAGTGCCGCCACGTCCCTGCCGGGAGTTTTCGCGGCGGGTGATGCCGTCCGTGGGGCCTCGCTGGTCGTCTGGGCCGTCAAGGACGGACAGGACGCCGCGGCGGAGATCGACCGCTATCTGAAGGCCCGCACGCAGGAGCAGGCCGCATGACCTGGCTGACCCAATACACCGCAGACCGACAGCGCCTGATCGACGCCCACGCCTATGAACCCGCCTCGGAAAAGGACGCCTGCGGGGTCGGCCTGGTCGCCGCCATCGACGGCAAGCCGCGCCGTGAGGTCGTCGAACTGGCCATTCAGTCGCTGAAGAACGTCGCCCACCGGGGCGCGGTCGATCCCGATGGCCTGTCGGGCGACGGGGCCGGCCTGATGGTCGAGGCACCGCAGGCCTTCTTCGCCGAGCAGGTCCGCGTCATCGGCCAACACTTGCGCCCCGGCCCCATCGCCATCGGCCAGATCTTCCTGCCCCGCACAGACTTGGGGGCCCAGGACCGCGCCCGCGCCATCGTTGAGACCGAGGTGCTGCGTGCCGGTTTCTACATCTACGGCTGGCGCCAGACCCCGATCGACCTCAGCGTCGTGGGCTCCAAGGCCGACGCCACCCGGCCCGAGATCGAACAGATCATGCTGGCCGCGCCTGCCGACCTGACGGACGACGGCGAGGCCCTGGAGCGCGAACTGTATCTCATCCGCCGCCGCATCGAGAGCGCGGTCATCGCCGAAAGCGTGCCCGGCTTCTACGTCTGCTCCCTGTCCGCCCGATCGCTGATCTACAAAGGCATGGTCCGGGCCGAACTGCTGGACCAGCTGTATCCCGACCTGCTGGACCCCTCGTTCGAGGCCGCATACGCCATCTTCCACCAGCGCTATTCGACCAATACCTTCCCCGAATGGCGCCTGGCCCAGCCGTTCCGGATGCTGGCCCACAACGGCGAGATCAACACGCTGAAGGGCAACCTGAACTGGATGCGGTCGCACGAGATCCGCATGACGGCTCAGGCGTTCGGTGACCACGACGAGGACGTCAAACCCGTCGTCCAGCCCGGCGGGTCCGACTCCGCCGCGCTGGACAATGTGTTCGAGGTCCTGGTGCGCGCCGGTCGTCCCGCGCCCATGGCCAAGGCCCTGCTGATCCCCGAGGCCTGGGCCAAGGACGAGGGGCTGATGAAGCCCGAACACCGCGCGCTCTATGCCTATTGCAATGCCGTGATGGAACCGTGGGACGGCCCCGCCGCCATCTGCGCCACCGACGGTCGCTGGATCGTCTGCGGCAAGGACCGCAACGGCCTGCGTCCCCTGCGCGCCATGGAGACGCACGACGGCCTGCTGCTGGCCGGGTCCGAGGCCGGGCTGGCGGGACTGCCCGACAGCCGGATCAAGCGTCGCCTGCCGATCGGGCCGGGCCGGATGATCGTCGCCGACCTCCAGACCGGCGTTCTGCTGGACGAGGGCCAAGCCATCGACGCCCTGGCCGCCGACCATCCCTATACGGAATGGCTGGAGAACATGGTCGATCTGGAGCCCCTGATCGGCCCCGGACCCGAGCCCCGCGCCGCCACCGGCGAGGCGTTGACCCGGCGTCAGATCGCGGCGGGATACTCCCGCGAAGACCTCGACATGCTGCTGGACCCGATGATCCGGGACGGCAAGGAGGCCGTGGGCTCCATGGGTGACGACGCCCCGCCCGCCGTCCTCTCCGCCCTGCCCCGCCCGCTGGCGCATTACTTCCGCCAGAATTTCAGCCAGGTGACCAACCCGCCCATCGACCCGCTGCGCGAAGCCGGGGCGATGAGCCTGAAGACCCGGTTCAAGAACCTGGGCAACATCCTGGCCGAGGAAGAGGCCCAGACGAACGTCTTCGTCTTGGATTCGCCCATCCTGACGACCGGCATGTACGAGCGAATGCTGAACGTCATCGGGGCCGGTTCGACCGTGACCCTGGACTGCTCCTACCCCGTCCCCGCCGAAGGAGACCGGCCGGGTGCCGGTCTGCGCGCCGCCATCGACCGCATCCAGCTGGAGGCGGAAACCGCCGTCCGCGAAGGCTCCGGCCTGGTCGTCCTGACCGACGAACGCGCGTCCGAGGACCGCATCACCATCCCGATGATCATCGCCACGGCGGCGGTCCATCTGCGGCTGACCGACAAGGGCCTGCGCAGCTTCGTGTCGATCGTGGTGCGCTCGTCCGAGGCGCTGGAGCCGCATGGCATCGCCGTCCTGGTCGGCGTCGGGGCCACCGCCATCAACCCCTGGCTGGCCCAGGAGATGTTCCAGGAGCGTCTGGATCGCGGGGCCTATCCCGGTCTGACGTTGCGTGACGCCTGCCTGAACTACAAGGCCGGGCTGGAGGCCGGGCTGATGAAGACGCTCGCCAGAAAAGGCATCAGCGTCATCTCGGCCTATCGCGGCGGCTGCGAGTTCGAGGTCCTGGGCCTGTCCCGCGCCCTGACCGCCGAGTTCTTCCCCGGTGCCCCCTCGCGCATCTCCGGCATCGGCCTGGCCGGTCTGGAGCAGCAGGCGATGCGTCGCCACGCGGCGGCCTGGACCGAGGCCACGCCGTCGCCCGCCATCGGCGGCTTCTTCCGCATCCGCGCGGGTCAGGAAGCCCATGCCCATGACGCCAGGACGATCCACCTGCTCCAGGACGCCTGCAATCGCGGCGACTACAAGCGGTTCAAGCAATATTCCGAGGCCATCCGGGACCAGCCCGACAATGCCCCCCGCGACCTGCTGGACTGGCGCGAGGGCCTGAAGCCCGTCCCCGTCCACGAGGTCGAATCCGTCTCGGATATCAGGAAGCGCTTCCTGACCCCCGGCATGTCGCTGGGCGCCCTGTCGCCAGAGGCTCACGGCGTCCTGAACGTCGCCATGAACCGGATCGGGGCCCGCTCCGTCTCCGGCGAGGGCGGCGAGGATCCCGACCGCTACGCCACCCGCCCCGACGGCGACAACATGAACTCGGCGGTCAAGCAGATCGCCTCGGGCCGGTTCGGCGTCACCGCCGAATATCTGAACCAGTGCCGCGAGATCGAGATCAAGATCGCGCAAGGGGCAAAGCCCGGCGAGGGCGGCCAGCTGCCCGGCTTCAAGGTCACCGAATTCATCGCCCGGATGCGGCACTCGACGGTCGGCACCACCCTGATCAGCCCGCCGCCGCACCACGACATCTATTCGATCGAGGACCTGGCCCAGCTCATCTACGACCTGAAACAGATCAACCCCGACGCCCGCGTCACGGTGAAACTGGTCTCGGCGTCAGGCATCGGAGCCATCGCGTCCGGCGTCGCCAAGGCGAAAGCGGACGTCATCCTGATCGCAGGTCACAACGGCGGCACCGGCGCCTCGCCCCAGTCCTCGATCAAGCATGCCGGCCTGCCGTGGGAGATCGGCCTGGCCGAGACCCATCAGGTGCTCAGCCTCAACAACTTGCGCAGCCACGTCGTGGTCCGCGCGGACGGCGGCATGAGGACCGGCCGGGACATTGTCATCGCCGCCATTCTGGGGGCCGAGGAGTTCAACATCGGCACCGCCAGCCTGATCGCCATGGGCTGTCTGATGGTGCGGCAATGCCATTCCAACACCTGCCCCGTCGGCGTCTGTTCCCAGGACCCGCGCCTGCGCGAGAAATTCACCGGCACGGCCGACAAGGTCGTCAACCTGTTCAGCTTCATCGCCGAGGAGGTCCGTGAATACCTGGCCACGCTGGGCGCACGGTCGTTGGACGAAATCGTCGGCCGCACCGACCTGCTGCGTCAGGTCCGGCGCGGCGGAGCCCACCTCGACGACCTCGACCTCAACCCCCTGCTGGTCCGCGTCGAGGCGGCCGAGAAGAAGGCCTGGCCCGACAAGGGCCGCGCCGAGGTGCCCGAAACGCTGGACGCCCGCGTCCTCAACGACGCCTGGGCCTTCCTCGACCGCGGCCAGACCTCGGAACTGACCTATCCGATCTCCAACGTCATGCGCACGATCGGCGCGGGCATCAGTTCCGCGATCGTCCGTCGCTGGGGCCCGACCGGTCCGACCGGCGTCCTGACGCTGCGCCTGAACGGCTCGGCGGGCCAGTCATTCGGCGCCTTCGGGGCCAAGGGCCTGAAGCTGGAACTGACCGGCGAGGCCAACGACTATGTCGGCAAGGGCCTGTCCGGGGCCGAGATCGTGGTCAAGCCGGTCGAATGGCGCGAACACCAGCCCGCCATCGGCAACACCACCCTGTACGGCGCCACCTCGGGAAGCCTGTTCGTGGCCGGCAGCGCCGGAGAACGCTTCGCCGTCCGCAACTCCGGTGCCGAAGCCGTCGTCGAGGGCCTGGGCGCCCACGGCTGCGAATACATGACCGGCGGCCGCGTCGTCGTCCTCGGCCCTGTCGGCTGGAACCTTGCGGCGGGGATGAGCGGCGGAGAACTGTTCGTCCTGGGCACGCCCGATCAGGTCGCCTTGGCTCTCAACGGCGACCTCGCCTCCATCGCCACGGTCACCACCGAGGCCGCCAACCGGCTGCAGGCCCTCGTCCAGGCGCATCACAAGGCCACCGGATCGCCCCTGGCCCGCCGTCTGCTGGCCGACTGGGGCGACAGCGTGCTCCGCTTCGTCCGCATCGTCCCGACGCCGGTCGCCCAGGCTGAGAAGTCTGCTGAACCGATCGAGGCTGTGCCGGCATGACGACGGCCGCCGCCCCCGAGCTGCTGGCCCATCAGACGGCGCTGGTGCTGAACGAGGCCTCGACCGGCTGGATTCTGACGTCCACGGCCCTGGTGCTGCTGATGACCCTGCCGGGTCTGGCGCTGTTCTATGGCGGCATGGTCAGGAAGAAGAACGTCATCGCCACACTGGCCCATTCGACGGCGGCCTTGGCGATCGTGACGGTGCTGTGGTTCGTCGTCGGCTACAGCCTGTCGTTCGGCACCAGTGGCCCGGCGACCAATCCCTTCATCGGCGGGCTGCAGGCCGTCTTCCTGGACGGCGTCCGCATCGACACGGCCCACAGCCTGGCTCCCGGCCTGCCCGAGTTCCTGTGGATCGCCTATCAGCTGACCTTCGCCATCATCACCCCGGCCCTGATCGCCGGGGCCTTCGCCGAACGGATGAAATTCTCGGCCACTCTGCTGTTCTTTGCCCTGTGGCACCTGATCGTCTATGCCCCGATCGCGCATCAGGTCTGGGGCGGTGGATTCCTGGGCAGCATGGGCGTGCTGGATTTCGCGGGCGGGGCCGTGGTCCATGTCAATGCGGGTGTCGCCGGTCTGGTCTGCGCCATCGTGCTGGGGCCGCGCTACGGGTTTGGCCGTGACAATATGGCCCCCGGCAACCTGGCCTATACGGCCATCGGCACCGGCCTGCTGTTCGTCGGCTGGCTGGGGTTCAACGCGGGCAGCGCCTGGGCGGCGGACGGCATCGCGGCGGTCGCGGCCCTGAACACCATCCTGGCCGCCGCCACCGCCGCGCTCGGCTGGATGGTCGTCGAGTGGATCGACAGGAAACGCCCGACCCTGCTGGGCCTGTTGTCCGGCATCGTCGGAGGTCTGGTCGCCATCACCCCCGCCGCCGGTCTGGTCGATCCGAAGGGGGCCTTCTTCATCGGCCTGATCGGCGGCCCGGCCTGTTATGCGGGGGCGGTCTGGCTGAAACGCGCGCTGAAATATGACGACAGCCTGGACGCCTGGGGCATCCACGGCGTCGGCGGCATCGTCGGGGCCCTGCTGACCGGCATCTTCGCCAATGCCGCCATCAACGGCGTCGCCGACGGCGCGACGGTGCTGAAACAGGCGCTGGGCCTCGTCTCGGTCATCGCCTGGAGCGCCATCGGCACCTTCGTCATCCTGATGATTTGCAAATTCACCGTCGGCCTGCGCGTCACGAAGGAATCCGAGATCGAGGGCCTCGATTATTCGGAACACGGCGAGAGCATCCACGGCTGAGGCGACCTTGGCGGTTGACGCACGGCCCCCGCTCGCGCTCCATGCGGCCCTGTCACACCGGGGGGCCATCCATGAACCGTTCCGCCACGCTCGCGCTCGTCACGATTCTGCTGACGTCGGTCGCCCTCCCCGCTTTGGCCCAGACGCCATCGCCCGTCCCCGCGACTGCCCAGGCCGAGAACCCGGCCCTGGCCTCGATCCTGGCCGATTATGAAGCCTACCTGCGTGCGCTGGACCCGATCACCGCCGGTCAGGAAGGCGACCAGGCCGCCAAATCCCGCCTGCCCGACCCGACCCGCGCCTTCGAGGAGGCGCAGGTCCAGCCCCTGACCGCCTTCAAGACCCGGCTCGCCGCCGTCGATCCCGCCACCCTGTCGCCCGACGACGGCCTGAACCACGCCTTTCTCAGCCGGATCGTCGATCGGTCGATCGAGTCCATCGCCTATGACGGCGGTCGCCTGGCCTTCGATTCCGAGGGCGGCCCCGGCCAGACGGCCGGTTATCTGGCCAGCGTCACGCGGATCGCGACCCGCGCCGATGCCGAGGCCTGGCTGACCCGCCTGGCTGGCCTCGCGACCTTCTACGACGCTGGCTTGGCCAATGCGCGGCGGGGACTGGAGACCGGCTTCACCCAGCCCCGTTCAGTGGTGGAAAGCACCCTGGGCACCCTGCGCAACGAGGCCGCCTATACCGCCGACACCGACCCGCTGTTCAAGCCCTTCGCCACCCTGCCCGCCTCCATCCCTGCCGACGCGCAGGCGGAGCTGCGTGCCCGCGCCGCCGCCATTGTCGCCGAACAGATCGTGCCGAGACGGCAAGCCTGGGTCGATTTCATCGAGGACGAATACCTGCCCGCCGCCCAGCCCGCCGTCGGTATCGGCAGCCGGCCCGGCGGCAAGGAATTCTATGCGTTTCAGGCGCGCGGCTATACCACCACCGACCTGACCCCGGACCAGATCCACCAGATCGGCGTGGAGGAGGTCGCCCGCATCCGCGCCCGCATGGATATCGAGATGAAGGCCGCAGGCTGGACCGGCGACTTCGCCGCCTTCCTGACCCACCTGCGCACCGACCCGCGCTTCTATGCCACCAGCCGCGAGGACCTTTTGGAAAAGGCCTCCGAAATGGCCAAGCGGGCCGACGGCGGCCTGCCCGCCCTGTTCAAGACCCTGCCGCGCCTGACCTACAACGTCCGCCCGGTCCCCACCGACATTGAGGCCACCTATACGACCGGACGCTACAACGGCGGGTCGCTGGCCGACGGCGTGCCGGGCGGATACATCGTCAACACCGGCCGACTGGACCAGCGGCCGCTCTACGAACTGCCCGCCCTGACCCTGCATGAGGCCGTCCCCGGCCACCACCTGCAGATCGCCCTGCAACAGGAGGCCGCCGAAGGCCCCTACTATCGCCGCAGCGCCAATGTCACCGCCTTCACCGAGGGCTGGGGCCTGTATGCCGAGTTCCTGGGCGAGGAGATGGGCTTCTATCGTACGCCCGAGGAGCGGTTCGGGCGGCTGTCCTACGAGATGTGGCGCGCCTGTCGTCTGGTCGCTGACACCGGGATGCACTGGATGGGCTGGACAACGGAACAGGCCCGCGCCTGTTTCACCGACAACTCGGCCTTGGCGACCCACAATATCGAGACCGAACTGCAACGCTATATCGGCTGGCCAGGTCAGGCCCTGGCCTACAAGATTGGCGAAATCCGGCTGCGGGCGATCCGCACGCGGGCGGAGACGGCGCTGGGCGAGCGGTTCGACGTCCGCACCTTCCACGACGCCCTTCTGGTCGACGGTCCCCTGCCGCTCGACCTGCTGGATCAGCGGATGGACGCCTGGATCGCGGGCCAGTGACCGGAGGCTATTCCGGCAGGTCGATCCCGGCCAATTTCCACTGCACCAGATTGCGCCGTTCCAGCAGCAGCTTCAGCGGCTGGTCCGCCCGCTCCGGATCGGTCAGGGTGACGACGAAGGTGTTCAGGTCGCGAAACCCGTAGGACCGCCGGATGTCCGGATCGCTCTCACCCGGCGACGACCGGTCTTGATCCGGCCCCGGAGCCTCGGCCGAGGACACCATGGCCGCCACAGCATCCGGCGTCACGAACACATCCACCGCGCTGTCCATCAGCGTCGGGGCCAGGATCATACCCAGGGCCGCCAGCCCGGCGTCCTCGCCCCGCAATTCCTCGCGCACCTCGGCCCGCATCCGCGCGTTCAGCTCTTCCTTCAGACTGTCGCGCAGGGCCGGAAAATCGACCCGCCGCTCCAGCGCCTGGGCATCGCCCGCCTTCGCCGCACTGATGATCCCCTGCACCGCCAGCGCCGGCGTCACCACGAACAGGATCAGCACCACGACCACGCTGGCGACGACGGCACCGATCAGGACGGAACGCTTGCGGGTCTTGGTCATCGGGCAGCGGGCCTTTCAGGCGTGAGCGCGGGCGGGGTCGCGACGGGCGTCGCCCCCTCCGGCAAGCCGATATGTGCCAGTTTCCATTCGAACGGCGCCCGCCGTTCGAAGGTGAAGATCGTCGCCGATCCCCCCTCGTCCTCGACCGCCAGCCGCGTCGTCTGAAAGCCCCAGTACCTCAGACTCGGCCACGGCTCGCGCGCCTGCGCCTGCGCTGCCCGCGTCGAGGCATATCGCCCCTCCCCGGCCATCAGGGCACTGAGCGCGTCGGGGGTCAGATAGACGTCGGGATTCGGGGCCGCCGGGGCGGTCGCCTGATCGAACTGGCGACGCACGGCCCCGATCGGATCGTCCAGGAACGAGGGCGCGGGCGTCATCACCTCGGGCCGGTTGGCCAGTTGCGGCCTCAGCGAGGCCCGCACCGCCGCGAAATCGATCAGCCGCGTCAGGCCTGCCACGTCATTGGCCTGGGCCGCCGAGCGGATGCCGAAAAAGGTCACGACCGGCGCGATCACGAAGGCGATCGCCGCCCCGATCAGCGCCAGCATCAGAAGTCGTCCCAAAAGTTTTTTCACGCGCCGTCCCTGAACCGTCGAGGATCAAATGCGTCAGCGGGCATTTCGCTCACGAACGGCCCCCCCCGACAATCTCGGAACTCACCGTCGCCCGGAACATTGTAGGAACGAACACTGGAGACCCGCCATGACCGACACACAAAATCCCAAAATGGATCCCGAACCCGGCTCCAACACCGAGAAAGACCCGAACGACTGGGTCTCGGGTGACGACCCGATGACCGGGGCCCAGGCCTCCTATCTGAAGACCCTGTCGGAGGAAGTCGCCGAGCCGGACGCCTTCGCAGCCGACCTGTCCAAGGCCGAGGCCTCCAGACGGATCGATGATCTGAAGGGCAGATTGCGCGCCGGCGGATAGGACTGCGTCAGTCGTCTTCGCGCGGAGCCTCGTCGGGGTTCGGGCCTTCGCCGGCTTCCCAGGCGGCCTGGGCTTTTTTCTCGGCCTTTTTGGCGGCTTTTTCGGCGGCCTTCTTGGCGTCGGCGCGGTCGCGCTCCTGACGTTCGAAACTGTAGTTGGGCTTTCTGGCCATAGACGGGCCTCGCTCTCATGGTTGGGGCGCTATCGCGCTGCGCGCTACTTGAGCGCCGGAGGTGAGCGGCACGGGGTGCGTGCCTTCGGAGATCATTTGTGAGGCAAGCCGGGGCTCACGACAACCTTGCGCGGATTATTCCACGCCGATGATCTCGACCGACTGGCCCGCGACCACCGCTTCGTCGCCGACCCGTTTGCCCATCAGGGCGCGCGACAGGGGCGAGACGTGGCTGACCGAACCGTTCGCCGGATCGGCCTCGTCCTCGCCGACGATCTTCCAGGTCTGGGTGCGGCCGTCGTCGCGTTCGATGGTGACCGAGCCGCCGAACCGGACCGAGCCGTCGGGGTCGGCGATGTCCTGGGGCTGCGCATTGGCGCGACGGGCGGACCAGTAGCGCAGGTCGCGGGTGGCGCGGGCCATGGCCGTGCGGTCCGCCTCGATCGACCCTTGCGCCTGTGCTGCCGCATAGGCGGCGCGCGCCGAGGCCAGTTCGGCCTCGATCTGGGCTAACCCTTGCGGCGTGACCAGATTGGCGTGGGGGGAGACGGGACGGTCGGGAAGATCGGCGGCCGTGGCCTCCAGGTCTTCTTCGCGGGTGAAGGCGACGCTCATGGTACGGAACATAGGCACGACGACAGGCCATGGCGAGTGGCGGCGCGGGCGCGGGCGGGCTAAGTCCCCCGCCATGACCCCATCCCCCGCTCCGTCGGACCCAGCCTCGCCCGCCCCAGTCGTCGCCGTCATCGGCGGCGGCCCCGCCGGGCTGATGGCCGCCGAGGTGCTGGCCACCGCCGGAGCGCGCGTCGTCGTGCACGAGCGCATGCCGTCCGTGGGGCGCAAATTCCTGCTGGCCGGACGCGGCGGGTTGAACCTGACCCATTCCGAGGACCGCGAACCGTTCGCCGCGCGCTACGGTGCCGGTGAGGCGTCCGTGACGCCTTGGCTGGACGCCTTCCCGCCCGCCGCCGTAGTGGACTGGGTCGAGGGGCTGGAGCAGCCGACCTTCACCGGATCGAGCGGACGCATTTTCCCCCGGAGCCTGAAGGCCTCGCCCTTGCTGCGCGCGTGGCTGCGGCGGCTGGACGCTCTGGGCGTGACGATCACGACCCGATCGCGGTGGACGGGGTTCGAAGGTGATGCCCTGACGTTCGAGAACGGCGAGACGTTGCAGCCCGACGCGACCGTGCTGGCCATGGGTGGAGCGAGCTGGCCCCGGCTGGGATCGGACGGGGCCTGGATCCCCGTGCTTGAGGCCGAGGGCACACCGGTCGCGCCGCTTCGGGCGTCGAACGCCGGGTTCGATGTGGCGTGGTCCGATGTCCTGAAGGAGCGCTTCGGGGGGCAGCCGCTGAAAGCCGCCAGGTTCAGCCACGGTGCCACCAGTCTTCGCGGGGAGGCGATGCTGACCAGCTATGGCATCGAGGGCGGGGCCATCTATGCCCTGTCCTCCAGCCTGCGCGAGGCCATCGCACGTGAGGGCACCGCGACCCTGGTCATCGACCTGCGGCCCGATCTGACCGAGGCGGCGCTGGCGGAACGGCTGGCCCGCCCGCGTGGCAAGGACAGTTTCAGCAACTGGGTGCGCAAGGCCGGGGGTCTGTCGCCCGTCGCCGTCGCCCTGATGCGCGAGATACCCGGGGACATCCCGACCGGCCCGGACAAGCTGGCCAAGCGGATCAAGGCCGTGCGTCTGACCCTGACCGGCGTGCAGGGGCTGGAGCGGGCCATCTCCTCGGCGGGGGGGGTGCGGTTCGACGGCCTCGACGAGCGACTGATGCTGATGGCCCGGCCCGGCGTCTTCGTCGCGGGCGAGATGATCGACTGGGAGGCCCCGACCGGGGGCTATCTGTTGCAGGCGTCGTTCGCATCCGGCGTCGTGGCGGCGCGCGGGGCTCTGGACTGGCTGGCCAGCCGCGCTAAGGAGCCCGCATGACCGACATCTCCGGCGTCTGCCCCGACCGTTTTGCCGTCGTGAAGGACGCCTTCGCCGCCAATTTCACCGATGCCCCCGAGGGTCTGAACGAACAGGCGGCGCGGTTCAGCGTCTGTATCGCAGGCGAGACGGTCATCGACCTGTGGGGCGGCTGGGCAGATGGGGCGAAGACGATCCCCTTCGGACCCGACACCTTGGTGCCGGTGTTTTCGACCGGCAAGGCAGTCATGGCCCTGATGATCGCGACCTGCGTCGAGCGGGGGTTGCTGGCCTATGAGGACACGGTGGCCTCGCACTGGCCGGCCTTCGGCCAGGCGGGCAAGGACCGGATCACCGTCGCACAGATGATGTCGCACCAGTCGGGTCTGCCCGGCTTCTCCGAGACCGTCGATCCCACGATCTGGTTCGACCGCCAGGCCGTGCTGGACAAGCTCTGCGCCCAGCCCCCGATGTGGCCACCGGGGACGGCGTCCGGCTATCACCCCATCACCATCGGCTATCTGGCGGGTGAGCTGTTCCGCATTGTCGACGGCCGGTCGATGGGGACGGCCCTGCGGGAAGACTTTGCCGTTCCGTTCGACCTCGACCTGTGGATCGGCCTGCCGGAGATTCAACACGGCCGGGTGGCCCAACTGCGCAAACCATCGGCTTCGCCAGACCTCGGCATCGTCGATGCCGTCAAGCGATCGGCCTTTCTGGACAAGGGCTCGGCACCCGGCGGGCGAGGCTCGACCGAGTGGCGGACGATGGAGATCCCCTCGGCCAACCTGCACGGCACCGCCCCGGCCATCGCCCGGATGATGGGGGTGCTGGCCAACGACGGGGTGCTGGACGGCCGGGCCATCCTGTCGCCGGACGTCGTCGCACAGGCCACGCGCGAACGCATCCGGGGCCTGGACAAGGTCGTGCCGTTCCAGATTAGCTGGGCGGCGGGCTATATGCGCAACGAGACCCTGAACATCTTCGGCACCGATGCGGACGCAGTCGGACACTGTGGCTGGGGCGGGTCTTGCGCCATGGCCGACGCGACGAACCGGGTCTCGGCGGCCTATGTGATGACCCGCCAAAGCCCGCATCTGGTCGGCGATCCCCGCGCGGTGCGTCTGATGCAGGCGCTGTACGCGGCTCTTTGACTCTGAGCGGTTCGACTTGACGGGCCCGGGACACCGACCCATCTTCGATCCATGCGCAGCCTGATCATCTTCGCCCTCGGCCTGATCATCGCCAGCCCCGCGACCGCCCAGGTCGCCGGTTTCCAGCGCCCGACCTCGGTCGCCGACCAGCACCGCTACGAGACCGAACGCCTGCGCATCCAGTCCGACCAGCGCGCCATCGAGGCCCGGCAACAGGCCCTGAACGCCCGCCTGACCCAGATCGAACTTCAGTCGCGCCGACAATCCACCCCCATCACGTCGGACCCGGCGACGACGGCCCTTAGCCTGGAACAGGCCCGCGCCGCCCGCCAGACCGCTACCGCCCGCCGCGAGACCACCGTCCGGGGCGTGACCCAGATCGACGGCTGGCTGGATCGGCCCCGCGACTGATCGGGGCTAGGGATCCATGGCGCGAGGCATCCCTTCCCCTTCACCCGCGTTCCGGCCTAGCTTGGATCGACTTCGGGAGGATGGATCATGCGCTGGCAGGGTGGACGACGCGGCAATATCGAGGATCGGCGCGGCATGGGGGGCGGGGCGATCGCGGGCGGGGGCATCGGCGTCACCGTCCTGGCCCTGATCGGCTATTTCGTCTTCGGCATCGATCCGACCACGACCCAGCAGGTGGCCAGCCAGTTCGGCGGTGCCGGCACCCAGGAAGCCGGTCAGGTCGGCACGCCCCAGGATCAGGCCGGCCAGTTCGTTTCCGTGATCCGCGCCAGCACCGACGACGTCTGGCAGTCCCGGCTGGAGGGCTACAAATCCCCCAACATGGTCGTCTACGAGCAGGGCACCCAGACCGGTTGCGGCTTCGGCCAGTCGGCGATGGGGCCGTTCTACTGTCCCGCCGACCAGACCGTCTATCTGGACCTGTCCTTCTGGCAGCAGATGGAGACGGACCTGGGGGCCTCCTCCGCCGATTTCGCCCGCGCCTATGTCATCGCCCATGAGGTGGGCCACCACATCCAGACCCTGACCGGAGCTTCGCAACAGGTCCGCGAGGCCCAGCAGCGCGCATCGGGCGAAGCCGAGGCGAACCAGTATTCGGTCGCGCTGGAGCTTCAGGCCGACTGCTACGCCGGGGTCTGGGCCGCCAATGCCTCGGCGGCGTCCAATGGCCAGGTGGCCTTGGAGCCGGGCGATCTGGAAGAGGGCCTGCGCACCGCCTCGGCCATCGGCGACGACACCTTGCAACGGCGCGGCGGCGGACGCGTGGTTCCCGAAGGCTTCACCCACGGCACCTCGGCCCAGCGGATGGAATGGCTGCAACGCGGATACCAGACCGGCGACCCGGCCAGCTGCGATACCTTCTCCGCGCTCTGACGCCCTTGTTGCAGCGCACCCGGCGCGGCATGGTCGCGCCGTGACCCAGACCGCCGCCACCGCCCTGACCGCCGCCCGGCGGATCGTCGTCAAGATCGGCTCGTCGCTCGTCGTGGATGCGGCGACGCGGGGTCCCGCGAGCGCATGGCTGGCGGCCCTAGCCCAGGATCTGGCCCGGCTGCAACGCGAGGGGCGTCAGATCATCGTTGTCTCGTCCGGGGCCGTCGCCCTGGGGCGAGGGCGTCTGGGGCTGGCAAAGAATTCGCGGCTGGACGAGAAACAGGCCGCCGCCGCCGTCGGCCAGTCCATGCTGATGCAGGCTTGGGAGATCGCCTTGGCACCCCACGCCTTGACCCCGGCCCAAGTCCTGCTGACGCGGGACGACACAGAGCGGCGACGGCGCTGGCTGAATGCGCGCGCGACGCTGGAGGCCTTGCTGAAACTGGGAGCCATCCCCGTTGTCAACGAGAACGACACGGTCGCCACCGAGGAGATACGCTACGGCGACAACGACCGGCTGGCCGCGCGGGCGGCGCAGCTGACCCGGTCGGATCTGCTGATCCTGCTGTCCGATGTGGATGGCCTCTATACCGCCGACCCCCGCCGCGATCCCAAGGCCGAACACCTGCCGCTGGTCGAACATTTGAGCCCCGACGTCCTGGCCATGGCGGGCGGATCGAACGCAGAGGCCGACGTCGGCACCGGCGGCATGGCCACCAAGCTGGAGGCCGCGCGCATCGCCCGGTCGGCGGGATGCGCGACCCTGATCGTCTCGGGCACCGTGCCCCATCCCCTGACGGCGGTTCAGGCCGGGGCCAGGGCCAGTCTGATTACCGCCCCGGCCACGCCCCTGGCCGCCTACAAACAGTGGATCGCCGGCAGTCTGGAACCGGCGGGGGCGATCGTCATCGACGACGGAGCGGCGACGGCCCTGGCCACGGGACGCAGCCTGCTGGCCTCGGGCGTGCGCTCGGTCGAGGGCCGGTTCGACCGGGGGGACTGCGTCCGTGTGGTACGCAGCGACGGCGGCGGGTCGCTGGGCGTCGGGCTGGCCGCCTATGCCGCCGACGAGATGACCCGCATCCAGGGCCGGCATTCGGGCGA
This sequence comes from Rhizobium sp. Q54, assembly GCA_943369795.1. GTDB lineage: Bacteria > Pseudomonadota > Alphaproteobacteria > Caulobacterales > Caulobacteraceae > Brevundimonas. The sequence continues at coordinate 159,147 of CALROO020000002.1, read as the reverse complement.
GATCGAGGGCCTGGTCGGCTATAAGGGCCCCGGCGTCGCCATCCACCGCGACGATCTGGTGCTGGACCCGACATGACCGCCACGCTCCCGACGATGATGCTGGACATGGGCCGCCGCGCCCGCGCCGTCGCCGAGCCGCTGCGGCTGGCCGAGGCCGAGGTGCGCAGTGGTGCCCTGACCGCCATCGCCGCCGCCATCCGCGACCGCGCCGACGACATCCTGGCGGCCAACCTCCGCGATCTGGACCGCGCCCGCACCGCCGGGCTCAGCGAGGCCCTGCAGGACCGGCTGGCTTTGACCTCTGCCCGCATCGCCGCCATAGCCGACGCCGTGGATCAAGTCGCCGCCTTCCCCGATCCTCTGGGCGTCGAGACAGCCCGCTGGTCCCGCCCCAACGGTCTGGACATCGCCCGCGTCCGCACCCCCCTGGGCGTGCTGGCCATCATCTACGAGAGCCGCCCGAACGTCACCGCCGACGCCGCTGCCCTGTGCATCCGGTCGGGCAATGTCGCCATCCTGCGCTGTGGCTCGGACTGTCTGGACAGTTCGATGGCCATCCATGCGGCGGTGGTGACGGGCCTGGCCACTGTCGGCCTGCCTGGCGAGGTCGTGCAGCTGGTCCCCACCCCGGATCGGGCAGCGGTGGGCGCGATCCTGTCCGGGCTGGACGGCACGATCGACCTGCTGATTCCGCGCGGCGGCAAGAGCCTGGTCGAACGGGTCCAGGCCGAGGCGCGGGTGCCGGTGCTGGGTCATCTGGAGGGGCTGAACCACACCTATGTCCATGCCGCCGCCGACCCCGGCATGGCCCGCGACATCGTCGTCAACGCCAAGATGCGGCGTGTGTCGGTCTGCGGCGCGACCGAGACCCTGCTGATCGACGCGGCCGTCGCCCCGACCATGCTACCGGTCATCGCCGCTGCCCTGAGCGCCACCGGCTGCGTCCTGCGCGGGGACGATGCGGCACGCGCCATCCTGCCCGGCATCGAGGTCGCCCAGGACGCCGACTGGACCACCGAATACCTGGCCCCGATCCTCGCCGTCCGGGTCGTGGACGGGCTGGATCAGGCGGTCGATCACATCCGCACCCACGGCTCAGGTCACACCGACGCCATCGTCACCGAGGATCCGGAGGCCGCCGCCGCCTTTCTGAACGCGGTGGACAGCGCCATCGTCATCTGGAACGCCTCGACCCAGTTCGCCGACGGTGGAGAGTTCGGCTTCGGCGGAGAGATCGGGATATCGACGGCCCGGCTGCATGCGCGCGGGCCGGTCGGAGCGGAACAGCTGACCAGCTACAAATACGTCGTTCGGGGGACCGGACAGGTGCGACCTTGACCTCTTCCCTCTCCCGCCGGGAGAGGGTTCAGGCATCTGGAACCACCCTCACATCCAGCGCCCGCGACACATGCAGCGTCCCGGCACCCGTGTTCATCACCAGCCTCTGACCCTCGAACGCCTCCATCCCCAGCAAGGCATCGGGAAACCCCGGCAGCACCACATCGGCATAGATCGGCAGTTCCACCGCCTGATACAGCACGTCGCCGAACGTCACTGTCCGCGCCTCGACCAGCCGCGAGGCGATCGCTCCACCCAGGACGATGCTGGACCCACGTCGCTGTTCGCGTCCGTCCAGCAGGCCCGCCCCGTCCGCCGCCTCGCCGCTCAGCGCCAGCAGGGCCGAGGCCCCGGTGTCGACCACCGCCTCGATCACCGACCCCTCGACCGTGACGTCGGTAACCAGGGCATTGCCCGACCGCCGCACCGCCACCGGCCCGACGTCGCCGGGCAGGACGTGCCGGTCCGGGGCCGTCATCCGCACCCGCCGCTCGCCGGTCTCGATCTCCAGCACCACGGCACTCAGCATGTCCTGACCCAGGATCAGCGGGGCCGACAACCCCTCGCGCATGGCCAGCGGCCCCAGAGCCAGGATCGCCGTGCGCAACCCCGTCAGCCGCATCGCGCCCACGTCGATATCCAGCGTCGTCCCCTTGCCCAGCTGCGGCTGGCCCCCGACGCCGTAAGCCACCAGCGGCAGGTCGAAGGTGTTGGCTATCCCCAGCGTCTCGAACAGCCCCCGGTCGATCACCGAATACTGGGCCCCGGAATCGATCAGGGCGCGGACCCTCTGCCCCGCCACGGTGATCTCGACCGTCGGCACATTGGCGCGCGGCTCGTCATAGGCCAGCCAGCCGCTGGACCCGTCGGGACCGAAGGCCACATCGGGCCGCGCCCACAACACATTGTCCCGCAGCCACCACGCCCCACCGACGCCCGCCGCGACAAGGCCCAGCCGTATCAGGATGTCGCGACGTCTCATCAGCTCCTAGATGGCGGGTCCGGGCCTGCGACGCCAGCGTCACAGGCGTCGCAGCTTTCGTTTCGCGGATGCGAAAAGACGGGTGACGCACGCGCGCCGTCTGGTTACGAAACATCGTGATGTCCCCAGCCCGATACGTCAGCACGCGCGGCCAGGCGCCCGAAGTCGATTTCGTCGAGGCCCTGCTGCGCGGCATGGCCCAGGACGGAGGGCTGTACATGCCCGCCGCATGGCCGACCCTGCCTGCCGAGGCGACGACGCCGGGCCGGACCTATGGCCAGATCGCGGCGGCGGCGATGTCGCCTTATCTCGGCGGTGCCCTGCCCGATGGGTCGCTCGACCGCGCTCTGTCAAAACTTGTCGCCGGGTTCGAGACGGCGGAGACCACACCCCTCGTCCGGCTGGAGGACGACCTGTGGATGCTGGAGCTGTTCCACGGCCCCACCGCCGCCTTCAAAGACCTGGCCATGCAACTGGCCGCGTCCCTCGCCGACGAGGCGCTGGCAGCGTCCGGCGAGCGGCTGACCCTGGTCACGGCGACCAGCGGCGACACCGGGGCCGCCGCCGTCAACGCCTTCGCCAACAAGGCCCGGATCGACCTGATTGTTCTTCACCCGCTGGACCGGGTGTCCCCCATCCAGCGCCGCCAGATGACGACGGTCGATGCCGACAACGTCCTGAACCTGGCCGTCCGGGGCGATTTCGACGACTGCCAGCGGCTGGTGAAGGGTCTGCTGGCCGACGAGTCGCTGCGCGAACGCGGCCGGTTCAGTTCGGTCAACTCGATCAACTGGGCCCGGCTGGCCGGCCAGATCCCCTACTATGTCTCCGCCGTCGCCCAGCTGGCGGCCCAGGGCGAGACCCGCGCGCCTCGCTTCGTGGTCCCGACCGGCAATTTCGGCGACGCCTTCGCCGGCATCGCGGCCCAACGGATGGGCCTGCCGGTCGCGGGCTTCGTCGCGGCGGTGAACCAGAACGACGCCCTGGCCCGCGCCATCAACGACGGCGTCTATGCGCGGAAGGCCGCCGTCGAGACCGCATCCGTCAGCATGGACGTCCAGGCGCCATCCAATTTTGAACGGCTGGTCTACGAAGCCTCGGGCCGCGACGCCGAGGCCACCCGCGCCCTGTTCAAGACCTTCGCCGCCGAGGGTTCGGTGACGATCCCCCCCGCCCTGCTGACCGCCATCCGCGCCGAGGTCTCCGCCCTCTCCATCGACGAGGCCACGACGCGGGCCGAGATCGCGCATGCCCATGCGACCTGGGGCCAGGTCGTCTGTCCCCACACCGCCGTGGCCCTGGCCGCCGCGCGGGTTCTGCCGCCGATCGACGGCCCGACGGTCGCCCTGTCCACCGCCCACCCGGCCAAATTCGGCAAGGACGTCGGCGACGTCCTCGGCTTCGCGCCCGAGCCCTGCCGCGTGATCCGCGAACTGGGCGACCGGCCCGAGCGGCTGACGGTGATCGACGGGACGATGGAGGCGGCGCTGGGGGCGGTGCGGGGGTTAGGCGGTTAGACCCCCCCCCCCGTCATCCTCGGGCTTGACCCGAGGATCGGATGTTCCGCCGCTGGGTCGCTGTCGATCGGGACCGCTCGTGGCGAGCGTGATTTGAGACCTTCGACGCAACCAATCAATTGATGTGCAGACGGTCCGGCCCTCGGGTCAAGCCCGAGGGTGACGGAAAGGTTGTGGGCATGGCCTCACACCGCCTCCGCGACCCGCCAGTAGTCCAGCCGCCGCAGGAAGGCCGCCGGGTCCTTCGGCGTAACCAGCTTGGTCGGGTCGTGGAAGATGCGGTCGTGCAGTCGGGTCAGGGTGAACCGCAGCGCCGCCGCCTCGCCGAGACGCGGCAGAGCCTCGGCCTCGGCGTGTGACAGGGGCCGCACCGATTCGTAACCGCGCCGGAAGGCCTCGACCGCGCCCGGCAGAACTCGCCCCTCGCCATCGAACCCCCAGGCACTGAGCGCAATGGCCAGGTCGTAGGCCAAGGCATCGACGCAGCCGAAATAGAAATCGATCACCCCGGACACCGCGCCCGCCTCGAACAGCACATTGTCCGGGAAATAGTCCGCGTGGATCGGACCTCTCGGCAGGTCGTCTGCGAACGGATCGCCCAGCCGGGCCAGGGCCGCCTCGACGGTGTTGAGGATCGCGCGATCCGGCCCCGTCGCGGCGGTCGCCGATCGGTCGGCCAGCGCGCGCCAGGCGGCGGGTCCGACGGGGTTGCCGCGCGGGACGACGAACCCGGCGGCATCCAGATGCAGCCGGGCCAGCATGGCCCCCGCCGTCGCCTGATCCGCCAGCGACGGCTGACGCAGCCAGGCCCCTGCCCGCCATTCGATCACGGCACAGGCGCGGTCGTTCAGCCGCCCCAGCCAGGCCCCCGACCGGTCCCGAACCGGACGCGGCGCGGGAAAGGCCCGGTCGGCCAGATGGTCGGTCAGTCCCAGGCAGAACGGCAACGACGCGGCATCCGTCCGCCCCTCGAACAGGGTCAGGACATAGCGACCGGTCGTCGTCTCCAGCCGGTAGTTGGTGTTCTCCACCCCCTCGGCGATCGGATGCAGGGACACGAACCCGCCGACCGCATGGCCGTCGAGATAGGCCCGCGCCTGATCGTCCGAGACGGGGGTGAAGACGGCCATTCAGTGGTGGCCGAGCACGGCATGGCGGGCGCGGACGATGTCGGCGACATCGGACAGCACGCTCTCGGTCGTGGGCCAGCGACCGGCGCCGCGCCCCTTGCACGACCACACCCGACCGTCCTCGCCATAGACCTTCAAGGCGTTGCGCTCCCCTCTGAGACGGGCAAAGAGCGGGTCCGACAGGTCGGCGTCAAGCGTCACCGACGAACTCAGCACCCCATCGACCCGGCGACAGGCCCCGATCTGACGCACCGGCCCGGATACGGCAAAGGCATCCGACAGAACGTCACAGGGCACGTCGGCCTCGGCGGGCGTCTCGCCGAACGCTTCGAAGGCCAGCAGACGAACTTTCGCGGCGGAATCACGCCCCTCCAGATCGGAGGACGGGTCTTCCTCGGCGAAGCCGGCGACCCGGGCGTCGGCCAGGGCGTCGGCGAAATCGGCCCCTGCTTCCAGCCGGCCCAGCATGAAATTGACCGTGCCGTTCAGCACCGCTTCGAACCCCGCGACCGGTCCCGCCGCCCGCGCCGCGCGAAGCGTCTCGATCATCGGTGCCCCGCCGCCGACCGCCGCCGAATAGGCCAGTCGCGCGCCGCTGGCCTGGGCCAGGGCGGCGAGGCCTGCCGGGTCGCGGCTGATGGCCTGTTTGTTGGCGCTGGCCACATCGATGCCGCGTTCGAGCGCACAGCGGATCAGGTCGTGCCCCGCCCCGCCCTCCGACAGGGCCTCCAGCAGCAGGTCGGGTTTCTGGTTCAGCAGGGCCTCGCGGTCGCTGGTGAACAGATTGACCGGCGCATCGACGTCGCGGGGCTTCTTCGGGTCACGGACCAGAACGCCGACGACCTGGAACCGCGGATCGACCAGCAACCGCGCAAGCAGCCCGCCGCCGACCACGCCACACCCGGCGATGGCGACCCGCACGGGGGCATCGGGCACCGACGGTCCGGGCGGGGCCGAATGGTCGCCGACGACCGTGCAGTCCGCGCGTCCCAGGGCCGCGACCTCGATCTCCACGCCGCGCTCGTGGGCCATGTCGATGGCTCCGTGCTGCACCAAGGCCCCGCCGTGACGACGCGCATCGTCCCAGGACGCCCGGCGATAGCGCAGCGGCTTGCCCGAGGCCGAGGCCGGATCGCGGTCGTAGAGACCGTCCACATCCTTGACCAGCCGCACGCGCTTCAGCCCCAGCTCGGCGGCCAGGAACACCGCCGTCAGGTCCGACCCTCCGCGTCCCAGCAGCGCCACCCGCCCGTCGGGATGCACAGCGCCGAACCCCGGCACGACGACCACTTGATGCCGATCCAGCGCCCGGCGCAGCCCCCCCTCGTGCAACTCACAAGGATGGGCGTGTTCCAGCGGCCCGTCAGCCACGATGCCCAGTTCGCGCACCGACAGGGCCACGGCGTCCAGGCCGATCCGGTCGCAGGCGATGGCGGTGAAGGCCGCCGCCTTTTCCTCGCCCAACGCCACATAGCCGGGCAGCAGGTCGTTCTCGTGATCCAGCCCGAGCGACCGGGCCTCCGCCAGCAGCCGGTCGGTATGGCCGGCGAATGCGGACACCACCGCGACCACCTTCCGGCCGGCGCGGACGTGACCATAGATCTCCGACGCCACCACCGGCGCATCGGCGGCTGACTTCAGGATGGAGGAGCCGAATTTCAGCACCACCACCTCATGGACAGGGTGCGGGGCCAAGCCCGGTTTGAGCGGTTCGGCTTCGACGACGGCGAGGTGGGCGGCGGAATGGGGCATCGGGGTCTCTGGATCAGGAAGATGGAAAAAGGGGCTGGATGTCGGGCATGAAAAAACCCGCTCCGGAGGGGTCCGGGCGGGTCTGGGTTTGCGTTTCGGCCTGTCCGGCGCGCGCTAACCTGTCCCCGCCCGCAAGGGGCCGGTGATGGTCATACCGCCGATGGTGGTGAGGGTGCTGAGGCCGGACATGCGCGTGCCCGACCCCGCCGATCCGGCGGGGGTGAGGGTCGAACCGGCTATGCTGCCGAGACGGGACACGGGCGTCATTCCTGCGAAAACTTCGACATCAGGGTGTCGGGCGCTTATCCGTTCGTCAACCCCGTCGTGCATATTTCTTGCGTCTTCGGCGTCACAGGACCGCAACAATGCGCATCATTGAGCACAATCGGCCGTGTCGGGGTGAAATTTTCCTCTTGACCGGCGCTCTTCGCAGTCGCAACGTAATGTCACTCATCAAGACCGACCGAGGGATAGGCCCTTTGACGTCGGGGCAACCATCGGTCCCAACCGAACGGTGCCAACTCCTGCGAGGGTCCATTTCGATGGTCCCGCGAGAGATGAGTGGAGCGTCGATGAGGCGGCGTCTCCACGGTCTGTCATCGCACCGGGGTCTTGCTGAGCAGGACGAAGCGACGACCCGATGACCCTGGCCCTGGTTTCCGACACCACCCCCGACCCCTATTGTCGCCCCACGACATCGACGACGCATCTGCGCGCCGTGCCGACGCGTCGGCTGCGTTCTGGCGATGCGGCCGATGTGACGATCGACATCCCCGCCGATTTCCGCCTGCAGTCTGGAGAGCGTCTTGGGCAGCGCACCCTGACCGGACGGCTGCATGGCCGCGAGGGTGCCCCGCTGATCGTGGTCGCGGGCGGCATCTCGGCCGGGCGGTTCGTGCATCGGACCGAGACCAACGGCCTGGGCTGGTGGTCCGGGGCCGTCTCGATCCGCGGCCCGATCGACCTCTCAAGGGTCCAGGTCCTGGCCTTCGACTATGCGCCCGAGGCCGATCAGGGGAGCTCCGTCACCATCACCACCCACGACCAGGCGCGGCTGCTGGCCCTGCTGCTGGATCATCTGGACATTCGGTCCGTCGCCGCCTTCGTCGGCTGTTCCTACGGCGGCATGATCGCGCTCGCCTTCGCCGAACTGTTCCCGCGCTGGGCCGAGCAACTGATCGTGGTCTCGGCCGCCCACCGCGCCCACCCCCAGGCCACGGCCTGGCGCGGCATCCAGCGCCGCATCCTGCAACTGGCCGAGGCCGCCGGTCGCCCCGAGGACGGCGTCGCCCTGGCGCGCGAACTGGCCATGACCACCTACCGCACGGCCGAGGAATTCGGCGACCGGTTCGACAGCACTGCGCCCACCAGTGCCGGTCAGGCCTATCCGGTCTGCGAATATCTGACCGCGCGGGGCAAGGCCTATCGCACCCACACCACCCCCGCCCGCTGGCTGTCGCTGTCGGATTCGATCGATCGCCACGCCGTGACGCCCGAGGCCATCACCACGCCGGTGACCCTGGTCGGTTTCACCTCGGACCGGCTGGTGCCGTTCGACGACATCCGCGAGCTGGCCGCCCGCCTGCCCACCCTGTGGCGTCTGGTCGAGGCTCCGTCCCTGTACGGCCACGACGCCTTTCTGAAGGAGGACGCCCTGGTCGGCGACATCCTGCGCAGTGCCTTGAAGGAGATCGACCAATGAGCCGCAAATCCGACCCCCGCACCATCGCTGCCCGCCACGGCGTGGACACCGACACGGCCCACGGCTCGGTCATGCCGCCGCTCTATCTGTCGTCGAACTATTCGTTCGCGGGCTTCGAACAGAAGCGGAAATACGACTACAGCCGCTCGGGCAATCCGACGCGCGACGTCCTGGCCGAGACCCTGGCCGAGCTGGAAGGCGGCGCGGGCTGCGTCGTCACCGCCACCGGCATGGCAGCGGTCGATCTGCCGCTCAGCCTGCTGGAGCCCGGCGACCTGCTGATCGCGCCGCACGACTGCTACGGCGGCACCCATCGCCTGCTGTGCGCCCGCGCCCGCAAAGGCCATTTCGAGGTGCTATGGGTCGATCAGGGCGATCCGGTCGCCCTGGACGCCGCGCTGAAGTTGAACCCCAAACTGGTGCTAGTCGAGACCCCGTCCAACCCCCTGCTGCGCGTCGTCGATGTCGCCGACATCTGTGCCCGCGCGCATCGGGTCGGGGCCAAGGTCGTGGCCGACAACACCTTCCTGTCGCCCGCCCTGCAAAGGCCGATCGCGCTGGGAGCCGACATCGTCGTCCATTCCACGACCAAATACATCAACGGCCACTCCGACGTCGTCGGGGGCGCAGTGATCGCGGCCGATCCCGCCGACCATGCCGAACTGGCTTGGTGGGCCAACTGTCTGGGGGTCACCGGCTCGCCGTTCGACGCCTATCTGACCCTGCGCGGCGTGCGCACCCTGTTCACCCGGATCGAGCGGCAACAGACTACGGCGGGCCTCGTCGCCGAGCTCCTGGAGGCTCATCCGGCGGTCAAGGCCGTCCATTATCCCGGCCTGAAATCCCACCCCGGCCATGCCTTGGCCGCGCGCCAGCAGCAGGGGCCGGGGGCCATGCTGTCGTTCGAGCTGGTCGGCGGCGTGGACGCCGTCCGCGCCATCATCGAGAACCTGGAGACCTTCACCCTGGCCGAGTCCCTTGGCGGGGTCGAAAGCCTGATCGCCCACCCCGCCACCATGACCCACGCCGCCATGACCCCGGAGGCCCGGAAGGTCGCAGGCATCACCGACGGCCTGCTGCGTCTGTCTGTCGGGCTGGAGCATCAGGACGACCTGATCGCCGATCTGGTCCAGGCGCTTGACGCCGTGATCGTCGCCCTGACGGAAGCCGCCTGATCTATCGTCGCCCGAACGGCACGATCTTGTTCTCGCGGTCATGGCCGATGTCGGCGGCCCCCAGATACGGAATACCCGACCGGTCGCACCAGTAGCGCACGATCTCCTCCGCCGTCAGGCCGAAGTCGGGCTCATTATAGGTGATGTCCGAGACCCGCCCCAGCCGGATGCCCGCGACGCGCCGGATCGAGGCTTGGCCGGTCAGATGGAACATCATCCGGTCGACCCGGTAGAGCGCCTCCGACACCTCCTCCAGCATCAGCACATGGCCGCTCAGGTCGGGCTCCAGCGCCGTGCCGACCAGCTGGTCCAGGATGGTGAGGTTGAAGGCCACCGCCGGTCGCGGATCGGTCGCCAGAGACGGCTCCAGCAAGCCCGTGTCGCCCCGCGTCAGCCAGGCCAGGGCACCACTTGCCGCCGCATCGCTGCGCACCGAATCAGACGCCATCGGCCCGTGCGCCAGATGTTCGAAGCCGGCCTTGTACATCCCGGCCAGAAGACTGCCAGCGTCGGAATAGCCGAGATACCGCTTCTTGCGCGCCACCGCGTTCAGTCGCGGGATGATGGCCTCCGCGACCCGGCACGAGCCGTATCCGCCGCGCGCGAACCAGACGGCATGGATGCGCGGATCGTTGGCGAACTCGACGAAGGCCTCGGCCCGGGTCGGATCGTCGCCGGCGAAATGGCCGTGTTTGGAGAAGCTCGACGGGTGGAAAACCACCGCGACGTCCCGCTCCGGATGGTGTTCGGCCATCCAGGCCTCGACTGCCTCGGCCCGGCTACGATCGAACCGCGAGCTGACGCAGACCACGCCGATCTTGAAAGCGTTGGTCGCCAGGCCCGGATCGGTTTCAAGCGGCAAGGCAAGGCTCCGTGCGGTCATGCGCGCCTCAAGTAGCGCGAAGCGCGACAGGCGCAAAAAGAATCTGGCACCCAGCGCCGAACCTCTGTTCTAAGGCGCACCATGAGCGAGACGAAAGACTATTTCTTCTGCGGCATCGGCGGGTCGGGCATGCTGCCGTTGGCCATGATCGTCCAGGCCCAGGGCGGGCGGATCGCCGGGTCGGACCGGGCGTTGGATCAGGGCCGCACGCCGGACAAGTTCGACTGGCTGCGGACCCATGGCGTGACCCTGTATCCCCAGAACGGGTCGGGCATCATGAGCGCACACCAGACCGTCGTCGCCACCGGTGCGATCGAGGACACCGTGCCCGACATCGGCGCGGCCCGGCGTGTCGGAGCCGTCGTCGTCACCCGGCCCGAACTGCTCAGCAAACTGTTCAACGCGGCCGACACTTCCGTGGGCGTCGCGGGCACCAGCGGCAAGTCAACCATCACCGGCATGATCGCCTGGATCCTGCATTCGGTCGGGCGCGGGCCCACCGTCATGAACGGCGCGGTGATGAAGAATTTCGCCGACGCCGACCACCCGTTCGCCAGCGCCCTGATCGGCGGGCCCGATCTGTTCGTCGCAGAGGTGGACGAAAGCGACGGCTCCATCGCCCGCTACGATCCGACGGTGGCGGTGGTGTCGAACATCTCGCTGGACCACAAGTCGATGGAGGAACTGCGCGACCTGTTCGGCGGCTTCACCGCGCGCGCGACGACGGCGGTGCTGAACCTCGACAACCCCGAAACGGCGGCGTTGGCGCAGGGGACGCCAAAGGACCGGTTGATCACCTTCTCGATCGGAGACGAGGCGGCGACCTTCAGGGCCGTCGATCTGGAACCTTTGGCGACTGGGATCAAATTCAGACTCGTCGCACGTCCTTCTCCCCTTGTGGGAGAAGGTGGCACGCGGAGCGTGACGGATGAGGGGTATGCCAGCCGCGTACAAGGTCGTCGTGCAGCGGATCTGATGACACATACCCCTCATCCGAGCGGCTCCGCCGCCCACCTTCTCCCACAAGGGGAGAAGGAAATCAGTGTCGCTTTGAACGTCCCCGGAGCCCATAATGTCGCCAATGCCTTGGCCGCACTCGGCGCGGTCCGAGCCTTGGGCGTCCCCCTGTCCGATGCCGTCGCGGCGCTCAAGACCTTCACCGGCATCCGCCGCCGCATGGAGGTCGTGGGCACGGCCAACGACATCACCGTCATCGACGACTTCGCCCACAACCCGGACAAGATCGCGGCGACGCTGAAGACGCTGCACGCCTTTCCCGGCCGCCTGCTGATCCTGTTCCAGCCGCACGGCTTCGGCCCGCTGAAGCTGATGAAGTCTGAGTTCATCAACGGCTTCGTGGGTCTCATGCGACCGGACGACATCCTGTTGATGCCCGAGCCCGTCTATTACGGCGGCACCACCGACCGCAGCGTCGGATCGGAGGATATCGCCTCCGGCATCCGCGCCGCCGGACGTCACGCCGAGGCCCTGCCCGACCGCCCGGCCTGCGGCGACCGGCTCGTGCAGATCGCACGGCCCGGCGACCGGATCGTCGTCATGGGCGCGCGCGATGACACATTGTCCGAGTTCGCGGCGGACCTTCTGACCCGCCTGCGCCCTTAGGCCCGGATGTTCCAGACCCCGCCACCCCCGCCCGCGCCCGTTCAGCTTTCGGAGATCGTGGTCACCGCCGCTCGCCTGCCGCCTGCCGCAGGCGACGCGGCCTTCTCGGTGATCCGGCTGGACCCGCAGGTTCTGGATCGCGCCACCCGGCTGGACGAGGCCCTGGCCACCGTGCCCGCCGTCTCCCTGTTCCGCCGCACCTCCAGCCTCGCCGCCAATCCGACGACCCAGGGCATCAGCCTTCGGGCCATAGCCCCTTCCGGTGCCGGGCGAACGCTGGTGACGCTGGATGGGGTGCCCCTGAACGACCCGTTCGGCGGCTGGGTCCTGTGGTCGCGGGTCGCGCCCGAGACTCTCAGCGGCGTGGACATCGTGCGCGGGGCCGGGGCCGGTCCCTATGGCGCGGGGGCCCTGACCGGGATCATCGCCCTGCGCGAACGTGACAGTGGCGGAACGCTGGACCTCTCGTTCGGCGAATATGGTGGCGAGCGGCTGGCCGCCGCGACGTCACTGGCATCGGGTCGCCTTGCCCTGACCGCGTCGCTCCTGACCGAGACCAGCGATGGCTATATCCCCGTGCGCGGTGCCGGAGCTGGTGCGGCCGACGTGCCGCTGGATCTCCAGACCCACAGCGGCAGCATCCGTGCCGACGTCCGCCTGGACGATGCGACCGCCCTGTCGCTCCGCGCCTCCGCCTATGACGAGGACCGCAGCGCGGGCCTGGCCGGGGCCCGATCCTCGGCCAGCGGCCAGCTGTACAGCGCCACCCTGGCCCGTACGCCTTCCCGCGACCGGCTCGGCTGGCGCGCCCAGATCTGGCGCAGCGAGAGCGATTTCGCCAACAGCTCGGTCGCCGTCGCCGCCGACCGCCGCGCCACCACCCCCGCCAACGACCAATATGCCACTCCCGCCGACGGCTGGGGTGCCAATCTGGCGCTGCGTCGCACCGCGCTAGATCTGGGCGGCGGGCAGCTGGAATGGGAGGTCGGGGCCGACGCCCGCTTCAACACCGGCGAGACGCAGGAACGGTTTCGCAACATGGGCGGCACCTTCACCCGCGACCGGTTCGCCGGAGGCGAGACCGCCGTCGTCGGGGCCTATGCGGAAGGGTCATGGACGACCGACCGGTGGCTGGTCGCAGGCGGGTTGCGGCTCGATGGCTGGGAGACGACGAACGGCCACCGGCTGGAGCTGGACCGCGCCACAGGCCTGCCGACGCTGGATGAAACCGATCCGGATCGGTCCGGCGAGGTCGTGTCGGCTCGTCTGGCCGCGCGTCGCGATCTGGGAGGGGGGGTCGCCGCCCGTGCCGCCGCCTATTCCGGGTTCCGGCCCGCGACCCTGAACGAACTTCACCGCCCGTTCCGGGTCGGCAACGACCTGACCGAGGCCAATGCCGCGCTGGAACCCGAGACTTTGCAAGGCATCGAAACCGGCCTGTCCTGGACCGGCGAAACTTCGTCGATCGCCGCCACCGTCTTCTGGAACCGGATCGACGACGCCATCGTAAACGTCACGATCGGCCAGGGCCCCGGCACCTTCCCCCGCGCAGGCTTCGTTCCGGCGGGCGGCGTTCTGCGCCAGCGCCAGAACGCCGGCACGATCGAGGCCACCGGGCTGGAGGTGAACGCCGAACATCGGCTCGGCGACCGCCTGACCCTCGTCGGCGCCGCCTCCGTCACCGACGCCGAACTCGACGGCGGCACCTCCGCACCGCAACTGACCGGCCTGCGTCCGGCCCAGGCCCCGGTCTGGAGCGCCACCGCCGGAGCCGACTGGCGGACCACCGACCGCCTGACCCTGTCCGCCCGTGCCCGTTACGAGAGCCGTCGTTTCGACGACGACCTGAACAGCCGCGTGCTGGACGCCGCCCTGACGGTGGACGGCCGGGTCGAACTTTCTCTGAAAGAGGGCGTCGGCGTCTATGCCGCCATCGACAACCTGTTCGACGAGGATGTCGCAGTGTCCCAGACCGGCGATGCGATCACCGGACTGGGACCACCCCGGACGGCTCGGGTCGGGCTGAGTCTGTCCTGGTAGGTGGAGTTCGAGCGCCGACCGACTATACTCGCCGCATGACCGAGACGATCGACCGGCTCGAAACCCGCCCGCTGTCCCGCGACCAGGCGATCCGGCGTCTGAAGGCGCTGGAGCCGGAGATTCGCGCGATGGGGATCGTGTCGCTGTATCTGTTCGGATCGACCGCGCGCGACGAGGCCGGACCGGACAGCGACGTCGATCTGTTTGGCGATCTGGAGCCGGGTCGGGTGTTTGGATGGGATTATGCAGGCCTTCCTCGAGAAATCGGTGCCTTGATCCACCAGAGGACCGATTTCATTGCGCGCGGTGGCCTTCACCCGATGCTCAAGGATCGTATCGAAGCCTCTGCCCTTCGGATTTTCTGAATGGCCAAGGACGCCAGGCCAGCCGCCGTCGAAATCCTGAGACGGATCGACAAGCTGAAGCGTCTTCGTGCGGACTCGACCCTGGATGTCGCTGTCGGCAGCGACATGCGCGACATCATCGAACGATGTATCGAGGTGATCTCCGAGGCCAGTCGCCGTCTGCCTGATGAATGGAAGGCTCGGCATCCTCACATCCGCTGGCGAAACGTCGCCGACATCGGCAATGTGCTCCGGCATGATTACGACGGCGTGATCGAGCCAATCCTGACCGACGTCGTTCTTGTTCAGATCGATGTATTGGAAACAGCCGTTCGAGACATGCTCGCAGACCTGGACGCTGAATGACCGCCACCGTTTCCAACCGCCCTCCAACCGAGGATGGACCGCCGCTGCGTCTCTATCTGATCGACGCCTCGGCCTATATCTTCCGCGCCTACCACGCCCTGCCGCCCCTGACGCGCAAGTCCGACGGCCTGCCGGTCGGCGCGGTGCAGGGCTACTGCAACATGCTGTGGAAGCTGTTGAAGGACATGAAGGGGGCGGACGGCCCGACCCATCTGGCCGCCATCTTCGACCATTCGGAAAAGACGTTCCGCAACACCCTGTACGACCAGTACAAGGCCAACCGCTCGGCCCCGCCCGAGGACCTGATCCCCCAGTTTCCCCTGGTGCGCGAGGCGACTGCCGCCTTCGGCGTCCACTGCGTCGAACTGCCCGGATACGAGGCCGACGACCTGATCGCCACCTATGCCTGCAAGGCGCGCGACATGGGCGGCCAGGCCGTGATCGTGTCCTCCGACAAGGATCTGATGCAGCTGATCGGGCGCGGGGTCGTCATGTACGACCCGATGAAGGACCGGCGTCTGGGCGAGGACGCGGTGATGGAGAAGTTCGGCGTCACCCCCGACAAGATGGTCGACCTCCAGGCCCTGATCGGCGACAGCGTCGACAACGTCCCCGGTGCCCCCGGCATCGGCCCCAAGACGGCGGCCCAGCTGCTGGACGAATACGGCGACCTCGACACCCTGCTGGAGCGCGCTGGAGAAATAAAGCAGCCCAAGCGCCGCGAGACCCTGATCAATTTCAGGGACCAGATCCTGCTCAGCCGCGAGCTGGTCCGCCTGACCTGCGACGCCCCGGCACCCGAGGCCATCGCCGACTTCGCCGTGCGCGATCCGGACCCGGCGACCCTGTCGGCCTTTCTGGAGCAGATGGAGTTCCGCTCCCTGGCCCGCCGCGTCGGAGACGGCAAGCACGCCGACCACGACGGCCCGGCCCTGGCCCCCAAACCGGTCTATATGAGCGCCCCGGTCATGACGCCCCGCTATGGCGGCACCGCCACGCCCGCCGCCCCGGTCGAGGCACAGACCATCGATACCGAGGCCTATGTCTGCGTCCAGACCGAGGCCGATCTGGATGCCTGGATCGCGCGGGCGACGACGGCGGGCGTCATCGGGTTCGACACCGAGACCGACGCCCTGTCGGCCACCCACGCGGGCCTGTGCGGCGTGTCGATCGCGATCGGCCCCAACGACGCCTGCTACATCCCCCTGACGCACGAGCATGCGCCGATGGCGGGCGCGGGCGGTCTGGATTTCGGCGACACCCCCGACACCCGCGAGCCCCTGACCCAAATCGACAAGGCCACGGCCCTGGCCAGGCTCAAGCCCCTGCTGGAAGACCCCGGCGTGCTGAAGGTGCTCCAGAACGCCAAATACGACCTGGCCGTCATGGCCCGGCGCGGCATACGCGTGGCCCCGGTCGAGGACACCATGCTGATCTCCTATGTGCTGGAGGGCGGGCTTCACAGCCACGGCATGGACGAGCTGGCCCGGCTGCACCTCGGCCACAACCCCATCCCGTTCAAGACTGTCGCCGGTACCGGCAAGGCCCAGAAATCCTTCAAACACGTCGAGCTGAAACCGGCCACCTGCTACGCCGCCGAGGACGCGGACGTGACCCTGCGGCTGTACCGCATCCTCAAGCCTCGGCTGGCCGCCGAACACCTGCTCACCGTCTACGAGACCCTGGAACGCCCCCTGCCTGCCGTCCTGGCCGACATGGAGACCGCCGGGATCGCGATCGACCCCGAACGCCTGCGCCGCCTGTCCCACGAGTTCGGCCTGCGCATGGTCGAGCTGGAGGGCAAGGCCCACGAACAGGCCGGTCGCCCCTTCAACCTGGGCAGTCCCAAACAGCTGGGCGAGATCCTGTTCGGCGAGCTGAACCTGCCCGGCGGCAAGAAGACCGCGTCGGGCCAATGGGCCACCGACGCCGCCATCCTGGACGAACTGGGCCGCAACCCCGCCGTCGACCACCCCCTGCCCGCGACCCTTCTGGAATGGCGCCAGCTGTCCAAGCTGAAGGGCACCTATACCGACGCCCTGTCCGCCGCCGCCGACCCGAACACCAACCGCATCCACACCAGCTACCAGATGGCCGCCACCACCACCGGCCGCCTGTCCTCCTCCGACCCCAACCTCCAGAACATCCCGGTCCGCAACGACATCGGCCGCCAGATCCGCCAGGCCTTCGTCGCCGCCCCCGGCAACCTGCTGATCAGCGCCGACTATTCCCAGATCGAGCTGCGCCTGCTGGCCCACATCGGCGACATCCCCGAGCTGAAACGCGCCTTCAAGGCCGGGCTCGACATCCACGCGGCCACGGCGTCCGAGATGTTCGGCGTCCCGGTCGAGGGCATGCCCGCCGAGACCCGCCGCCGCGCCAAGGCGATCAATTTCGGCATCGTCTACGGCATCTCGGCCTTCGGCCTGGCCAACCAGCTGAACATCGACCAGTCCGAGGCCGGGGCCTATATCAAGACCTATTTCGAACGCTTCCCCGGCATCCGCGCCTATATGGACGCCACCCGGGCCGAGGTCCGCACGGCCGGTTACGTCTCCACCCTGTTCGGCCGCAAGATCCACATCCCGGCCATCCATTCCAAATCCGGTGCCGACCGCCAGTTCGGCGAACGCGCCGCCATCAACGCCCCGATCCAGGGCGCCGCCGCCGACATCATCCGCCGCGCCATGATCCGCATGCCGGGCGCGCTGGAGGCGGCGGGCCTGTCACAGGTGAAGATGCTGCTCCAGGTCCACGACGAACTGGTCTTCGAAACCCCCGCCGCCGACGCCGAAGCCGCCATGACCGTCATCCGCCGCGTGATGGAGACGGCCGACGAACCGGCCGTGAAGCTGAGCGTGCCGCTTGTGGTAGATGCGCGGGCGGCGGGGAATTGGGACGAGGCGCATTAGCTAAACATCTGATAGATGTGTTGATCTGGCAGTATCAAGGAAACGAAATGGACCGCAGGCCAAGCACACAGGATATAACATGGTTACTGGACCTCGAAAGAAATAAGCAGCTTGATCTCGAGCCCCCGTACCAGCGTCGCTCCGTGTGGACGCCCAAAGATCGACGATTTTTCTTAGATACCATTTTTCGTAACTACCCATCCCCTGCCATCTTCTTACACAAGAACATATCGGATGATGGTTCGGTCAAGTATCATGTTGTTGATGGCAAGCAACGACTAGAAACAATTCTTCGGTTTACGCGAAATAAGATTCGTATTGCCCCGGACTATGGCGATAGTCGATTGGATGGGAAGCTCTGGCGAGACATAGCAGGCGAAACTGCTCTTAAACATCAGTTCTGGAACTACCAGATAACAGTCGAGATGATTGACGCGCGAGAGGGCGAGCTAGTCCGCAACGTTTTTGACCGCTTGAACAGAAATTCGCGTAGACTTACCGCTCAAGAACTTCGACACGCTCGGTTTGAAGGTTGGTTGATCACGAAGGCCGAGGCGGAAGCTTGGTTAGAAGAGTGGGCCGATCTAGGAGTGGCTTCTCGCGCTCGCAGCAATCGCATGATGGATGTTCAGTTTATCTCTGAGCTAATGGCCGTATCGTTGCGCGGGCATCCAATAGGTTTCAGTCAAGAAGATCTGGACATTATATACGGCGAATACGAGGATCTCACAGAAATTGAATACTTCGATGTGACTGAGTTTGACGTTTCGTTTGAGAAGGCAAAATCACGCCTAAAAACTATGGAATCTCATAATCGTTGCGTAACTACGTGGGCCAAAGGTTTTGGAAACATGTATTCGCTCTGGTGCGTCGTAGCACTTGCCGAGGATGATTTGCCGGATAGCGCCATACTTGCCGACCGGTATGCGTCGTTTATGACGAAGGTGGAGGAAATCAACGAACTTCCACCTGAGGCCGCGATTCCCGCTGGCCATGACTACGTCTTGGCTGCCCGTTATCGAACTAACGCAACGGGTGCCAGCACCGAGGAAGCCCAGAGGGTTGCAAGATATGAGGTTCTTCGCGAAGCCATGACGCGTCCATGAAAGTTCAGACATCGCTCAGGAACATCTATGCGCTTCATAGGCCTTTCGCTGAGCGTCTCGAGATTGATGTCCGTAAGGCGATGATGGCCGCGAAAGGCCCCCGATGGCATTATGAAAGCCGGGTAAAGGCCGTCGAAAGCTTTTGTGCCAAGCTGGAAACTGGGCGTGTGGTTGACCCTAACGCGCTTGAGGATTTTTTGGCTTGCACATTAGTCGTTCCGAACAGCCTGGACATACCATCCGCAGTGGAGATGGTGGAGAGCATATACACGATCCTATATCGGAGGCCACCGATCGATGGCGAAACGTCGAAGACGCCAGACACGTTCAGGTTTGACGACCTCCGCCTCTATTGCCGCCGCGAAAACGACGGGTCTCGCCCTAATGATGTTCTCGATGGGATTGTTTTTGAAGTCCAGATTAAAACCTTTCTGCAACACGCATGGGGCATCGCGACACACGATTTGAGCTATAAAACGGATGACGTTCGGTGGGCGAAAGATCGCATTGTGGCTCATCTCAAAGCGGCGATTGAACACGCTGAACTGTCCATCCAAGAAGCGGACGCTTTGTCCAAAAGCCCGATGCTTCAACTCTCTCACTCTAGAACAAAATCTGTAGTTGAGATCATCAATGCGTTCAAAGCGGCCTGGAGTGGAGAAGACCTTCCAGCAAACCTAAGAGGGTTAGCCGAGACGATCACCGATATCGTGGACGGTGCTAATTTGACGACCGCTCAGTTTGACGACCTTCTTCAAGGGGAAAAGGCTCGCCGAGGCGGAGAGATGCCCCTCAACCTGTCGCCGTATGGCACCGCTATCCAACTCCTCATCCGACATCATCAAGCTTCTGTGGAGAGAATGCTGGAAAGGGCCAAAACTAAGCTGCTGCTGACGCCTGAGCTGGATCTGCCGGAGGGTTTTCCGCCGCATCGGTTGCGGAACAGAGTTGTTCGGGTAGGCTGAGCGAGACAGAATAGGCGTGCTCAACAACTAAATTCACATCTAGTTTCGTTTCGAGGTCGATGGGCAGAGTTGAAGGGCGAGGTAGAGGAAGTTGGCGTAAGAGTCTGGTGCTGATATTCACCGTCCCAGCAACCCGCCGATAACATTCATCGACCGGTTTGCTATTGAGCAGCGCCATGAGCGTCGAAGGACAAACCGCTGGTGTTCGGCCCGCCATGGGTGCCACAACCAAAGTGTGATTTTCCGTAACAAACCCTCCAAATCGCTCCGCCGTTTCTTGGTCCAGGAGGGCGGCAACAAGCCGCCGTTCCTGCGTGCGGTTAGTCGTCCGCTGCAATACAATTGCTTCGCCCCGCTGTAGAGCGCTACTTCCGCTTGGAAGGGTGACGAACGAGATTAGATTTCTATCCGAACGTGCTCCCAGAACGATCCTTTGCCCCGATTTCACGTTATGAGCCCAGACCAGCGGTACCTCTCCCGGCAGGGCCGATAACCGATCAGACAATCGGTCCTTGGATCTGTTCCACACGAAATAGCCGGAGCGAACCTCATAGCCGTAGTCGGCTAAGGTCGATAAACTCGGATTGTATAGCTCCTCTCCCAATCCGGTGTTTCCGCGCGCCGGTAGCGTCCATGCCCGGGTGCCTGATAGTGGCAGGCCAATCGTGCCAAGCTCCGACGTTCTTCCGGAAGTCTTAATCATCGAACAAGTTGTTATCGGACGATCCGAATTGTCTTGGCATTTTCGAATTATCAGTACGCATGTGTCTTGGATGACATCCACGAAAACTTCGGAGCGCTTCTCAACAACGTTAATCTCAAGAACTATCGAGGATTTCAGAATATAGTTTCTTAATGAGCCAAAATAGGGCCCACCGATAAAGCTAGTTGGTACAACCAAAGCGACAATTCCGCCGTTTTTCGCTTTCTGAAGAGCCAGTGCAATAAACAGCACGTAGGTATTCACGTGGCTCTCTGAGATCACGTGCGACCACAGAGCTTTGAGCGCTCTGGACGGTCTAAAAACTCTACCGTATGGCGGATTTCCGACGACCAAATCGAACTCTCCAGTCTGAGCGGTTCCCTTTAGTGCATTTCTCCGCTGGATTACGTTCAGTCGATCTTCACCGCAGGACGCCAGCTCTGCAAAGAAAACGTCGGCGAGCAGGAGTTCTGACAACTCCGCTAGTCCAGGTTCAATCTCAATGCCCGAAAAGCGCTCACGGGCTCGATCTATGATCCATCGGTCTTCCCGTCCCAACTCCTTGGCCTTCGCCAAAAACCTCAGCGCCCACGGGACAAGAAATGCGGCTCCACCCGACGCTGGGTCGAGAACCCTTGCTTGGACTATGTCGATACCAGCCTCTATTGATCGGTCAAGCACGTGTTGACAAAGATGGGGAGGCGTAAAGTAGGCTGCTAGCCTCTGCCGGCGCTTGGTAGGCATCAGAAGCATATAGAGGGCGCTAACCCAATAGTATCGCTCTATCTGAGGGAGCTCTTGAAGGAGACGATTCAGCCCTAAGCCGGGGGGACCGACCTCGGTGCCCGAGAGCAATGCCCGGCAGATATCGAGGCGGCTCCTAGAAGCAAAGTTGTTCTGCTTGCGCAGATAGGACGCGACTCGCTTAACTGACGCATGGGCATTCTGAAGTCCGGCGTCACGCGAAGTGGCTCCGCTTCTTGTGCCGTGTTGCCTCGGGGTCATCCTGCGGTTTCACATTTCGCGGCCCTAAATGCATCCCGTGAGGCCGATCTTTTTTTAGGGTACCGCCAAGTGCCGGTCGATCGCTTTGGCGGGCGACCGCCTCAGAAATCCAGATCCGCATAATGCGCCACCGGCGCCAACCCCTGAAACCGGTCCGCCAGCAACGGCCGGAAGCTCGGGCGCGACTTCAGCCGCATGTACCAGGTCTTCAGCCCCGGCCAGGCCTTCCACGACACCTCGCCGAAATAGTCCAGCACCGAGACATGGGCCACGGCGACCAGGTCGGCCTGGCCCATGCGGCGGCCGGCCAGCCAGTCGCGTTCGTTCAGCAGGGCCTCCATCATGGCCAGATGCCCCTTCAGCGCCTCGCGCCCTTCACGCAGGGCGCGGGCCTCGGGCGGGCCCAGGCGCAGCAGGGGTTTTTCCATCCGCTCGTGCAGCAGGACCGCATTGACCTCGTCCATGAAGCGGCGGTCGAACCAGCCGGTCAGGCGCCGGGTCTCGGCCCGCTCCGCCGGGTCGGCGGGCAGCAGCAGCGGGGTCTTCTGCTGGTCCTCGATCCAGCCCAGGATCGCCGGGGCCTCGCACAGGATCAGGGGCTGGCCGGCCTGGGTCGCGCGCAGGACGGGCGGCATGCCCGAGGGATTGAACTGGCCCAGCACACAGTCCGGCTCCCACGGGCGGACCAGGGTCTCGGTCCACTCCAGACGTGCCTCGCCCAGCGCCAGCCTTGCAGCGCGCGATCCGGGATCGAAGGGGAAGTGGAACAGTTCGAGGGCCGACATGACGCCTGATTGCAGCCGCCTGCGTTAAGGCCGCGTTTACTGCGACCGCTCCGGCGTTCGCGGGATCGCCCGTTGGGTCGATGGCTCATGGTCTCGGAACTGGCCCCCGCCAATGCCGGTCAGGACAAGGGATTGTCGTCTTTTCGCAGGCGACGTCCCCGCCTGACCCGGAACCTGTGCGACACTGGGCGCTGGTCTTTGAAATCCCCGCCCGCGTCGGCGACCTGTCCGGACGGTCCGAACGGTTCGGACGGTGTTTTCGGCGTCCGGGTCGATCGGCTCGGCGATCCGACGGCTCACCCCATGCGGCGCGTGACCTAGAAGGCACTCTGCCCCGTGATCGCGCGGCCCAGGATCAGGGCGTGGACATCGTGCGCCCCCTCATAGGTGTTGACGGTTTCCAGGTTCATGGCGTGGCGCATGACGTGCATCTCGCCGGTGATCCCGGCCCCGCCGTGCATGTCGCGGGCCTCGCGCGCGATGGCCAGGGCCTTGCCGCAGTTGTTGCGTTTCATCATGGAGATGGCCTCCGGAACCCAGGCCCCGGTATCCAGCAGCCGCCCCAGGGCCAGCGCCCCCTCCAGCCCCAGGAAGATCTCGGTCTGCATGTCGGCCAGCTTCTTCTGGACCAGCTGGCGGCTGCTCAGCGGCCGCCCGAACAGCATCCGCTCCCCGACATAGTCCCGCGTCAGGTGGAAACAGGCCTCCGCCGCCCCCATCGCGCCCCAGGCGATCCCGTACCGCGCCTTGTTCAGGCAGGAGAACGGCCCGCGCAGCCCCTTGACCCCCGGCAGCAGATTGGCCTCCGGCACGAAGACGTCGTTCAGCCCGATGTCCCCGGTGATCGAGGCCCGCAGGGACAGCTTGTCGCCGATCTTGCCCGTGGTGAAGCCGTCGAAATCCCGCTCGACGATGAAGCCCCGGATCACGTCGTCCAGCTTGGCCCAGACGATGGCCAGGTCCGCGATCGGCGAGTTGGTGATCCAGTATTTGCCGCCGTTCAGCCGGTATCCGCCGTCCACCGCCACAGCCTTGGTCTTCATCGAGGCCGGGTCCGACCCCCCGTCCGCCTCGGTCAGGCCGAAACAGCCGACCAGTTCCCCCGCCGCCATCCGGGGCAGGAACCGAATCTTCTGCTCCTCCGATCCGAAGGCATAGATCGGATACATGGCCAGCGACGACTGCACCGACATGGCCGAGCGGTAGCCACTGTCCACCGCCTCGATCTCGCGCGCGATCAGGCCATAGGCGACGTGACTGACGGCGGAACCGCCATACTGTTCCGGCAGCATGGCCCCCAGGAACCCCATCTGGCCCATCTCGGTCATGATGGCCCGGTCGAAGGTCTCGTCGCGGAAGGCGGCGACCACGCGGGGCAACAGGCTGTCACGGGCATAGGCCCGGGCCGCGTCCTGAATCGCCCGCTCGTCCTCGGTCAGACGCGAGGTCAGGTCGAGAGGATCGTCCCACTGGAACGTCTTCAGCGGCGGGGTTGAGCCATCGGCCATGGGTGCGTCTCGTCCTGAAATGGGCGGGGCTTTCGCGATCGTCGCATTTCCATGCGCGCGGCCCCTGTTCTGCCGCGCGGTTTAGGGCAAAATGGCGGGGTCGGGTAGAGGGCCGCCCGACGCAGGATCATGACCCCCGATGCGCCAGACCCTGAGCCGACTGTTCGCCGACCACCCGCGCGAGGTGAACGAGGGCTATTTCGAACATATGGCGGCGGCGTCGCGATACGGCTTCCGGCTCAGCCGCCTGGCGGGCCTGGCCTTCCTGCATGCCGTGGTGCCGGGGGTGGCCAAGACCGCAGTGTCGGACGAGATCAAGCGGATGGCGTGCGAGATGTGCGGGCGTGCCGAAGAGGCCCGCGACACGCGGATGCGCGACGCCGGAGCCTGGGATCCCGGCCTTTAGGACCGCCTCGGCCCGCCCGTCCGTCATCCTGGGCATGGGATTGGAATCCTCGCCTCGCCGATGAAACCCTTCGCCATCTGACCCATTTGATCAACGGTCACAGGATGCTCACGATTCCGTGAGATTGCGTGCCTGGGCCCATGGCGGCGGTCACGGGCCGTCCCCAAATGGTCGTAGTCCATCGTCGCCCTCTCTCTCGGATCATCCGCCCCCGCATGTCCCTCCCTGCCATCCTGACGACGGACGAAAAGCGGACCCTGTCCGACATCATCGAGGGTCTGGGGTTCGGCGAAAATCCGCAGCTCAGCGTCGCCGAACTTGTCGAGGCGTTCGGCGAGCGGGCGTTCGGGGCCCTGATCCTGATCCTGGCCCTGATGGCGCTGTTCCCATGGCCGCCGGGCGGCAAGGCGGTGTTCAGCGCGCCGATCATCCTGCTGTCGCTGGAACTGGCGGTGCAGCGCGACACGGTCTGGCTACCGCGGTGGGTGCTCAGGGCCTCGGTCAGTCGCGACATCTATCGCAAGGCCAGCCACAAGGTGATCAAGCCGATCCGCTGGGTCGAGCGGCTGTCCAAACCCCGTCTGCCGATGCTGACGGGCGAGATCGCCGACGTGATCGTCGGCGTCGTGTGCGCCTTGCTGGCCGTCATGCTGGCCCTGCCCGTGCCGCTGGGCGACATGCTGCCGGCCCTGACCCTGGTGATCTTCGGCCTGGCCCTGACCCAGCGCGATGGCCTGGCCATCATCGCCGGGGCAATCGGGACCATCCTGTGCGGTGTCTATCTGGTCCTTGTCTGGGCGGCGGTGGTGGCGATCGGCGAGCGGATCATCGGCTGGCTGACAGGCCTGTTCTGACCGAAACAAAAAAGAGCCGCCGGGTCGCCCCTGCGGCTCTTCATTGTCGGACCGCGAACGGCCGACC
This sequence comes from Rhizobium sp. Q54, assembly GCA_943369795.1. Classification (GTDB taxonomy): domain Bacteria; phylum Pseudomonadota; class Alphaproteobacteria; order Caulobacterales; family Caulobacteraceae; genus Brevundimonas. Next base: position 133,984 of record CALROO020000002.1, on the reverse strand, counting down.
GGTATTCAGCCTTGAAGAAGGTTCTTCAGGCCCGGACCTCGCCAGAGGACCAGCAACCGGTCACCGCACGGGTTTGGGACAATGAGATCACTGGATCACCTCCTTTCGCTGTTGAACAGGGAGGTCGAAGGTAGTCACGCGTCGCGAATTTCGCAAAGCCCAGAAGTGTCGCGGCGTCAGGCGGCCTGCTGATCGCCGGCCCCGTTGGCGGCCAGGCCTTGCATGATGGACCGGTTGATGTCGATCAGGGTCGAGAAATCGTCCTCGCCCCGCATCACGGCCGAGGAATGCTTGTTCACGAAAATGCTGATCGAGACGATCTGGGCCCGCAATCCGATGTTCAGCCCATTGCCCGCGTCGCCACAGTCCGACGCCAGGGTCGACCACAGCCGCCGGTTCCAGTCCAGGGCGTCGATGCGGGTGGCGAGGTCGGACTTGTCGACCGTCTGCGCATGCATCAGCGCGCGCGTGACCTGTCCGAACAGGCGGTATTCCAGATCGCGCGGCGATTCACTTCGCGTCGTCGCCTGTCTGTACGCCTGATACATTGCCCAGCCTTTGCTCTTCGTAGTCCACGATCTTCCGCGCCGACATCAGCGCCTTGTAGTATTCCCGGTTCATCACATAGCGCGAGGTGTTGACGCATTCGTTCAGGATGGCCGGATTGCTGATGGCCCCCACGAACTCGGTTAGACGCTGTGCGAACTCGTCATAGACTTTCGACGCCGCCGCCTCGTCCAGGTACATCATCATGACGGGGAAATAGATGCGTCTGGCCGGGGTGTTGACCTCCTCCAGCTGCATGATGTCCTTCTCGCGCAGGACCGAGGCCTTGTTCTGCAGGATCAGGACGCCGCGGCGATCGCCATTCTGGACGACGGCCCCGTTGAGGACGAATTTCTCACCGGGCTTCAGCGACAGCTTCAAGGGCATGGGGCGCGTTCTCCGTGTTGGCCCGCCGCCTCCGTTGCGCGGAGCCCAGCCAAGACAGCCTAGACCGGGGGCGGTTAACGGGGGCTTGTAAAGCGGTTCGGGGATTTCGCGTAGTCCTTTGGCGGAACGGCCTTTGTCGGCGCGGCGTTGATCCGGCACACAGGAGGACGCGCCATGCCCGAGATCGACACCCCCGACGAACAGGACCAGTCAGAGGCATTCGACGAGACCCATATCGACGACGAGGGCGACGGCGACATCCTGCCGGACGAGGCCGACCCCGTCCTGGACGTCACCCAGATGGAAGGCGACGCCGACGAGGAAGACTTCGACGAGGACGACATCGATATCGACGACGACCTGGGGTCTGCCGGAATCGAGGCCGAGGCGGACGCGCTGCTGGGGATCGACGGAGAACGCCAGAACCAGATCGATGGCGAGAGCGATGGCAAGCGCGGGGCTGACGAGGTTGAACTGGTCTATTCCGGACTGATGGAGAATGCGCGCGGGGCCCAGGCCAGCGCGGCCCACTGGGAAGCCCGGACCCTGTCGGACGACGATATCGAAGATTTGGGTTACGGCCCGGATACCGATTCGGAAGGAGCCGCGCGATGAGCGACACCCGCCGCGATCATGACGACGAGACGCCGCATGCCATTCCCGCAAAAGACCCGGACCCGAAGGCTGCACCCAAGGGCAAGGACGATCGGCAAGACGACCTGCTGGACGAGGGGATCGAGGAAACCTTTCCCGCCAGCGATCCGGTCTCGGTCAAGCGCATAACCTGACCGACAGGGGGGGCCGGGTGCGCCGCCTTACCCCGATTTAACTTGGCCCTCACGTCTGAGGTCGTCAGATAGCCGCCTCACGGGGTTGTCGGACGTCCATGTCGCTCGCGCTTTCCACACTGCTGTACGAGTGGCGTCGCTATATGGCGGCGGTCATGGCACTTGCGCTGTCGGGCCTGCTGGTCTTGGCCATGACCGGCGTCTTCATCGGCATCGGCAAAGGCTTCACCGCCACGATCGAACGCTCCAGCGCGGACGTCATTATCATGCAGCCCGGGGCCAAGAGCCTGATGGGCGGGCCGTCGGGCGTGCCGCGCCGGTTCATCCCCCTGGTCTACAACAACCCCGCCGTGGTCGAGGTCCAGCCTTTGGACGGCGCGGGCGGCAGCTTTCAGTCGGTCAAGAACGTCGATCCGACGATGTCCCAGGCCGATCGGGCCAAACAGGGGGCTCCGCGTCAGGAGTTCGTCCAGGCCTCGATCATCGACACGACGCCGGGCGCGGTCACCATCCCGACAGACTATTCCCAGGAACTGGTCGACGCCCTTCGCCAGCCCTACACCGTCGCCATCGACGAGACGGCGGTGGCCAAGCTGGGCGTCAAACTGGGCGAGAAGGCCCTGTACAATGGCCAGACCGTGACCGTCGTCGGGATCACGCGCGGCTACCCCAACATGATGCAGTCCACCGTCATCATGTCGCGCGACACCCTGCGGATGGTGGGTCAGGCCGACACCGGTCCGCGCGTCGGCCCCCTGATGGTCAAGCTGCGCGATCCGTCGCGGGCCGAGGCCGTCGCCGCACAACTGAACGCCACGGGCAACGGCCAGTGGAAGGCCTGGACGCGTCAGGAACTGGCCGACGCCAACCAGATGGCGATGTTCGAGGAGGGCATTCTGGTCATCATCATCGGCGGCTGCGTGGTGCTGGGCACCATCATCGGCATCGCCATCACCTGGCAGACCCTGCGCGGCGCCATCATGGCCAATATCAAGGAGTTCGCTTCCCTGCGGGCGCTCGGTGTCGGCATGGGATCGCTGAACCGGATCGTGATGGAGCTCAGCTTCTGGGTCGGCTGCGTCGGCGTGGCGGCGGCGATCCTGCTCACTCTGGGCGTCCAGTGGCTCGCCATGACCGGGGCGGTCATCATCGCCCTGCCGCCTTTGTTGCTGGCCATCGTCGGCGGAGGGCTGATCCTGATCGCCATGCTGTCGGGGATGCTGTCGCTCGGCGTCCTTAAGAACAGCCAGCCCGCGGACCTGCTGCGATGACCCTTCACACCCAGGTCCACGGAAAGCACGGCGATTTCGCCATCGAGGCCACCGGCCTGGTCAAGCGGTTCAAGTCCGGCAAGAGCTTCGTAGAGGTTCTGAAGGGCGTCGATTTTGATGCCCGGCACGGTGACCTCACCATGGTCATGGGGCCTTCGGGGTCGGGCAAGTCGACACTGATCGCCGCCCTGTCCGGCCTGCTGCGCCCTGAAGAAGGCCGGGTCGACGCGCTGGACGTCGACAATCTGTGGCGGCTGTCTTCCGGCCGGATCGACAAATTCCGGCTGGATCACTGCGGCTTCATCTTCCAGGGCTTCAACCTTTTCCCGGCCCTCAGCGCCCTGCAGCAAGTCGAGGTGGTGCTGAAATTCCAGGGCCTGACCCCGGCCCAGGCCAAGAAGCGCGCAACCGAGGCCCTGACCGAGGTCGGTCTGGGCCACCGGCTGAACCAGCGCCCCTCCGCCCTGTCCGGCGGCGAAAAACAGCGCGTCGCCATCGCCCGCGCCTTGGCAAAGGATCCCAAGATCCTGTTCGCCGACGAGCCCACCTCGGCGCTTGACGGCGAAAACGGCCAGGTGGTGATCCGCCTGCTGCGCCGCGCGGCCAGCGAGCACGGTGCCGCCGTCATCTGCGTGACCCACGATCCTCGCCTCGAGGAATGGGCCGACCGCGTCATCAAGATTGAGGACGGGGTCATCATCGACGACCAGCGTCGCATCCCCAACCCCGACGCCGTTCTGGCCTCGCACTAGACCTTCCAGTCAGGACCCGCCCATGCCCGCCTTCCTCAAGAACAAATGGCTCTGGATCGGCATCCTGCTGATCCTCGTCGTCGTCGTCGGCTTCGTCTTCGTCCAGAACGCGGGGGCGGCCAAAAAGGCGGAAGCCGAGAAGGCCGAGGCGAACCAGCCCGTCAGCCCCTATGCCGCCATCGCCAACGGCAAGGTCGACGTCGAGGGCGGCCTGATCCAGGTCGCGGCCCGGCGCGGCGGCATCGTCCGTGATGTGCTGGTTCAGGAAGGCGACACCGTCGTCGCCGGCCAGATCCTAGCCCGTCAGGAAGACGACGAGGCCCGCCTGGCCGTCCAGTCTGCTACCGCCCAGGTGGCTCAGGCCGAAAGCCAGCTGGCCCAGATCCGGGTCGATATCTCCACGGCGGAACGCGAGTACGAGCGTCTCGAACGGCTGGTCGCGACCAATTTCGTCGCCGCCCAGCGCATGGACCAGGCCCGCGACTCCATCGCCACCGCCCGTGCCCGGCTGCAGTCGCAGCAGGCCGCCGTCCAGACCGCCCGCGCCCAGTTGGCCCAGTCGCGCTATAACCAGGAACTGACCGTCATCCGCGCCCCGACCGCGGGCCGGATCGTGCGCCGCTACGCCAATCCGGGTGCCGGGGCCTCGACCCTGAACGTCTCGACCATGTTCGATCTGGAGCCCGATGCACCCCGCATCGCCCGCGCCGAGATCGTGGAGAGCGACATCCCCAATATCACCGCCGGCCAGGCCGTCGAGATCACCCCCGAGGGGGACCCGTCCAAGGTCTATATCGGCTCGGTCATCCGCCGCGCCGCCGTCTTCGGGGCTCGCAAGCTGGCCTCGGACGACCCGTCGCAACGCTCCGACGAGCGGGTGGTCGAGGTGGTGGTCTCCGCCGGTGACGCGCCCCTGCTGATCGGTCAGCGGGTGCTGGTGAAGTTCATGAAGCCAGGTGAAACGGCCGGAGCTGCCCGCGCCGCGACCGTCGGTGTCGGTGCCGACCGCTCGATGCGCCCGACGGCCTGATCCGCTTGCGAGGCTGACGCGAAGCGGCGACAAGGGACGGGTGTCCAACCCTGTCCCGAATCGCGCCCATATCGTCGATGTGCTGATCGCCGAGCGCGCGCCACGGCTGACGGCGTCGATCGTCTGGCCGGTGGTGCGACCGTTCCTGTACCGGCTGCTGAACTATCCGGCGGCGCGTCGGATGGCGGATGCGATCGCCGATCGGTCGGGGGCCGGGACGCTGGCCTACATGTCGGACCTGCTGGATCTGCGGGTGTCGACGATGAATCTGGAGCGGTTACCGGCGACCGGGCGGTGCGTGGTTGTGTGCAACCACCCGACCGGGATCGCCGACGGCATGGCGGTGTTCGATGCCATCAAGGCCCGGCGACCCGACACCATCTTCTTCGCCAATGCCGATGCGCTACGGGTCTCACCCCGCTTGGCCGAGGTGCTGATCCCGGTCGAATGGGTGATCGACAAACGCACCCGCGAGAAGACCCGCGCCACCCTGGAGGCCGCCCGCGCTGCCTTCGAGGCCGAACGCTGCATCGTCATGTTCCCCGCAGGTCGTCTGGCGCGGCGCGGCAAGGGCGGCTCGCTGACCGATCCCGAATGGGCGTCCACGGCGACGTCGATGGCACGAAAATACGGGGCCCCCATCGTCCCGATCCATGTGACCGGTCCGACGTCGCGGCTGTTCCATCTGTTCAACCGGATGTCGCCGGAGCTGCGTGACATCACCCTGTTCCACGAGCTGCTGAACAAGCGGAAAAAGCCGTTCCGCCTGAGCGTCGGCGTGCCGATCGACCCCGCGCGCCTGGACATCGACGCCGGGCGTGCGACCTATGCGCTGAAGGCCTTCACCGAACGGGTGCTGCCAACCCAGCCAGATGCGGTGTTCGCATGATCATCCGACTGGCCGATGCCGAAGCGACCGGGCGGCTGGGCGCGGCCATCGCGCCGATGCTGGCCCCCGGCGAGGCGGTCCTGCTTTACGGACCGCTGGGCATGGGCAAATCGACCTTGGCGCGCGGGCTGATCCGCGCCCTGACCGGTCCGGACGAGGACGTGCCCTCGCCGACCTTCACCCTGGTGCAGTTCTATCCGTCCGACCCGCCGGTGGCACATTTCGATCTGTACCGGCTGACCCGCCCAGAGGAGGCGTTCGAGATCGGGCTGGACGAGGCGTTGGCCGAGGGCGCGGCGCTCATCGAATGGCCCCAGCGGTTGGGAGCCGATCCGGCATCGATCCTAGGACCCGACCTTTTGACGATCGTCCTGGCCGAGGACGGCGACGCGCGCCTTGCGACCGTTTCTGGCGCAGGGGCGTGGGAGATGAAGTTGATGGACCTGAATGTCTGACCGCGAAGCCCTGAGGCTGGATTTCCTGAAGGGTGCCGGGCTGGCGGCGGCGACGCGGGTTCCCCTGCCCGGCGATGCGTCCACGCGCCGTTACGAGCGGCTGACCACGGCGTCGGGCCAGACCCTGATGCTGATGGACCAGGCCCCGGCGGCGGAGAGCCCGCCCGCCGATCCCTCCTGGTCGCCGGAACGCCGTCATGCCGAGGGCTGGAACGCGGTGGCACGGCTGTCGGCGGGTCGGATCGAGGCCTTTGCGGCGGTGGCCCAGCATCTGCGGTCGCTGGGTCTGTCGGCTCCGGAGGTGGTGGCGCTGGATGCACCTAACGGCTTGGCGGTGCTGGAGGATTTCGGAGACACTGTATTCGCCGACGTGATCGCGAACGGAGAGCCTGAGACGCCGCTTTACCAAGCCGCGGTCGAGGCGCTGGCCGTCATGCACGCCGCGCCGACGCCCGACGTCCTGAGCGGCCCGGGCGGCGACTGGCCGTTGCAGACCTATGATGCCACGGCCCTGCATGGCGGGGCCGGTCTGTTCGTGGAATGGATGCCGAAACTGGTGCCGTCGCTGCGCTTCGATGACGCAGCGATCGAGGCCTGGCGCGCGGCCTGGGCCCCGATCGTGGTGGCCGGAGAGGCAGGGGCGACCGTCATGGCGCATCGCGACTACCATGCCGAAAACCTGATCCATCTCTCCGGCCGCGACGGCCCGCGTCTGGCCGGCATGATCGATTTTCAGGATGCTGTGCGCGCCCACCCGAGTTGGGACCTGCATTCCTTGCTTCAGGACGCGCGGCGGGATGTGTCGCCGGAACTGGAGACGCTGGCGCTGAACCACTATTTCGCCTTGCGGCCGGATGTGGATCGCGAACCCTTCATGCAGACCTATGCCGGCCTCGCGGCGCTGAACGAGGCACGCATCCTGGGGGTTTTCGCCCGGCTGGTCTCGCGCGACGGCAAGCCGCGATACCGCGCCTTCATGCCCCGGATGTGGGCGCATCTGGAGGCCAATCTGACGACGCCCGGACTGGAGCCGGTCCGCGACTGGTTCGCCCGTCATGTGCCCCCGGAGGTTCGCCGATGACGTCGCCGAAGACCGCACCCCGGACCGCCATGGTGCTGTCCGCCGGGCTGGGCACGCGAATGCGTCCGCTCACGGACGATCGACCCAAGGCGCTGGTCGAGGTCGGGCGACGCGCCCTGATCGACCACGTCCTGGACCGGCTGGCGGAGGCGGGCGTGGAGCGCGTAGTGGTCAATGTCCACTGGTTCGCCGACAGGCTGGAGACACATCTGGCGGGACGGTCGCACCCGACGGTCACGATCTCGGACGAACGGGCCGAACTGCTGGAGACTGGCGGTGGGCTGAAGAAGGCCGCGCCGCTCCTGGGGTCCGATCCGGTGTTCGTGGCCAATATCGACAGCGTCTGGATCGATCGCGGCGATGCGCTCGGCGACCTGGCGCGGCTGTGGGATCCGACGCGGATGGATGCCGCCCTGCTGCTGGCCCGCCGCGAAGGCTCGATCGGGTTCGAGGGCGACGGCGACTTTTTCCTGGCCGACGGCGGTCGTCTGACGTTTCGGGGCGAGGCGGCATCGGCCCCGTTCGCCTATATGGGTGTCCACATCACCCGGCCCGACTATGCGGTGGACGGGCCGGAGGGGCCGTTCTCGCTCAGCCCCCTGTGGCGGGCATCGGCGGCGGCGGGTCGGCTGTATGGCTGCGTGATGGACGGAGACTGGATGCATGTCGGTGATCCGGTCGCGCGCGACCAGGCCGAAGCGCGATTGTCCGTCAACAGATGACCTTCGATCCGTTCCAGATCAATGGGCCCCGCTGGTATGCCATCCCGGCACACCGGCCGTTTCTGGACGATCTGGCAGCGGGGGTGCTGGCCTGGCTGGGGGATGCTCCACCCGAGTACCTGTCGGACGCGACGATTCTGCTGCCCAACCGCCGCGCGGCGCGGGCCTTCACCGCCGCCCTGACCCGGCTGAGCGGCGACCGGCCGGTGCTGCTGCCGCAGGTGCGTCCGCTGGGCGATCTGGAAGAGGACGAGCCGCCGTTCGCGCCGGGCGACCTGGGTCTGGACCTGCCGCCCGCCATCGCCCCCCTGACCCGCCGGTTCGAAATGGCGCGGATGATCGCCGAGGATTTCGACCCCGGCCTGTCGCCCCTGCGTGCGCTGGAGATGGCCGATGCGCTGGGTGGCTTCCTCGATTCCTGCCAGCTGGAGGAAATTCACGACCTGACCGGCATCGCTGGTCTGGTCGAGGGCGATCTGGCCGAACACTGGGAACGGTCGGCGGCGTTTCTGGACATGGCGGTGACGGCCTGGCCGAAGCGGCTGGCGGCGATGGGGCTGGTCGATCCGGCGTGGCGGCGAGCGACCCTGCTGCGGCTGCTGGCCGATCGCTGGGCCGAGCATCCGCCGACCCAGCCGGTGATCGCGGCGGGATCGACCGGCACGGCACCACCCGCAGCGGATGTGCTGTCGGCGGTGGCCAAGGCTCCGCAGGGCTGCGTCGTCCTGCCGGGACTGGATCATGATCTGGATGCGGGCGTCTGGGCGTCCTTGGGCCAGAACGAGCAGCATCCGCAGAATGCCCTGTGGCGGCTGCTTCACCGGCACCGCGTGCCGCGCGACCGGGTACAGGCCTGGTTCCGGCCCGAGGTCGATCCCGCATTCCTGGCGCGGGGTCAGGCCCGTCAGCGCGTGCTGAACGAGGCCCTGCGGCCCGCCGAGGCGACCAGCGACTGGCGGATCGCGATCCGCGACCTGCGGGCCACAACGGCAGAGGCCGGGCGGGCCACCGACCCGATCGCCGAGGGTCTGCAGGGCCTGTCGGTCGTCACCGTCCGGGCCGAGGAGGATGCGGCGGCGACCCTGGCCCTGATGATGCGCGAGACGCTGGAGACGCCCGGCAAGACCTGCGCCCTCGTCACGCCCGATCTGGCCCTGGGGCGGCGGGTGGCGGCGCGGCTGGAGCGGTGGGGGATCACCGCCGACAGTTCGTCCGGCCAGCCGCTGAGCCGGATGGCGGCGGGGCGGCTGGTCGATCTGGCCGTACGGTTCGTGTGCGATCCGCTGGACCCGCACGCCCTGCTGGGGCTGTTGAAACATCCGCTGGTGCGGCTGGAGATCGGCGAGGGCGGGTTCGAGGCCTCGGTCCGGGCGCTGGAACATTTCGCCCTGCGTGGGCCGCGTCATCGGGACTGGTCGCGGGTGCGGCGGGCCTTGCTGAAGGCCGGGGCACCGCGCGACGACGGTCGGGTGGCGTCGCAGCACACGAAGGACCGGCTGGCCCTGGCCCATCGGCTCGTGGATCGGCTGGAGGCCCTGACCGATGAAGCGCGGGCACCGTATGCGGACGATCTCGCGGCGCCGGATGTGGCGGCGCGCGCCCTGACGGGCTTCATCGAGGCCGTGGCCGGTCAGGGAGCCTGGGCCGGGCCGGATGGCGAGGCGGCGGCGGCGGTGCTGTCGGCCCTGATCGAGGGCGGCGGGTCGCTGGGGCCGGTCAGTCGGGCCGAGTTCGCCGAACTGGTGGCGTCGCTGCTGGCCGAGGAGACCGTGCGGACAGGCGGGGCCAACCAGCCCCGGCTGCGCATCCTGGGGGCCATCGAGGCGCGGCTGGTGCGGGCCGACCGGATGATCCTGGCCGGGCTCGAGGACGGCGTCTGGCCCAATGCGGCCCCGACCGATCCGTTTCTCTCGCGGCCCATGCGAGAGACACTGGGTCTGCCGCCGCCCGAGCGTCGTCTAGGTCAGACGGCTCAGGACTTCGTCCAGGCGGCCTGTGCCGACGAGGCGATCCTGGTCCATTCCGAGCGGCGCGGGGGTCAGCCGGCGGTCAAGTCGCGCTGGCTGTGGCGGCTGGAAATGTTGACGCGCGGTGCCCATGCCGAGGCGACGCCGGTCGAATTGAAACGCATGTCAGTCCAGCACGATCTGGCACGCGCGCTGGACGCCCCTGTCCGCGCGACACCGGACTATGCACGGCGGCCCGCGCCGAAGCCACCGGTCGAGCGGCGTCCGCGCGTCCTGCCGGTCACCGGGGTCGAGCGGTGGGTGCGCGATCCCTATGCGGTCTATGCCCGCTATGTGCTGAACCTGCGCCAGCTGGATCGGCCCGGTCAGTCGGCAGAGGCCATCGCGCGCGGCCATGCGGTGCACAAGGCGGTCGAACGGCTGACGGTGTCATGGCCGGACGTCCTGCCCGAGGATTGCGAGGGCGAGATTTCGAAGCTGCTGCATGAAGAACTGACCCATCACGGGTTCGAGGACGCGGCCATGGCGCGCGAGGTCCCGCTGGCGCGCAACGCCGCCCGCTGGCTGGCCGGGTTCGAGATGCGACGACGCGCGCAAGGCATCGACATCCGGGTCGAGGAACAGCTGTCCCTGAAGTTCGACGCGCCGTTCGCCCCCTTTACTCTGACGGCCAAGGCGGACCGGATCGAGCTGTCGGCGACCGGCGCTTCGGTGCTGGATTTCAAGACCGGCCAGGTGCCGTCGGCCAAACAGGTCCGGACGGGGTTCGCGCCGCAGTTGACGCTGACCGGGGCGATATTGTCCGAGACCGGATTGAAGACGTCCGGGCCGGTCGAGCCGGAACAGCTGACCTATGTCCGCGTCGTCGGTCGCAAGGTGCCAGGCGAGGAGGCGGTGCGGGCATCCGGAGCCGAGGCGGCGGAGCTGTCCATGGCGGCGCTGGCGGGGCTGAAGGCGCGGGTTGCGCGGTTCGATGTCCATACGACCCCCTATCTGAGCTGGGTCGCGCCGCAGTTCATGGGCAATTTCGGCGGTAACTACGATCATCTGGCCAGGGTCTGGGAATGGCATGTCGTCGGCGGTGACGAGGGCGAGACATGAGCGGCCCCCACGCCATGGAGCCCGGAACCCGCATCCTGCCGGACACGGCCCAGATCGCGGCGGCGGACCCGCGTCAGTCGGTCTTCGTCACCGCCAATGCCGGATCGGGCAAGACCTCGACCCTGGTGGACCGGGTGGCGCGGCTGCTGCTGGAAGAGGTCCAGCCCGGCGAAATCCTGTGCGTCACCTATACCAAGGCGGCCGCCGCCGAGATGCAGGCGCGGCTGTATGCGCGGCTGGGCGAATGGGCGGTGATGGACAACCGGGCACTGGCCAGGTCACTGGCCGATCTGGATGGGCGTGATGCCGCGACCTTGTCGGACACGTATTTGTCCAAGGCGCGCGGTCTGTTCGCCAAGGCGCTGGACACGCCGGGCGGGCTGAAGATCCAGACCCTGCATGCGTTCTGCGAGAAATTGTTGCGGCGGTTCCCGATCGAGGCCGGCGTCTCGCCGGGCTTCACTGTGCTGGAGGACCAGGCGGCGACGGCCCTGTCGCATGCGGCACGCGAAGACCTGGCGCGGGCGGCGCTGAGGGACGAAGACGGCCCGATCGGTCGGGCCTATGCCCATTTCGCGGTCGAACTGGACTGGGCCAGTTTCGAAGCCTTGCTGGCGCGCGTCGAGCAGGACCGGGCGCGGCTGATCGCCTATGTCGCCCGCGTCGCCGAGGGGGCCGCTCCCGGCCCGCATGCCCTGACCGGGGCCGATCCGGACAGCGATGTCGAGACGATCCAGTCCGACTTCATGCGCTGGCTGGACCGTGATGCCTGGCTGGGCATCGCCGAGCAGATGGCCACGGGCGGTGCCGACGACCAGAAATGCGCCGACCGAATGTGGCGCGCGGACTGGACTTTTCCTGGCGTGGCCAGTGTCTTCCTGACCGAGGCGGGCGGCGCGCGCGCGCGGATCGCCACCGGCAAGGCCCCGCCCCTGGCCAAGGGCTGGCTGACGACGATGCAAGATAAGGTCACGGCCACCTTGGGCGCGGCGCGAAAGGCGCGGGTGGCCCAGGATACGGTCCATGTCCTAACCCTGGCTCAAGCGCATGGTGCACTCTACGACCAGGCCAAGGCCAGAAAGGGCGCGCTGGATTTCGGGGATCTGGTCGCGCGGGCGGTGGAACTACTGACGGTTCGGGCCAATGCGGCCTGGGTGCTGTACAAGCTGGACGGGGGCATCGAGCACGTCCTGATCGACGAAGCCCAGGACACGGCCCCGGAACAGTGGGACATCCTGCGCGCCCTGACCGAGGGCTTCTTCGCCGGTGCGGGATCGCGCCGGTTCGGGGCGGGCAAGGTCGAGCGGACCGTCTTCGCCGTCGGGGACGAGAAACAGTCGATCTATTCCTTCCAGGGCGCGCGGCCCGAGCGGCTGCGGCAGGAGGCCCAGCGATACGACGGGCTGGTGACCGGCGCGGGCGCGGCCTTTACCGGCGTCGAACTGGCCACCTCCTTCCGCTCGACGCCGGAGGTGCTGGCCTTCGTCGATGCGGTGTTCGAGGGGCCTGAGCGGACGCGCGCTCTGGTCGGGGAACAGGTCGCCGCCATCCCGCCGCACAAGGCGATGCGGGCTAATGATCACGGCTGTATCGACCTGTGGCCGCTCTATATCGACGAGAAGCCGCCGGAGCGGGACGCCTGGGATGATCCGCTGGATCAGGAACCGGTGCAGAGCGCGCGGAAACGCATGGCCGCCGATCTTGCGCGCGAGATCCGGCGCCAGGTCGAGACCGGCGTGGCGGTGCAGGACAAGTCGAAGCGGACCTTGCGCCCCTGCGGCTATGGCGATTTCCTGATCCTTGTGCGCCGCCGCGATGCGACGTTCGAGGAGATCATCCGCGCCCTGAAATCGGCGGGCGTGCCGGTGGCGGGTGCGGATCGGCTGAAGCTCTCGTCGCATATCGTGTTCGACGACCTGATCGCCATGGCGCGGTTCGTTCTGTATCCGGATGATGATTTGAGCCTGGCGGGGATCCTGCGTAGCCCCTTTTGCGACGTGGACGAGACCGGTCTTTACGAACTCGCGGGCGCGAACCCGGAGCGGCGCAGGCTCTGGTCCGAACTGCGCGACCGGGCGGGCGAGCGGGCGGAGTGGCTGCGGGCGCGCGACCTGCTGGCCTTTGCGATCGAGGCGCGGGATCGCGATCCGTTCGCCTTCTTCTCGGCCCTGCTGAACCGGGTTGACGAGACCGGTGTGTCGGGCCGGGGCCGTTTTCTCACCCGGCTGGGGCGTGAGGCCGAGGAGGCGATCGACGAGACGCTGAACCAGGTCCTGGCCGCCGAGCAACGGGGCGCGACCGATCTGGAGACCTGTCTGGCCATGCTGGAGGCCGCCGACGTCGAGGTGAAGCGCGAGCTGGAGGGCGCGCGGGGCGAGGTCCGCGTCATGACCGTGCACGGGGCCAAGGGGCTGGAAGCCCCGGTGGTGATCCTGCCCGACACCACGGCGCGGGCCAAGGCCCAGGGGCCGACCCTGATGCCGGTCGAGCAGGAGGACGGGTCCGAGGCCTGGCTGATGTGTCCGGGTTCGGAGAAGGAGGATTGCGAGGCGTCCGGCGCGGCGCGGACCGAACGTCAGGCGCGGGTCGATGCCGAGACCCTGCGGCTGCTCTATGTCGCCCTGACGCGGGCGCGGGACCGGATCGTGATCCTGGGCCGTGGCAGTGGGAAGTCGAAGCTGGGCTATGACGAGGGTAGCTGGTGGGCCGTGCTGACCGAGACCTTCGAGCGGTTGGGGACGCAGGCGCGCGACATCGGCGACCAGCGGCGACGGTACGGGATCGATCCGCTGGTGCTGGAGGCGGGCGTCGCGACGGCGGCTGTCGGGATTGAAATTCCTGCCTGGGCCCGGACGGCTCCGACGCCGGATGCCGCCGCGCGGTTCGCCTCCCCCTCGAAGATGGACGAGACACTGCGTATCCCCGCACCTTCGCCGCTGGCGACGGTCGCGGGAACAGGCCTGGGCCGTTTCCGACGCGGCGACCTGATCCACCGGCTGCTGGAGCGGTTGCCCGATATCGCCGAGGGCGAGCGCCGCGATGCCGCCCGCCGCATCCTGGCCCGCGAAGGCGATCTGGGCGAGGATCAGCGCGCGGAGATGATCGAGGCGGCGTTCGGGGTTCTGGACGACGCGCGGTTCGCACCGGTGTTCGGGGCGGGGTCGCGAGCCGAGGTGGCGCTGACGGGGTCCGCGCCCGGCCTGCCGTCCGGGGTCGCCATCTCGGGACGGATCGACCGGCTGGTGATCACGCCCGATCGGGTGCTGATCGTGGATTACAAGACCAATCGTCCGGCTCCGGATGATGTCGCGGCTGCCGACCCGGCCTATGTGCTGCAAATGGCCGTCTACCGCGCGGTACTGCGGCGGCTGTATCCCGACCGGGCGGTTGAGGCGGCGTTGGTTTGGACCGACGGCCCCCGATTGATGGCAGTGCCGGAGGCGATGATGGACGCGGCGCTGAGCGCGGCGCGTTGATTTCCGGCGGAATCAATCCCACATCGGGGATCGAATGCGCTGCAACGAGCGCCTGCATGAAAGAGAAACCAAAATGGCCACCGTCAAGGTCACCGACGACAGCTTCGAGGACGACGTCCTGAAATCCTCGACCCCCGTGCTTGTGGATTTCTGGGCCGAATGGTGCGGACCCTGCAAACAGATCGGCCCGGCCCTGGAACAGATCGCCGACGAACTGGCCGGTCAGGTGACCATTGCCAAGGTGAACATCGACGACAGCCCCATGGTCCCCTCCAAACTGGGCGTGAAGGGCATCCCGACCCTGATGCTGTTCAAGGACGGCCAGATGACCTCGCTGAAGGTCGGGGCCATGCCCAAGGGCAAGATCGTCGAATGGCTGGCCGAGGCCGGGATTTCCGCCAAGGCCTGATCGTCTGACGCATTTGTGATCCGGAACGCCCGGCGATTTCCCGATCGCCGGGTGCTATCAGATTCCGGACCCCATCTCTCAAGGACATATGCCATGGCCAAGCTCGCCCTGTTTGCTCCACTGGAAGCCAAACCCGGTCAGGAGGAGGCGCTGGCCGCCTTCCTGAAACAGGGCGAGGCGATGTCGCGCGAGGAGGACGGCACCATGACCTGGTACGCTGTCCGCTTCGGCCCTTCCAGCTTCGCCATCTTCGACACCTTCGATGACGAGGCGGGGCGACAGGCGCATCTGAGCGGCGACATTGCCAAGGCCCTGATGGCCAATGCCGACACCCTGCTGGCCTCGCCACCCGAGATCAGACAGGCAGAGATCATCGGTCAGAAATAGTCGGCCCCAGCAGTATTCTCATGACGTCCGGATCGGTCCAGCGCGACCAGTCCGGCGTCAGCAGGCCATAGGCCTCGGCGCTGCCCGGCGTGCGGTTGTAGCCGGCCGACTGGCTGCCGTTCAGCGGCCACCATATCCAGTCGATCTGGCTGTCCTTCGCATAGCGGGCGAAGGCGGCGATATGGTCCTTGCGATCCTGGGTACAGGCGGACGGGTCATGCGGATCGTCCTGGGTGCAGCCGCCCCATTCGGTGATCCAGACGGGGGCGGTGAAGGTCTGGCCCGGATCGCGGACATAGCCGTAGCGTTCGTGCGAGGTCGCGGCGAAGGCCGTCGGGTCGGTCAGTTCCTCGCGCTTGCGCCACCAGGCATAGTCGTGCGCCGCATAGACCAGCCGGTTGGCCACCGACAGGACGACGGGATGATGCCTCACCTCGTCCAGATTGTCGTTGTAGTCGAGCCCCCCGACGACGATCAGCAGGTCCGGGTTTTCCGCCAGCACCACCTCCCCGCCCCGCATCGCCGCCGCATGCCAGTCGGTCTCGGCCACGCCGTCGCCCCAGGTCGGGGTCAGGTCTAGCGGCGGATCGGGGCGGATCTCGTTCCGGAGTTCCGCCGCCACGACATGGGGCCGGTCGCGATAGCGCCGCGCCATCGTCGCCCAGTCGGCCAGCCAGGCGGCTTCCGGATAGGCCGGCGTGTGCCACAGGCCGTCTCCGTGCACCTCGTCACAGCACCAGTCGGCGCGGCTGCGATGATTGTCCAGGATGACCATCAGCCCGTGCCGACCAGCGGCGTCCACCACGGCATCGAACACCTCCAGCGCCGTCCTGCCCTGAAGTTCGGGATTGGCAGTCAGGTATCGGGCCTCGACCACAGCATTCGTCTCGACCATCTGGTTCGACCACGGCAGGCGGACGATATTGAACCCGGCATCCGCCGTGCGGCTCATCACGTCGTCCAGCGTGACCTTGTCCAGACCGCCGACCACGAACTCCGCCGATTCCGCCCCGAACCAGTTGACCCCGCGCAACCGGACCCACTCCCCGTCGGCATCGACCACGCGGGCCCCATCGGTTCGCAGGGGAAAGGTCGGGGGATCGCCCTGGGCCAGACCCGGCCCCGCCAGAAGGCCGACGGCGAAACAAACGGCCAGAAGAGACCTCGAAAACCACGACCGCATGACTTCACCCACCGATCCACGCCACAGAGGCCGATCAGAATGGCTGACTTATCATATTATTCAAGTCACGGATTGCGTGTCATTGGGGCCAGGTCGCCGGATCGGCCCCCAGAACCTCTCCCGCCAGATACAGCGAGCCGCAGATCACCACCCGACCGGCCCCCAGTCTTAACGCCCGCTCAAGCGCCGCCGCGACCGACGGTGCGCTCTGGGCCCCCAGGCCGTGACCGCGCGCCACGGCGGCCAAGGCATCAGGCGACGCCGCCGCGCCGTAGAAGGCGACGGTGAAGACGTGGGCCTCCGATCCCCGAAACGCTTCGAAGAATCCCGCCGCATCCTTGTTGGCCAGCATGCCGACGATCAGGGCCAGCGGACGCGGAGCCTTGGCATGGCGCTCGGCCAGAGTCTCGGCCAGGGCGCGGGCGGCATGGGGATTGTGCCCTCCATCCAGCCACAGCTCGGCTTCGGCATCGCGCGCCGTCTGGCCGTAAGGCCCGGCGTTCAGCCGCTGCATCCGCGCGGGCCAGGTCGCGGCTGTCAGCCCGGCGACGATGGCGGCCTCAGGCAGATCCAGTTCCAGCGCCGCCGCGATGGCCAGACCCGCATTGTCGATCTGATGCGGGCCGTAGAGGGCGGACGCGGGCAGGTCGAGGAACCGCTCCTGATCCTGAAACACCATGCCGCCCCGCTCGGCCCAGGCATCGAAATCCACCCCCGTGACGGTCAGGGGCGCGTGCACGGCCAGGGCCGCCCGCTCGATCGCGGCCATGGCGTCCTCGCGCTGGCGGGCCACGATGCCGCGTGCGCCGGCTTTCAGGATGCCCGCCTTCTCCGTCGCGATGCCGGGCAAGGACGTGCCCAGGAACTCGGCATGGTCCAGATCGACCGGGGTGATCAGGCTCAGCAGCGGGCGTTCGATGACATTGGTCGCGTCCAGCGCCCCACCCAGACCGACCTCGACGATGGCCAGGTCGGCGGGGGTCTCGGCCATGGCCAGCAAGGCCGCAGCCGTGGTCGTCTCGAACACGGTCGCCTCGACGCCGTGGACCGCCTCCACCCGGGTCAGGACGGCGTCCAGCGCCGCATCGTCGATCAGCGTCCCCGCCAGCCGGATCCGCTCGTTGAACCTAACCAGATGCGGTGAGGTATAGACATGGACCCGCAGACCGGCCGCCTCCGCCATCGCGCGCAGGATGGCCACGGTCGAGCCCTTGCCGTTGGTCCCCGCGACGTGGACCACCGGAGGCAGGGCATGCTGCGGATCGCCCAGCGCACGGCACAGGGCCCGCATCCGGTCCAGCGACAGGTCGATCTTCTGAGGATGCCGGGCCAGGAGCCGGGCGGCGATGGGGTCCATGGCTTGTCATAACCGATGCCGCCTCGGCCATGCTATGGCGTCGGGCATGATCCCGTCACGATCCTGGAATCCGCGCGCCGCCGTCCGCATCGTCTTGGCCGTCGTGTTTCTGGCGGCGGGGGTGCTGCATCTGATCGTGCCGGGGCCGTTCCTGGCCATCACGCCGGACTGGATACCCTGGCCGGAGATGGTGGTACGCCTGACCGGCGTCGCCGAACTGGCGGGAGGCGTGGGGCTGCTGATGCGACAGCTTCGCCGCGCCGCCGGGATCGGGCTTGCCCTCTATGCCGTCTGCGTGTTCCCGGCCAACATCCGCCACGCCTTCGATCCGGGCGTCGGCCTGCCGCCGTTGAGCTGGGCCTATCACGGGCCAAGACTGCTGTTTCAGCCGGTCATCGTCTGGGCCTGCCTATGGGTTGGAGGTGCCATTGACTGGCCGTTTCGGCGTGAAACAAAATCGTCCTCGCCGCACGCGAGCGATTAGGGCATCCTCGTCCAATGGCGCGATTTCAACAGGATGCGGATGTCGCGGCCCTAGGTCGCGCCCTGGCCGACCTGCGCCACGCGGCGGGCCTGAGCCAGGCCGAGGCCGGGGCGGCCGTCGGCATGACCAGCCAGGGTTGGGGTCTGTACGAGGCGGGCAAACGTCCCGGCCTGTTCCGGCCGGACGTCCAGCGCAAATTGACCGCCGCTGTCGGAGCCTCGGTCGAGAACCTGGCCCTCGTCCTGGCCCGAACGGCGCCGACCGGCGAGGTTCACCTGGCCAGTGGCGGGGTCGAAAGTCGTGGTCGGGGCTATGTCTCGGCCCCTCCGGCCCTTCCCGCCCGGACAGAGACTCTTCAACTCACCGACGATTCTCTCGCGCCGTGGGCCTCTTCCGGCGTCGTGCTGGAGTTCGATCCGGGACGCTGGCCGCGCCGGGACCAAGGCTGCGTCATCGATCTGGCTAGCGGCGAACGCCGGGTCCGCCTGTATGATCATGCCGACGCCGATTTCCTGTATGTCCGCGACGCCTCGGTGCAAGGCGATCGGCTAGAGCGAATCGGGCGTAAAGAAACGCGACGCGTCTGCGCGGTCGTCGCCCGGCACGAAACGTGATGAAACAAAATAATTGCAGTCGGTTTCATCTTGTGGGACTTCTGCACGTCAGGTTCACCCGGAAATCATTCGTCCATGCCCCGTTCGACCACCGCTCTGGACGCCTATGTCGGATCCCGGATTTCGGCCCGTCGTGCGGCCCTGGGCCTGTCGCAGGCGGCCTTGGCCCAGACCATCGGCGTCACCTTTCAACAAGTCCAGAAATACGAGAGTGGCACCAACCGCGTCTCGGCCAGTCGTCTGCATGCGATCGCCGTCGCTCTGGCGGCGTCGATCGCGACGTTCTTTCCTCCGCCAGCGTCGGGCGACGCCGCACCGGATCCCGAGATCGATCGGCCGCTCGAGCTGAAACTTCGGCTGATGCTGGGCATGGCGGAAGGGCGGGCGATCGTGGAATCCTTTCCGGCCATTGCCGATGCGTCGTCGCGCAGGGCCGTGGCCCGCATCGTTCGGGCCCTGGCGGTCTCGGCCTGACCTTCGCCCCTGTTGGATGCCGCCGATGAAACTGCTGGTCATCGATACGGCGCTGGGGGCCTGCACCGTCGGCGTGTTCGCGGACGATCGCGCCCTGGCGATCCGGTCCGAGCCCATGGTCAAGGGCCATTCCGAACGCATCGGCGGCTTCGTCCGCGATACGATGGCCGAGGCCGCCATCGGTTTCGAGACCCTGGACCGGATTGGGGTCACGGTGGGGCCGGGATCGTTCACCGGCCTGCGCGTTGGCCTGGCCTTCGCGCAGGGCTTGGGCGAGGCGCTGGATCGCCCGGTGGTCGGGGTTTCAACCCTGCACGCCCTGGCGGCGTCTCGGACAGCGACCCGCGATGCAGCGATCGCCGCCGTGATCGATGCCCGGCGCGGCCAGGTCTATCTTCAGATGTTCGCGGGCGACCGACCTCTGGCCCTACCCCTGGCGCTGGCTATCGATGCCGCGATCGACCTGCTGGAGACATCCGGCTGTCGTGACACGATCGGCAGCGGCACCGCCGTCCTGGGCGCCCGACGACGGGAGCGCGGGATGGACGCCTTGCCGGCCTCAGAACCGCCGGTCCTCGATCCTGCCGCAGCGGCCCTGGCCCGACTGACGCGACAGGCAGATCCGGCCCTGACCCCGCCACATCCGCTGTATCTGCGCGCGCCGGACGCGACGCCGCCGACCCGCCTGCCGGGTCAGGCACGAGCGGCACGATGAGCCATGACGCCGACCTTGCCCTGGTCGTGCCCGACGATGCCACGACGCTGGCGGTTTTGCACCGGCAGGCCTTCGACAGCCCCTGGGAGGTAGAGGCGTTCTCTACTCTGCAGTGTCAAACCGGCGTGTTCGGCGTGCGGCATGCCGACGGCTTCATCCTGTGCCGTGCGGTTCTGGACGAGGCCGAAATTCTGACCCTAGCAGTGCGAACTGACGCGCGCCGCCTTGGGTTGGGCGCGCGCCTTACCGGTGCCGCCGCCGATCTGGCTGCGGCTCACGGCGCCCATCGACTGTTCCTGGAGGTCGCCGAGGACAACGTCGCCGCCCGCGCCCTTTACGAGCGATGCGGCTTCAGATCTGCGGGCCGACGCCGGGGATATTATGCTCGCGCCGACGCCCGGGCGGTCGATGCCCTGATTCTGAGTCTCAACTTGATCGACCGGCTTCCCACGGGCTGATCCGCCGCCTATCCTGTGGCCATGGACCGGATCGAGAAACTCTGCGCCGAGCGCGGCATGCGCATGACCGAACAGCGGCGGGTCATCGCCCGGGTGCTGTCGAACGCCGAGGATCATCCCGACGTCGAGGAACTGTACCGCCGCGCCTCCGGCATCGACCCCCATATCTCGATCGCCACCGTCTATCGCACCGTCCGGCTGTTCGAAGAGGCTGGCGTGGTCGAGAAGCACGACTTCGGCGACGGCCGCAGCCGTTACGAAGAGGCGGGCGACGATCACCACGACCACCTGATCGACACCAAGACCGGCGAGGTCATCGAGTTCTTCGACGCCGAGATCGAGCGTCTGAAGACCGAGATCGCCGAACGCCTCGGCTTCGAACTGGTCGGGCACAAGCTGGAACTCTATGGCAAGGCCATCGACGGAGCCGAACCGGCCAAGCGCGAGGGCCTGATCTTCACCCGCCATGCCGCACGGGTCGATCCGGAGAAGATCGAGGTTTGAGAGCCTGCGGAGGGTTCCAAATTCCGGCTCAAGTAGCGCGAAGCGCGATAGCCGACTAAGAAGCCGCCCATGACCGAGACCCTCGTACCGCCGGTGGTCGAGCAGGCTGCGCCCAAACGCCTGTTCATCAAGACCTACGGCTGCCAGATGAATGTCTATGATTCAGAGCGCATGGCTGATGTGCTGCGCCCGCTGGGCTACGCGACGACCGATACGGCCGAAGGGGCCGATTTCGTCATCCTGAACACCTGCCATATCCGCGAGAAGGCGGCCGAGAAGGTCTATTCAGAACTCGGCAAGCTGCGGCTGATGAAGCTGGACAAGGCGGCGGGAGGCGGCGGAGCCATGACCATCGCCGTCGCCGGCTGCGTCGCCCAGGCGGAGGGCGAGGAGATCATGCGGCGGCAACCCGCCGTCGATCTGGTGGTCGGCCCACAGGCCTATCATCAGCTGCCCGAACTGTTGACCCGCACGGCACGGGCGCGGGGCGAGCGGATCGGGGCCGATTTCGCGCCGAATGAAAAGTTCGACGCCCTGCCTGCGGTACGTGGCGTCGATGGGCCAACGGCGTTCCTGACGGTGCAGGAGGGTTGCGACAAGTTCTGCACCTTCTGCGTGGTGCCCTATACGCGCGGTGCGGAATGGTCGCGGCCGGTCGCCGATGTGCTGGCAGAGGCGCGAGGCCTGGCCGATCAGGGCGTGCGCGAGGTCACCCTGCTGGGCCAGAACGTCAATGCCTACGACGGCGAGGGCCCGGACGGCGTCTGGACCCTGGCGAAACTGGCGCGGGCCCTGGCCGACATCCCCGGCATCGACCGCATCCGCTACACGACCAGCCATCCCAACGACATGTCCGACGACCTGATCGCCGCCCATGGCGAGGTGGAAGCGCTGATGCCCTATCTGCACCTGCCGGTGCAGTCGGGGTCGGACAAGATCCTGCGTGCGATGAACCGCAAGCACGGGCGGCAAACGTACCTCGACCTGATCGGACGCATCCGCGACGCCCGGCCCGACATAGCCATTTCCGGGGACTTCATCATCGGCTTCCCTGGCGAGACGGATCGCGATTTCGAGGACACGATGAATCTGGTGCGGCAGGTCGGCTATGCCTCGGCCTTCTCGTTCCTGTATTCGCCCCGCCCCGGCACGCCCGCCGCGACCATGGCGATCCAGGTAGCGGACGACGTCGCCCGGCCGCGGCTGCATGCGCTTCAGGCCCTGCTGTTCGAGCAGCAGACGGCCTTCAACGCGGCTCAGGCCGGCAGAACCCTCAACGTTCTGTTCGAACGGACCGGTCGTCAGGCCGGACAGGCCATCGGTCGCTCGCCCTATCTGCAATCGGTCCATGTCGAGGGCGCGGATCATCTGATCGGCCAGATCGTTCCTGTCGAGATCGAGCGCGGCCAGCAGAACAGTCTGGCGGGTCGGCTGATCCAGCAGAAGGTCCTACATGGCGCGTGAGTCCGAGTTCCTGGCCCTGAACGACGGCGAACTCCGTGCCGTCATCGGCCCGCAGAGCCGCCACATCGCCCTGATCGAGGATGCCTTCAAGGTGCTGGTCGAAACGCCCGGCGGTGGCCTGTCCATCAACGGCGGTTCACGCGACCGGGCCAATGCCAAGTCGGTCATCCAGACCCTGATCAAACGCGCGGAGAAGGGCGCGACCGTTACCGAAGCCGATGTCCGCGCCGCGCTCGGTACCGTGCGCGGGGGCGGCACCAACAACAGCGATCCGATGGCTCTGCCGGTCGGCAAGCGCGGGGCCATCGTGCCCAAGACCAATGCCCAGGCCCGCTATCTTGAGACCCTGGCCCGGTGCGAGCTGAGCTTCGGTGTCGGCCCGGCGGGAACGGGCAAGACCTTCCTGGCGGCCGCCTATGGGGCATCGCTGTTGCGGCGGGGCCAGGTGGACCGGCTGGTCATCACCCGGCCGGCGGTGGAGGCGGGCGAGAAGCTGGGGTTCCTGCCCGGCGATCTGAACGAGAAGGTCGATCCCTATCTGGCCCCGATCTGGGAGGCGTTGAACGACATCCTGGGGGCCGAGGACGTCCAGCGCCGCCGCGACAAGGGCGAGATCGAGGCCGCCCCGATCGCCTTCATGCGCGGCCGCACCCTCAGCCACGCCTTCGTCATCGTCGATGAGGCCCAGAACACCAGCCGCCTGCAGATGAAGATGGTCCTGACGCGCCTGGGCGAGGGCGCGCGGATGGTGGTGACGGGCGATCCGTCGCAGATCGACCTGCTGAACCCCCGCGATTCCGGGCTTGCTCACGCACTGCGCATCCTGCGCGACGTGAAGGGGGTCGGGGTGCTGGAATTCGAGGCCCAGGACGTGGTGCGTCACGCCATGGTCGAGAGGATCGTGCGCGCCTATGACGCCGATGCGGCGGGCGGACGGCCCAAGCCCGATCTGGAAGAGCCCCGCCCTGGATCGACGGCGGACTGACATGGGCTCGGATACCGCTTTGGACATCGACATCGACGTCGAGGACGCGGCATGGAGCGCCGACGTCGCCGATATCGAAGCCGCCGTCGACCGCGCGGCGCGTCGGGCAGCGGGCGATGCGGTCGGCTCCATCGCCATCCTGCTGACCGACGACGAAGCCGTCCGCGATCTGAACGCCCGGTTCCGCGACAAGGACCGCCCCACCAATGTCCTGTCGTTTCCGGGGGCCGACATGCCGATGCCGGGCGCACCGCCGCATCTCGGCGACATCGTGCTGGCTTACGAGGTCTGCGCCGCCGAGGCCAAAGCGCAATCCAAGACCCTGACCAGCCACCTGACCCATCTCGTCGTGCATGGTGTCCTTCATCTGCTGGGCCGTGATCACATGACCGAGGCCGAGGCCGAGGCCATGGAGGCCGAGGAAAAGGCGATCCTGGCCGAACTCGACATCGCCGACCCCTATGTCCTGATCGACGACCATTGAGGCACCCCGAATGAGCACCGCCGCCGGACTGTGGGATCGTGCCCTGACCGGACGGTGGAGCCGGATCGGCCTGGCGCTGCTGGCGGGGCTGGGCACGGCGCTGGCGCACCCCCCATTCGGGATCCTCCCCGGTCTGTTGGGCTACGGGCTGCTGATGTTGCTGGCCGAGCGGTCGGGCAGCATGCGCGGGGCCTTCTGGATGGGGTGGCTGGCGGGGTTCGCCTATTTCGGCCTGGGCTGCTGGTGGGTGGCGGAGGCATTTCTGGTCAATCCGGAGCAGGCCTGGATGGCCCCGCTCGCCGCCAGCCTGCTGCCCGCCGGGATCGGCCTGTTCTGGGGTGCGGCGACAGTCCTGTATCGAAAGTTCGCGCCGCCGGGCGTGTTGCGCGTGCTGATGTTCGCCGGGCTATTCGGCCTGTTCGAATGGCTGCGCGGCCATGTCCTGACCGGCTTTCCGTGGAACCCGGCGGGGGCCAGCTGGAAGGCGGGATCGGCCGGGTCGCAACTGGCCTCGGTCATCGGCGTCTATGGGCTGAGCGTCGTGACCGTCGCCGCCTTCGCCGCCTTCGCGCCCCTCGCAGCGCCCGGTCCGCGCCGGAGCCGGATCGTAGCGGCGGGTATCGGCGTGCTGACGGTGGTCGGCGTGATCGCTTTCGGCATGTTTCGTTTGTCGTCGGCGCGGATGGAGACCACCGACACCCTGATCCGCATCGTCCAGGCCAATGTCGAACAGGAATCCAAATGGACGCCCGAGGCCTATCGCGGAATCGTCGATCGCTACGTCGGCCTGACCGCCCAGCCCAGCACCCTGCCGGGTGCGCCCCTGCCCGACGTGGTGGTCTGGCCCGAGGGGGCATTGCCCGCCTCAGCCGATCAGGTGTTCGGTCCGACATCGCAGGACGGCGTCCTGATCGCCCAGGCGGTGCAGCCTGGCCAGACCCTGCTGATGGGGCTGGGGCGCGGCCAGGCCGATCCGGCGGCGGACGGCGGCGCGCGCTATTTCAACGCCCTGTTCGCCCTGCACGATACCGGGGCTCCGGGCCTGACCATTGCCGCCATCTACGACAAGCATCGTCTGGTGCCGTTCGGAGAGTATCTGCCGCTGGGCTCGCTGATGGGATCGCTCGGCATCCGCAGCCTGGTCCACATGCCCGCCGACTTCAGCGCCGGGCCGCGACCGTCGCCGATCGACCTACCCAATGCGCCCCGCGTCCAGCCGCTGATCTGCTACGAGAGCCTGTATCCCGGCTTCACCCCGGGGGGCGCGGGACGACCCGACTGGATCGTCAATGCGTCCAACGACGCCTGGTTCGGGGCCACCTCGGGTCCGGTCCAGCATATGAACCTGGCCAGCTACCGGGCCATCGAAACCGGGCTCCCGGTTGTGCGTGCCACCCCGACCGGGGTATCCGCCATGATCGATCCGTGGGGCCGGATCGTCGGCGATCAGCGTCTGGGCTCGGGTGAGAGCGGCGTCATCGACGCTCTGCTCCCGCGCCCGACCAATGTCACGCTCTTCGGGCGATTCGGGGATCTGGGCTTCTGGATCCTGGCCGTTTTGGCCCTGGTCCTTTCCGGACCATACCGGCGCATAAGGGCTGCTACCTAGTCGGGGCAGGAAAGGCTTTACAGGTATCGCCATTTCCGCGAATTCAGGTGACAGCCGTGAGCGGTGGGCGCATGGCAGAAACGCGACAAGCGAAAGAAACGGCGAGAAATCACTATGGCTAGAGGCAAGGGCGAAGACGGACCGCACCCGGTCGACAAACATGTCGGACGTCGGGTCTGCGAAAAACGGATCAGCCTCGGATACAATCAGAGCGACCTGGGACGGGCCCTGGGCCTGACGTTCCAACAGATCCAGAAATACGAGAAAGGGGCCAACCGCATCTCGGCCTCCAAGCTCTGGGACATCTCGCGCTTCTTCAAGGTCGATGTGGCCTATTTCTTCCAGGGTCTGGGCACCGCCCAGCCTGGCATGGCAGAGGGTGACGCCCCCGCCTTCGACCACGATTTTCCCTCGACCCGTCACACGATCGAGATCGGTCGCCTGGCCCCGCAGCTGTCGAACCGGCAGCAGAAGCTGGCGCTGGACGTGATTCGCGAGATGGCCGACCGGCCTGAATCCTAGGGCGCTACCGGCAGGTTTGGAGGGCGCTACCGCCCTTCGGGCTACTTGAGCGCGGGCCCGATCAGACGTCGAGATCGACGGTGATCGGGCAGTGGTCGCTGGGCTGGGTCCAGGCGCGGACCGGTTCGTGGATGGTGGCGCTGCCGGGCACCACGGCCGGGCTAAGGCCGGGCGAGGTCCAGATGTGGTCCAGCCGCAGGCCCCTCGCCGACTTCCGGAAATCCTGCGCCCGATAGCTCCACCAGCTGGCCAGTTTCTGCGGCTCCGGATAGGCGTCGCGGACCACGTCGGTGAACCCGCCCACGGCCTGCAGCCGGCTCAGCGTCTCGACCTCCAGCGGCGTGTGCGACACGATCTTCGACATGTAGCGGTGGTTCCAGACGTCGAACGGGCTGGGCGCGATGTTGAAATCACCGGCCAGCAGCAGCGGCGCATTCCGGTCCCGACGCCCCATCTCTGCGGTCAGTCGCTCGTAGTAGTCGAGCTTGTGATCGAATTTCGGGTTCAGCGCCCGGTCCGCCACGTCCCCGCCCGCCGGGATGTAGAAATTCTGGATCTCGACGCCCTCGACCGCCGCCGAGACGCAGCGCGCATGGCCCTGGCGACAGACGTCCAGACGCGGACTGTCGGTGATCGGCAACCGGCTGGCGATCGCCACCCCGTGCCAGCCCTTCTGGCCGGCGATGCGCAGATGGGGCATCCCCATCTCCTCGAAGGCTTTCCGAGGAAACTGGTCCTCCAGGCATTTGATCTCCTGCAGACACAGGACGTCGGTGCCGCTCTCGGCGACGAACCGCGCGACCTGATCGATGCGCAGCCGGACCGAGTTGATGTTCCAGGTCGCGACCCGCATCAGCCGCGCGCCATCACGCGTTCGATCAACTGAGCCGACCGCTCCGGCCCCAGGTCGTGTGCCAAGGCCGAGCGGAACTGCCCGTCGGGTCCCATCAGATAGATCGTCAGCGAGTGATTCATCGTATAGGCCTCGCCCTCGCCCACCTTCTCATAGATGGCGCGATAGGCGCGGGCCGTCGCCGCGACCTGTTCCGGCGTGCCGGTCAGGCCGATCACACCGGGGGGGAAGCCCTCGCTGGACAGATAGTCCTTCAATGCCTTGGGCGTGTCGCGTTCGGGATCGACGCTGACGAAGATCACCTGCACATCGTCGCCCTTTTCTCCCATCCTGGCCTTGGTCGCCTCGATCGCGGCCAGGGTCGTGGGGCAGAAGTCCGGGCAGTAGGTGAAGCCGAAGAAGACCAGGCTCCATTGGCCGTCCAGCAGGGTCTGGTCGACGGCGCGGCCCTCCTGATCGACCATCTGGAACGGGCCGCCGATCAGCGCCTGACCCGTGCCGGTATCGCTCATCATCGACTGCGCCGCACGCTCGCGGCCGGTCACGACGAAGACGGTGGTGACAGCAAGCGCCGCCGCTATGGCGACGCAGGCACCGGCGAACAGGATCACGGAACGGCGTGGCATCGTGTCTCTCATGCAGGACGCCGACAGGACGGCGCGGTGGGTCTATAGACCGGGTGTGAGCCTCAACGGAACCGACATGCGCTCAAGTAGCGCGCAGGGCGATAGCAGCCTCAATCAGGCCTCCTGGCGTGATCTGCCGCGTCGTAGCCGGGGGCTGGGTCTGCGCACCCTGATCATCCTGCGCTGGCTGGCCATCGCGGGCCAGACGGCGACGGTGATCGTCGCGGTCGGGATGCTGCATTTCCCCCTGCCGGTCTGGCAGTGTCTGCTGGTGATCGCCGCCAGTGTGGTCGTCAACCTGCTGGCCATGGCGCGGCTCCGGCATGTCGAGGGCCGTTTGCCCGACGGTCGCCAGACGGCGATCCATCTGGGCTTCGACATCCTGCAGCTGACGGCCCTGCTGGCCCTGACCGGCGGGCTGGAAAACCCGTTCTGCCTGCTGCTGGTCGCGCCGGTGACGGTGGCGGCGGCCTCCCTGCCGGGGCGTCAAGCGATCGGGTTGGGTCTGCTCGTGCTCATGTCGACGGGCGCGCTGTTCCTGTGGTCCATGCCTCTGCCATGGGAGGCGGGGACGAAGCTGGAACTGCCGGGGCTCTACCGGTTCGGGGTCGGCCTAGCCCTGATCACCGGCGTGGTGTTCACCGCCGCCTATGCTTGGCGGGTGGCGGCGGACGCCGAGAAGCTGGAACTGGCCCTGGCCACGACCCAGGACGTGCTGCAACGCGAACAGCGGCTGGCGGCCCTGGGCGGTCTGGCGGCGGCGGCGGCGCATGAGCTGGGCACACCGCTGGCCACAATTCAGGTTGTGGCCAAGGAACTGCTGCGCGCCTCCCCCGCCGACGGCCCGATCGCCGAGGACGCCCGGCTGATGCTGCAACAGGCCGACCGGTGTCGCGAGATCCTGCAACGGCTGTCGCAACGACCCGAGGACGGCGACGCCCTCTATACCGAGGTGGGGCTGAAGGCCCTGCTGGCCGAGGTGGTGGAGCCGCATCTGGGTTTCGACCTGGACATCGGCTGCACCGTGACCGTGGCGGGCGGTGGGCCGGAGCCGCACGTCAAACGGCTGGCCGAGGTGATCCACGGCCTTTCGGCCATCGTCGAGAACGCCGCCGATTTCGCCACGACCCAAGTCTCGGTCCGGGCCTTAGTGGACGGCACCTCGATCCTGATCGAGGTCATCGACGACGGACCCGGTTTCGCCGCCGACATCTTGCCGCGTCTCGGCGAGCCCTATGTGACCAGCCGCCCGCACGGCAAGGCGCGACAGGCCCTCGCGACGCAACTGCGCGAGGCTGCCCGTCCGGCGAAAGCGTCCAAGAAGGGCAAGAAGCCCCCGCTGCCGGAGCCCGATCTGATCCCCAGCCAGGGCGGCATGGGTCTCGGCTTCTTCATCGCCCGCACTTTGCTGGAGCGGACCGGCGCGCGGGTCACGGCGGGGGCGGGCGACGGCGGACCCGGCATGAACCGGGGGGCGCGGGTCTCCGTCCGCTGGCCCCGCGAGGCCCTCGCCCCCTGACCAAGGTCCTGGCGGCGACGGAACGCCGCACCGCTTGACCTGAGCCGTGGCGACGCCGACTTGAAGGGTCAGGGAGAACAATGCGATGCCGACCACTGCCTTGGCCACCGGCCCCACGATCGAGGACCGGATCGCCGCCCTCGAAGACAAGACCCTGCTGTTGCTGGACGACGACCAGGCCCTGCGCACCCGTCTCGGTCGGGCGCTGGAATCGCGCGGGTTTCAGGTCACGGTGGCGGCTTCGGTCGCCGAGGCGAACGACGCCCTTCGCGCCAACCTGCCGGCCTTCGCCGTTCTCGACATGCGGCTGGACGACGGCAACGGGCTCAAGATCGTCGAGGCGATCCGCGAACGGCGCAATGACGCCCGCATCGTCATGCTGACCGGCTATGGCGCGATCGCCACGGCGGTCGCGGCGGTCAAGGCCGGGGCGGTCGATTATCTGTCCAAGCCCGCCGACGCCGACGACGTGGTCAAGGCCCTGCTGGCCACCGGCGACACGCCAGAGCCCCCCGAGAACCCCATGAGCGCCGACCGCGTGCGCTGGGAACATATCCAGCGGGTCTATGAGCTGTGCGACCACAATGTCTCGGAAACCGCGCGGCGGCTCGGCATGCATCGGCGGACCCTCCAGCGCATCTTGGCCAAGCGGGCACCCAGATAGGGGAGGTGGGACTGGGGACTAGGGGCTGGGCCTTCTCCAGCCTGCCCGCTTATCCTAGTCCCTCTTCCCTGGTCCCTCGTCCCTGAACCCTCTCATCGCCCCCAACCGCGCGAACGCCAGCGTCAGGGCCTTGCGCCGAGCAGGGGCAAGCGGCGACACCGGTGCGTCGCGCACCACCGCCCCGCCGAAGCCGTCGGCGACGATCAGGCCGGGATGATCGGGCAGGATGTTGCGCGGAAACTCAGGTTCCACGGCGAAGAAGAAGGCGTCGCAGAACGGCGCATACTCCCCCCATTTGCGATCGACCCGGTAGTCCTCGAGGCCCGACTTGACCTCGCAGATGACGATGTCGCCCTTTCGCCCCACAGCCATCACATCGGCCCGGCGCCCATTGGGCAGACAGACCTCCAGCAGCGG
This sequence comes from Rhizobium sp. Q54, assembly GCA_943369795.1. GTDB lineage: Bacteria > Pseudomonadota > Alphaproteobacteria > Caulobacterales > Caulobacteraceae > Brevundimonas. The sequence goes on along the minus strand of CALROO020000002.1, from coordinate 103,791 downwards.
CGCATAGCCCATGTCGATCAACAGCCGCGCCGCCCCGCGCGTTACCGCCTGGGTCGTCTCCGGGCGGCTGAAGACCAGTTCGAGATGGACGGCGGCGGCGGGCACCCGCGCCTTATGTTCCGGTTGCGTTCCGGGGGCAAGGCTGGCTGCCTGTGGCGTGTGCTCTTTGGCCGAGCGCTGTTCGCACTTTTAGCGATGCCGCTGTTGATTCCAAAAACCTTAATCTGGTCGCTTCCGACTATCGATTCGAAGTACGGTTCCAACGTGGTTTTGGGACGCAGAGGTCTTGACATCAACAACAAAAATTCTCGCTCTGATTAAATTTCCAGCAGCCTTGAAGAACGCCGTTAATCGAGTTTGCCTTTGAAAAATTTGGCCCCTAGGGTTGGCGAAACAATCAAAGGAAGCGTCATGCCGATACCAAATCGTCAATCTCAGAAGGCTGCGTTTCTGGACTTTGAAGGTGATGTCCTTCTCTCGCTTCCACGTGTCGCAACCGGACCGCAGCGAGCAATCGTCACCGGGACCGATGGCCGGGACATTCTCGACGGGACCGATGGGGACGACCAGATCAGCGGCGGCGGCGGCACCGACTATATCCGCGCCGGGGCCGGAAACGACACGATTCAGGGCGGCGACGAGACCGAGCCAAACGTCGGCGATCTGATCGACGGCGGGGCGGGCGACGATGCGATATTCGGCGGCCTCGGCAACGATCTGCTTCTCGGCGGTACGGGGCGCGACACCCTGAACGGCGGCGACGGCAATGACACCCTGGCCGGTCATGGAATCCGCATAGACAATTTCCGCGCGACGACGACGACCCTGAGCGGGGGTACCATTGTGCCCACTTTTTCGGGTAGCCTGGGCGACCTCTACGCCGACGATGCCGCGGTCGATACGATCAACGGCGGTGCCGGAAATGACACGGTCTATGCCGGCCAGGGCGACATCGCCGATGGCGGCGAAGGCAACGACACGGTCTTCGTCAGCCTGGCCGGCCGGACGACCGGCGTGACCCTGGACCTGTCGGCTGACGCGATCGCGCGTCTGGCCGAGGCGGCGGGGGCGACTCTGACCAATTTCGAGTTCTTCAACACCGGTGGCTCGCTGTTCAACGACCAGATTTCCGGCGGCGCGGGCAACGATGGCATCTACGGCAATGCCGGTGACGACATTCTCAATGGGCGCGCAGGCAACGACTCGCTTCTCGGCGGGAACGGGTCAGACACGCTGAACGGCGACGACGGCAACGACAACCTCACGGCTGGCGACATCGGTTTCGGTACGCTCATCCGTGACGGCACGGCTGGAGCGCGCTTCGATGACGGCGTGCGGGACGATCTGTTCGGCGGCGCAGGCAACGACGGCCTGTCTATCGGTATCAACGACCGCGCAGATGGTGGGGAGGGCCTGGATTCTCTGTCCGTCACCCTGATCAACCTGGCGGCCGGGGTCTCGATCGACCTGCGAACGGACCTGTTTCGCGACTTGTCGGCGGCCGGCAACCTGCAAATCTCCAACATGGAGCGGGTCAACGGCGTCTATCTGACCAATTTCAACGACATTCTGTATGCCTCCACGCTGGCGGGCAGCAATCTGTACGGCCAGGGCGGAAACGACATCATCTACGGCAACGATCAAGTCCAGTTCATGGGCGGGAACGAGGGTGACGACATCCTGGATGCCGGCGGTGGCAACGACATGCTGTGGGGCGGCGACGGTCGCGACCGCCTGCTGGGTGGAGCCGGCAACGATACTCTTTTGGGTGACATCGACAACGATGCGGGCATCAAGGGCGTCTTCGCCAACGACGACTATCTGGACGGCGGCGACGGCAACGACCGGCTGGAGGGCGGCGGCGGCAACGACATGCTGATCGGCGGCAGCGGCAACGATTCGATCGACGGTGGGGACGGCATCGACACCGTCAGCTTCCTCCTGTCGGGCACGGGGGTCCAGGCCTCGCTGGTTTCGGGTACCGCGACCGGAGAAGGCAGCGACACCTTCACCAATGTCGAGAACCTGACCGGCTCGATCTTCAACGACACCCTGACCGGTAACGACGCGGCCAATCGCCTGGTCGGCAATGAGGGCAACGACGTCCTGAACGGCGGCGGTGGCGACGATGTCCTCATCGGCGGCTTGGGCAGCGACACGATTGACGGCGGGGCAGGCACCGATACCCTCATCCTGGCGTCCGGCGTCCCCGCCAGCGCCTACACGGTGATCCGCACCCAGGGCGGCGGCTATACCCTGTCTCGGCCCGGAGATTCCGACACGGTGATCGGTGTGGAACGGGTCAGCTTCGACAACGGCGCGACCTCGATCTCGATCGCCGAGTTCGAGCAGCAGGCCTTCGACCCCTTCGCCTACATGATCGCCAATCCGGACATCTACGCGGCCTTCGGGCCAAACGGGTCCGCGGCTGCGCGCGACCACTATTTCACCTTCGGCATTCAGGAAAATCGGGCACCTGGATCGTTCGATGTTCTGGCCTATATCGCCTCACATCCCGACCTTCTCCGTGCTTTCGGCACGAATCTGGCCGCAGGCACGGCCCATTACGTTCAGTTCGGCAGGGCGGAAGGGCGGACCGTCACCTTCGACGGCCTCGTCTATGCGGCGTCCAACCCTGACCTGGCCCGTGCCTTCGGCGCGGATGGTGACGCCGCGGCGCGCCACTACGTGACCTTCGGGTTCAACGAAGGACGCGCCACGGCGACCTTCGACGGGCTGCTGTACGCCGCGTCGAACCCGGCGGTCGCCCTGTCGATCGGAAACAACCCCGCCGCGGCGACGCTGGACTATCTGACCGAAGGCTTCCCCGCCGGTCGTCCGACCAACACTTTCGATCCGCTCGCCTATGCGGCAGCCAATGTGGACCTCGCGCGGACCTTTGGTCTCGATGCTCGCGGTGCCTTGATCGATTATGTCACCACCGGCGTGCGTCAGGGGCGGCCGACGTCGGGCTTTGATGCGGTGGGTTACCTCTTGACCAACCCGGACCTTGCCGGTCTCGGGGCGTCCGGTGCCTTGACCCACTGGCTGCAGTTTGGAGCGGATGAAGGCCGCAGCGGAGACTCTCTGTTCGGTCGCGACCAGGCGACACATGGCCTCAACGGCGTAACCAGCGACGTCCTAAATGTCGCCGGAGACCGGGACTGGTTCCAGACCACCCTGTCGGCGGGCGATCGGTTGACGATCAGCTTGACCGGAGCGGCGACTTCGGTCGAGCTCTACGACGCTCTAGGCAACCGGATCGCTCCGGCGTCGGGTCAACCGGCCGGCGTATTCGACGTCTCCACAGCAGGCAGCTTCTACATCGTGGTTCTGGGGCCGACCGGCGTGACCGGTGGGTACAGTGTCGCCACGACCGTAGCGAGATCGGCATCGCCCTTGGTCAGCCTCGACATGGGTGTCGATGCGGTCATCAAGGACGACTTCATGGTCGATGATTTTGACGGTGTGCCCCTGGTCCTTCCCGCGGACGATAGTCTTCTCATGCCGCTCGCCGATCGACCGGATCACGTCGTTGCCACGGAGGACTGGATGGCGGTCTTACCCTCCGAAAATGGAGCTCAGAACGATCCCTGGGCGTCGTCCAACGGGCATGAACGCCACGACTACTGGCTGAACTAGGCACAACGCGCTTAGACCGACAGAGCCCTGCGCCACCGGCTTGGCGCAGGGCTCTATTTCTGCAAAATCGGCTTAGCGATGATTGATCGTGGAGCGTGTTCCCGACGAAGCTCAGCGCCGCGTGTGTTGCGTTCACCGGTTGAGCCCACCACCCATCTCGGACGTTCAGAGCGGCAGCTTATGCTCCCCGCTCACGCGGCCACGATCCGGCTTCGCTCACCGCCCCGTATGCACCACCTGCGCCGTGTCCAGCCCCAGCGCCCGGGCCCGCGCAACCGTCTGGGCGCGCACGGCGGCCGAGGGGCTCTGGCTGCGGTGCCAGATCCACCAGTCGGACTTGTTGGGCAGGGCCAGGATGGCCCAGCTGTAGTCGGGGGCGTGGTCCCAGACCCAGTAGTTCTGGCCCGCCAGACCGCCGAAGCTGAGCAGGCCGGTCAATGAAAATCGGAATTTGGCGTTGTTGCCGGGATCGGTGACGCGGGCATTGGCGCGCAGCGTCTCGACCCCGCCGTCGGACTGACGGGTGCAGGTCACCACGATGCCGTAGCGGTCGGCGCGGCCTTGGGGCGTGAAGTCGATCTGGGCGCGACTGCAAGGTTTTTGCGTGTCGTTGGGGCTGCGGGCGATTTCAAACCAGCGGCCGTCGAACCGGTCCAGATCGACACTGGTGGCCTGGGCGGCGGCAGGGCCGGTGGCGATAAGGACGGCCAGAGCGGCGGCGGCGGACAGGGCGGTGCGGGCGACCATGGGCGATGACCTCGTCTCTTGTTTCGGTCCGGCAGATACGGACGGACGCCGGTTTCGGTTGCCGTCAGGTCAGGAAGCGGAGCCGGTTGACGGCCCATTCCTCTCGCGTCTGGCCCCAGACATCGACAACGGCGTCATGGAACGGCTCCGGCAGTCGGCCCGGTCCGCGATTGATCGATCCCAGCCGCTGGGCCAACCTTGCGGACGCGAGATTGCCCGGATCGATCGTGTGCACGATGTCGGTCCAGCCCAGCCCATCGACCGCATAGTCCATGGTGGCCACGGCCGCCTCCTTCGCATAGCCGCGTCCCATGGCATCGGCATGCAGGCTCCAGCCGACCTCGGTGCCCGGCCAGCCGTGCGGATGCCAGGGACCGATCCGGCCCATCCACTGACCGCTGGCCTTCTCGATCACCGAAAAGAAGCCGACGCCGGTCAGGGACCAGGCCCCGGCGACACTCATCAGCACACGCCAGACCTCGGGCGGGCTCTTGGGTCCGCCGATGAAGCGGGTCGTCTCGACATCGGCCTGGAAGTCGGCCCAGCGCGGAAAATCCTCCAGCGTCGGCGGTCGCAGGATCAGGCGGGCGGTCTCGATCACCGGACCTGTCACAGCGGATACTCCCGTTCCAGTTCGTAGTGGCTGCCGCTGTCGGACAGGGTGCTGGAATAGAGGCCGAAGCGGGCCATCCGCATGGGCGGTGAATGCAGCAGATTGTGATTGGTGATCCAGGCCCCGACCCGTGCCGGATCGCTCTGGGTTTTCAGATAGGCCAGGGTCAGGTGCGGGCGATACAGCCGTGGCTCCATCGTGACCCCGGCCCGCTCCGCCGCCTTGCGACAGCGTCCCGCCAGAACCGTCAGCGGATCGGATGGCTCGATCCCGGCCCAGATCGTATGGCTGCGGTGCGCATCGCCGAACGCGCCCACGCCCTTCAGCTCCAGATCGAACGTCCCGCCGGGGATGCGCGACAGTTCGGCGGCCAGATCCTCGGCCCGGCGTTCGTCGACATGGCCATAGAAGGCGAGAGTGATGTGCAGCGCCTCCTCCGGTCGCCAACGCGCGCCCGGCAGGCCGGTCTGACGTCTTTTCAGCGTCTCGGCGACGTCCCAGGGGATGGGCAGGGCGGTGAACAGGCGAAGCATGCGACGCACGGTAGCGGCACCGGCGGAACCTCGGAAGGCCGGATTCGCTTGCAAGGATCGTGATCCATACCGATATTCCACCCAAGGCCGGGCTGTTTCCGGCCAATCAGGAGACCACACTCGCGATGAGCGACTTCAGAAACGGCTATTTGAACCCTGCGCCCGCCAAGGCCGACATGGCCGTGGACGCAGGCCTGCGCAGCTTCATGCTGGGCGTTTACAACAAGTTGGCGATCGGCCTCGTCGTCGCCGGCGTTCTGGCCTATGTGACCGGCAACGTTCCGGCCGTGCAGGAACTGCTGTTCCAGCGCCTGCCCGACGGTCGCGTCGGCCTGACTCTGCTGGGCATGATCGTGCAGTTTTCGCCTCTGGTGATGCTGTTCGGCTCGATGTTCTTCATGAAGAACCCCACGGCGCGCGGCGTGAACATGCTCTATTGGGCCGTGGTCGCGACCATCGGCGCGGGCATGGGCCTGCTGTTCCTGCGCTACACGGACGGCTCGCTGGCCTCGACCTTTTTCATCACAGCCGCCTCATTCGGCGCGCTGAGCCTGGTGGGCTACACGACCAAGAAGGACCTGACCGCCATGGGCAGTTTCCTGATCATGGGCGTGATCGGTCTGGTGATCGCCTCGGTGGTCAACATCTTCCTGCAGTCGGGCACCTTCTACCTGATCATCAGCGCCTTGGGCGTGCTGATCTTCGCAGGCCTGATTGCCTACGACACCCAGCGTTTGAAGATGACCTACTACCAGCTGGGCGGCGACCAGCAGGCGATGGGCGTGGCCACCGGCTTCGGTGCCTTGGGCCTGTTCATCAATTTCGTGAACCTGTTCCAGTTCCTGCTGGCCTTCACCGGTAGCCGAGAATAGGCGAACAAGCCCTCAGAACGACAAAGGCCCCGGCAGCGATGCCGGGGCCTTTTTTCTTGGTCCGCCAGTGTCCATCAGGCCGCTTCGCGACCCGCGTCCGCGCGATACAGCGCCTCTTCCGCCCGCCACAGGTCGGCGAAATCCACATCCTGCCATTTCTCGAACCAGGGCCCGCCGTTGGTGAAATGGATGGCTGCGGGCGTCTCGGGCGGCACCGGATACTCGCCCTCCAGGAAGTTCCAGCGCAGGTCGACCGCCCCGATCTGATCGTCCTCGACCCAGTTCATCCGGTGCAGGTAGGCCGGCTCGGCGCCGGATACGACCTCGGGCGTCAGGGCCTTCACCGCCGGGTGGGCGCAGTTGAACACCATCATCGATGACCAGTTCTTGCGCGGATAGGTGGCCTGGGCCTTGCCGTCCATCTTGACCGCATTGACCGGCACATAGTCGTGCTGGACGACATGCACCGCCTTGTCCGGCGACAGGCTCTCGAACAACTCGTCCAGCGGTCTGGTGAACAGCACGTCGCAGTCCACGAACATCGCCCAGCCCTCGCTCGCGGCCAGATAGGGCGTCAGGAACCGCGTCAGCGAGAACTCGGTCGAAGCCGCCGCATCGACCGGCCGCGTGTAGAGCCCCAGTTCGCGCACCGTCGTCTGACGCAGCGGATGCACCTTCACCCGGTCCGAGGCGTGGCGTTCGATCGAATGGCGACAGACCTGCCAGGCGATATCCTCGCGGCTGTCATATCCGACGAAGACCTTCCAGGGCGTATTCGACATCATCAAGCATCCGCTACTGGCTGGCGTCGCCCGGGCGACGCGGATCATCGCCCTGCGTTAGGGCATTGGCGACCCACAGGTAAAGACGCTTGATGGCCAACATATCCACTCGACACCGCTTTGACGCGGACTCTCCCGCTCTGTAGGACTGCCGAGCTTCGAGTGCGGACATTGTGAGGATCAGGCGTTTGACGACCGAGGGATTGCATCGCTCCCCGACCGCACGGGTCGGGCGGCCAGGATCGCCTGCGGCATGAGCCGGTCTTCGACGTCATCCAGTGACGACGGCACCGCATCGGTGCCCGCGCGGGCCGGTCGTCGCCGCGAGGCCGGCAGCCGCCCCATCGCCATCGTCCTGGGCATGCACCGCAGCGGCACCTCACTGCTGTCGAACGTGATGCACTACATCGGTTGCGAGATGGCTGACGACACCGACGCCATCAGCGCCAAGAACCCCGGCGGGTTCTGGGAACGCCCGGCCATCGTGGCCCTGCATGACGAAATCCTGGCCGCGATCGGTCGTCCGGTGGGCGATCCGCGCCATGTCCTTCCGTTTCCCGCGGGATGGTGGCGACGCAAGGATGTCCAGCGCGTCAAGCAGCGACTGATCGACCATCTGCGAGAGGAACTGGACGCCACGGACGATCTGTGGGGGTTCAAGGATCCCAGAACCTGCCGAATGCTGCCCCTCTGGGAAGAGATTTTCCGGACCCTGAACCTGACGCCGATCTATGTGCAGGCACTCCGCGCGCCGGAGCCGGCCAGCCGGTCTATGGAGCTGAAGAACGTCAAGCTCCGTCCCATGTCCAGCGCCATCAGCGAGTTGATGTGGCTGGCCTACAACTACGACACCGTCCGTTACACCGCAGCGCACGAGATGCTGATCGTCGACTACGAGGACTGGTTCGACAACACCGAGGCGACGATCGAGCGGCTGGCCAACTTTCTTCCGCTGGAGTTTCCGCTTTCCAAGCCGGAACTGGAGGACATAGCCTATGATCTCGTCACGCCGGGCTTTCGCAATCAGACCGAGACGCCAGCAGGGCAACGCCGACGTACCATAGGCCGAACCTTCTACGACAAGCTGCGCCAAAGCGAGGATGTGCGCGAGGACCGCGCGGTCCAGAGCCAGCTTCCGCTGATCGAATTGATCTTCAAGACTGTCGAGCCTCTGGTCGAGCAGCTGGCCGCATCGAAGACGGCCGAGGGTGACCTGTCCAGCGTACAGCTGGAGGTGGCGACCCTTCAGGCGGCGCTGGAGGAAGCGAAGTCCCGGGCCGAGGTCGTGGTGCGGGAACAAGCCGGCCAGACCGATCGCGCCGTCGACGATCTGACAGCGGAAAATCGCGACCTGCAGCAGCAGATCAAGACGCTCAAGGCCGACGCCGTCCTGGCCAACGAGAAAATCCTGAAGGGCCGCAAGGACCTGGAGCTGGCGATCGCTGAACGCGACGACGCCGTCGTGGCCACACAGGCCCTCAAGGCCGCCCGGGCCGCTGCCGATCACCGCCTTGAGACCGTGACCGAAGAAGCCCTGAAGTACCGCAACGACCTGTCGCGGGCGATGCTGGACGCCGATCGGGGTCTGGAGGACCATCGCCGACAAGCCACCGACGCGCTGCGGGCCCTGCGCGAACAGATGGACCAGGCTTCTGTCGATACCGCCGAAAAGATTGCGGCTCTGAAGGCGGACGCGGTCGTCGCCGCGGAAAAGATCGTGGCCCTTCGCAAGAGCGCGGAGGTCTCGACCGAGGAACTGGCCAAGGCGCGAGACCTCGCCGCCAACGCCGGGCAGGAACTCGTCGCACTTCGCAAAGCTGCCGAGACGTCGAAAGAGGAACTGGCCAAGGCGCGCGACTTCGCTGCCAGCGCCGAGGAGGAACGCGTCGCACTTCGCAAGGCTGCCGAGACGTCGGCCCAGGCCCTCGCCGATGAGCGTCAGAAAGCCGAGGCGCTGGATGAGGCGCTGACCGTCCTGACGCGCGAACGCGACAGGCTTCTGGCCGAGGTCGCGACCCTGCAGGCCGCCATCGAGACCACCGCCTCGAAGGCGCTAGAGGAACAGACGCGCGCGCGCGCGGATGTGGAAACCGCGGCCGCCCAGATGGTCGCGATCCGCGAGGCCCTGGGTGCCGCCGAGAGCCGGATCGAGACCGCCACCGCCGAAGCCTCGACTCTGGCCCAGGCCCGGACCGGCCTGCTGGAGGAACTCGAGGCGCTCCGTGCCGAGATCACGGCCCTGTCGCTCGAAGCGGGTCAGGAAAAGGAAACCGGCCTGACCTTGCGCGAGGCTCTGGCCGGGTCGGAAGACCGGGTCGTCGCTCTGGAGACCGATCTGCGGACCCAACGCGAAGCCGAAGCCGATCTTCGCGAGGCCTTGTCACGCGAAACCGCCACCCGGATCGCGCTGGAAGCCAGTGTCGCGGCCGCCGACGACCTCCGTGCCGCCATGACCGGCGACATGGGCATCGACCGGGCCGAGATCGCCAGGCTCCGCGAAGACTTTCAGATGGCGACCCGCAAACTGGCGGACAGCGACGCCTTCACCGACGCGTCGAAGGCCGAAGCGGCGATCGAGCGTTTGCGGATTCTCGATCTAAAGGCGGCCCTGTCGGTGGCCCTGCGCAGTTCTAGCACCGAAGCCGATCCAACACCGACCCTGCGCCCGGTTCAGCTCGGCGAGACCGGCATCGTGGGCCTGGACGCGGCACTGGCCGGCGAGTCGCCTGCCGTCGTCGGAACCGCCACGGCGACCGCGCATGGCATCGAGGGGACCGCCACCCTGACCGGGGCCCCGTCACGACCGTTGATCGTCGCAGCAAGGGTCGGCAAGGACGTCGTCGCCGAGGTTCTGACCACCATCGACGCCCACGCCGCCGACGGGCCCGTCGGGCGGTTCGTCATTCCCTGGAGCAGCATTCCGTCGGCCAGCAGCGGCAAGCCGCTCAAACTCAGCATCGTGGGCCCGAACACGACCCTGCCGGGTCCGGCCAGGGTGCCCGACCTCGACCGGGCGCGCCGGCGGGCGGAATCGGGAGAGCACAAGAGCATCGACGCCTGGCTTCGTCGGCATCATGGCCTGACGTCGGAGGCGCGCCTGGAGGCCGAGGCCTGGTATCGATCGCGGATCGCCGAATGGCCACTGGTGAGTCTAATCATCCTGGGTCCGGGCAATGCCGACGAAGCCGCCCGCAGCATCGCGAGCGGTCTTGATCAGGTCTATGACCGGATCGAAATTCTGGTCCCGCAATCGCTCGTTTCGGGGCCAATCCAGGACGCGCGGGTGCGGAGCGTAGAGACCGACACCCTGTCCGGCCTGCTCGCCGCCGCGACCGGTCCGCTGGTGGGCTTCGTGCAGGCCGGGGACGTTCTGGCCAACGACGCGCTGATCGCCCTCGTCACGGCGGCGCAGGCGACTGAGGACCCGGTCGCCCTGGTCTATTCCGATGAGGATCGATTTGATCCGATCACCGGTCTGAGGTCCGCACCCGTCTTCAAGGGCGGATGGAGCCCCGACCTGATGCTGTCCAGCGCCTATGCCCTGCGACTGTCGTTGGTGTCGCTGGAACAGGTCCGCACACATGTCGGTCCGTCCGCCGGGGCGGAGATGGCCAGCGCCTATCGCGCGGTTCTGGGGGTGTCGCTGAACCGCGGAAGCCGCGACGTCCTGCATGTGCCGCATGTACTCTACAGTCGCACCGAAGACCGTGACGATGATCGAAAGGCGTTCGACAAGGCACGCGGGACCGCCCTGACCGGTCACAAACCGCCGGTCGATCTGAATCGTTCGGGCGATGCGCCGACGCTCGACTGGTCACTGCCCTCTGTCTTGCCTCGGGTCTCGATCGTCGTGCCGACCCGCGACCGCCTCGATCTGCTCCGGCCCTGTATCGACGGACTGCTGGACGATACCGACTACGACGACATCGAGATCGTCATCGTCGACAACGAAAGCACCGACAAGCCGACTCTGGCCTATCTGAAGAAGATCGCCCGCGATCCGCGCGTCACGGTCGTGAAATGGGCCGGTGCCTTCGACTACAGCGCCATCAACAATTTCGCCGTGGCGCAGACCTCGGGTCCCTTGGTGGCCCTGCTCAACAACGACATCAAGGTGATCGAGCCTGGCTGGCTGACGGCCATGGTGCGGCAGGTCCTGCGGCCAGACGTCGGCGCGGTCGGGGCCCGCCTGCTTTATGCCGACGGGTCGCTGCAACATGCGGGCGTCGTGCTGGGCATCGGGGCGGCATCGCACATCTACAAGACCCTGCCCGCCGATCATTGCGGCCATGATGGCCGCCTGTCGGTGGCCCATGACGTCAGCGCCGTGACAGCGGCCTGCATCCTCGTTCGTCGCGAGGTCTGGGACGAGGTCGGCGGATTGTCGCTGGAGTTTCCGGTCGCCTACAACGACGTCGATCTGTGTCTGGCCATACGGGCCGCAGGCTACCGCGTGCTCTATGAGCCCCGCGCCACCCTCTACCATCTCGAATCCCAGTCGCGCGGGCTCGACGACGCGGGCGACAAGAAGAAGCGGCTGGCCAAGGATCGCGACCGGTTGCTGGCCAAATGGGGCGGGCCGTTCGAAGACCCCTTCTACAGCCCCAATCTGACTCTCAAGGCAACGGACGCCGGTCTCGCCAACCCGCCCCGGATCGGCCGGTCCTGGCTGGCCCGACCGCGCGGCGCGTCCGGACAGCCACCACGCGACGCCGGAACCGTCGCTGCAGCCCCTGACCGGTCCTCAACGGAAAGTGCCTCGTCGTGAGCCAATCCCGATCCCTGGTCGCCCATATCGATGCCGTTTACCCATCGCTGACTGGTTGGGCGGGTCTGCAGGGCGACACGACCGGGCCGGTTGCGCCGATCGCCCTGTCCCTGCTGCTGGGTCAGCATCGACTGGGTGCCATCCGACCGACGATGCCGCGCCCCGATGTCGATCAGGCGCTAGGTTACGGCGGCACTCCGAAAGGCTTCGAAGCCCCGGTCGCCGCCATCGCGGCCTTCGCCGATCTGACGGCATCGGCGGACCTGAAACTGGTCGCCGAAACGCCCGACGCCCAGACCCCGCTCGCCCTGCCCGTCCCATCGACGCGAGCCCCGGCCCTGCGTTGGCTGGAACCCGCACAGGGATGGGTCCTGCGCGACGTCTGGTTCAGCACCAGTCGCAGGCTGGCCTTGCGGTTCGAAGCTGACACGACGGCCCCGACGGTCCGCCTTCTGGCCTTTCAGGTTCCGGCTCGCCCCGATGGCGCGCGGGTCCGTTTGCCTGTCTCCGGTTCGCTCACCCAGGGCGTCGGCCAGGTCTCGATCGAGCTGTTGAACCCCTATCTGCCGCTCCTGCTGATCATGGTAGATGGCGAGGACGTCATTGTCGGCTGCGACTGGCTGCCCTTCCCGTCCCTCGCGCGCGGCGCCCTCCATCACCCGGAGGTGCAATGCCAGGCCGCAGGCGGCAATCTGCTGTCGGCCATGGCGGCCTTGTCGGATCGGCTGGTCGAAGGACTGCATGCACGCAGGACGACGGACGAGGCCCGCAACCTGTGTTGCGACCGGATGGTGTTTGACACCCGGTCCAGCACCGGTTCCGAGCCGATGTTCGATCCCGATCTCACCGACATGATCACGGCTCACCTCGGGGTCTCGATCAAAGTGCTTCCGGCGCCGGATGCCGCTTCGACTTCCGACATCGCCGATCGCCTGCGCGCCCAGATCCGCAACGCTCCCGTCAAGCCGTCGCCCGACAGTGTGGCCCTTCATATCGGTGGCGATGCGTCACCCACTCTCGGCGGTCTGATCCTGCCCTACCTGTTCGAGCTGGGGGCAGCGCAACCGGATGCGGCCCATATCGTCGTCAGGGAGGACCAGGACGCCGCCTGGCTGGTCACGCCCTCGACCGATGGCACCGGCAGCTATCCGGGCATCCCGCGCGCCAAGGCCTCGCCGTCCATGGTTGGCTCCGTCCATACGGCCGCTCCTGTGGCGATACGATCCGTCCAGAGACCGACCCGTATGGTCGCGTCCAGCGCCTTCCCGACCGCGTCGGACGACGACATGGGTCTGTCGGCCAGCGAGCCGGTGACCGTCCTGGTGCTGGCGACACCCGGATCGCAGACCTCGCCTTCTGCCCTGCTTCAGTCCCTCGCCGAACAGATCCACTGCCCGATTGGCCAGTTGCTGCTCGTGATACAGCCGGGTGAGGACGCGGGTTCGATCCTGCCGCTGCTCCAGGCGCTGTTCCCCGATCGTCACGCCCTGCTGACGATCGACGGGCGACGCGGACGAATGGACATGCTGCGCCAGGCGGCCGGCCATGCCCAACATGATCGGATCGCGGTCGTCGCCGACGACGTCATTCTGCATGATCGACGCACCTTGGCCGTGCTGTCCGGCGAGCTGGACGATCCGGCTTTGGGAACGGCCGCCTGCATGCTGATCCGTCAGGACATGGCCCGGTCGTATTTCGCCGCGGCGGGATACCTGCTGAAGACCATCGATTTCCAGGCACGGCCATCGCTGGTGTTCGATGCACCTGATGCACGTGGCATCCTTCCGGATCGCTATTGCGTGGTCGCGGCCCCCCTGTCGGTAACCCTGACGCGCAAGGGCGTGCTGCAGTCTCTGCCGGCATCCCTGACCCGCAGCGACCGGATCGCGACCGAGGACGTCCGGTTCGGTCTGGAGGTGCTGCGTCTCGGCTACAGGAACCTGGTCACCACCCGGATCAGTGCGACGACCAGCCGGACCGACCTGACGACGCCCGCCCTGTTCGCCACCCTGCCCTTCGATTTCGGCATGGCCTTCCTGCAACGGATCGCCGATGCGACCACCGGGCTGACGCGGCTGTGACGCACAGGATCTGCGTCGTGACCCAATCGGAGGCCTTTGCCACCTCGGCCGGCATGCGTATCCGCTACGATCGGTTTCGCGATGCCGCGATCGGCCATGACGTCTCGATCGTCGCCCGCCCGATCGCCGAGGTGATCCGGGAGCCGTTCGATCAGGACGTCTATGTCTTCTGCAAGACCTTCACCCCCATGGCGCTGGCTCTGGCCGCCGTCCTGCGCAACGCGGGCAAGGGGGTGGGACAGGACTTGTTCGACGACTATTTCTCCCAGAGCGGCGACGCCCGCCTCCAGCCCTATCGCGGATGGCTGCGCCAGATGGGCCGTCTCACGGATTTCGCCATCTGCACGACGCCCCGCATGGCAGAGGTCGTGTCCCCCTTCATGCCCGACCGCCCCATCAGCGTCGTCGGCGATCCCGTCCTCGCCTATGACGCCGCCCGGGTCACGATCCTCAGCGAACGCAAGGTGGCGAGAGCCAGGGCCGAGCGTCGATTGAAGCTGGCCTGGTTCGGTATCGGCGACAATCCGTTCTTCCCGGTGGGAATCGACGACCTGACCGCCGCCCCGACCTTGCAGGCCATCGGTCAACTCCGTCACCTCGGGTGGGATGTCGATCTGACCGTCGCCACCAATACCCGGGCGCTCGACTCCGCCGGCCTCGATCGGCTGCGACGCCTCCCGGTGCCGCCAATGATCCTGGAATGGTCTGAAGCGGTCGAGCAAGACCTTCTCAAGGCGAGCGACGTCGTCCTTCTGCCGGTCAGCGATCAGGGTTTCAGCAAGGCCAAGTCGCTCAATCGCGCCCTGACGGCCATGGAGCAAGGGTGCCAGGTGCTGAGCCTCAACGCGCCGCTCTATGCGCCGCTGTCGGACTTCGTCTACCGCGACGTCGAGGCCCTGCACGGCGATCTGATCGATGGGACCGCACGGATCCGGCCGGCCGCCGTTCCTCAACTTACCGAGCTGATCCGCACCCTGGCCGACCCCTATGCCAATGCCGACGCCTTCGTCGCCGCCGCGCGACAGCCGCAGATCGGACCGGCTCGACCGCCCGCCATCGTCCATGGCGTCGGATCGACGATCGAGCTGCACAAGTACGTCGGAGGACAGGGGGGTCTATCGATCGGAACGCCTTTTTCCCAGCCGGCCTGGGGCTATGGATTGCGGTTCGAGGTGTCGGAGGGACGCGTCGAAGCCTTTGCGGCTCCAGTGGTCGCGGCCGCCCTCGCCCTGCCCGTCGCCGGCGGCGAACGCCAGATAAATGGCCAGACCTTGGTCCGGATCGAAACCGCCGGCCTGGGGATCGACTTCGGTCCGGTCGTGATGGACATGCGTTCGCCGAACCTGGCGGCCATCATGGCGGCCTACCCGCGCCTCATGTCCACGATCGTCGCCTGTTGCCGCGCCTGGTTGCCGAACCACGAGCTTCTGGTCGCCGAGACCCGCTCCGACATGCCCGCCATTCCGGGTGCCACGGCATGACCCGATCGACCCTCGCCCTGCATTTCAACCTGGTTCAGGACGTCTCGGTTCTGCGCCCCGTCGCGATGCTGGCCGCGGGGATGGGGCAGGCCTGCATCTTTCTGGTGTCGCCGGACTTCTGCCGCCTCGATGTAAAGGGCGGCTGGCGCGCCGAGATCGATCGCCTGGCCGCAGAGATCGCAGCGCCCGTCGTGGTCTACGAAACGCCTTTCGATGCGATCCGGGCGTTGGATGGCCATTCCGGTCTCTGTATCGCCGGCAGCGAATCCGACGTCAGGGCGCATCTGGGGAGCCACGCCCTGTTCCGCGCCCTGCCTGCCAACTGGCTGAAGGTCACCTTGCAGCACGGCTATGAGTGCGTGGGCTTCCTGCACAATGCCCGCCACACCGCCGCCATGGGCCGCAGCATCACGTTCGCCGCCGACGTCATCGTCGGCTGGTTCGAGCCGTCGCGGCTTCTGGACATCGCGCCGTCAGAGCGCAGCAAACTGTATGTCGCCGGCCCGCCCATGATGATCGAGCCCGTCGTGCGAGCCGACCGGGACCCTGCCACGACCCCCGAGCCACCACTGGGCATCATCTGCGAGAACACCCATTCGGTCCGGTTCGCCTCGAACACGATGCGACAGTCGTTTCTGGACCAGGTCGATCGGTTCGCCCGCCGGTTCCACGCCGCCGGCGGCGGTGTCGATCTTCGCCCCCATCCGGCCGGTCAGTTCCTGACAAAATCGGGGTTTGCCCTGCCGCCCGGTATGAACAGTCGCGAAGAGCCGATCTATGCGCTCGACCTGACGCGCTATGCCTTTGCCGTCTCGGCACCCTCCACGGTGCTGTTCGACTTCATGCTGGCCGATGTGCCGGTGGCGCTGTGGGGCGCGCAGTCGCTGGCGACCGGAAACTATCAGGGGCTGCTGGCGGTGGAGGGGCCGGACGAACTGTGGGACTTCGCCGGCGCGGCTCTGGCGGCGCGCGACACCCTGCTGGCGGTCCAGCGTCGTTTCCTGGCCGACCTCGCCATGCCTTCGGACGTGAAGGCGCGTTACAGCAGCCTGATTTCCCTGGCCGGGACCTGACGTCCAGGTGATCGGGTCCGGCCGCAGCGGGCTGCCGGACCCCGTGGCTCAGTTGAACCAGCCGTCTCCATCGGGTTGCGCACGGCTGTCGGTCCACAGATCGTCGAAGCCCGAATTCTCGTCCTGCGGCACCCAGCGCTGGATGGACCCGTTGCTGTCGAAGGATCCACTGAACAGGACCCTGTCGCGCGCGATGATGCTGTCGAACATGTCCGGCAGGATCTGCGGCCCGCCATCGTGACCCAGATCGATGAAGGCGTCGTCGATGAGACCGGGCAGGACCAGGACCCCGGCTCCCGGATCGCGCTTGTCCAACCCGTCGAACACACCCGGGATCACCTGGGCGTCGTCCGTGAGCCCCGGCAGGACGAGGACATCCGCCCCAGCATCGATCTTGTTCGATCCATCGAACAGGGCCGGGATCACCTGGGCATCATCGAGACCGAGCGACGACTGGGCACCGAAGGTGATCGTATAGGCCCCCGTCGCCGATCCCACGCCGTTGACCACGACATAGTATGTCCCCGCCGCCGAGGCCGTGAAGGTCACGCGCGCATCGCCGTTCGGGCCGCTGTTGGTGTCGAAGGCGATCAGCCGACCCGAGGCATCGTGGATCGACAGGGTGCCGTCGGGCAGTCCCGCTCCGACCAGATTCAGGGTCAGGGCCTGACCCGCCGTCGCCGAGACCTGGAACCAGTCGCGCTCGCCGGGCGCATCGATCCGGGCCGCGGTGCCTGACGTCAGGGCCGCGCCCGTGGCATCACGACCGAACAGACTGTCACCTCCCCGGCCTTCGTCGGCCCCGAAGGACAGCCAGTGGTTCAGCGCCCCATTGGCACCGAGACCGGCCAGATCCGGATTGGACAGCAGATACGCAACCGGGTCGAAGCCGCGCGCCGCACGCCCCTCGTCGGCACCGAACGACAGATAGTGGTTCAGGGCCGCCGCGCTGTCGGCGCCGATGATGCGGGCCAGATCCAGATGGGTCGCGGCATAGATGCGGGCATCGAAGCCGGTGGTCGGACGACCCTCATTGGCACCGAAGGTGAGGTAGTGCGAAAGTGCTGCTGCGGTATCCGTACCGATGATGCGCGCCAGATCCAGGTTGGACGCGGCATATGTCCCCGGATCGAAGGTGTTGGTCGGGCGCCCCTCGCGGAAGCCGAACGACAGGAAGTGGGCCGTGGCTGCCACCGGATTGGCACCGAAGGCGCGCGCAAGATCAAGGTTCGATGCCGCATAGATCAGGGGGTCGAAGGTGGTCGTGGGGCGCCCTTCGTTGATGCCGAACCGGACATAGTGTTCGGATGCCAGCTTGGTATTCGACCCATAGGCGTTGATGAGGTCGGGGTTGCTCGCCAGATAACGCGCGCTGTCGAAGGCCGTCGGGCTTCGTCCCTCCGCCTGACCGAAGGCCAGATAGTGGCGATAGGCCTCGGCCGGGGTGTTGATGAAGGCGGCACGCAGATCGGCGTTCGAGGCCATGTAGCGATAGGCATCGAAGCCGCCGCTGGCCAGGGCGGCGATGGCGACAGCCGGCCCGCCCGCAAAGGTCGCCTGCTCGATGCCGCTGATCACGTCGACGTCGGTCCGACCGTCGAAGATGCGGAAACCTGAACTGGTCTGCTCGAAATAGTAGCTGTCGATACCGCGCTCATAGGCGACGGTGTCGATGCCGGAGCCGCCCGTCATCGTATCGGATCCGGCACCTCCGATGAAGGTCGAGCCGGCTTCGATGGTCGGAACCACCGCAGCGCTGGGGATCGAGATGTTCAGCTGATAGGTGCCCCCGGCAGGAATGGGGGCACTGGGGAACACGTTTCCTGACCCGCCATCGACCGTGTCCAGCCAGCGCGAGACCTGAATATAGTAGGTGCCCGCCGTCTGGAATGTGTAGCTCAACACCGAATCGGTTGAGGCCCCTCCGTCGCCGGCCGTGCCGGCGTCGTCGTTCTGTGCCAGTTCGGTCCCCGCGCCGTCGAACAGGCGAAGCGCCGAATCGAAGCTGGCGGCATCGATATCGAACCGCACGACATCCCCGGCACGAACCGTGAAGGCATAGTATTCCAGACCGCCGTGGGCCGTTCCCAGGATGGTCGCGTGTGGAATGGTGGCCGCATCCTCCACCCCAGCCCGCGCCTGGAGGTCGAAGCCGCCGTTGATGTTGATCGCCGTGCCGATCGTGGCATTGGCCGTTTCCCGGGCCTTGACAATGTCTGGTGCGCCACCGCCAATGCCACCCTCGCCTGCGAATAGCTGGTCATTGCCGGCCCCACCGTTGAGCAGGTCGATTCCGCCTCCGCCGCGCAGGATGTCATTTCCTGCACTGCCGATCAGACTGTCGTTGAATCGCGAACCCCGGACCTCCTCGATGGAGCTCAAGGTGTCGTTTCCCGCCCCTCCGCTCGCCCGGCCCGTCGAGAGATCGACCGAAACGGCAGCCGATGCGGCACCATAGTCCGCGACGTCGATCCCGTTGCCGCCGTTGATGATGTCGTTTCCAGTCCCGCCTGACAGGACGTCATCCCCATCCCCGCCGTTCAAGACGTCGTCGCCGCCCAGACCGCCCAGCACATCGGCGAAGGCCGTACCGTTCAGAGTGTTGTTGGTGATGTCGCCTGCGACGCTCAGACCGCCAGTCGGAGCAGCCGCGATCGTCTGATCGGCGAAACGCAGGAACTCGACGTTAGTCAAGGTATCGACCCCATCCGCGCCCGTGACGGTCCCGGTCTGACCGTTCCAGGTGATGGTATAGGCCGACCGCTGGCCCGAGAAGACGACCGTGTCGCTACCTAGCCCCCCCTCAATGCGGTCGTTGCCTCCACCGCCGGTGAGGATGTTGTCCCCGGCATTGCCGATCAGATTGTCGTTGCCGGTTCCGCCGATGGCATTCTCGATCACGGCTCCGAGCGCGATCGAAACGTTGCCGATCAATCCACCGACGTTGGAGAAGGCCACCTGGCGCAGGTCGATCACCTGAGCCACCGAGTATCCAGAAAAGTCGAAGGTATCGACGCCGCCGGCATCCCATGCGGCGAAGATGGGTGTGCGTCCACCCACGGTCGCCGTCAGCCAGAACTGGCCGGTATTGGAATTGAAGCCGTAGATGCTGTCGCCCGTACGCGTGCTCATGTTCGCGCCATACAGGCGCTGCATCGCGGAAATGTCGTCTAGCAGAGGCGCTGCTGAGAACCGGCCCTGTCCGAACTGAGCCCCGGTGTTGGCCTCGTCGAAATAACTCATCACCGTGTACTGGAGGGAGTCCTCGAAATAGATCGCGCTGTTGGTGTAGGTCGGGGATGCGCCGTCCGAGGCATTATAGTCGGCGGGGTGCCGCAGACCGAGCGCATGGCCGATCTCGTGCGTCAGGACGGTGCGTCCATAGTCAAAGGACGTGAAGTCCGTATTGTAGTTCAGCGAATTGTTGATCCAGACGTCACCGGTGACCGAGGTGTTTGCACGGCTACCTGGCAGAAACGCGAAGGCTGCCGCGCCCTCTGCGCCGGACGAGTAGTTGCCGAACAGGATGGTCGCCTCGTTGGAATAGGCTTCGCCCGCAGCGCCCGTCACGCGCTGGAAGGTGATGTTGGCGATGTCCGCCCAAGATGCCAGCGCCTGGAGCGTCGCCGCGATCTGAAGGTCGCTGAACTGGGAGAAGCCCGTCGTTTCCTCGGGCATCTCCGTCGGTTCGGTCGCGCGAAACGCGTAGGTGATCGTCAACGGCGTACCGAGAGGACTGCCGGCCAGCCAGTTCAGGGTACCCCGACCCAGCTGCCCCCCCGCATCCGTCGTGCTCAGGGACGGCTTGCCGTTGGGGCCCACGACACCGCGCTCGTCTCCGTTGAGCCCGAGAGGATCCGTGCTGGCCGGATCGAACGCCGAGTGAAACCCGCCGCAGCCCGCGCACAGCTGATAGCTCGACACCTCGCCGAAGGTGGACAGCGGAGCGTTCGCGTCACCGCCCTCCACGAACCGGCCGGAACCGGAACCCGATGCCAGCCAGTCCTCGCCAGCAAAACCGTTCTGATAGGCACTGAGGGCTGCGGACATGGTAATCCCCGATCTCGCATTTGAAATGACTGACCTCACCGTACCCCGCCATCGGGAAACGACAAGCGAGACCGTGCGCCCACACGCAACTTTGATGGTTACCGAAACCTTAAGGCTATCGGAGCGAGAGTCCGCCCAGGCCATCGAGGGCTTCAGCGCGGCCCGTCTCCCACAACTGCTGAAGCGCGCTCATGATGTGGTACAGCGAACTGGCCGGCGTCGGTTCGTCGATGAACTCGCCTCGCTGGATCTGCTTGTCCCGCCACAGGCCGTCCGGCGTCAGATAGAGCCACAGGGCGCGCATGGCCGAGGCGGCATCCGCCAAAAGACGGGCGCGCTCGCCGTCGCGCGCACTTTCCGCCAGCAGCAGGGACGCCTTCAGCCATTCGCACTGAGGCCACAGCCGGGCGCGGTCGCCGCGGATGACCCCGTCATCCCCCAAGGCATCCATGGCGACGATCGGCCGTTCCCCGATCCCCTGGCGACCGACATCGTATAGCCGCCGTGCTGCGGCTCGAGCGTCGTCGCGGCCTCTCGCCAGCCCATAGCGTTCCAGCAGCCAGGCCCATTCGAACTGATGGCCCGGTTCGACCAGGGTTCCATCCGTGCCTCGAGCCGGCGTCCAGTCGGCGGCAAAGAACTCTCGAAGAAAGCCGCCCTGAGCGTCGATGAAGGTCGTCAGCGCCAGCTCCGCCATGCGATCGGATAGTCGCGCCCAGGCAGGGTCGTCGCTGACGGCTTCCCAGGCCATGCTGGCCTCGAACAGATGCATGTGAGCGTTGGACTGATAAGGATAGGCCCCCGCCTCGACCAGGGCCCCATTGGGCTGCGCCGTGGCGAGCAGGGCGTCGCGCAGCCGCGTGGCCCGCGCCTTGATCTGCGTATCGCCTCGTTCAGCGTGCCTTGTCGAAGCCAGGGCGAACAGGACGAAGGCCTGATCGTACAGGGTTATGGTCTCGTCGCGAGGGCGTCCGTCCGGTTCGACCGTCGCACGACACAGACCGTCGTCGCGCATGAAGTCTGCGATCAGGGCTGACAGGCCGGTCTCGACACTGCGTTGCCAAGGCCCGATCCAGCCCATTCGACCCGCCTGGGCATAGACATAGATCTGGCGCGCCTGGACGCGGGCACGCCTGGGCGTGGGGATGGACCGGCCATCCAAGGCCAGAACATCGGCAAACGCGCCTCGTGCGTCCTGCCCAAGCGTCGACCACACGGGCAGCGCCCGCATCCGCATCCAGTCGGCGAATCTCTGCCCGCCCTTGGCGAGGGATTCGGTCGGACGGCACGGAAAATCCAGATGCTGGGGCGAGGCGACGCGGATCCGCTCCACGACCCGCTTGACGTCCTGGGATCGCGACAGGTCCGAAACCAGCACCGCGTCCGGCTCAACGACAATGGCCAGGTTGCGCACACCCAGGGCCGCGACCAGCACGCCGTCGGGGCTGCGGATCACACAGCCTTCGGCATCCTCCAGAAGATGGGTGCCAAAATCGCCCTCGCCGCTGTCGGCCAGGGCATCCCACGCGCCAAGGTCCGACCAGCCATAATCGACCTCCAGTACGCTGGCCCGCCGCGTCTTCTCCATCACGGCATAGTCGATGGAGATGCTCGGCGCGGCCTTGAAGGCGTCGTCCAGCGGCTGGATGGGCCATTTCGCGGGATCCGGCAGGGCCGCCGCCGCTGCCGCCTCCACCCCTGGCGCATGGGCCTTCAGCTCCTCGACCAGGACCCGACTGGAAGCTATGAAATTGCCACTGTTCCAGAGGTACCCGCGCGCGATGTAGTCGGCGGCCAGGGCGGCGTTCGGCTTCTCGACGAAGGAATCGACTTCGCTCAGTCCGGTGCCCTTGGGCCGGATATAACCATAGGCTGACGAGGGGCCGGTCGGCCGGATACCCAGGGTCACGATCCGCCCGAGCGCGGCCGAAACCGCCGCGGTCGTGATCGCCTGGCGAAAGGCGACCTGGTCGGTGACATGGTGGTCCGAGGCCACGAAGGCGACGGTGCTCTCGGGGTCGCGGCGAAAGGCCCAAGTCGCCGCGGCGGCCATGGCGGCGGCGGAGTCGCGCGGCGCGGGCTCCAGCAGGATCTGCGCCTCGACGCCCAGCTCGGCCAGCTGATCGACAATGAAAATCCGGTGCCGCTCGACCCCGACCACGACGAGCTGGGCGTCTTCCGTAACCAGTGGCGCGACGCGCAGCACGGTTTCCTGAAACAGCGATCGGTTGCCGGACAGGGGAATGAACTGTTTCGGTCGCGACGGTCGCGAGGCGGGCCACAGGCGCGTACCGGAGCCGCCACACATGATCACGGGAAACAGGGCCATGCGGATTTCAGCAGCCTTTTTCGAGCGTTGGCCAGCGCCGAAGCACCGTTCGAGCCGGTCCTACGACCCTCGGATCACCGAACCGGACGCGCCCTTTAGCCTAAGACCTCCCGGCCTGTCTGCAACCGAAATGGCGAGAAGCCCCCCGCGCCGATCCCGCCTGACCCCTTTCGTCGTGACACCGCAACGCGCTGCCGCTATCAGCCCGACCGATGGACGAGAGCGAACGCCAATCGGAAGAACGCGGCTGGGCCACGGCGAAAACGCTGGCCGAGGCCCTGCCCTATATCCAGGTCTATGACCGTGAGACCGTGGTCATCAAATACGGCGGCCACGCCATGGGCGAGACCGCCGTGGCCAAGCAATTCGCCGCCGACGTGGTGCTGTTGAAGCTGATGGGCGTGAACCCCGTTGTGGTCCACGGCGGCGGCCCCCAGATCAGCGCCATGCTGGAAAAGGCCGGGGTCAAATCGGCCTTCGTCGATGGTCTGCGCGTCACCGACCCCGACACGATGGCGGTCGCCGAGATGGTCCTGTCCGGCGCGGTCAACAAGGAGATCGCCCACTGGATAACCGTCGCTGGTCGCGAGGCCGACGTGCGCGGCGTCGGCCTGTCGGGCAAGGACGCCGGCCTGCTGACGGTCGAGAAGACCACCCGCACCAAACGCGACCCCGACAGCCTGATCGAGCACGAGGTCGATCTCGGCTTCGTCGGCGAGCCCACACGGGTCGATCCCAAGCTGATCGCCGGGCTGATCGCGTCGGAGACCGACGACTGGGTGCCCGTCATCGCCCCGATCGGCGTGGCGGAGGACGGCCAGACCTACAACGTCAATGCCGACACCGTCGCAGGGGCCGTGGCGGGGGCGCTGCACGCCAAGCGGATGCTGCTGCTGACCGACGTCAAGGGCGTGATGGACAAGGACGGCGACATCATCCGCCAGATGACCCTGGCCGAGGCGCAGGCCCTGATCGACGACGGCACCGCGTCCGGCGGCATGATCCCCAAGCTGCAGACCGCCATGGCCGCCGTCCGCGCGGGCGTCGAGGCCGTGGTCATCCTGGACGGCCGCCGTCCCCACGCCATGCTGGTCGAACTGTTCACCGAGTATGGCGCCGGCACGCTGGTGAAGGCGTGACGTTCGATCCCGCAAAGATCGACGCTTGGGTCTTCGACATGGACGACACCCTCTACCCCCGCGAGCAGGGGCTGATGGGTCTGGTCCAGGGGCGGATCAACGCCTTCATGATCGACGCCGTCGGCCTGCCCGCCGAGGACGCCAAGGTCCTGCAACGCCAGTTCCTGAACGAGCACGGCACCACCTTGGCCGGGCTGATGGCCCACTATGCGGTCGACCCGGAGCGGTTCCTGCGCGAGGTCCACGACGTGCCGCTGGACGGGGTCGAGCCCAATCCCGATCTGGCCGCCGCACTGAAGGGCCTCCCGGGCAAGAAATACGTCCTGACCAATGGCGCGCGCTTCCATGCGGCGCGGGTCCTGAAGCATATTGGCATCGCCGACTGTTTTGACGGCGTCTTCGCCATCGAGGACATGGACCTGACGCCCAAGCCCTCGCCAGCCACCTTTCGCCGGTTCCTCGACCGGTTCGGCATCGACCCGCACCGCGCGATCTTCTTCGAGGACACCCCGCGCAATCTGGCCCCGGCCAAGGCGTTGGGCATGACCACCGTCCTGATCGGCGATGGTCATGGGCATGAGATCGACCCCTGGGTCGATCACCGCTCGGATTATCTCATGGATTTCCTCGCCCCCCTGTCGCTGAAGGACGCCGCATGACCGACCACTCCGATCTCGCCGCCATCATCGAGGCCGCCTGGGACGACCGCGCCGACCTGTCCCCCGCCACCCAGGGCGAGACCCGCCGCGCCGTCGAGACCGCTCTGTCGTTGCTGGATTCCGGCCAGGCCCGCGTCGCCTCGCGCGGCGAGGACGGCACCTGGACCACGCATCAATGGCTGAAGAAGGCGGTGCTGCTGTCCTTCCGGCTGAACGACAACATCATCATGCGCGCGGGCGACCGGGGCCTTAACAGCACAGCCCCCGGCGTCGGCCCCTGGTACGACAAGGTGCCCAACAAATTCGGCGACTGGACCGGACAGGACTTCAAGGACGCGGGCTTCCGCGCCGTGCCCGGTTCGATCGTCCGCCAGGGGGCCTTCATCGGCAAGAACGTCGTCCTGATGCCCAGTTTCGTGAACATCGGGGCCTATGTCGATGAAGGGTCCATGGTCGACGGTTGGGCCACGGTCGGCTCCTGTGCCCAGATCGGAAAGAACGTCCACCTGTCGGGCGGTGTCGGCATCGGTGGGGTTCTGGAACCGCTCCAGGCCAACCCCACCATCATCGAGGACGGCTGTTTCATCGGGGCCCGCTCAGAGGTCGTCGAGGGCGTGATCGTGCGCGAGGGCGCGGTCCTGTCGATGGGCGTCTATCTGTCGGCCACCACCCGAATCGTTGACCGCGCGACCGGCGAGATCGTCCGGGGCGAGGTGCCCGCCTATTCGGTCGTCGTCCCCGGCACCCTGCCCGACCCGAACGGCGGCCCGTCCCTGTATTGCGCCGTCATCGTCAAGCGCGTCGATGCCCAGACGCGGGCCAAGACGGCGGTCAACGAACTGCTTCGGGACTGAGGCTAGCCAACGATCCGCTGGCAATCGACTAAACGACGGATATCGTTTCTGAATATCGGCAACATCGGATAGGCGTCCGTCCAGACGTCACGGAAGATCGAGTCGCATGCTGGTAGAACGTTTACGGGATCTGGCGATCGCCACGCCGTCGGCTCCGGCCATGGTCTGCAACGGCGTGACGGTCTCCTACGCCCGCTTCGGCGAATTGATCCAGGCCGCCCGCCACGCCCTGATCGCCGCCTCGGTGCCTCGCTCGGGACAGGCGCTGCTGACGCTCGAAGACATCGCCATGACCTGGCCCTGGCTGCTGGCCTGCCAGAGCCTGGGGCTGACGACCATCACCGTCCAGCCCGCCCTGGCCGCCAGCCTGGATATCCAGCCGCTCGCCTGCATCATCGGCGACGGTGCGGAGGCTCTGCAGGCCCCGGTCCGCATCGACGCTGCGACGTCCGAACGTCTTCTGATCCAGCAGCGCGGGCCGCTCGACGGACCCATCGCCGCGGCAGGACACCTGATGACCAGCTCGGGCACCACCGGCCTTCCCAAGATCGTCCATTCCGGTCCCGAATCCATCGCGGCCATCGTCGGCTTTCCCACGGCCGCCCGAACCTATCACCAGACCTCCGTCACCTATGTCGGCGCGTTCCCGCTCGCGACCGCCGTCGGCTATATCTCGCCGCTTCGGTCGTGGTGGTTCGGCGGGGGTGTGGTCATCGATCAGACGATCGACCACTGGGCCCCGTTCGAGACCGGCGAGATCACCGAGGCCTTTCTGACGCCCGGCATGCTGAGCCAGCTTATGGACCTGTATCCGGACACGTCGGCGATCAATCCGCGCATGAACCTGACGGTCGTCGGCGGTCTGACCCCCTGGCCTCTGGTTCAGCGGGCCATGGCGCGCCTGACCCCGAACATCAGCGCCTATTACGGAACCACCGAAGTCAGCCGGATCGGGCGGACGCCGCTCACACGCCCAGAAGATACCTTCCTGTACGTCGTCGACGACCATCGTGCCGTCCAGATCGTCGATGAACAAGACCAGCCCCGCCCCGTCGGACAGACCGGCATCGTCAGGATCGATACCTCCGTCGGGATCCACGACTATTGGCGCGACCCGGACACGACCCGCACCTTCTTCCGCCACGGCTGGTTCTATCCCGGCGACCTCGGTCGTCTGCATGCGGACGGTCGGCTGGAGCTGCTGGGACGGGCCAACGACGTGCTGATCATTGGCGGCGACAAGCGGCCGGCGCAGCTGTTCGAACAGGCGATCCGCGATGCCGTCCCCGTAAGGGACGTCTGCATCGTCCAGTCCCCCGTCAGAACCGGTGCGGACACGCTCAATGTCTATTACGAGGCGTCCGAACCCCTGTCCGAAACCGCGATCGCCGTGCTGAAGTCACGGCTTCCCGCCGACATCGCCGTCGTCGTGACCCGGCTCGACCGTTTGCCGCGCAACGTCATGGGCAAGATCACGCGTCTGGCGCTACGCAGCGATCTGTCGGGTGTCGGCTGACGGGCCGCTCCCCTCACGGGTGCATCATCTGACGCAGGATTGAGACCGAACGCCATCCTGTGCGTATCTAGGGGCCGCTCCCTTCCACGACGCGAGACCCCATGACCCGCAGAGGCATCTTCGCCCCCGCCCTCGGTGCCGTTCTGGCGGCGTGCAGCCCGCTGTCGGTGCTCAACACGCTCGGTCCCCGCGACGGCGGCGTCCGGCGCGTGGCCCAGGGCCTGGAGTATGGCCCCAACCCGCGCCAGAGGTTCGACGTCTTCGCTCCGACCCGCGCCGCCACCACGCCTCTGCCGACCCTGATCTTCTTCTACGGCGGCGGCTGGGACACTGGCTCACGCAACGTCTATGGCTGGGCGGCCCAAGCGCTTGCGGCCAAGGGTTTCGTCGTCGGCGTGCCCGACTACCGGCTGGTGCCGGAGGTGCATTTCCCGGTCTTCATCGAGGACGCCGCCGCTGCCACCGCTGCCGTAGCCCAGGTCATCGGCCAGTACGGCGGCAATCCCGACCGGCTGGGCGTCATCGGCCATTCGGCGGGGGCGCATCTGGCCCTGATGATCGCTCTGGATCGTCGCTACATGGCCGCCGTCGGCCAACCGGACCTGATCAAGGCCGCCGCCGGTCTGGCCGGGCCCTATGACTTCCTGCCGTTCGACGTCGCGGCGTCCCGTAACGCCTTCGGTCGCGCGCCCGACCCGACCCTGACCCAGCCCATCACCTTCGCGCGCGCCGACGCCCCGCCGCTGTGGCTGGGTCACGGCACCGCCGACGTCACGGTCCATGACGAGGACACCATCCTGCTGAACGATCGGATGAAGGCCGTCGGTGGGCGCTGCGAGATGAAACTCTATCCCGACCTCAGCCACGAGGATCTGATCGCAACCTTCTCGCCCCTGTTCCGCAAGAAGGCCCCGGTCCTGGACGACGTCACGGCGTTTCTGCACCGCGAGCTGGGCTGAACGATGTCGTTCTCCCTCCCCCGGAGTGGGGAGGGATGATCGCGCAGCGATCCGGGTGGGGCCGTTCGTGCATCGACGTCCTGCCTTCGGACCACACTTCCCCACCCGGCTTCGCCTGCGGCTCAGCGTCCCTCCCCATGAAGGGGAGGGAGAACGCGCTCATGTAGCCCGAAGGGCGATAGCGTCCGCGACTCCGCCTCGCCAAGGCCACGCTTCTCCGCTAGAGGAGGCCATGACAGACATGAACACCACGCCGATGACGGCGCATGCGGTCCTGGACCGCCTCGAAACCCTTTACAGCCAATCGGTCGCCAATCTGCGCGACGCCGTGGCCCATTTCATCCGCACGGGCGAACGCGCCGATCCGGCCGCCCGGGCCGAGGGCCTGTTCGCCTATCCGGAGCTGAAAGTCAGCTGGTTCGGCGACCGGCCCGCCAACCTGGCCACCCGCGCCTATGCCCGGATGTCGCGGCCGGGCATCTATGCCACCACCATCACCCGTCCCGACCTGTTTCGCCCCTATCTGCTGGAACAGCTCAGCCTGCTGCAACAGGACTATGAGGGGGCCACTTTCGAGGTCGGGCCCTCGCAGCAGGAAATCCCCTTCCCCTATGTGATGGACGGCTCTGACGTCCGGCTGGACCCGTCGATGACGGCGGCGATCGCCCGGCATTTCCCGACCACCGACCTGGCCCATATCGGCGACGAGATCAGTGACGGCCTGTTCGACCTGGCCGAGGATTTCCCGCTGTCGCAGTTTGACGGCCTGAGGACCGACTTCTCCCTGGCGCGCTTACGTCACTACACCGGCACGCCGGTGGAGGACGTCCAGTCCTACATCCTGTTCACCAACTACAACCGCTATGTCGACGAGTTCGTTCGCTGGGCCTGCGATCAGCTGCGCGACCCCAACAGCATCTACGACACCCTGTCGTGCGCAGGCGGTGTGGTCATCACCCGCGACACCCCCGATCCGGAAAGCGCTGTCATGGACGCCGCCTGGAAGAGGCACCAGATGCCGGCCTATCACCTGACCGCCCCCGGCTCGAACGGCATCACCCTGGTCAACATCGGCGTGGGCCCGTCGAACGCCAAGACCATCTGCGACCACCTGGCGGTGACCCGTCCCCATGCTTGGATGATGATCGGCCACTGCGGCGGCCTGAGGCCTAGCCAGACGATCGGAGACTACGTCCTGGCCCACGCCTATCTGCGCGACGACCATGTGCTGGACGCGGTCCTGCCGCCCGACATCCCGATCCCGAACATCGCCGAGGTCCAGCGCGCCCTGTACGACGCCTCCAAATCGGTTTCGGGGATGCCCGGCGAGGCCGTCAAACGCCGCCTGCGCACCGGCACCGTGGTCACCACCGACGACCGGAACTGGGAGCTGCGCTATTCCAAGTCGGCGTTGCGCTTCAACCAGTCGCGCGCCGTGGCCATCGACATGGAGAGCGCCACCATCGCCGCCCAGGGCTACCGCTTCCGCGTCCCCTACGGCACCCTTCTGTGCGTCTCCGACAAGCCCCTGCACGGCGAGATCAAACTGCCGGGCCAGGCCAACCGCTTCTACGAGGGCTCGATCTCCGAACACCTCCAGATCGGCATCCAGGCCGTCGATCTGCTCCGCAACGAGGGGGCCAGCCTGCATTCCAGAAAGCTCCGCGCCTTCGACGAACCGCCGTTCCGATAGGCGGAGATCAACTCAGCCGGTATCCGATCCCCGGCTCCGTCTCGATCCGCTGCGGATGGGCGGGGTCGGCTTCCAGCTTCTGCCGCAGCTGGCCGACGACGACCCGCAGATACTGGGTGTCGTCCTTGTGCGCCGCGCCCCAGACGGCGACGAGCAGGTCGCGATGGCCGATCACCTTGCCCACGTCGCGGGCGAGATGGGCAAGGACATCGTATTCCTTGGGTGTCAGCTTGACCGGCACGCCGCCCTTTAGGATCAGCCGCCGGTCCAGATCGATCGACAGATCCCCGACCACGATCGGCCCGACCGGCTGATGGCGCGGAGCCGCCTGGCGCAGGTTGACCCGCAGCCGGGCCAGCAGCTCGCCGACCCCGAAAGGCTTCTCGACATAGTCGTTGGCCCCCAGATCGAGCGCCTCGATCTTCTCGGCCTCCCGGTCCCGCGCCGACAGGATGACGATCGGCCCGGCATAGAACTCCCGCGCCCGGACCAGCACGTCCTTGCCATCCATGTCCGGCAAACCCAGGTCCAGCACGACCGCATCGGGCGACCACAGGGCGATGCCGCGCAGGCCTTCCTGCCCGCTGTCGGCGCGTTTGGCGTCATAGCCTGCCGCATCCAGCGCGGGCGACAGGAAGCGGTGGATCTGGGGCTCGTCGTCGATGACCAGAATACGGGGCCGGGTGGGTGACATCGACTGGCCCTACAGCAGGTCGGGATGGGTGGCGACGGCCTTGGGCAGGCGGATCAGGATGCGGGTGCCGCGCTCATCCTGGATGGGGCTGGCGGCGGCGATCCGGCCCTCCATGGCCTCGACAAAACCTTTCGCGATGGCCAGGCCCAGGCCGGCACCGCTGGTCCTGTCGGACGGCTCCTCCATACGGCGGAATTTGTCGAACACCCGTTCCAGCTCAGGCGTAGGGATGCCCACGCCCTGGTCCTCGATCGAGATCACCACCGACCCCCGGTCCTCATAAGCGGCCAGTTCGATCAGGGAGGCGTCCTCCGAATAGGCGATGGCGTTCTCCAGGATATTGACCACCGCCTGTTCCAGCAGGGCCTGATCGACCCGTACCAGGCTGAGCTGTTCGGGAAAGTCGCGCAGCAGTTCCCGCGTCCCCAGCCGCCGCGTCACCCGCATCGCCGCCGCGTTCAAGACGTCGCGCACATCGACCCAATCGGTGCGGACATTCAGCCCCCCGCCCTCCAGACGGGTCATGTCCAGCAGGTCGCCGACATAGCGGTTCAGCCGCTCGGCCTCCTCGCGGATGCTGAGGAGCAGGTCGTCGCGGACCTCCGGCTTCAAGGTATCGCCATAGTCGATCAGGGTGGTCGAGGCCCCCAGAACGGTGGACAGCGGCGTCCTCAGGTCATGGCTGACGGAGTTCATAAGCGCCCCCCGGAACCGGTCGGCGCGGCGCAGGGTCTCGGTCTCGACCGCCGTCCCGGCCAGTTCCGCCCGTTCCAGCGCCACCGCCCCCTGATCCAGCAAGGCGAGCGCTAGCCGTTCCTCGTCCGAACCGGGGATCAGGGCAGCGGCCTCGATCCCCGCCACGCCCGACCGCTGCCGCACGCCATTCAGCGGCCGAAACGTCCAGCGGGTCTGGGGCAACGTGCCGGTGCCATGCCCCGCCGCCTCGCCCCGCTCCCAGGCCCAGCGGGCGGCGGCCATCTCTGCGGGGCCGAGTTGTTCCAGCGTCGGTGCGCCCGCGACCACGGCGATATCCTCGCCGACCGGTAGCAGGACCACCGCCTTGGCCCCGACGGCGGCGGCGGTCTGTTCGGCCAGGATGCGGGCGGCGGCGTCGCGGTCATTGGCTCCCGACAAGGTCTGGCTGGCCGCCAGCAGGGCAGAGACCGCCGAGGCCCGCCTCTGGGCTCGCCGCGCCTGCTCGCGCACCCGCCCGGCCAGCGTCCCGGTCGCCAGCGCCGCCGCCCAGAACACCAGCAGGGTCAGGAAGTCGGTCGGCGAGCCGATGATGAAGGTGTAGCGCGGCTCCAGGAACAGGAAGTTGTAGACCAGGAACGCCACGGTCGCAGCCGCCAGCGCAGGCCTGAGCCCATACAGCACGCCCGCCGCCAGCACGGCCGCCAGATAGACGACCCCCAGATCCACCCGTACGAACGTCCGGTCCAGCAACAGGGCCAGTCCGGTGGCGACGCCGATGAACCCGGCCCCGATGACATAGCCGCGCCAGTCCTTCAGCCAGTCGATCTTCGGGCGCGGCGGGGGTGGCTCAGGAGCCGCCGGATCGGTGACGATGTGGATCGCCGCGCCCTGGGCCGACCGCAGCAACTCCGTCGACAGCGACCGACCCAGGAAGGCCGCCAGCCGACTGGACGGGGCCCGGCCCATCACGATCTGGGTGATGTTGTTCTGGTGCGCATGGTCGGTGACGGTCTTCACGACGTCGTCGCCGCTCAGCAGCAGCGTCCGCCCGCCCAGTTGCTCGGCCAGTTTGAAGGCCTCCGCGATCCGCTGCCCTGCCACTGCCCCGCCCGCGCCGCTGGGACGATCGACGGTCGCCACCGTCCACGGCGCGTCCATCATCATGTCGGACAGGCGTCGGCCCGTGCGGACCAGCATCCCCGCCATGCCGTCGCCCGCGATCAGCACCAAAATCCGCTCGCCCGCCGCCCACGGCCCCTGCACGCCCCGCTCGCGCAGAGTCGCCACCAGCTGGTCGTCCACCGTCTGGGCCGCGCGGCGCAGGGCCAGTTCGCGGAGCGCCGTCAGGTTCTCGATCTTGAAAAAGTTCTCGGAGGCGAGCCGTGCCGTCTCGGGCACATAGACCTTGCCCTCCTCCAGCCGCTTGCGCAGTTCCTCTGGCGTGATGTCGACGACCTCGATGTCGTCGGCGCGGCTCAGGGCGCTGTCGGGGACGCTCTCGCGCTGGCGCACCCCGGTGATGCGCAGGACGACGTCGGACAGGCTCTCCAGATGCTGGACGTTCAGCGTGGTCCAGACATCGATGCCCTCGGACAGGATTTCCTCGACGTCCTGCCAGCGTTTGGGATGGCGCGAGCCCGGCACGTTGGAATGGGCGTATTCGTCCACGAGCAACAGCTCGGGCCGACGGGCGATGGCCCCGTCGATGTCGAACTCCAGCAGGGTCCGGTCACGGTAGTCGATCGGATTGCGCGCCATGACCTCCATGTCGCGGAGCAGGCTTTCGGTCTCGCGGCGGCCGTGTGTCTCGACCACCCCGACAACGACGTCGCCGCCCTCGGCCTTCCGGCGGCGGGCGGCGCGCAGCATGTCATAGGTCTTGCCGACCCCGGGCGACATCCCGAGGAAGACCTTCAACCGACCCCGTTTCTTGCGCGGGATCGGCGAGGGGTCTGTCGGCGGGCCCTCCTCCTCCGGCAAGGTCTCAGCCGGCCGCGGGTTCGGTCGCAGGCACCACGGCGGGGGCCGTGCCGGGGAAGCGAGCGTCGAGCGCCCGGTTGGTCATCAGCACATTGACACGCGGCTGGCCGATGAAGCCCAGCAGGGCACCCTGGCGGTTCTCGTAGATCACGCTCTGGACCTCCTGGACGCTCAGACCGCGCGCGGTGGCGATCCGGGCGGCCTGAAGCCGAGCGTAGGCCGGCGAGATGTCTGGGTCGAGCCCCGAGGCCGAGGTGGTCACGGCATCGGCGGGGATGACGGCATCGGCCCCGATCTCGGCGCGGAGGGCGTCGGCGTCGGTCTGGATACGGGCGGCCAGGTCGGTGTTCAGCGGCCCCATGTTGGAGCCCGACGAGGCCGAGGCGTCATAGCCGTCGCCCGCCGCCGAGGGCCGGGGATGAAGATATCCGGCGGCGGCGAACGGCTGGCCGATCAGGGCCGAGCCGACGACGTTGCCCGCCTCGTCGCGGACCAGACTGCCATTGGCCTAAGCGGGAAAGGCCAGCTGGCCGATGCCAGTCACCGCGAACGGATAGGCGAGGCCCAGCAGAAGGGTGAACAGGGCGACCATGACGATCGCGGGGCGAAGGGATTGCAGCATCAGAATACGGCCTTGATGGAGGCGACGGCGCGGGCGTCATAGATGTCGCCGAAGCCATGCTCGTCGGTGTCGAAATAGCGCCCGTCCAGCGTCAGGGTGTCGGTCAGGGCGTAGGACACGCCCGCGTTCCAGGTCGTGTAGTCGAAGTCCGACGACACGAACTGACGGCCGACGGCCCCCGAGATCGTCCATTTGTCGGCCGGGCTGAAAGCGCCATTGGCCTCGACATAGGTGGCCTCGTCTTCCGACGCGCCGAAGAAGTCGGGCGAATAGTAGACGGCGGCCCCGACCGTGGCCGGACCGACCGCCCGCGACACGGCCAGCTTGGCCTCGACATAGTCATAGTCGGTGCCGTCGGGCTGGTTGGTATAGAGGTAAGCGACGCCGCCCACGTCCACGGCCCAACCGGACACTTCAGCGCGATTGCCGCCATACAGATCGACCTCGGCATTGGTATCGTCGTCGCCGGGGAAGGAGACGTTGGAGGCCCAGCCGCCGAGGTAGAAACTGCCCATCGTGACATCGACGCCGCCCGAGATGGCCGGGTCTTCCTCGGTCTGGCTGACGCCGCGGAAGACATAGTCGGAACCGACGGCGACGTTCCAGGCGATCTCGGGAGCCGAGGTGTCTTGGGGGGCCTCCTGGGCATCGGCGTGGGAGGCCAGCCCGAAGACGATGATGCCGACCAGACAGGCCCCGGCGAAACAGACGTCGTTGGAGCCGGAAGCCTTGAAGCGGGATTTGCGGGACATTTTACTGCGTTTCCAAATAGATAATGGTGACGGGGTCGCTTACGCGAGGCCCAAGCCGGTGATGACGAGATCGATCAGCTTGATGCCGACGAACGGGGCGATCAGGCCGCCCAGGCCATAGATCAGCAGGTTGCGGCTCAGCAGCGCCCCGGCCCCGATGGCGCGATACTTCACGCCCCTGAGCGCCAGGGGAATGAGGGCCACGATGACCAGGGCGTTGAAGATCACCGCCGACAGGATGGCGCTCTCGGGCGAGCCCAGATCCATGACGTTCAGCGCGCCGAGCGCCGGAAGGGCGACAACGAACATCGCCGGGATGATGGCGAAATATTTGGCCACGTCGTTGGCGATGCTGAAGGTCGTCAGGGCCCCGCGCGTGATCAGCAACTGCTTGCCGACCTCGACGATCTCGATGACCTTGGTGGGATCGCTGTCGAGATCGACCATGTTGCCCGCCTCGCGGGCGGCCTGGGCCCCCGTCTGCATGGCGACACCGACGTCGGCCTGGGCCAGGGCGGGCGCATCGTTGGCCCCGTCGCCGCACATGGCGACCAGGCGACCCTTGGCCTGTTCGGCCTTGATCATCCGCATCTTGTCTTCGGGCGTGGCCTCGGCGAGGTAGTCGTCGACGCCGGCTTCCGAGGCGATCGCCGCCGCCGTCACCGGGTTGTCGCCCGTGATCATCACGGTGCGAAGGCCCATGCGCCGCAGGTCGGCGAACCGTTCCTTCACCCCCGGCTTGACCACGTCCTTCAGGTGGATGACGCCGACCAGCCTGCCGTTCTCGGTAACCGCCAGAGGCGTGCCGCCCGAACGGGCGATCTTGTCCACGGCTGCGTTGAACTCGCTCGGCGCGGTGGCCGAGGTCAGGTTCAGGGCGGCCAGCACGGAATCGACCGCGCCTTTCCGCCACGCATTGCCGTCCGCGTCCATTCCCGACTGGCGCGTGGTGGCGGTGAAGGGGATAGCGGTGGCACCCGTCGGTTGCTCGGCCGAAACCCCGGCGTTGCGGCCCAGTTCGACGATCGAACGGCCTTCCGGCGTCTCGTCGGCCAGGGATGCCATGACGGCGGCGCGCAGGGCCGCGTCGGGGCGGACGCCGGGGACGGCCATGACCTCGGTGGCCATGCGGTTGCCGAAGGTGATGGTCCCGGTCTTGTCGAGCAGCAGGGTATCGACGTCGCCTGCCGCCTCCACCGCGCGGCCCGAGGTGGCGAGCACATTGACCTTCAGCAACCGGTCCATGCCGGCGATGCCGACGGCGGACAACAGGCCACCGATGGTGGTGGGAATAAGCGTGATGAACAGGGCACCCAGCACGATCGGATCCAGCGTCACGCCGGAATAGGCACCGAGGCCCAGCAGGGTGACGACGGCGATCAGGAACACCAGCGTCAGACCGGCCAGCAGCACGGACAGGGCCAGTTCGTTCGGCGTCTTCCGACGGTTCGCGCCCTCGACCATGGCGATCATGCGGTCGAGGAAGGTCGAGCCGGGGGCGGCGGTGATACGGACCTTGATCCAGTCGGAGACCACGGTGGTGCCCCCGGTGACGGCGGAACGGTCGCCGCCGCTTTCACGGATCACGGGGGCGCTCTCACCAGTGATGGCCGCCTCGTTGACCGAGGCCACGCCCTCGACGATCTCGCCGTCCGAGGCAATGACGTCGCCCGCCTCGACCAGGATGATCTGTCCGACCTCCAGCGTGTGCGCCGGGGTTGGGACGACCGTGCCGGTCGCCGGATCGACGATCAGCTTGGCCTTGGTGTCCACGCGGGTGGCCCGCAGCGCATCCGCCGCCGCCTTGCCGCGCCCTTCGGCGACGCTCTCGGCGACATTGGCGAACAGCACCGTCAGCCACAGCCAGACGGCCAGCTGAAGAGCGAAGCCCGCGGGCTCGCCGCCCACGACCGCCGCGATGGCCGAGACGGTGGCCAGGACGGCCACGATCCAGGTGGTGAAGATCACCGGGTTCTTGAGCAGCCTGGCCGGGTTCAGCTTGACGAAAGCATCGCCCAGGGCGCGGCCCAGAGAGGCACCGGTCAGGCCGCCGCCGAGCGGGGCGGGCTTGGCCTTCCCGGACACGGGTTCGAGGGGAATGGAGGTCATGGTCATATGTCCGGGATCAGAGCGCGGCCGAGACGGCCAGCGCCTGGAAATGTTCGACCAGGGGGCCGAGCGCGAGGGCGGGGAAGAACTGCAGTCCGCCCAGGATCAGGATGACGCCGATCAGCAGGCCGATGAACTGGGCGCTGTCGGTCGGCAGGGTGCCGTTCGACGGCGCCAGCTTCGGCTTGACCACCAGCGACCCCGCGATGGCCAGGACCGCGACGGCGGGCACGAACCGGCCCATCAGCATGCCGATTCCGAGCGTGGTGTTCCACCAGGGGGCGTTGGCGGTGAGCCCCGCAAAGGCCGAGCCGTTGTTCGCCGCCGCCGAGGTATAGGCGTACAGCATCTCCGCCAGGCCACGCGGACCGTCGTTCAGCAGCCCCTCCATCGCCGTCGGCAGTACCGCCGCGATCGCGGTGAAACCCAGGATAGCCAGGGGCAGGACCAGGACCGCGATCATGGCGTACTGGATCTCGCGCGCCTCGATCTTCTTGCCGAGGTATTCCGGCGTGCGACCGACCATCAGGCCCGCCACGAAGACCGACAGCATGGCCATGATGACCATGATGGCGATGCCCGATCCGATCCCGCCGGGCAGGATCTCGCCCAGCTGCATCAGGAACATCTGCACCGCCCCGCCCAGCGGCATATAGCTGGCGTGCATCGAGTTGACCGAGCCGTTGGACGCGCCGGTCGTCATGGTTCCCCAAGCGACCGAGGCGGGCACGCCGAAGCGGACCTCCTTGCCTTCCATGTTGGCGGTGGCCTCGACGCCGGCGGCGACCAGCGACGGGGCCGGCTGCGTTTCGATTGCATAGAGACCCGCCGCCGACGCGCCGAGCAGGAGCACGCCGGCGATGACCAGGGCGCGAACGTCCTTTTTGGCCAGGACCGAGCGTCCGAAGGCGAAGAAGGCGGCCCAGCCGAGCACGTTGATCGAAACGGCGGTCAGGAAATTGGTCAGCGGGCTGGGGTTCTCGAACGGGTGCGCCGAGTTGACGTTGAAGACGCCGCCGCCGTTGATGCCCAGCTGCTTGATGGCCAGTTGGCTGGCGGTCGGGAACAGCGACAGGGTCTGCGACCCACCCTCGAGGCCCGTCGCCGTGGCATTGGCGGCCAGGGTCTGGGTGACGCCCAGGCCGATCAGAACAACCGCGAACACCAGCGACAGGGGCAGCAGCACCCACAGGGTCGTGCGCGTCATGTCGGCCCAAAAATTTCCGACGCCCTCGCCGCGATTGGCTACGAAGGCCCGCGCCAGGGCCGCCGCGATCGTCGCACCGGTGGCAGCGGACAGGAAATTCTGCACCGTCAGACCCGTCATCTGGGTCAGGGTCGTCATGGTGGTTTCACCGCCATAGCTCTGCCAGTTGGTGTTGGTCACGAAGCTGACGGCGGTGTTGAAGGCCAGGTGCGGCGACACGCCCGCGAACCCCTGGGGATTCAGCGGCAGTCCACCTTGCAGACGCAGCAGGGCATACAGGACGATGAAGCCCGCCGCATTGAAGGCCAGAAGCGCCCCGGCATAGCCCAGCCAGCCCTGGCTGCGTTTCGGATCGACGCCCGCAGCCTTGTAGAAGACGCCCTCGACGGGGCGCAGGACCGGGTCCAGCCAGGTCTTCTCGCCGTTCCAGACGCGCGACATATAGAGACCGATTGGCCAGCCGAGCACGGCGGCCAGACCGATCGTCAGCGCGATTTCCGCCCAACCTTGCATGTTCATGGAATGCGGCCCCTAGAACCGCTCGGGGCGCACGAGCGCCGCGATCATATAGACGGCGACCAAGACGGCACCGGCTCCCCACAGAATGGACACCAGCATCGTCACACCTTGTTCAACGCAACGGCGAGAACGGCGAAGACGACAAACGCCCCGCCGCCCAACGCCAGAAAGATCAGATCGGCCATGCCGAACCCTCCAGCTCAGTTTCGAGCCGGTTTGGACACCCGATGGGCATAAGGGGGCGATGCGAAAAGCCCGGCGGGGGCATAAGCTGCGTATAAGGACGGGCTGCCCTTGGCGCGGGCGATGCCTTAGTGAAAATCCCGCGATCCCGGCAGTATCCGC
Source organism: Rhizobium sp. Q54 (assembly GCA_943369795.1). Taxonomy (GTDB): domain Bacteria; phylum Pseudomonadota; class Alphaproteobacteria; order Caulobacterales; family Caulobacteraceae; genus Brevundimonas. Next base: position 65,076 of record CALROO020000002.1, on the reverse strand, counting down.
GCATTGCGGGGATGGGTATGGGTCGGTCCGCGCGGATACTGGGGCCGCAGGATTTCATCGGCGCGGCACAGGCTGATGTCGGCGATATGCCCGTCCGACAGCCGGTCCAGTTCGGCCGAGCGGTCGAACACCCGGTGCGCCATCAGGTGTACAACGCCCTCGGGGCTTTTCTCGACCACGCCTTCGACGCCCATCAGCCGGGCAGACATGACGACACGGCGGTATTCCTCGAACATCCGCGCCCAGAGGACCAGATTGGTGACGCCGGTCTCGTCCTCCAGGGTGATGAAGATGGCATTGCCCTTGCCCGGTCGCTGCCGCACCAGGACGACACCGGCTGTGCGGACCCGGGTGCCGCTGCGTTTCGTCTCCAGCTCGGCGCATGTCAGCATCTTTTCCGCCGCGAAGACCGGTCGCAGGATCGCCATCGGATGGGCCTTCAGCGACAGGCGGGTGGTCTGGTAGTCGGCGGCGACATGTTCGCCCAGCCGCATCCGGGGCAGGCGCGCATCCGCCTCCTCGCCCAGTTCACGCGCGTCGGCGGCGGCGAACAGCGGAAGCGGCGCGTCGTCGGGCAACCGTCGCACGGCCCACAGGGCCTCGCGCCGATCCATCCCGATCGAACGGAAGGCATCGGCATCGGCCAGTTTCCGCATCGCCGCGCCGGGCAGGGTCGCGCGCCGGGCCAGGGTCTCCACGCTCTCGAAAGACCGGTCGCGCGCTGCCATCAGGGCCGTGGCCCAGTCCTCGCGGAATCCGTCGATCTGGCGGAAACCCAGCCGCAGCGCTAGCGACCCCGGCGGTCCCTCCAGGGTGTTGTCCCAGTCGCTGAGGTTCACGTCGATCGGCCGGATCTCGACGCCGTGCTCCTGGGCATCGCGCACGATCTGGGCCGGGGCATAGAAGCCCATCGGCTGGGAATTCAGCAGGGCACAGGCAAAAGCCGCCGGATAGCGGCATTTGATGAAGGACGAGATGTAGACCAGCTTGCCGAAGCTGGCGGCATGGCTCTCGGGAAAGCCATAGGAGCCGAACCCCTTGATCTGGTCGAAACAGCGCTGGGCGAAGGCGGGGTCGTAGCCGCGCGCGGTCATTCGGGTGACGAACTTGTCTTCGTACCGCACCAGGTCGCCGTCGCCCTTGAACGTGCCCATGGCCTTGCGCAGACCGTTGGCGTCGGCGTCGGAAAACCGGGCGGCGACCAGGGCGACCTTCATGGCCTGTTCCTGAAACAGGGGGACGCCGAGGGTCTTTTCCAGAACCGCCTTAAGCTCGTCCGCCGGGCCGTGTTCGGGGGCTGGCGAAGCATAGACCACCTCCTCGGCCCCACTGCGCCGTCGCAGATAGGGGTGGACCATGTCGCCCTGGATCGGGCCGGGGCGCACGATCGCCACCTGGATCACCAGATCATAGAGTTTGCGCGGCTTCAGCCGCGGCAACATGTTGATCTGGGCCCGGCTCTCGACCTGGAACACGCCGATGGAATCGCCTCGGCACAGCATCTCGTAAGTGGAGACGTCGTCGGCAGGGATGGTGTTCAGCGCCCAATCCTTACTCTCATGCGCGCGGACCAGATCGAACGCCTTGCGGATACAGGTCAGCATCCCCAGCGCCAGCACATCGACCTTCATCAGCCTCAGATCGTCGATGTCGTCCTTGTCCCATTCGATGAAGGTCCGGTCCGGCATGGCCGCATTGCCGATCGGCACCATCTCGTCCAGCCGGTCCTGGGTCAGGATGAAGCCCCCGACATGCTGGGACAGATGGCGGGGAAAGTTCAGCAGCCGCATGGCCATGCGGACGGCGCGCATGATCATCGGATTGGTAGGGTCCAGCCCCGCCTGTTCGACATGGCGATCGCCGATCTCCGCGCCCCAGCTGCCCCACTGGCTGGCGGCCAGTCGGGCGGTCACGTCCTCGCTCAGGCCCAGCACCTTGCCCACCTCGCGGATGGCGCTCTTGGGGCGATAGCGGATGACGGTGGCGGCGATGCCGGCCCGCTCGCGGCCATAACGGGTATAGATGTGCTGGATGATCTCCTCGCGCCGTTCGTGCTCGAAATCGACGTCGATGTCCGGTGGCTCGTCCCGATCCGAGGATAGGAACCGCTCGAACAGCAGGTCGGACTCGGCCGGATCCACCGCCGTGATTCCAAGTACGTAACAGACCGCCGAGTTCGCCGCCGATCCCCGCCCCTGACACAGGATCCGCTTGTCCTGCGCCACCCGCACAATGTCGTAGATGGTCAGGAAATAGGGCGCGTATTTCGCCGTCGCGATGAAGGCCAGCTCCTTTTCCAGCAGCACGCGTACCTTGTCCGGTATTCCGTTGGAATACTGCATCCCGGCGTGGTGCCACGTCAGATGCTCCAGCCAGGCCTGAGGTTCCTGTCCGGGCGGAATGGGTTCCTCCGGATACTGGTAGCTGAGCTCACCCAGATCGAAACCGATACGCGACAGCAGGGCCTGGGTCTCGGCCACCATCTCGGGCGCATCGGCGAACAGACGCGTCATTTCGGCAGGCGGCTTGAGCCAGCGTTCGGCATTGGCATTCAGGCGCAGACCTGCTGTTTCGACGGTGACCCCCTCGCGGATACAGGTCAGCACATCCTGAAGATCACGCTGGACCGGGTCGTGGTACAGGACGTCATTGACCGCCAGCAGCGGGACGTCGGCCCGTTTCGCGAGCGATTTTAGCCGCGCCAGCCGCCGACGATCGTCGCCGTTCCGTCCCATGATCACACCCAGCCAAACCCCCGCCGGCGTGACCTCGACCAGTTTTGCAAGCGTCGGCTCAAGCCCTTCGAGACGACGGCCCGGCATAACGATGAGCAACAAATCTTCAGACGCTGCCAGTAGGTCGCGCAGACCGATCTCGCACTGACCCTTGACGGCCCGCCGGTTGCCCAGGGTCAGCAGCCGCGTCAGCCGCCCCCACCCCGCCCGCGTCTCGGGATAGGCGATGATGTCCGGCGTTCCATCGTTGAAGACCAGACGCGCCCCTGTCGCCAGCTTGAACCCCGCCGCCCGCGCCTTTACCAACTCCGAGAAGGCGGGGTCGCTCAGAGGGTCATCGACATAGGTCACCTCTCCCGGACCGCCGCCGTCACGCACCACATTGGGGGGCGACGTGCCCTCCTTGCGCATGCGCTTCAGTGCGCTCCACGCCCGGACGACGCCGGCTACGGAGTTGCGATCGGCCAGTCCCAGGCCGGTATGGCCGCGCAGAATCGACGTCAGCACCAAATCCTTCGGATGCGACGCCCCTCGCAGGAATGAGAAATTGCTGGCGCTCGCCAATTCGGCATAGGCGGGCGCGGGCGTCGGGCCGGTCATGCGAAAAGGCCGTGGATGTACCAGCTCGGCTCGGGCTCTTCGCCATAGAAGCCCGCGCGGAAGACCCAGAACCGGCGCCCCTGCCGGTCTTCGACGCGGTAGTAGTCGCGTGTGCGGTGGCCGGGCCTTCGCCACCATTCGCCGCCGATGCGTTCGGGGCCCTCGGCGCGTACGATCGAATGCGTCACGCGCCGCCAGCGGAACCGGGCGGGTGGGCCGTCGGGGGCCAGGGAGACGGTCTCGATCGGCTGGGGCGGGTCGAACATCTGGAATGGACGCAAGGGCGGGGATTCGGGATCCCGCGCGGGCCAGGCAGTGCCGCTGTCGCGCCGCCCGGCCCAGACCAGACGCGCGGCCCGTTCGGGCAGATGGGATTCGACCGGCTCGAACCGGCCCACGGCTTCGGGGCCGAGACGCGCCGTCAGACGGTCGATCAGCCGGTCCAGGTCTTCGCTGCTGGTCGGCTGTGCCTCGAAACCGGCCTGGGTCGGGGCCAGGGTCTGGGTCACAGGCACGGACAGACGCAGCTGGTCGAAGCCGAAGCCGGGGTCCAGCGGGCTGGCCAGGGCCGCCAGCCGCTCCTTGAACAGCCGCATCACGCCCGGCGCATCGCGGGTCGCCCGGCCGGTCCGCACCGTAATCCGCCGCGTCGCCCCGTCGATCCGGAAGAAGGCCACCGCAAACGCCCGTCCACCCAGCCGCCTCTGGTCCAGCCAGGCCATGGCCTCGGTCAGCAGGTCGCCGATCACCGCCTCGACATCGGTCGTCTCCGTGATCGGCTCGAACAGGATCCGGTCCACGACGCACGGCGGCGGGGATCGAAGCGGCGTTATCCGCACATCCTCCTGACCCAGGATGCGCGCCAGCCGCACCGGCAGGTCGGTGCCGAACCGCGCGGCCAGGGGCGCGGTCGGGCGGTCGTCCAGATCGCCCAGGGTCCGCAGACCCGCCCGGGTCAGGGCCTGATGCTCCCTGTCGTCCAGCTCCAGCGCCGCGATGGGCAGGGCGCGGACAGAGGCCCGTTCCGAGTTGCTCTCTTCATTCCGCTCATCCCGGCGAAAGCCGGGACCCAGTGCTTTGGGCGATGAAGGGATCCCGGTCGGCACTGAACGCGATCCCGCAGATCGTGCCTTGCTTAAGGACTGGGTCCCGGCTTTCGCCGGGATGAGCGGTACAGGAGAAGCGGAACCGAACCGCGCCAGGGCCCGCGCGGCCTGGGGTGTGCCGGCCAGCGCCGTGCGAAGGCTCAGCCCGATGCGGGCCGAGCGCGCCGCGACCGCCCAGACCAGCCCGGCCTCGTCGCCGAACAGATGACCACAACCCGTCACGTCCAGAATCAGGCCGTCGTCGCCATCGGTCGCCGCCATCGGGGTGAACCGCCCGAAATCCTCCAGCACCTGAGCCAGCAAAGCCGCATCGGCCTCGGGTCGATGCACGACGGTGCGAATGGCGGGCGTCCGCGCCTGGGCATCGGCCAGGGTCATGCCGCGCGTCAGCCCCAAGGCGCAGGCCGACGGGTTCAGGGCCGCAAGCCGCAAAGCCCCCCGGACCTTCTCGACCAGCACGACGGCGGCGGTCGAACCGTCGTCCTCACCCGGTTCGTCGCAGACCTGTCGCGCTTCCTCGCGCCGCAGCCGATCCGACGACAGGAACGGAAACCAGACGGCCAGATAGCGGCGCGGGCTCGGCGAAACTGCGCGTCTCACGATCCCACTCCAGCGTCCATTCGGTGGGCGCAGCCCCCTGTCGGCTGCGGGTCAGGGCGGCAACGAAGGCGGGCCGCCCCGGGGCCCCGGCTTCCAGCGCCGTCGACAGGGCCGAGCGCACCGACCACCGGGTCTCGGCCGCGCTGGGCATGGCCGCCGCCGCCGCCCGCACGACGAAGGCCGTACTGCCCCCCGACCGCGCGGCCAGGGTCAGGCGTCGGCTGGCCGTCAATGTCATGGCCTTGGCCTCGCCCCAGCCGGTCATTAGGACCGCGCCGACCGCGCCGCTCTTCAAGGCCTCCTCGCCCGCCGCCAGCAGGGCCACTGCGTCGCGCACCCGCACCACCAGCACGCTCTCGGGGCGCAAACCCCATTCGTGCAGCCCCGGCCCATGCAAAGCCCCCGCCTCCTGAGAGGCCAGGTTCTGGACCACCCAGACCAGCGGCCGCTCCCGCGTCGCCCGGCTGGCCAGCCCCAGGGCGAACGCATTGGCCGCCACGGCATCGGCGGCGGTCTCGGCATGGATCTCGTGAAGGCTGAAGAGGCAAGGTCCGGGGTCCAGATGCGTATCGACCCTGTCTATCCCGAGCGTGAAACGACCGGTCCGTTCCTGCACCCCATCCAGGGACAGGTCGGCCAGACGCGCTTTCAACTGCGTGATCCGAGGGGTCGAAGGCACCAAAATGTTCCTGTTATGTTCTTGTATATGCCTCTCGACGGCAGGCAGGAGTCAAGCCTGTCTTTCGATTTTCGCTCAGAGCCGGATCAGGGCCTGTGGCAAACCCGGAGTCTCGACGGAGACGCGGAACAGTCCGCCGAGCTGCGGTTGGGCGACCCTCACCTCAGAATCCTGACCCAGCCAGGCAGTGGTGCAGTAGAGGGTTTTCAGATCGTCGCCCCCGAAGGCCGCCTTGGTCACCGTGCGCACCGGGAAGGCAATCGTGCCGATCCGCTCACCGGACGGCGAAAACCGGGCGACGCCCGAGCCGTTGAACAGCCCGACATGGACGACGCCCGCGCTGTCCACACTGGGCCCATCGGCGAAACCGTCCGTCGTCTCGGCGAACATCCGCTTGTCGCTCAGGACCCCGTCCGCATGGTCGAAGGCATAGATCCGGCGGTTGACCGTGTCGTTGTGATAGAGCGTCCGCCCATCGGGGCTCATGGCCGGGCCGTTGGTGACCCGGTAATCGTCGTCATGCCGGGTCAGTTCGCCCTCGGCATAACGGTAAAGCGCCCCGCTGACGGTCGCCTCCGAATCGTCCATGGTTCCGAACCACAGGCTGCCGTCCGGCGCGACGAAGCCGTCGTTGATCCGGTTCTGAGGACGCTCGGCCTCCACGGCGATCAACAGGCTGAACTGCCCGGTCGCCGGATCGAACCGGTGCAAGCCGCCCCGCACCCCGCAGATCATCGACCCATCCTCGGCGGGCAGAACGAAACCGACCTGATCCGGTGCGTCCCAAGAGGTCTTCGATCCATCGTCCACGCCGTAGCGATGCAGCCTGCGGCCCTTGATATCGACGAACCAGACGGCCCGATCGCGCGCGACCCAGACCGGCCCCTCGGCCAGTTCGGCCTTCAGATCCCAGATCAGTTCGGGCGTGCCGCTTGATCCACGGTCGTCGGTGGCGTCATTCTGGGTCATGGGTATCCTGTAAACGTCCGGGGGCAGGTCAGCGGCAAGCCAAGTCTCGATTCAGCTAGCACCAAACCGGCACTTCAAATAATCTTACAAATATGATTTCTGATAAAGTCGCGAGCACTGCGGACGGAGCCACCCTTATCGGCGTCGATTGGGGTACCAGCAATCTGCGTGTCCTTCGCATCGGCGACGGTGCGGTGCTCGAGGCCCGCTCCGACCCACGCGGTGCTGGCCCCCTGACCCCAGAGGCCTTTCCGACCATCCTGGCGGAGGTTGGACAGGGCTGGCTGGACGACGAGCTGCCAATTCTCGCCTGCGGCATGACCGGTGGACGCGGCAAGTGGCGCGAGGTCGCCTATCTGCCCGCGCCCGCCACCCTGGCCGACCTGGCCGGCGGATTGAAATCGCCCGACGGTCGCCCCGACGTCCGCATCGTGCCGGGGCTCAAGGCCATAGCGGACGGGCGGATGGTCGATGTCATGCGCGGCGAGGAGACCCAGATCATGGGCCTCGATCTCGAGCCCGGAAACCACCGCGTCGTCGCGCCGGGCACCCATTCGAAATGGATCGCCGCCCGCCCCGGCCAGATCCTCGGCTACCGCACCTTCATGACCGGCGAACTGTTTGCCGCCATCCGCAAGGGCACCATCATGGGCGCGGGCATGGGCCAGCCCGGCGTCGATGCCGGGGCCTTCGCCGACGGGGTCGCGCGCGCCCTGGACGACCCGGCCCTGACCGCCGCCCTGTTCTCGGTCCGGGTCGAGACCCTGGCCGACCGGCTGAGCCCGGACGGTGCCGCCGACTATCTGTCCGGCCTGCTGATCGGGGCCGAGATCGCCGCCCAGGTCGCAGACACATCCAGCCCCGTCACCTTGGTCGGGGCCGAGATCCTGAAGGCCCGTTATGCCACGGCGCTCGGGATCGCGGGTTTTTCCGACATCCGCGTCGCCGACGGTGCCGCGGCCACGGCCCGGGGTCTGTGGCGCATTCATGAGGCCAGCCGATGATCCAGACGCTCGACGCCCTGCCCCTGATCGCCATCCTGCGGGGGCTGGATCCCGACGAGGCCGTGGCGGTCGGAGAGGCCATCGTGGCCGCCGGTTTCGTCTGTCTGGAGGTGCCGCTGAACTCGCCGCGCCCGCTGGAGAGCATCCGCCGCCTGCGCCAGGCCCTGGACGGTCGGGCCCTGGTCGGGGCGGGCACGGTCCTGAGCGTCGATGCCGCGAAAGCCGTCGCCGACGCCGGGGGCCAGATCGTCATCTCGCCCAATACCAATCTTGACGTCATCCGCGCGGCCAAGGCCCTGGATCTGCTGTCCATCCCCGGCTTCTTCACCCCGTCCGAGGCCTTCGCCGCCCTGGATGCCGGGGCCGACGCGCTGAAGCTGTTTCCGGCCGAGGTCGCAGGCCCCGCCGGGCTGAAAGCCGTCCGCGCCGTACTGCCCGCCGACACCCGCGTCTATGCCGTCGGCGGCGTCGATCCGGCCAGTGTTGAGACGTGGCGCTCGGCAGGCGCATCCGGCTTCGGCATCGGCTCGGCCATCTTCAAGCCGGGCAAGTCCGCCCCGGACACGGGCCTCAGCGCCGCCGCCTTCGTCTCTGCCTGGACCACGTCGCGATAATCGCGTGCGGCTCTGCGGCCTTCATCCGCGCGACAAAATCTGCCAGACGTTCTGCCGATGAACCGTCCGTAGCCAACCGTTGGACGTCGTCAGGGGGCCAAAACGGCGTGCGGGCAACAGGCGAAGGATGACGGTCGCCACGACGACCCGGGCCGCCGCAAGGCGGGTGCTGTCCAACGCCGCCATCTTGCTGGGCGGGCGGGTGGCCAATGCGATCATGGGCCTGGCGGCGATTGCCCTGACAGCCCGCGCCCTGGGACTGACGGGGTTCGGGGTGCTGATCCTGATCCACGCCTTCGCGCAGTTTCTGGGCGAGACGGTGAAGTTCCAGTCCTGGCAGACGGTGCTGCACTACGGTGCCCGCCCTTTGGCCGAGGGGCGACCGGCGGATTTCGGCAAGGTGCTGCGGTTCACCCTGGCGCTTGACGGGATCGGGGCGGTCGTCGGGGTCGCGGTCGGGTTGATCGCCACCCTGGCGTTCGGAGACAGGCTGGGGCTGTCACCCGAGCATCGCCCGGCGGCGGCGCTTTACGTCCTGTCGGTGGCCTTCATGGTGTCGGCGACGCCGATGGGATTGCTCCGGCTGCTGGACCGGTTCGATGTCCTGGCGCGACAGACGGCGCTGGTGGCCCTGGTTCGGCTGGTCGGGTGCGGGATCGGGTTTGTGACGGCGGCGTCGATGCCGGTGTTCCTGATCTTCTGGGCGGCGGGCGTGGTGGCCGGGTTCGTCTATATCGCCTGGGCCGCCTGGTCGGAGCTGAAGGCGCGCGGCCTGCTGTCCGGCCTGACCTGGCGGGGTGGCCCCCTGACCGACGGCATGCCGGGGGCCTGGCGGTTCGCCTGGTCGACCAACCTCAGCGCCACGGTCGATGTGGCCTTCACCCATGTGATCACCCTGGCCATCGGGGCCCTGGTCGGTCCGGCGCAGGCGGCGCTGTGGCGGATCGGGCGTCAGGTCGCCGACGCCATCGCCAAGCCCGCCCGACTGCTGACCGCCTCCCTCTATCCCGAACTGGCGCGTCTGCACGCCGGCGAGGGCGGCCAGGCCGGGATGTGGCGGCTGGCGCGGGTGATCGGCCTGTTGGCCGGGGTTCTGGGCGTCGCACTGATGGGGCTGACGCTGGGCGGCGGCGAATGGCTGCTGCGGATCACCATGGGGGCGCAGTTCACCCAGGCCGCGACCCTGATGACATGGCAGGTGGGGGCCGCCGTGATCGGTCTGGTCGCCCTGCCGTTCGAGCCGATGCTGGTGTCGCTCGGCCGGGCAGGCACGGCCCTGTGGGTTCGGCTGGTGGTCTGCGTCGCCTATCTGGCCGCGCTGGGACCGGTGGTGACGCGGTACGGGGCGCTGGGGGCAGCGGTGGCTTTGGTGATCGCCTCGGCACTGTTGGCTCTGGGTATGTTCGTGTGCGTGTTCCATAATCGGCGGAATCACCCGCAGGACGGGGCAGACGACGAACAGCAGGCCCGGACTTGATCACCCCCACCCCAACCGCGCCGGATCGCGTCGTCCGCCATGCCGACTTCCCCACCCTGACCCAGGCGCTGGACTTCGCGGCGACGGGCCAGACGGGCATCACCCTTTACGGCGGTCGTGGAGAATGCCTGCGCACGGTGACCTATGCCGAGTTGCGGACGGAGGCCTTGGCCCTTGCTCGCCGCATGATCGCCAGCGGCCTGACGCCCGGCGATCGGGTCGGCCTGGCCGCCGAGACCGACGCCGACTTCATCCGCGCCTTCTTCGCCTGCCAGTACGCCGGTCTGGTCCCCGCCCCCCTGCCTCTGCCCGCGCCCCTGGGCGGCCGCGAGGCCTATGTCGAACAGATCGCCCGCATGTTGGGCGCGGCCCAGGCCTCGGCTGTGTTCGGGCCCGCCTCCTACGCCGAATGGCTGCGCGAGGCGGCGGATCAGGCAGGGGGCATCGCCATCGGACCGTCGCTGGACGACCTGCCGGAGGCCGGGGATATGGCCCTGCCCGCCATCGGCCCCGACGACCTCTGCTATGTCCAGTTCTCGTCCGGCAGCACGCGGTTCCCGACCGGGGTCATGGTCACCCATCGCTCGCTGATGGCCAATGCGGTGGCCATCACCCGCGACGGGCTGCAGGTGGTAGCCCAGGATCGCGCGGTGTCGTGGTTGCCGCTCTATCACGACATGGGTCTGATCGGCTTCCTTCTGGCCCCGCTTTGCTGCCAGATGTCGGTCGATCTGCTGCCCACCAGCGCCTTCGTGCGACGGCCCCTGCTGTGGCTGGACCTGATATCGCGGAACGGCGGAACAGTCTCCTACAGCCCGACCTTCGGCTATGAACTGTGTGCCCGGCGGGCCGAGACGGGCTCGACCGCGACGTTCGACCTGTCCCGCTGGCGGATCGCGGGCGTGGGCGGCGACATGGTGCGGGTCCGGCCCCTTACGGAATTTGCAGACCGTTTCGCGGCCGCCGGCTTCGATCCGAAGGCCTATGTCGCCAGCTATGGCATGGCCGAGGCCACCCTGGCCGTGACCATGGCTCCGCTGGGCGGCGGTCTGCGAGTCGAGACGCTCAATCTGCGGGATCTGGAAGGCGATGGCTACGTCACGGCTGCAGCCGTCGACGAACGGTCGCGCGGTTTCGTCCGTTGCGGCCCGGCCCTGCCCGCGCACCGGATCGAGGTCCGCGATGCCGACGGTCGGCCGATCCCGGACGGCCATGTCGGACGCATCTTCATCCAGGGGCCCAGCCTGATGCAGGGCTATTTCGGCAATCCCGACGCGACCGCCGACGTCCTGTCAGACGACGGCTGGCTGGAGACCGGCGACCTTGGCCTGATCGTCGAGGGCGAGATCGTGCCGACCGGGCGGGCCAAGGATCTGATCCTGATCAACGGCCGCAACCTGTGGCCCCAGGATCTGGAATGGAGCGTCGAGGCCGAGCTGGACAAGGTCCGCAGCGGCGACGTCGCGGCCTTCCACGTTACCGACGGCGATGAGGAGCGGGTGGTGGTGCTGGTCCAGACCCGGTCCGGCGATCCGGCGGCGCGCGAAGCCCTGACCACCGAGGTCGCGGCCCTGCTGCGCGCCCGGCACGGGATCGAGACGTCCGTCCATCTGGTCGGACCGCATGACCTGCCCAAGACGACCTCGGGCAAGCTGAGTCGGACCAAGGCGCGGGCGCTGTTCCTGGCCGGGACATTCGACGAAGCGCGGACCTGACGACGGTGACAGGGTGTGTCGCCATCACCGGGGCGACCGGCTTTCTGGGCCGGCATCTGGTCGGTGCCTTCGCCGAAGCAGGCTGGACCGTGCGGGTGCTGGCACGCCGCGATCCCGTCGCGGCGTTCGGCACCATGGCCGGGCTGGAGGTCGTGCCGGGCGATCTGGACGACGAAGGCGCTCTACGCGCCCTGTGTCACGGGGCCGACGTCGTGATCCATGCCGCTGGTCTGGTGAAGGCGCAGCGAGACTCGGACTTTCAGCGCATCAATGCCGATGGATCAGACCGGCTGGCCCGCGCCGCGCTCAGCGTCGCACCCAAAGCCCACGTTCTTCTGGTCTCGTCGCTGGCGGCGCGCGAGCCGCAGCTTTCGCCCTATGCGGCCAGCAAACTGGCGGGAGAAGTTGCCATGGCCGCGCGGCTGGGCGACCGGCTGACCATCGTCCGCCCCACAGCCATCTATGGTCCCGGCGACCGCGAGACCTTCGCCCTGTTCAGTGCCGCCGCGCGAGGACGCACCCTGCCGGTCCTGCATCCTGAGGCGCGGATCACCCTGGTTCATGTCGCGGACGTGGCGCAGGCCATGCTTGCCCTGGCCGGGGGCTCGCCCCGTTCAACGCCGGTCGCGATCTGCGACGATCGTCCGCGAGGTTACATCTGGACGGAACTGACTGCGGCGGCGGCCCAGGCCGTCGGATGCCAACCCCGAACGTTTCGCCTGCCAGACACAGTCCTCCGGATGGCGGGCACGCTGTCCGAAATGTCGCGGCTGTACGGTCGCTCTCCGGTGCTCACGGCCGGGAAAGCCCGCGAAATCCTGCATCGCGACTGGAGCCTTTCGCCCGAGGAACGCGGCCCCTCGCTGCCCCCAACCGCCTTCCCCCTCGTCCAAGGGTTCGCCAACACCGTAGCTTGGGCCCAATCCGCAGGCTGGTTGCCATCCGGCGAATGAGCATCAGACCTGTGACGGTTCTCTGGCAATTTGTCCGTGAGCCGATTAGGTCGGTATTCAGATCGGTTCCATGGGTGGGCGCGCGTGAGTCAATCGGCAGTGACGGACCTGACGGTTCACCAGATACAGCAGGCGGTCGAGCTGGTGCTGGGACGTGCGGTGACGATCGATCGTGACACCGACATCGCCCGCGATCTGGCCGTCGATTCCCTGGCCCTGATGAACATCGTCATGGAGCTGGAAGACGCCTTCGACGTCTCCATGCCGCTGGATCGGTTGGCGACGGTCCAGACCATCGGCGACCTCGCCGACATCATTTCCTCCCTGCGTCAGGCGGCCTGAAGAATGGCTCTGTTCGATCGATATCTGCCTCAGGTCGAGGCCTATCAGTCCATCCGCGCGTTCGGGGCCGACCCCTTCAGCATGCGGTTCGACGCCATCCTGTCGCCGACAGAGGCCGAGTACGGCGGGCGACGCGTCATCCTGCTGGGCACCAACAACTACCTCGGCCTGACGTTCGATCCGGCCTGTATCGATGCCTCGGTCGAGGCGACACGGACCTGGGGCACCGGCACCACCGGCTCACGCATCGCCAACGGCAGTTTCGACGGACACCTGGCCATGGAGACGGCCCTGGCCGACTTTTATGGCCGGAAACACGCCATGGTCTTCACCACCGGCTACCAAGCCAATCTCGGCGTCCTGTCGTCCCTGGTCGGGCGCGGCGATCACCTGATCCTGGACGCCGACAGCCATGCCAGCATCTATGACGGGGCGCGCCTGGGCCATGCCGAGGTCATCCGTTTCCGCCACAACGACCCCGAGGATCTGGCCAAGCGTCTGCGCCGTCTGGGCGATGCGCCGGGCAACCGGATGATCGTGGTCGAGGGCATCTATTCGATGATGGGCGACGTCGCCCCTCTGCGCGAGATCGCCGCCATCAAGCGCGAGACCGGTGCCTATCTGATGGTGGACGAGGCCCATTCGCTGGGCGTGCTGGGCGCAACGGGGCGGGGTCTGGCCGAGGCGGCGGGCGTCGAGGACGACGTCGATTTCATCGTCGGCACCTTCTCCAAGAGCCTGGGCGGGATCGGCGGATACCTGGTGTCCGACATCGCCGATTTCGACGTGCTGAGGGTCGTCAGCCGCCCCTATATGTTCACCGCCTCCCTGCCGCCCGCCGTGGTCGCCTCGACGCTGACGGCGCTGGAGCGGATGCAGGCCGAGCCGGGATTGCGATCGAAACTGGCCGCCAATTCGCAACGGCTTTTCGACGGGCTGAACGCCATGGGCTTCACGACCGGGGCCACCGCCTCGCCGATCGTTGCGGTGGCCATGGCGGACACCGCCGAGGCCCTGGCTTTCTGGAACGGCCTGCTGGCCCAAGGCGTCTATCTGAACCTCGCCCTGCCGCCCGCGACGCCGGACAGCCGCCCGCTGCTGCGCTCCAGCGTCAGCGCGGCCCATAGTTTCGAGCAGATCGACGCGGTGCTCGACGCCTTCGCCACTGTGGGCCGGTCGATGGGGTTGGTGGCCCCCGCCGCTCAACGCGCCTCGCGCTGAGCCCGGCGCTTACGCCGCCATAGGCGGTACAGCACCCCCGGCGAGGCCAGGACCGGATGGCGGATCCGCCACGGCGTCAGCGGGACGATCAGCCCGGTGTGCCGCTCGATCTTCCACACGGCGTACTGCGTCGCGCCGGTAAAGGTGAAGGCCGCCTTGACCAGCCGGGCGATATTCAACGGCTTGCCCAGCCGCCGCCGCCTGCGCCATTCGCTCAGGATGCGGTGACGCTCGGTCAGGGTCAGGGACGGGCTCAGACGCGCGCCGTCCTGCCGAAACGCGATCCCGCCCGCCGCCCAGGCCAGCGGCAGGATGGCGGCATAGCGATCCGGATCGAAGCCGACGATCTGATCCTCCCGCCCGGCGCGCTCGACCCGGAACTCCGCCCGATAGGTCTGGGCGAACAGGGCCCGCCACCAGACCAGCGGTTCTCCGCTGCCCGGCCCCAGAACGGCAGCATAGCGGGCGGCAGTGATCGCCGCGTCGGCGACGGCGTGCGTCACCGCATCACGGTCCGCTTCGCCCCTGGTCCAGACGAGGGCGCAGGGCTGGACGAACCGGGTCCAGATGGTGGTGTCCAGTCGTTGGCCCGCCGCCGCCTCGGAAAATGTCGTCAACGGCAGGACGGCGATCTTGGCCCTCAGCACCGTCTCGCCATGGGTCCATTCGCGGAAATCGACCTCGGGCCAGAGCTTCCTCTCACGCCAGCCGCGCAGGCCGGTCCGGTGCGGCCCGTCGGTCAGGATGTAGAAGTCCAGCACCCCGTCCAGATCGCCCGTCCGCAGGATCGACCCATAGAACAGTACCGCCGCCGTCCTGTACTCCGCCGCCAGGGCCTCGGCGAAGGCGTGCACGGCCTCCGGAACCGGCGTGGCCAGGTCGCGCGCGACCAGATCGATCAGGGGGCTGGTCATGCGGTCACGAAGGTGACGACGGGCCCCTGACGCACCTTGACGTCCCCGCCCGGATAGACCTCGCCATCGAGTACGAAGGCCTCCAGACCGTGGAGCGAAACCTGCTGCGGGCTGTGCCGCCGATAGCCCGCGCGTTCGAGCCAGACCGGTTCACGGCCGGCCAGAATGGGCACGAGGGCCTGAATCAGTCGACGCGGCGGGGCATCGACGTCGAGCAGCTTCAGACCTGGACCCGGTCGTCCGAACGGTCGAAATTTCAGCGGGAACCGTTCCAGGGTGCTGGCCAGAACAAGGAACCGCTGTCGGGTCTCGCGCGCACCGCCGTCCAGCGCCAGCCCCAGCCGCTCGCCCCCGCCGAACCCCCGCGCGCCACCGAAAGCCGTGCTGAAGACGGCTCCGATCAGGGCAGCCCCGACCGCCAGACTGTCGATCACCCCAATCCGGTGCGCGCCCGTCGCCATCCGCGTGGCCCCCGCATAGGGCCCGGTGCCAAAGACGAAGCCTCGGAGCGGCGGCTGGGCCTCGCCCTCGCGGGTGACCTCCAGCAAAGGGCGGGTCGCGCGACGCTCAGGCGAGCGCGCCGCCGCGATCGCCGCCTCGACTGACCAGCGCGCCGGGATGCCCAGGTCTCGCGCCAGCACATTGGTCTTGCCGTGCGGCACGACGGCCAGCAGCGGCAGCCGGCCCGCGAAGGCTGGCCAGGCCTGGGTCAGCACGTCCCGCAACGTCCCGTCACCGCCGTCGACGATCAGCAGATCGACCTTAGCCTCAGCCATGGCTTCAAGAGCTGTTGCCAGAGCCTCGGGCGTTTCGGGGGCGGCATGGATCACGTCCGGCGAGACAGGCCCATGCGACCGGGTGCGGTTCCTGTGGCTGCGCGGATTGTGGATCACCCCGACCCGCATCACCCCTCCAGCCAGGACACCAGCGGACGTCGCGCGCCCAGCCCCTGAACGATCTGGACCGCGTGGACGACCAGACACAGGGCCGTCCAGACGCCGACGGCGATCAGGCCGATGTCGGGCCGCCCGACCAGGGTCGCGGCGGTCAGCAGCAGCAGATTGGGATTCCGCCGCGCCGTGATCAGCCGGAAGAAACTGTCGAACGGTCGCCAGGCGTGCATATGCATGCCGAACAGCCGGATGAAGATCCCCTCCTCGATCCTCTGCAGCACATAGCCGCCGACGATGACGGCCAGCAGCAGTTCCGGATGCGGCAGGTCGAACCCGGACGCCTGCACCCCAACGAACCAGGCCCACCACCAGAACGGTGGATGGATCAGGTCGATGCCGTGGTCGAACACATTGCCCAGCGGCGACGACTGCAGCGTCACTCGCGCCAGCTTGCCGTCGACCGTATCCAGAAAAGTCATGACCCAGGCCGCGACCAGCCCCCAGCCGAACTGGCCGATCCAGAACAGATACATCGCCACCAGCACCAGGATCAGGCTGGCGAAGGTGACCTGGTTCGGGCTGATCCCGGCCAGGGCGCACCAGCGGGTCACGATCCGCGCCGGCACCGGCCAGACATATTTGGTCACCAGATCAGTGATGCCCTTGTACGACCCCTGGAACAAACGGGCCTCGACCGCGCGGGCATTTCTGGCGTCCAGCCGCTCCAGCACCGGGGCTTCGCGTTTCCTCAGTGCGCTGTTGTAGGTCAGGTCGGCGGGGTCGAGCCGGGTCAGGTGGCGCAAGGATTCCGATGCGGCATCCCCGGCCAGCAGGGCCTCGGCGGCGGCACCGGCCTGCTCGCCCCGGACATGGGCGGCGACCGGCGCGCCGTCCGCGTCGGTCATCACGCTATCGGAACGGGCGATGACGGCCTTGATCAGTGATTCGTCAAACACCCGGTCGGCCAGGGCCAGGACCACCGTGCCCGCACCCGTCGCATCATCCTGCGAAACCCCGGCCCGCGCAAAGATCCGGCCCAGCCGGTCCGCCGAACTCATGCCCCAGATCCGCGCCGAGCCTTCCCCCAGCACCCGCGCGCGAGGCGTGGCATCCGTCATCTGTTATACGCCCCGTTGTCGGCCCGCTCGCGGGGCCCGAATCTTCATAAGACAACTGCGGGCCGCCGTGGCCAGAAACTGATCCGATTGCCCCCTTTTCGTCTCGCCCACCTGTCGGACCCGCATCTTCCGCCGCCTCCGATCCGGCTGGACGAGGTGCGGCTGAAGCGGCTGGTCAGCGGCCTGGCCTGGCGTCGCAAGGGCCATCATCACCGCCCCGATGTGCTGGCGACCCTGATGGCCGACATCGCAGCGACCCGACCGGATCACATCGCGGTCACCGGCGACCTGACCAATTTCTCGACCGAGGCCGAATACGCTGCTGCGTCAGATTGGCTCGGCACGCTGGGCCCCACCGCCGATGTCACGGTCTCGCCCGGCAATCACGATGCCCTCGTCGGACACGCGGACCCTGCGCGATTCACCCCCTGGCGGGCCTGGCTCGGTGATGAAGGCGACGGCTTTCCGTTCGTCCGGCGACGGGCCCCGGTCGCGATCCTGAACCTCTGTTCGGCCGTCCCAACCCCCGTGCATCTGGCGCAGGGACGACTGGGGCCGGATCAGCTCGCGCGGCTGGAGGTCGAATTGAAGGCGGCGCGGCAGGCCGGCCTGTGCAGGATCGTCCTGATCCATCATCCAGTGGCAGACGGGGTTGTGAAAGACCGGAAAGCCCTGACCGACCGGATCGCACTCCAAGCTGTGCTGCAACGGGCGGGGGCGGAGCTGATCCTACACGGCCACGCCCACCGATCGACCGTGTCTTCGGCGGAGGGACCGGACGGGCCAATCCCGGCGCTGGGCGTGCCCTCCGCCTCAATGGCGCCCGGTCACGGCGAGGCGGCGCGCTGGCACGAGATCGCGATCACGCCGCGCCAAACCGGCTTTGACATCGATGTCGCCGCAAGGGGTATCCAGCCGGACGGCACCATGGCCAGCCTGGGCGGCTACCGGCTCGCAACCGGCGATCAGGGATAGCGGGTCTGGATCCGGATCGTGTTGTCGCCGGGCGTCACGGTAAACCGCACCGCGCGGAACGACGGCAGGCCCAGACGCGCGGGGGCGTCGTTTGAAAAGCCGAACCCCTCGGTCGGGCGACCGATGGCGCTGCGGTCGAAATCGCTGTCGCCGTCGGCGTCGTGATAGATCACGACCGCATAGGTACCCGCCCCCGGCAGGTTGAAACAGGCCCGGGTCGTGGGGGCGACCGCCCGCGTCCGCACCCGCAGCAGCTTGCCGCCGGGGGCCAGAAACCGCCGGGCATTGTCGGGATAGACGGTCACCGCGATCTGCCCCTCGGCCGCGCGCACGCCGTTGACGATCACGTTCAGCCGCGCCCCGCCGCCCGCCGCGCCCTCGCAGGTCTGGGCCTGGACGGATCCCGCCGAGGCGATCAGCGCCACCCCGGACATCAGGGCCGCGATCAGGAAAGGTCTGGCTTTCACGATTTGTCTCTGTTCCCTATAGGCCGCGCCGGTCCGGACCGGTTATCTGGGCCATCATGACCAATCCGACCGCAACCGCCTTTGGATATCCGCACACGCTTGTCGCGGAAACAAGGCATTGGCTTGTTCTGGTCCGGCCGAAACAGCCAACATGGGGATCGCTGGCCCTGGTCTGCAAGGAGCCGGTCGAGGCCTTCGCCGACCTCAGCCTCGACGCCTTCGCCGATCTGAAGGTCGCGACGACCGGCATCGAGGCCATGCTGGCTCACGTGGTGGCCTATGAGCGGATCAACTATCTGATGCTGATGATGGTCGATCGCGACGTGCATTTCCACGTCATCCCCCGCTACGACGGCACGCGCGAGGACGCCGGTCTGACGTTCACCGACGCCGGCTGGCCCGGCCCGCCCGCCCTGGGCCAGAGCGTCGACCTGGACGCCGATCAGGCCGCGAGCCTGGCCCGACGGCTGGCCGAGGCATGGTCCCGGACGGAGGCGGCGGCGCGGTGATCCGGCTGCGCATCCTCGACCGCTACGCCCTGCGGCTGACGCTGTGGCCCATGGTCGGCGCGATAGTGGTGACGCTGGTGGCGCTGTTGCTGGAGCGGGTGCTGCGGCTGCTGGATGCCCTGTCCCAGAGCGACGGACGGTTCGGCTTCGTGCTGGAGCTGACCGCCAATCTCGTTCCGCATTATCTCGGCCTGACCCTGCCCGCCGCCTTCTTCGTGGCCCTGTTCATCGTGGTGTCGCGGCTGAACGACGGGTCCGAGATCGACGCCATGCTGGCCAGCGGCCATTCCCTGACCCGGATCGTGGCCCCTTTCGTCGGCCTGGGCGTCGCCCTGATGATCGTCAGCATCGTCCTGTTCGGCTTCGTGCAGCCGTACAGCCGCTATGCCTATCGCTCGGTCCTGCACAGCGCCCAGAGCGCGGGCTGGAGCGGCACGGTGCCGGAGCGGGCGGTGATATCCACCGACGACGGCCTGCTGATCACCGCCGATACCACCGATGCCTCGGGCCGGTCGCTGAAGGGCGTCTTCATCCGCCAGCTCAACCCCAACGGCACCGAGTTGATCACGACGGCCGACCGGGCCGACGTCAATATCGACCCCGACAGCGGCACCGCCACCGTCACCCTGCAACAGGGTCGCCAGATCCGTATCGGCCGCGACGGTCGGCCCAACGTCTTCGTGTTCAGCGGCTTCTTCGCCGACATCCCTCTGACCGGGGCGACCAGGCTGTTGCGCGACCGGGGCGGGGATGCGCGCGAGCTGACCCTGGTCGAGCTGCTGACCGGCGGGGGTCGCGCCATTCCGCTGCAGGAACGGATGGCCGAGTTCTATGGGCGACTGGCGCGAGCCCTGGCCCTTCCGCTACTGCCCCTTCTGGCCCTGCCGCTCGGTCTGGCGGCCAAGCGGGGCGGACGGGCACCGGGCGTCATCCTGGCGGGCCTCATCCTGATCGCGTTCCAGAACCTGCTCCAGCTCGGACAGGGGCTGGCCACCAGTGGACGGGCCGATGCCATCGTCGCCGTGGGCCTGCCGTTCGCGGTCTTCGCGGGCCTGTGCGTGTGGATCTTCACGGGCAGCCGCCGACGCCCCGGCGACACCCCGATCGCGCGCCTGACCCAGCGTCTGGACCGGCTGGCGCAGCGTGTCCGTCGGCTGATCCCGTCACGGCGACGCGCCCGCGCATGATCCTGGCCCGCTTCATCCTGAAGGTCGTGGGGTTCCGCATCCTGGCGGCGCTGGCGGTGCTGTTCGCCGTGCTTCAGGTTCTGGACCTGCTGGACGTGACCACCGACGTGCTGGAGCGGGGGTTGGGCGTCGGCGGCGTGCTGAAATACGCGCTGCTGCGGACACCGGGCCTGCTGATCCAGGCCATGCCGATCGCGGTCCTCGCGGGCAGTTTGCTGGCCTTCACCCAGCTGGGTCGGGAGAGTGCCATCATCGCCATGCGGGCCAGCGGCATCTCCATGTTCCGCATCGTCGGCCTCTCGATCCCCGCGGCCCTGGTCGTCGTCGCGGCCCATCTGGTCATCGGCCAGGCCATCGCACCCCGTACCGACGCCGCTCTGGAACGCTGGTGGCGGGTGACCGAACCGGTGGCGGACCGGGACGCGCCCGAGAGCCGCAGCTTCCGGATCGGTGCCGACATCGTCACCGCCACCGCCGATCCCGACCGGGACGCCGCGCTCAGCGATGTCCGCATCTATCGCCGGACGCCGGAGGGCCTTCTGCTGACCCGGACCACGGCACCTTCGGCCCGTTTCGACGACGGCGCCTGGACCCTGACCGACGCCCGCACCGTGACGATCGCGGACGGAGCGGGCGGCGTCCGCGATGCCGAGCGCCTGACCTGGTCGACCACCTTGCGTCCCATCGACGTCCAGACCGTGTTCGGCGACACCGCCACGACCACATCGGCGGAGGCCCGCCGGGCCCTACGAGAGGGCGCGGCCCTGCGATCGCCGGCCTTCTATGAGATGACCTTGCAACGGGCCTGGTCTGCACCGTTCGCCTCGCTGGTCATGCTGCTGCTGGCCATTCCGGTGGGTCTGGTCAGCTATCGCGGCACCCAGGCCCCGGTGGTGATGGTGCTTTGCCTCGGGGCCGGTCTGCTGTTTCTGGTGGTCGATGGTTTGCTGGCTGCGGTGGGCGAGAGCGGAGCCCTGCCGGTGATCCTGGCCGCCTGGGGCGGACCGATCGTGTTCGCCGCCGCCGCCATGCTGGTCCTGCTCCGAGAGGAGGGCGCGTGACGCCGATCCAGATCGTCCCGGTCGTGACCTCGGCGGAGATGGACCGGTTCATCGCCCTGCCCGACCGGATCAATGGGGGCGATCCGAACTATGTGACGCCGCTGCGGATGGAGCGCCGCGACGCCCTGTCGCCGACCAAAAACCCCTTCTTCGCCCATGCCGATGTCCAGCTCTGGCTGGCGACCCGCGACGGGCGCGACGTCGGCCGGATCAGCGCCCAGATCGACCATCTGGCCCCACCCAGCCCGGATGGTCCCGACGGCCATTTCGGCCTGATCTGCGCCGAGGACGATTCCGCCGTCTTCGCAGCCCTGTTCGAGACCGCCGAGGACTGGCTGAAGGCGCGCAGATGCCGCCGGGCGTTGGGGCCGTTCAACCTGTCGATCAACGAGGAGGTCGGCCTGCTCATCGACGGCTTAGACACCCCGCCCATGGTCATGATGGGCCACGACCCGGCCTGGGCCGCGTCGCGGATCGAGGCCCTCGGCTATGCCAAGGCCAAGGACATCTTTGCCTACATCTCGTCGTTTGAAGGCGACCTGCCCGCGCCCGTGACGCGTCGGGTCAGGCGCGGACCGCCGCCGGGCCTGGTGCTGCGTCAGTTGGACATGAGCCGTTATGACGCCGAGGTCGATGCCCTGACCGGCATCCTGAACGACGCCTGGTCCGACAACTGGGGCTTCACCCCGGTGACGGAGACCGAGACCCGGCAACTGGCCACGGCCCTGAAGCCCGTCATCGACCCGCGCCTGACCTGGTTCGCCGAGATTGATGGCGATGTCGCGGGCTTCGTCGTGCTGCTGCCCAACGTCAACGAGGCCATCGCCGACCTGAAAGGCCGGCTGTTGCCGTTCGGCTGGGCGAAGCTGCTGTGGCGGCTGAAGGTCCGGCGGGTGACGTCGGTCCGCATCCCGCTGATGGGCGTGAAGCGTCGTTACGCCCGAACGCAGAAGGGCATCATGGCCCCCTTCCACCTGATGCACATCGCCCGGAACCAGGCCCGCGCCCTGGGCTATCAGCGGTGCGAGATGTCGTGGATCCTGGAGGACAACGCGGCCATGCGGGGAATCCTGGAATCGCTGGGTGCCCGCATCTACAAGACCTACCGCATCTACCAGAAGACCCTGGCGTGAGCGGATTCACGACCCTGATCCTGGCCGGGTCGCGCGGCGGGCCGGACTCCGTCGCCGACTATGCGGGCGTGGCGCACAAGGCCCTAATCCCGATCGACGGCAAGCCGATGATCCTGCGCGTCGTCGCCGCCCTGACCGAGGCGGGTGCCGACCGGATCGCCGTCTCGACCGACCACCCGGACGTGATCACCGTCCTCTCGGGCACGGGTGTCGAATGTTTGCCCCCCAAGACCCAGCCCAGCCTCAGTGTCCTGTCGGCCTTCGAGACCCTTGGGGCCCCGCTACTGGTCACCACGGCGGACCACGCCCTGCTGCGCTCGGAGTGGATCGAAAAGTTCATCGCCGACACGCCCCCCGACGCCGACCTGTCGCTGCTGCTGGCCGAGCAGGCGGTGATCGAGGGGGACGCACCCCAGACCAAGCGCACATACTACCGGTTCGCGGGTCAGGCTTGGTCCGGGTGCAATCTGTTTCATCTCGCCACGCCCAAGGCGGCGGCCGCGCTTGAGCTGTGGCGCACGGTCGAGGTCCATCGCAAACGGCCGTGGCGCGTGGCCCGGCTGATCGGCCTGACGACCCTGGCCCGCTATCTGGGCGGGCGGCTGACGATCCAGGATGCCGTCGCCCGTCTGGGGGCCTCGATCGGGGTCCGCGCCGCCGTCGTGTCGAGCCCTTTCGGTCTCGCCGCCGTCGATGTGGACAAGCCCGAAGACCTCGACCTGGTCCGCCGGATCGTGGCGGATCAGCGCGCCCGCCAGCCCTGAACCAGGGCCTCGTTGGTGGCCACATCGGCCAGGAAATCCATCTCCCCCCAGCCCAGGCCCTCGATCGAACAGACGCTGACGCCGCCGCCCTCGCGTGCCAGTTCGTGGATGATGCTCAGATACCAGCGGCGCAGGTTTTCCGGATCGCGCAGCGCCGCCTCCATCGCCGCCCGGAACCGCGCCGCGCCCCGGTCCGAGAAGCGCAGGAAGCCGATCGATTCCGCATCATAGGTCTGGATCGTCTTGCCGATGGCCACCAGATCGCCGCCGCGCGTCTCGACCTTCATGTCGTCGGCGTCATAGGTGGGCTTGCGATCGACGGTGACGACGATATCGGCCTGCGGAGCCGCCATCAGCCGCTCGGCGATGGCAGGCTCGAACAGGGTGTCGCCGTTCAAAAGCAGCACGCCCCCCTCGAACCGGTCGCGCACGATCCAGCAGGAGGCCAGGTTGTCGGCCACGCCATAGAAGGGATTGTAGACGGTCGAGACCCCCATCCCCCCCAGCTCCAGCCGCCCGATCTCGTCCTCGACTAGCGAGGCTCCGAAGCCGGTGACGACGACCACCTCCTCCACACCAGCGACCCGCAGATGCATCAGCTGCCAGGCCAGCAGACTGCGCCCCCCCAGTTCGACCAGGCATTTCGGGCGCGCCTCGGTCAGGGGCAGCAACCGCTTGCCCTGGCCCGCGCTCAGGATGATAGCCCGTCTGATGTCCGTCACTCGGATCGTCCCTGCATGAAGTCCGCGATGGCCCTCGCCGCCCGTTCAGAGGCGGGTTCCTCCGCCATCGAAAAGGTCTCGGCGAAGCCCGCGACCTGGGCGGCGACGAAACCGTTGTGATTCGCCCGCGCCGCGTCGATCGCATCGACCAGATCGGTGGTGCTGTCCAGAACCGGCCCGAACCGCCAGTGGCCATAGTTCTCGTCGCCGCGCCAATCGACGCCCCCCGCGTTCAGAAAGACACAGGGGCGAGGCACGCGCAGGAACTCATAGACCTGGCTGCTGACGTCACCCAGATAGACGTCGGCCAGGGTGGTCCAGGTCATGTCGATCGACCGGTCGCTGGCACGATCGATGAGGATATGCGGGACGGCTTCGTACTCGGCGAGCAGCCCGGCCCAGCGCGCGGTCGCGGCCTTGCCGTCCAGGAGCCGGACATGGGGCGCGACGATCAGGTTGTAGCGGTCCTGATGCGCGAAGGCCTTCAGCACCTCCGGCCCGAACCGTTCCCACGAGCCCAGGTCCGAGAAGTGCGGATTGTACAGAACGACGTGGCGACCATCTGCGAACGGCCGAACGTCCGCATCCCGCGCCGCATCCGCCGCCTCGAACTTCGGATAGCCGACCACCGCGTGACGCCCTTCACGGACCAGGCCCTCGCGCCGCATCCGTGCCCGATGCTTTTCGCCCGCCATCAGGACGAAGTCGAAATCCGCGATCCGCCGATCGAATCCCGCCGCCCGGTCCCCTGCCCCATGATCCAGATGGATGAACCGTGGCCGCGTCACCCCCAGCCGCTTCAGCAGCATGGAGGTCCGCTCCGGCAGGGCGATCGCATCGAACCCGTTCAACCACCGCGCCGCCGTCAGCAGGGTCAGAGCCTTGGGTGGTACCTCCCCGCCCACCAGGCCTTGTGCCAGCGACAGGATCGGCGACGCGATCCGGTGATAGCGAACCGGCGCCTCGCCCAGCCGCGCGATCAGCGACCGCGCATAGTCCAGATGGCCGACCGCCGGAGAGGCGATCGTAACCTCGAACCCCGGCCTTCGCCCCAGCGACACCGCCGTCGACAGTCCGTGGAGCAGCTGATGCCGCTGGGCATTGAACAGGAAACAGACTCGCATCGTCACGATCGCGATGGCCTCACGCGCCGGGCTCGACGGTCAGGACCGCAACGACCTCGCCAATCTCGGCGGCCGGAGCATGGGGCGGGCGGCGGATCAGGGTGTTGGCCGCCGCGAGGATGCTGACCAGCGAGGAGTCCTGATCGGAAAGGGGTGTGGCGTGGTGGCGTCCGTCGGCCCCCACGACGACCCGCCCGCGCATATAGTGGTCGCGCGGCCCGTTGGCGGCGACCGGGGCGGCGAGGACGGCGGTCCCGAACCGATCGACCGGCTTGGCCCCCTGAAGCCGCGCCAGGATCGGTGCCAGGAAAAGTTCGGCACAGACCAAGGCGGAGGCCGGATTGCCGGGCAGTCCCAAGACCAGTCGGCCATCGGGCAGGGTGGCGAACCAAACGGGCCGTCCGGGGCGCATCGCGACGCCCTCGATGTGCAGCACCGCCCCCAGGCTGCGCAGGGCGGGCTTGACCCGGTCGTGATCCCCGACCGAGGCCCCGCCGACGGTGACGAGGACGTCGAAGCTCGCAGGCTGGACAGCCGACACGATGGCCGCGTCCGTGTCGGCGGCGCGGGTTAGACGCGTGGCGATCCCCCCCTGTCGCGCGACGAAGGCGGCCAGGGCCGGGGCGGCGGAGTTGAAGATCTGATCCGGACCGATCGGCTGGCCGGGTTCGACCAGTTCGTCGCCGGTGGCCAGGATCGCGACCTGGGGCCGACGCCCGCAGATCAGGTTCGCAGTCCCCGCCGAGGCCGCCAGCGCCAACCGCCAGGGATTGATCCGCTGACCCGCTGCCACGAGCCGCGCCCCTTCGGCAAAGTCGCCCCCGCGTCGCCGGATCGCCGCCGCGCTCAGGGGCCCCTCCGACAGGTGCAGCTGGTCGCCGCGCCGCTCGGCATCCTCCTGGATGACGACGCGCTCGGCTCCTGCAGGCAGGGGGGCACCGGTCGAGATGCGGGCGGTCTGGCCCGGCCCGATTGTGCCCGTGAAGCCGCGCCCGGCGGCGCTCTCGCCGACGATGGTCAGGATCGCACCGGGCGCGACATCGCCTTCACGCACCGCCCAACCGTCCATGGCGGAGGCGTCGAACGGAGGCTGGTCGCGAGTGGCCACGACGTCCTCTGCCAGCCACCGCCCATCGGCGTCTTCGACCGGCACGGCCTCGACCGGCAAGGCCGCCACCTGGCCCAGCATCGCCGCCAGCGCCGCCTCGACCGTCGGCGGGCTCACGCGCGGGTCCAGTCGCCGGAAGCGCCGCCCGATTTGGCGACCAGGCCCACGGCCTCGATGGTCATGCCGCGATCGACGGCTTTCAGCATGTCATACAGCGTCAGGAGGGCCACGGTGGCGGCGGTCAGGGCCTCCATCTCCACCCCGGTCGGGCCGGTGACGCGAGCGGTGGCGATGACGCCAAGCCCCGATCCGTCCGGCAACGGCTCCACCGCAACCTTGACCGAGGTCAGCATCAGCGGATGGCACAGGGGGATCAGGTCGCTGGTCCGTTTGGCGGCCATGACCCCGGCGATCTCGGCGACGGCGCGGACATCGCCCTTCTTCCCCGCACCCGACAGCGCCAGGACCAGGGTGTCCGGTGCCATCACGATCCGCCCCTGAGCAGTGGCCTCACGGATCGTTGACGCCTTGGCGGAGACATCGACCATCCGGGCGCGACCGTCGGCATCGATATGGGTCAGATCCGCCATCAGACCTCCTTCAACCGGGGCATCAGCTCGACCATGTTGCAGGGGCGATGGCGGCTGTCGAGTTGCCAGCGGATCACCTTGTCCCAACCGTCCCTGACGGCCCCGTTGGACCCTGGCAGACAGAAGACGAAGACCCCGTCGATGATCCCCGCCGTGGCCCGTGACTGAAGCGTGGACAGGCCGACCGTCTGATAGCTGACGCTGTGGAAGATGACGGAAAACCCGTCGATCCGCTTGTCGAACAGCGGCTCCAGCGCCTCCGGCGTCACGTCGCGCCCGGTCAGGCCGGTTCCGCCCGTGGTGACGATGGCGTCCACGCTCGCCGTGGCGATCCAGTCGCGAACCTGGGCTCGGATGGCCTCGACGTCGTCGGCCACGATGGCGCGGGCGGCACAGGCGTGGCCCGCCGCCACGACCCGCTCGGCCAGGATGGTGCCGGACGTATCGCTCTCCTCGTCCCGGGTGTCGGAGATGGTCAGGACGCCGATGCGGATCGGCACGATCGGCTGGTCCAGCAGCTTTCCGGCGGGAGAAGGCAGGGTGTCGGTCATTCTGTCCTCCATCGGGCGGCGTCCGCGTGATCGTCGGGGCGGGCCTCGATCCAGCGCGACCCGTCGGGGCCGTCCTCCTTCTTCCAGAAGGGGGCGCGGGTCTTCAACTGGTCCATCAGGAAATCGGCGGCCTGAAAGGCGGAGCGGCGATGTGCGGCGGCGACGGCGACGAAGACGATGGGCTGACCCACCTCCAGCGCGCCCCAGCGATGAACGGCCAGGACGTCGATCACCTCGAACCGCGCGCGGGTCTCGGCCTCCAGCTCGGCCATCACCTTCTCCGTCCAGCCGGGATAGGCATCCAGCGTCAACCGGGTCACGGCCTGCCCCTCCGTCCTCGCGCGGGTCAGGCCGGTGAAACTGACCACAGCCCCGACATCGGTGCGGTCGCCACAAAAGGCAGCCAGCAGGGCGGCCGGATCGATCGGCTTATCCTCGAGCCGGACCATGCCTCAGCCGCCGCTGACGGGCGGGACGAAGGCGACCTCGTCGGCGGCGGACAGGGCGACGTCGCCGCGCACCATCGCCTGGTTGACAACCGCGAAGACGCCGGGGCCGGACAGGCGGCTGCCCAATGCGGCATCCTCATCGACCAGCAGGGTC
This sequence comes from Rhizobium sp. Q54, assembly GCA_943369795.1. Classification (GTDB taxonomy): domain Bacteria; phylum Pseudomonadota; class Alphaproteobacteria; order Caulobacterales; family Caulobacteraceae; genus Brevundimonas. Next base: position 37,342 of record CALROO020000002.1, on the reverse strand, counting down.
TTCAGGGCCGACAGGCTGGCGACGTCGAGGTCGCGCTCCCGCCATCCGGCACAATCCTGCAAGGCCCCGAACATCAGCACCCTCGCCATCTCAGCCGCCCGTCATCGACATGGGCCGGGGTACGGCGGGGGCCGCACCCCGGACGGGCAGCATGAAGTCGTGGCCTTTGGGCTTGCGGGCGATGGCCTCACGGATCGCAGCCTTCAGGGGCACGTCGTCGCCCGGATAGTCGCGCAGGACCGCCCGCAGGTCGGCGTGGTCGTCCTGGCCGAGACACAGGTACAATGTGCCGGTACAGGTGACGCGGACGCGGTTGCAGGCCTCGCAGAAGGTGTGGGTCATCGGCGTGATGAAGCCCAGGGTGCCGCCGGTTTCCTCTACCGTGACATAGCGGGCAGGGCCACCTGTGCGTTTTGGGATCGAGGTCAGGGTCCAGCGGCGGTTCAGATCGGCGCGCACCTCTGACAGGGGCAGGAACTGATCGGTGCGATCGGCTTCGATCAGGCCCAGCGGCATGGCCTCGATCAGGGTGATGTCCATGTCGCGGGCATGAGCCCAGGCGATCATCTCGGGCAGGGCCTCGACGTTGTCACCCTTCAGCGCCACGGTGTTGATCTTGATTATCAGCCCGGCTGCACGGGCGACCTCCAGCCCCTCTAAAACGACCGCCAGATCTCCACCACGCGTGATCCGGCGATAGGCGTCGGGGTCCAGGGTGTCGATCGAGACATTGATCCGCCGGACGCCATAGCGGGCCAAGGCCTCGGCATGAGCGGCCAGCCGGGTTCCGTTGGTGGTCAGGGTCAGTTCGCGCAGGCGGCCGCTGTCGAGGTGCCGCGACAGTCCGGCGACCAGATCCATGAACCCCTTCCGCACCAGCGGCTCGCCACCGGTGAGCCGCAGCCGCGTCGTCCCCAAGGCGATGAAGGTCGAACACAGCCGGTCCAGTTCCTCGATCGTCAGCAGGTCGGCGCGCGGCAGGAAGGTCTGCCGCTCGGCCATGCAATAGGTGCAGCGCAGGTCGCACCGATCCGTCACCGACACCCGGACATAGTCGATCACACGCCCGAACGGATCGATCAGAGCCTCGGAGGCCGGGGAATGACGCGGCAGGATCAGGGTCATGCGGAATATCCGCCATCCTACGCCCGGCAACTTCGATTGGTTAGCTTGGCCGTCGCAATTTATCGCTGCCGTCCCCCTCCCCGCGACCGATCGCCTTGTCTCGCCGCCCGCTCGCGTCCAGAAAGACCGCACATTCGGCGATGTCCGACCCACAGAAACAACCGGCCTCAAGCAGCGCAAAGCGCGATAGGCCCACACCAACCGGCCTCAAGCAGCGCGAAGCGCGTCAGGCCACAGAAGAGGACACGGCACATGGCCACCGAATCCGCCTGGAACATGCCAACGGGCGAACTGATGAAGGGCAAGAAGGGTCTGGTCATGGGGGTGGCGAACGCCAACTCCATCGCCTGGGGCATCGCCTCGCAACTGGCCGCCCAGGGGGCCGAACTGGCCTTCACCTATATGGGCGAGGGGCTGGAGCGCCGCGTGCGACCCTTGGCCGAGAGCGTCGGTGCGAAACTGCTGATCCAGGCCGACGTCACCGACGACGCCTCGATGGACGCCGCCTTCGCTCAGCTGGAAAAGGAATTCGGCACGATCGACTTCGTCGTCCATTCGGTGGCCTTCGCCAACAAGGACGAGTTGAAGGGCTCGTTCGTCGAGAACACCTCGCGCGACAGCTTCCTGCTGGCGATGAACATCTCAGCCTTCAGCTTCGTCGACGTCGCCAAGCGCGCGTCGCGCCTGATGCCCAACGGCGGTTCCATGGTGACCATGACCTATCTGGGGTCCGAGCGCGCCATCCCGAACTACAACACCATGGGCGTGGCCAAGGCCGCGCTGGAGGCCGCGACCCGCTACATCGCCCGCGACCTGGGGCCCAAGGGCATCCGCGTCAACGCCATCAGCGCCGGCGCCATGCGGACCCTGTCATTGGCCGGCATCTCCGGCGGTCGCGGCATGATCGCCCAAGGCCGCGCCATGTCGGCCATGAAGGAGGACACCTCCATGGAAGGCGTCGCCGGCTGCGCCCTGTGGTTGCTCTCGGACCTCGGCCTCTCTACGACGGGAGAGATCGTCCACGTCGACGCTGGCTTCCACATGATGGGGCTGGCGGGGGACGAAGAGGCCTAGCGCCTCACAGCGTCTCCACCGCCAGATTGCCATTGGTGTAGACGCAGATATCCGCCGCGATGGCCATCGCCTGCCGCGCGATCGTCTCGGCGTCCAGGTCGGTGTGGTCGATCAGGGCGCGGGCGGCGGCAAAGGCATAGTTGCCGCCCGATCCCACCGCCGCCACGCCGTGTTCGGGCTCCAGCACGTCGCCGACGCCGGTGACGGTGAAGATCGACGAGGCGTCCGCCACCAGCAACATGGCCTCCAGCCGCCTTAGATAGCGATCCGTGCGCCAGTCCTTGGCCAGGTCGACGCAGGCGCGCGCCAGCTGGTCCGGATACTGTTCCAGCTTGGCCTCCAGCCGCTCGATCAGGGTGAAGGCGTCTGCCGTCGCGCCCGCGAAGCCGGCCAGGACCTTACCGCCCGCCAGCACGCGAACCTTCCTCGCCGCCCCCTTGACGATGGTCGGCCCCATCGAGACCTGGCCGTCGCCCGCGATCACGGTGCGCCCGTTCTTCCGTACCGCCAGGATTGTGGTGCCGTGCCAGCCAGGGCCAGGGATGTCGTTTTGATCGCTCATGACCGGGCAGATGGCGACCGAATTGCGACAAGACAAGGCGGTTAATGAGCAAAATCAATGGCAAGATTACGCCATTAAATTGCCCCTGTAACGCGTTACATTACACGTTGATTCCAGTTAGGGGCTGGATTGGGAGAATCATCGTGCTCGTTCGTGTCGTCTACGTGAGTGAACTGGTCGGCACGACAGGGCAATCGGCTCTGTCCATGGCCCAGATCGTCGGCGTCTCCGACGTCAACAATCGCCGCGACCACATCTGCAGCGCCATGCTGTTCCACGGCGGTCAGGTGGTGCAGGTGATCGAGGGTCAGCGGGCCGATGTCGATCGCCTGTTGCGACGACTGAATGCCGATCCGCGTCTGGGTCGCCTGCGGATCGTCGGCGATCAGATCATCGCCACCCGCGAACTGACCGAGGCCGTCACCATCTGTCACGACCCCATGCGGACCCTGAGCCATGTCGGCCTGAACGACCTCGACGACGTCACCCTGGGCTCGGTCGAGGCCATGCTGGACTACCGTCTGGCGGCCTGATCGCGCGTGACCGAAGCGCCTGCCGGGCGTATGGCCGGGGCGTGAGCTTTTCCGACGACGAAATCGAACGCTATGCGCGTCACCTGGTCCTCGCGGAGGTCGGCGGGCCGGGTCAGCAGCGTCTGGCCGCCGCGCGCGTCCTGATCGTCGGGGTCGGCGGCGTGGGCGGACCGGCGGCGCTGTATCTGGCGGCCGCGGGCGTCGGCACCATCGGCCTGGTTGATGCCGACACGGTCGGGCTGTCCAACCTTCAACGCCAGATCTTGTTCACCACCGACGAGATCGGCCAGGCCAAGGTCGCGGTCGCCGCCGACCGGCTGAACGCGCTGAACCCCCACGTTGCGGTCCGTCAGCATCCCGTCGCCCTGACGCCCGAGAACGCGGCCGGTCTGATCGCCGACCACGACCTCGTCATCGACGGCACCGACGATTTCGAGACCCGGTTCACCGTCAACGCCGCCTGTGTCGCGGCGGGTGTGCCGCTGGTCTCCGGTGCGCTGGGCCGATGGAGCGGTCAGGTCGGGGTCTTCGCCGGACGGCCCTGCTACCGCTGTCTGGTGCCCGAGACCCCGCCCGAGGCCGAGACCTGTGCTCGCGTCGGCGTCGTCGGGGCCTTGGCCGGCATCGTCGGAGCTATGACGGCGCTGGAGGCGATCAAGATCATCACCGGGGCGGGCGAGGCCTTGATCGGGCGGTTGTTGCTCTACGACGGCCTTTCGGCCACGGCACGGACGGTGCGGGTCACCGCCGATCCCGATTGCCTCGTCTGTTCGCCGCACTGAGGCCTTCCCCCGGCCCCGCTTGACGCCCTAGTGTCGATGCGACGAACGGAGACCGCCTCAATGATCCGCACATCCGGCCTGCTGCTGGCTACGACCCTGGCTCTGCTGGCCGCGCCCGTCCAGGCTCAGGACGCCGCCCCGCGCTGGTCCTTCGCCATCCACGGCGGGGCCGGGGTGATCGAGCGCGCGAACCTCAGCCCCGAACAGGACGCCGCCTATCGCGCCGCCCTGACCCGCGCGCTGGAGGCGGGATCGAAGGTGCTGGCCGACGGCGGTCCTGCCCTGGACGCCATCCAGACGGCGATCCAGATCATGGAGGACGATCCCCTGTTCAACGCCGGGCGCGGCGCGGTCTTCACCGCCGCAGGTCGCAACGAGCTGGACGCCGCGGTGATGAACGGGGCCGACTTGACGGCGGGCTCCGTCGCCGGCCTGACCCGCACCCGCCACCCGATCGCCGCCGCCCGCGCGGTCATGGAGAAATCGCCCCACGTCATGCTGATCGGCGACGGGGCCGACACCTTCGCCGCCTCGGTCGGGCTGGAGCAGGTGGCCCCGGCCTACTTCTTCACCGAGCGCCGCTGGCAGGGCCTGCTGGGAGCTTTGCGCGAAAAGTCTCTACCGATTCCGTCCCGTCCCGAAGGTGTCCCGCCCCCACCCGCCGACGGCGGTCGCGCCGACCTGGGCCCGCCGCTGAACGAGCGGAAATTCGGCACTGTCGGCGCCGTCGCCCTGGACCAGTCCGGCAATCTGGCGGCGGGCACCTCGACCGGCGGCATGACGGCCAAACAATGGGGCCGGGTCGGCGACGTCCCGGTGATCGGGGCGGGTACCTATGCCTCGAACGTCGACGGTTGCGCTGTCTCGGCGACCGGCGACGGCGAATACTATATCCGCGCCACGGTGGCCCGCGACATCTGCACCCGGATCGCGACGGGCGCGACGGCCCAGTCCGCCGGTCAGGCCGAGGTCGACGACGCCCTGTCGCTGGGCGGGTCGGGCGGCGTCATCGTGATGGACCGGGCCGGCCGCCACGCCTTCGCCATGACCACCTCGGGGATGTATCGCGGAGCCGTCTCGTCTGACACCCCCGCCCGCGTCGCCATCTATGCCGACGAGGAACAGCCCCGGTGAGCGACGACGAACTGCGCGTCATGGCCGAGGAGGAACTGGCCTCGGCCATCTCGCTGAAATGGGCCGAGATCAAGCGCGTCACCCCCTGGGGCGACACCTTCGAGGGGTTCGCCCCGTCGGGCCGCACGGTCGAGATCGAGCGCCGCTACATCTGGGCCCACGATCCAGCCGGGGCCGTCCTGGTCGAGGTCGAGGTCCGTGATCGCTCCAATCGCACCGGCGTCGAAGCGCGCGCCCTGATCGCGCCGCCAAATTGAGCCCCTCTCCCGGCGGGAGAGGGCTTGAGCGCACGGCGGCGTAGCCGTCGTCCTGGCGCGAAAGGGCGAGGGGTAAATGCCTGGAGTGAGCGATGACAATCCGGCTTCAGACGTCGGTCCCTCACCCTTTCGCGTTTCCAATCGCTTCGCTCCTGGACGCTCAAGCCCTCTCCCCCCGGGAGAGGGAAATCCCGGACGATCGACCTCCGTTCTCGCTTCCCAACCTCGTCACACGCGGCTACCCCTAGGGCATGAAACTCGCATCGCTCAAACATGGCCGTGACGGTCGGCTGGTCGTCGTCTCGCGCGATCTGAACTGGTTCACCGACGCCTTCCTGATCGCCCCGACCCTCCAGGCCGCCCTCGACGACTGGCATCGCACCGAGCCCCTGCTTCGGGCCCTGGCCGAAAGCCTGGAGCATGAGGCCGTGCCGCGCGGGCGGTTCCACGAACGCGACGCCGCCGCCCCCCTGCCCCGCGCCTACCAGTGGGCCGACGGCTCGGCCTATGTGAACCACGTTGCCCTGGTCCGGCAGGCGCGCGGAGCCGAAATGCCCGACAGCTTCTGGACCGATCCCCTGATGTATCAGGGCGGCTCGGACGGCTTCCTGGGCGCGCGCGATTCGATCCGGCTGGCCGACCCGGCCTGGGGCTGCGACCTGGAGGCCGAGATCGTCGTCGTCACCGGCGACGTCCCGCAAGGCACATCCCCGACCGAGGCGCTCGACCACATCCGCCTGATCGGCCTGGTCAACGACGTGTCCCTGCGCAACCTGATCCCGGCCGAACTGGCCAAGGGGTTCGGCTTCGTTCAGTCCAAGCCGGCCAGCGCCCTGTCGCCGGTCTTCGTCACGCCGGACGAACTGGGCGACCGCTGGAGCGGCGGCAAACTGTCCGGTGCCCTGACCGTCTCGCTGAACGAGGCCCCGTTCGGCCAGGCCGACGCCGGCACCGACATGACCTTCGACTTCGGCACCCTGATCGCCCACCTGGCCAGGACCCGCGGCCTGGTGGCCGGCTCGATCATCGGCTCGGGCACCGTCTCCAACCGCGACGCCGACGGCGGTCCCGGCAAGCCGGTGGCAGATGGTGGCGTCGGCTATTCCTGCATCGCCGAGCTGCGGACCGTCGAGACCATCACCGGCGGGGCTGCGACCACACCCTTCCTGCAACACGGCGACACCGTCCGCATCGAGATGCTGGACGACAAACACCACTCCATCTTCGGCGCCATCGAACAGGTGGTGGAGCCGGCGTGATGTTGCGTCTCCTCGCGGCCATCGCCGTGCTCATGACGGCTCAGTCGGCCGTGGCACAGTCCGCGTGGACAGTCGTTCCATCGAACACACCCCAGGCCCGGATCGTCTCCGCCACATGGGGCGACGGAACGACCATCGTCGCGCGTTGCGATGCTGGCCAGCCGACGACCTTCGTTCGCTTCTCGGACAGGATGACCGGACCGGCGGCCTATGTGCTGACGCAGCGCGAGAGCGATATTCCGATCGGTGGATGGTGGCCTGTCTCGGACGACGGGTTCAGTGCCGTCAGCCGAAACCCGAACTACCTGCTTCGGGATTTGAGCCAGGGAGGGCGTCTCGACATCGTCCTCAAAACACGCGACGCGCCCGATCGCGAGATGACCTTGGCCCTGCCCGATCAAACCGCCGAGCTTGAAAGCGTCATGTCGGACTGCGGCGTCGCTGCAAGGCCAAATCCCGCCCGTCATCAACAGACCCTGACACGTTGGAAGACGCGGCCTGGCGTTCAATCCAATGACTTTCCTCAGGCCGCGCTGGAAGCCGACGTCAGCGGACAGGTCGCGGTCAACTGCCTCGTCTCCGCGACGTCACAGCCCGTGTCCTGCATCGTCGTCGACGAGGCACCGACCGGTATGGGTTTCGGCGCGGCAGCCGTACGTATTGTCAGCCGAGGCGAGCTGGAGGTCCCCGAGCCTTCCGCCGATCTGGGCGACATCCCCGCCTTCACCACGCGGATACGGATGACCACCACGCCTGGATCCGAGCCGGATCTGGTCTTCGCCGATCGCATTGCCACCGAAACGAAAGGCCTTTGGCCCGAACAAGAACCCTGACGTCCCAGCTTTTAAGTCGGCCCGTAGCGACGAAAGCAAGATGTGCGGAAGACGAAACCCTAAACCCGCAACGGCATCAGCACATACTGCACACCCGGATCGCCTGGATCGAGCACCAGCGTCGGCGACGCCGGATCTGCAAACCGGAACGTCGCGTTCTCGCCCGTGATCTGACCGGCCACGTCCAGCAGATAGCGCGCGTTAAACCCGATCTCGAACGGTTCGTCGGAATAGCCGATCTCGACCTCCTCGACGCCCTGACCGGCCTCCATGTTGCGCACCGTCAGGGTGACGCGATCCAGCTCGAACGCCAGTTTCACCGACCGGCTCTTCTCGGCCGAGATGGTGGCCACGCGATCGACCGCGCCCTTGAAGACGGTGTTGTCGATGTCGGCCTGTTTGTCGTTCCCCTTGGGGATGACACGCATATAGTCGGGGAAGGCCCCGTCGATGACCTTGGACGTCAGGGAGGCGTGGCCGAACTCGAAGCGGATTTTCTGGGGCGACACCTGCACCTCCACGGGTCCGGACCCGTCGTCCAGCAGACGGCGGACCTGGTCGATGGTCTTCCTCGGCACGATCACGCCCGGACCGCCCGCAGCCCCTTCCGGCGCAGGCGTCTCGGCCAGGGCCAGCCGGTGTCCGTCGGTCGCCACGGCGCGCAGTAGCGGAATGCCGGCCTCGGCCACAGTGTGCAGATACAGGCCGTTCAGATAATAGCGCGTCTCCTCGGTCGAGACCGCGAACCGGGTCTTGTCGATCAACCGCGCCAGATCTTCCTTCATCAGGGTGTAGCGCGTGCCCGAGGTGTCGGTGGACATGACGGGGAAGTCGCCCGCAGGCAGGACCGGCAGGTTGAACCGCGACCGCCCGGCCGCCACCGTCAACCGAGGATCGTCGCCGTTGTAGGTCAGGGCGACCTCGGCCCCTTCCGGGAGCTTCCGCACGATCTCGTACAGGGTATGGGCAGGCGCGGTGATCTGGCCCTCGACCTGGACGGTCGCGTCGGCCTGATCGACCATCTCCATGTCGAGGTCCGTTGCGGCGAACGACAGGGTGTCGCGACCGGCGCTCAGCAGGACGTTGGACAGGATCGGAATGGTGTTCCGGCGTTCCACCACGCTCTGCACATGGCCGAGGGCTTTCAGAAGCGCGGAACGTTCGATGGTCAGCTGCATGGGGTCTCGGCTCGGCGGGCGGCGACTGTCTGAGTCGCCCTTCAGTCAACGGCCCTCGACACTAGCGGATTGGTGGCCGGGGGCAACGGGGCCCTTGCGCGATCGGGTGTCGATGATCGGGGATCGAACGGTAGGCTTGGCGTCAGAGTTCCGCGCCGGTCGTCCGCATGATCTCGGCGCGCAACTCAGCCATGCCGGTGCCCTTCTCGGCCGAGGTCACGATCACGGCAGGGAAGGCGGCGGGCCGTTTCGACACGCCCTTCAGCGTCGCCTCGCGCACGGCCTCGGCCTCGTGCGGCTTGATCTTGTCGGCCTTGGTCAGGACGATCTGATAGGAGACCGCCGCCGTATCCAGCGCATCCAGCGCCTCGCCATCGACCGACTTCAGCCCATGGCGCGCATCGATCAGAAGATAGACCCGCTTCAGCGTGACCCGCCCCCGCAGATAGTCGCGACCCAGGTCCTGGAATTTCTTCACCGTCGTCTTGGACGCCTTGGCCCAGCCATAGCCGGGCAGGTCGACCAGTCGCAGCTTGTTGTCCAGATCGAAGAAATTGACTTCCCGCGTCCGGCCCGGCTCGTTGGAGGCCCGCGCCAGCTTGTGCATGCCGACCAGGCCGTTGATCAGGCTGGACTTGCCGACGTTGGATCGACCGGCGAAGGCGATCTCGGGCAGGTCCGGTTCGGGCAGCTGTTCGATCTTGGCGGCCCCCATGACGAAGGTCGCGGGCCGCGCGAACAGCACCCGCGCGGCCTCCAGTTCCTCGTCGGTGAAGTCGATCATCAGGCCTTCTTGAACCGGGCGAAGAAGGTGTCGATCGGGTTCTCGGCCTTGAACCGGTGCATGATGAACCACTGCTGCAGAATGCCCAGGACGTTGTTCCAGGCCCAATAGACCAGCAGGCCTGCCGGGAAGGTGGCCATGATGAAGGTGAAGATCACCGGCATGAACATGAAGATCTGGCGCTGGACAGGATCGGTCGCGGGCGGGTTCATCGCCGTCTGCAGCCACATGGTCAGGCCATAGAAGATCGGCAGGATGCCCAGCGCGAAGGTGCCTGCCAGAAACACCCCGATCACCGGCACGGTCGCCGGGTCGAAGGGGATCAGGCCGTACAGGTTCCACAGGGTCGAGGGGTCCGCCGCCGACAAGTCGCGCAGCCAGCCGAAGAAGGGCGCATGCCGCATCTCGATGGTCACGAACAGCACCTTGTAGAGCGCATAGAAGACCGGGATCTGGACCAGGATGGGCAGACAGCCCGCCAGCGGATTGATCTTCTCGCGCTGATACAGCGCCATGGTTTCTTTCTGCTGGGCCTGAGGGTCGTCTTTGAACTTCTTCTTGATCTCCTCCATCTTGGGCTGGAGCAGACGCATCTTGGACAGGCTCTCGTAGCTCTTGTTGGCCAGCGGGAACATGATCAGCTTGATCGTGGCCGTGAGCAGCAGGATGGCCACGCCGAAGTTTCCGACCAGCCCATAGAAGAACTCGGTGATCAGGAAGATCGGCCGCGTCAGGAACCACAGGAAGCCCCAGTCGATCGCATAGATGAAACGCGGCAGGCCCAGCGACTTCTCATAGGCCGACAGGATCTCGTTGCGCTTGGCCCCGGCAAACAGGTGCTGGACCTCCTCAATCTGTCGACCCGGGGCGATCGTCCGTTCGGCGCCCAGCATGCTGGCCTGGTGGATATTAGTGCGTTCGGGGTCGGTGATGACGAACCGGGCCTGAATCTCTTCCGCCTGGGGCGGGATCAGCGCGGACATCCAGTATTTGTCGGTGATGCCCAGCCAGCCGCCCGTCGAGGTGAAATCCTGACGCGGTTCGTCGGCCCATTTGCCGTATTTGATTTGTTTGGTGATGGCCTGGCCATCGTTGCTGAACGTGCCAATCGCGCCTTCGTGCAGGATCTGCTGCTTGCCCAGATCGGCCGGCACGCCCTGGCGTTCGACCCGGCCATAGGGGGCGATGGTGATCGGCGCGGTGCCCAGGTTGGCAACCGTGTCCGAGACGGTGAACAGATAGTCGGCATCGACGCTGACCACGCGGGTGAACCGCAGGCCCTGACCGTTGTCCCAGGTCAGGGTGACCGGCGTCGTCGGCGTCAGCCGCTGGCCCGCCGTCAGCCGCCACAGTGTATTGGGGCCAGGCACCCCGCCCGCCACATTCTGGCCGGTCCAGCCGAACTGGGCGAAATAGGCATGCTCCATCCCCTGCGGCCGGAACAGCTCGACCAGGGGCGCGTCCGGGTCGATCGTCTCGCGATAGTTCTTCAGAAACAGGTCGTCGATCCGCGCGCCTTGCAGCGACAGCGAACCCTGCACCCGCGGCGTGTCGATCGGCACCCGGGCGGCGCTGCCCAGGGCCTCGGTGCGGTCGGTGGTGAAGATAGCACTGGAGGTCGTGGGCGTGGTGATCGGCCCCTCGGGCCCGCCGGTCGCACCGGTGGGATCGGTGGTCGTCTGGGCCGCCTCGGCGATCTGGGCGGCACGCATCCGCTCGGCCTGGGGCCGCATGACGAAGAACTGGTATCCGATCAGGATGACCAGCGTCGCGACGATGAAGATCACCGTGTTGCGCGTATTCTCGTTCTTCATTCGGGTAAGCGGTCCTGGCCGGGAATATCGCGGGGTTTTGGAGCGACCAAAGCCGCGCCCTGCGGGGTCGCCAGCCTTGTAAGCGCCGATTTCACATCGTCAAGCAGACGGTCCCATTCCCGCCCCGCCGTGCCCATGCGCGCGATCAGCACATAGTCGCTGCCGCTCACGCCGTGGACGGGCACCAGGGCCCGCGCCGCCTCGCGCAGACGCCGTTTGGCCCGGTTGCGGACGACGGCCCCGCCGACCTTTCGGGTGGCGGTGAAGCCGACGCGGATGGTGGCAACGTCGTCGGACCGGTCCAGCCGCTGCACGACCACGGCACCGCGCGCCTGGGAAACGCCTTTCGCGGCCGCCAGGAACTGGGGCCGCGAGGTCAGGCGCTCGATTTTGGGGTGTTCCATCATCGATCCTCCTCCGCGAAACGGTGGAGGATTGCAGGGTCGGTTAGGCCGTCAGCTTCTTGCGGCCCTTGGCGCGGCGCCGCGCGACGATCTTCTGTCCGTTCTTGGTGGCCATCCGCGAACGGAAGCCGTGACGGCGCTTGCGCACTAAACGCGACGGCTGATAGGTCCGCTTCACGATCGGCTCCTCGGGTTGAAAGGGTCGCGCCAGACAAAAAGCGTCCGTCGCGGGAAGGGCGGGCGTATAGGTCGAAAGCGCACGGGCTGTCAACGCCAGTCGGCGGCTCAACGGACCAGAAAGGAGGCCTTATGCCGTTCATACGCCGCTTCTGGCCCCTGGTCGCCCTGGCGTGCGTGATCGCCCTGATCTTCGGCATGGGGTGGAACCGCTATCTGTCGCTGGACACGCTGCGGGACCATGGCGAGGACCTGCGCGCCTATGCGGCGTCTCATTATGTCCTCAGCCTCCTGGCCCTGGTCGCCGTCTTCGCCGTTCTGACGGCCAGCGTGGTGCCGGGCGTCTTCTTCGTCACCATCACCGCAGGCTATCTGTTCGGCCCCTGGGTCGGCGGCGTCGCCACCTCCGTCGCCGCCACCCTGGGGGCCCTGGTCGTCTATGCCGTCGCGCGCTCGGCCCTGGGCCAGTCCCTGCGCGACAAGGCCGCCCGCGACGCCGGCATGATGCAGCGGGTCTGCGACGCCATCGACCGCGACACCTTCTGGTATGTGTTGGCCAGCCGCCTGGCCGTCGTCGTCCCCTTCCACATGATCAACCTGGCCGCAGGCGTCATGTCGGTCCGCCTGATGCCCTATACGGTCGCCACCGTGATCGGTCTGTTGCCGGCCCATTTCATCTACTGCTGGATCGGAGACAGTCTGAACGCCCTGCTGGCCGTCGATCCCGATCCCGACATCCAGGCCCTGTTCAACCAGTTCTGGGCTCCGATGGCGGGGGTCTTCGTCCTGGCCGTCGTCCTGCCGTTCGCCATGAAGACAATCCAGGCCCGGCTGAGACGGCGACCCGCATGAGGGACGATCGCCAGATCACTGCACCGTCCGGGGCCCTGCCCCAGCCTGTGCGCCGCCTGTTCGAGCGCGTCCCCCTGCATGCCCCGGACGGCCTGTCGTCACGCCTTCTGCTGCTGACCGCGATATTCACCATCGCGGTCGGTGGCCTGATCATCGTGCCCAGCGCCGCCTCCTTCCAGGAACGCTGGCTGCAGGACCGGATCCAGTCCGCCGAACTGGCCTCCGTCGGTGTCGAGGCCCTGCCCTACAACGCCGTCTCCGACGAGGTCGCCGAACAGCTGCTGCGCATCGGGGGCGTGTCCGCCGTCGCCGTCAGCGAGGAGGGCGTGCTGTCGCAACTACTCCAGGCCCCCAGCCTGCCCCGCACGCCCGACTTCATCGACCTGCGCGACCGGCCCCTGGCGCTGCGCCTCACCGACCCCTGGCGCACCCTGACGGCCCATCCTGACCGATCCATCCGCGTCCGCGCCGCCCCCCGCTATCGCCCCGGCGACTATATCGAGGTCCTGGCTCCGGCAGAGCCGCTGAAACAGGAACTGCGCGCCTTCCTGTTGAACAGCCTGCTGGTGTCGATCTTCGTCTCGATCCTGGCGGGCGCGATGCTCTATGCCGCCCTGGTCTTCCTGGTCATCCACCCCCTGCGGCGCGTCACCCGTTCGATCGAGAGTTTCGCCGGCGACCCCGAGCATGACGGTCCCGAGCCGTCGGATCGCCACGACGAGATCGGCCGCGTCGAGCGCGAACTGGCGCGGATGCAGGAAGAGGTCCGGGGATCGCTCCGCGCCCGCGCCCGTCTGGTGGCCTTGGGCGAGGCGGTGGCCAAGATCAACCACGACCTCAGGAACATGCTGACCTCTGCCCAGATGGCGTCCGAGCGCCTCGCGGACTCCGCCGACCCCCAGGTCGCCGCCGCCCTGCCGCGTCTGGAGCGGGCGCTGGGCCGCGCCGCCGCCCTGACCCGCAACGTCCTGGACTATGGCAAGAGCGAGGAACCGGCCCCCCAGCGCACCGGCATCGACCTGACCACCGCCGCCGCATCTGCCGCCGAGGACGCCGGCCTCGACCCCGACGGCGTCCGCCTGACCCCCGCCATCCCCGCCGGTTTCACCGTCAACGCCGACCCGGACCAGTTGCACCGCATCCTGGTCAACCTGATGCGCAACGCCCGCCAGGCCATCGAGGCCGACGCCGGGCGCGGCGGGCGCAAACGCAAGGGAGCCGTGCGCCTCTCCGCCACGACGGACGCGGCCACCGCCGTCATCCGCATCGCCGACGACGGCCCCGGCATCCCGCCCCGCCTGTCCGAACACCTGTTCGAGCCCTTCGTCTCCAGCAAGGCCTCCGACGGCACGGGCCTGGGCCTCACCATCTCGCGCGAACTGGCGGCCAACCATGGCGGCGAGCTGAAGCTGGTCGAGACGGGGCCGGAGGGGACGACGTTCGAACTGCGGCTGCCAGCCTGACCCCCGGTCCGCGCGCGAGCGGTTGTCGCCCCGGCATGCCTGGCCTATCTTCCATGCGGGAGCTGCAATCGAACCTTCCATTAAGGGGGCCGCAATGGCCAGACATCCCCGCCTGATCGTTCTGACCGCTTTGCTGGTTCTAGGCGCGGCCGCCCCGTCCCTGGCCCAGGACCGTGATCGCCCGCCGGTACGGCGTGAGGTCACCGAGGCCCAAGCTGTGCAGATCGCGCGCGGCTACGGCATGATCGAGATCGAGGAGATCGAACGCGACGACGGCGGCTGGGAGATCGAGGGCCGGGACCGTCGGGGTCGCGAGGTCGAGATCAGCATCAACCGGGACGGACGCGTCACCCGCGTCGAACGCGGTCAGTCCGACGACGACGACTGATCGTCAAAGCGTCAACGACAGCCCCGTCCACTGCCACCAGCCGAAATAGAAGACGACCATCAGCACCAGATGCACCGGCGTCAGCACCGCGCTGAGCCGCATCAAGTCGCGCGGGCGAAAGGTGACGCCGTCCACGTCCTGGAACAGCAGCAGGGCCTTGGAACAGACCGGCAGGGTCAGGCAGTAGTTCATCCCCGCCGTGGCGATAAACAGGACAGCGACCGGGTTCAGCTCCGCCGTCTGGGCCATCAGGATGAAGGGCGGTCCCAGCGCCGCCGTCCGCGCCACATGGCTGGTCATGAACAGGTGTGAGGCCAGGCTGATCACCGCGATGGCGGCGACGACCACGATGGCCGGGGCATTGCCCCCTCGGATGGTGTCCAGGCTGGTGATGTCGAACAGCGAACCGACCAGCCAGCCTGCCGCCTGGGTGTTGATCAACGCCTGTCCCAGCACCAGCGCGGCCCCCACGAACAGCACCAGCGACCAGTTCACCGCCTTCATCGCCGCCTTGAATTTCAAAACCCCGACCCACGGTGCGGTCAGCACGATCATGGCCAGGATGGCGACGCTGGCGATGCGATAGCCGTGCCAGCTCGTCGTGAACCACAGGCCGAACGTCACGGCGGCGATGGCCAGGGTCTTCCACTCGGCGGGCGTCATCGGACCGCGTCCCAGGCTGGCCTGTGGCACGGGCGCTGCCCGCTCGTCGCCGTCCAGAAACAGCCGTAGCACGACCCAGCAGGACGCCAGCGACGCCGCCAGGGCGAACGGAAGACCCCACAGCGCCCACTGTGCAAAACCGAACCGCTCCCCGATCCGCTGATACAGCAGGTCTTCGGCCAGCAGATGCGACCCTGCACCGGTCAGGGCGGCCGTCGTCGCGACCAGGATGATGGTCGGGATCAGGATGGCGAAGGCCCGCCGACCCCGCTCGGCCCCCGCGCCCCGCTCCGCACCGAAGAAGGCGTTGAGCGCCGGAAGCGTCGCCGCCGCCCGACCCGACGTCGACGGGATCAGGAAGGTCAGGGGGATCAGGGCCAGGGTGGTCAGCCAGAACAGCTGGCCCGTCGTCCGGGCGCGCGCGGCCACCGCTCCGGTCAGACGTGCCGCCAGTCCCGAGGTCTCGAACGCCGCGCCGATGACGAAGGCCCCGATCATCAGCCAGATGATGTCGTCACCCAACATCCCGGTGACGTCGCGCTGACCCGCCGCTCCGAACAGGACCAGGGCGACCGCACCCGCCAGCGCGATCCACGAGGCATCCAGTTTCGTCGTCGCCCACAGGATGACGGCGGTACCGAATACCGCCAGCGCCACGCGTCCTGGCTGGAACAGGTCTTCGGGCAACAGCACGAGCGCCGCCAGAACGGCGAACGCCAGCGCCAGACCCACGGGCCTGATCCAGCGTCCAGACCGGGCTGTCTGCGCCCCCGCTGATGTCATCCGCGCGGCATGGCCCGGGCGGCCAAAACGACCCGCATCACATTCTCGGCCCCCAGCGCCAGTTGGGTCTCGGCCTCGGCCATCGCCATCTCCAGCGGGCAGGGTCGCATGGCGGTCGAGAAGAAGGCATCCACCCCATGCTCATAGACCACGCGCGCCGGATCGCCCACGGCCCCCGCCAGGGCGAAGACCGGCAGCCCCAGCAGCTTGGCCCGTCGCGCCACCTCCACTGGGATCTTGCCGTTCGGCGTCTGCAGATCGATGCCGCCCTCTGCGGTGAAGACCAAGTCCGCCTCGGCCAGTCGCGCATCCAGATCGAAATAGGGCAGGACGACGTCGTAGCGTGACCGCAGCTCGGCCCCCAGCAAGACCTTCAGCCCCGTGCCGAGACCGCCCGACGCCCCGCCCCCCGGAATCTGGCGCACATCGACGCCGAATGCGCCTTCAAGGGCGGCCGCATAGGTATCGAGGGCCTTGGCCATCCGCTCGACGGTTTCCGGCGACGCCCCTTTCTGCGGTCCGAACACACGCGCCACCCCGCGCGGGCCGCACAGCATATTGGTGATGTTGCAGATCGCCTCGATCCGAACGCCCTCGAGGCGGGGATCGCGGTTGTCGACATCCACCCGCGCCAGGTCGGCCAGGCCCTCGCAACCGTCTCGAATGTCGTCACCCTCGGCGTCCAGCAAGCGGACGCCTAGCGCCTGGGCCATACCCGCGCCGCCGTCATTGGTTCCGGAATCGCCACACCCCACCAGGATGCGCTCCGCCCCATCGTCGAGCGCCGCCCGGATCAACTCCCCGACCCCCCGTGTCGTCGTCTTCATCGGATCGCGCGCGTCCGTGGGCACCAGCCTCAGACCCGCCGCCTGAGCCATCTCGACGACCGCCGTGCGCGGTCCGTCACCGCCCAGCCAGCCCAGGGTCGCCGCGACCGGCTGACCGACCGGCCCGGTCACGCTGAGCGACTCGATCCGGCCGCCTGTGGCGACTGCCATCGCCTGGGCGAAACCCTCGCCCCCGTCGACCAGCGGCAAACGCGTCACCCTTGCGTCCGGCAGGGCTCTCAGCACCCCTTCCGCTATGGCCTCCGCCACCCGGTCCGCCTCCAGGCATTCCTTGTATCCGGACGGGGCCACCAGGACGCGCAGGGTCATTCGAGGTCCACTTCGTTCAAACCGGGATTTCGACGCTTGCCCGGGTCGATATGAACGGAAGCTGACACAAGGGCGGCGGCTTAACGGTTCCGTTGTCGCTCGCGTTCCCGGCCGCGATCCCGTTTCACGCGTGAAGACATGGCCGTGCGGAAACAAGATGCGGGGCCAGACGCCGGACCTCTCATAACTCGCCCCCTCCAATGCCGGTCAGGACAAGGGATTCCGATGTTTTCTGGGGGGGCTTCCCCGCCTGACCCGGAACCTGTGCGACACTGCGCGCCGGTCTTTGACATCCATGCCTGCCATCACAGGTCTATCCGGACGGTTCGGACGGTTCGGACGGTGTTTTTGCCATCCGGATCGGTCGGCCCCGCCGCGCGCCGTCAGGCCCAATCCAGACATTCCAGACGATCCAGACGCTGCTTTTTGTTACGACTGGACCGACCGGCCCCGTCGCCTACTGCGTCCGCGCCACGCCCTCGCGCCGGTCGTCGGCCCCACCGTCCCAGGCCCAACCGTTCGGACCCTGTTTCCAGAACCCCCCGTGCAGGCCCGAGTTCTCCGACGCATTGGGCCGCAAGGGGATGCCGCCTGCGTTCAGCCCTTCCCTCAACGGCCCCGCGAACCGGTCCGTGTCCGCCCCGAACCCGTCGCCGCGCGCCACCAGATTGGGCAGGTCGAACGCATCCTGCGTCGCCATCCCCCAGACCAGCGTCCCGATCAGGGCCTTGGCATTATAGGCCAGGATCGACGGTCCGCCGGGCGACCCCAGCGCCCCCACCAGCCGTCCCTGGGCGTCCAGCACGATCACCGGCGACATCGACGACCGGGGCCGCTTGCCCGCCGCCACCGCATTGGCCACCGGGCGGCCCTGGTCGTCCGTCGGCCGGAACGAGAAATCCGTCAGCTGGTTGTTCAAAAAGAAGCCGCCCGCCATCCGGCCCGAGCCGAAGATGCTCTCCACCGTGGTGGTCATGCTGACGGCATTGCCCTGATCGTCGACGACCACGAAATGCGACGTGCCCGCCACCTCTCGCGTCGCGTCCTGGGCCCGGAACACCCCGCCCGGCGGATCCCCCGCCTCGGCGGCTCCGGTCAGGCCGGGGGCCAGGGCCGCCCGCGCCGCCACATAGTCCTCGTCCAGCAACCCCTGCACCGGCACCCCGACGAAGGCCGGATCCCCGACATAGCGATCCCGGTCCGCATACATCAGCCGCTGCACCTGGGCGAAGGCGGTCCAGGCCGCCACGCTGTCGGGCCCCTGATCGATCGCAGGCGTCTCTTCGGCCATCGCCAGCAGTTGCAGCACCGCCACCCCGCTGGACGGCGGCGGCGGCACGCAGACGACATAGATCCGGAACGGCCGGCACAACGCCCCGCGCTCGATCGGCCGATAGGCCGCGATATCGGCCTCGGTCAGTCCACCCGGCCGGGGCTGTTCGGCCACCGTCGCCGCGATCCGGGCCGCGATCGGCCCGCGATAGAAGGCCTCGGCCCCGCCCTGCGCCAACGTCCGCACCGTCTGGGCATAGGCCGGGTTCCGCAAGGTGTCCCCAGCCACATAACGCGTGCCGTCCGCCTTGGTGAAATAGGCCGTCGCCCAGCGCGTCCGGGCCTGGCCCCGCGTGATGGCGATCATCCCCGCCAGTCGCGGCGACACCGTGAACCCTTCCTCGGCCAGCCGCTCGGCATCCCCGAACAGCGACGCCCAGGGCAGGACCCCGTGGTCCTTCTGCGCCATGGCCAGCATGGCCACCGCCCCCGGTGCGCCCGTCGATCGCCCGCTCAGGATCGCATCCGGCACCGACAGGGGCTTGCCGTCCTCCCAGAACAGCTCGGGCGTCGCCGATGCGGGGGCGGTTTCCCGCCCGTCATAGGCCGTAACCGCCTTGGTATCGGCATCGTACAGCATCATGAAGGCCCCGCCGCCCAGACCCGACGACTGCGGCTCGACCAGCCCCAGCACCGCCTGGATCGCCACCGCCGCATCCACCGCCGTCCCGCCGCGCCTCAGCACCGCCATTCCCGCCTCGACCGCCAGCGGATTGGCCGCTGCCACGAACGGCCCCCGCGCCATCGGCGCCTGGGTCACGGGCGGCGCGGCGACCGCCGGTGCCCCGGTCCCGGTCATGATCTCGGTCTGACACCCGGCCAGGATCGCCGTCGCGACCACGCCAAGGGCAAGCCCCAGCCTCCATCGCCCCCGTCGCCTCGGCATCGCGGACGCGCTGGGACCAGCTTCAGCGGGGTAGGCTATCGGGCGCATCAGCGACCCTTCTCTGGTGGAACAAAAAACGGGGAGATGCTCAGGATTAGGCCCCCACCCGTGGTTCGCCAACCCCACGGCGCGCAAACGCAGAAACCCGGCCCGACCCGCTTGCGCTGCCCGCCCCCCTCCGCTAAAGACCCGCCCTCGCCGAAAGGCCTGTGCGCGCCCGTAGCTCAGCTGGATAGAGCATCAGACTACGAATCTGAGGGTCGGACGTTCGAATCGTTCCGGGCGCGCCATTCTTTCCCATTGAAGTTGAAAGACATTCCCATCCGGGAGGCGCGCGCCTCGCTGGTGTTCGGTGGCTGGGGCACATATGGGGCACAGCCAATCGCTTGGCGGGTCTTTTTCAGTGCGCCAAGGCTAAGGGCGATGGCTGAGCTGTCAGAAGCGGGGCGCCGGCCGCCGCGTCGGTGACCGGGCCGCACCACTCCCAACGTCTGCCGGTCCACGCGACGGCCAGACCTGACTTGACCAGTTCTTCCCCGACGTCTTCACCGCCGGGCGAGGACAGCGTAGCCAAGGTCCGGCCGTACTGATCCTTACCGCTCGTGGTGATCACCGGCGGCATGACCGCCCAGTTCGCCACGGCCAGTTCGAGAGCAAAGGTCGCTTCCCGGGCAAAGCGGGCTTCGGCCCAGCAACGAGAGCGCGGCATAGCCTCCGGCACGTCTATGTTGGAGATGCGGATCGTCTCGCCCCTGAGGGCCAGTGTGTCGCCATCGATGACACGGACATCCTCTGGCAGCACGACGGCGGCATTCGGCGCTGGGGTGGCGGCATCTGCCGACCGGCAACCTGCTATACCCAGGAGCAACGGGAAGGCGATGCGCATAGCTTAGGCATATTAGAACATGAGCGGGACATCGCGGCTTCTAAGGCGTGGTGGTCAGCGATGGGCGTGAAAAAAGTTTGTCTGGCAACACTCTCAATCAGGGCTTCGCACCGCCTTGGAATCCGGCCGTTTTTCGGGGTTTGTAAAGGAATGTTCCCAGTAAATCAGAGGGTTATCGGTTAAAAATGATCTTGCGCGAGACCGGATCGGTGGCATCTGTTCGTAGCGGTTTACCCGAAACCGCACGCCGCTCGGCGTTCTTCGAGCTGAAGGATATGCCCTTTGACCACGCTTCAACTTCCTGACGCCCTGATCCCGTGGGGTGTCGTGCGCCGCCTGATCGGCATCGGACGCACCACCGTCTGGCAACTGCGCCGGAACGGTCAGTTCCCCCAGCCCCGCCGGGTCGGCCAACGCCAGCTCTGGTTCGTCTCCGACATCACGGCCTGGCAAGCCGCGCTGCCCGTGGCGGCCCACTGATGCGCCGCCCCCGCAAGCCCCCCGCGTCGCCGCCGAAGGCTCAAGCTCGACGGATCGCCTATCACCACGGCCTGACCATTCAGACGGAATGCAAGTCCGTGGTGATGACCGTTCTCTCGCTAGTGAAGCTGCCGATGACGCCGATGGAGATCTACTGGCTCGCCGTTGGCCTCGGTCTGACGACCCGCCACCATGGAAGCATCGCCGTCGCCTGCACCCAGTTGGAACAGCAAGGCCACATCATCGCCGTGCCCAACAACTTCGGTGAGGGTCCGGGTGGTTTGCCGGCGGCCCGCCTGATCATGACCGAGCAGCATGCGACGGCCGAACCCGACCCAGCGATCTACCTGAAGGTGGTGACGCCGCCACCTTACCCGGAGAACCGCCGCCGCATGTCGGTCATCTCCCTGCGTGATCGTAACGCCAGCGACGAAGACCGTCAGGTGCACTGCCGCTATCTGGGTCGCGCCGCCCGCGCGCTGTTCGCTATGATCGAACGCCGCGAATACGCTTAGGTCGGCTGGTCTCGGGTGGTGTTCTGTTCCCCCGAGCCCCTTCGAAAAACGAGAATCGGTGCTCAATCCGGAGACGCTGACCCCCCCCGCCCAAGCCGGGAGAGGGCCGTGGCCCCGGGTCCCTCACCCCGTCAGAATCCAAGGCCCGTAATCCCCCCGGGGCGGGGCAACGAGCCTGATGCAAACGCTTCCGCCTCGGATGGGTCGGCTTTGGAAGTTCTCGCTGCCAGAACACTGGGAGCCAACCTCGAGCGACGTGAGCGAGAAAGTTCGAGCACTCGCGTGGCTTCTCCCCGAAGTGGAAGCCGACGACCTCGGAAAGCTGGAAGAACGGCTGGCGACGCTACGGGCAGTCGGCCTTGGTCGATCATCAGGCTGGTCATCGACGATTATCCGTGGAAGCCCGGCGATCAACGCGATTCCCACCAATAAGAATCGTCCACTTGTCAACTCCTGCTTGACGCCCATGCCAGGATGACTCATATAAGCGCGGAGTTCCTTGCCTATCGGCTCTGAACCTATCGAGGCTTTGGACGCTGAGCCAGCGTAGCAAATCAGCGTCCACTTCTTTTTTGCAGTTCGGCTAGGCAGAGCGCCTGATCCCAGAGCGGGGATTGGCGGATTTTGCCTATCGAGTTGTCTGCTTGGTAGCAGGTGACGAACTCACCCTTGAGTTGTCCACCTGCCCTTAGGCCGAGCGCGAGCACCACAACGAAATCTTCAAGAACCACGCCGACGCATCGGGTGGGGTCATAGGTGCGGGTCTTGCGAATGTACCCTTGGTACCGAATAGCAGCGGGGTTGGTGAGCGTTTCAGCAATCCAGTCCAAGCGTTGGGCGCGTACAAGCGAAAAGGTATCTTTTACGCCGTCGCGCTTACTGCTCTCGTAGAACGCGTGATCAAAAGCCGACTTCTTAAAAAACACGGGGATGCCATCGTGAGTGGCCGCCGCTCCTCGACAGTACGACTGCTCGAAATGCCGACGATAAGCCGCTTCATCGAGAAGAGTGATGAGGGGAGTCACCAACCACCCTCCAGCCGAATCCGGAAGATGTTGAACTTCTTGGCACTGGCTGCTGTAGGGCCCAGTACGCCATGCCGGTCGAGGCGCGCCTCGAGTCTCTGGACGATAGCTTCCTTCGCTGAGCCTGGCCGCAACGTCTCGTTCATCCGACTGCTCGCCGCGCCCAGCAGAACATCGCTGAGCTGAAGGAGTACGACCTCTTTTGAGGGAAGTGATTGAACGTTGAAAATCTCACTGTTGCGATTTGCGTAGCTGAGGCACTTCTTCAAAACATGAAGTCGCGTGCGATCCCTATTGGGCTTTTGATCGCAGAAAATATTGTACGCGTTGAAGTCTAAAATCCAATGATGGAGGACTTGATAGTAGAACTTATAGAATCCAAGTTCTTCGTCGTTGCCGTGACGGCCCATGTTGACGTGCTGGTGCTCGACCGCAATGCAGCGAAACCTCATGTCGGATCCGTAGCTCATAAATAGGTCGATGAGCTCCAGATAAAAGTCCGCCTTCGAGGGCGAAATCTTTGTCCACTTCATTTCCCCCCAAACGCCGTGCTGCTTTCTGAGGCGCGTGATCTTCTCTTTGGCGTCATTTCGCATGTCGGAGGGAAGCCAAAGCGATCCGATCATTAGATATTTGGCACGCGGAGCAGCCGACGAGAAGACGTCTGGCTGTGCCTCATCGCAGTAAACGTCGAACTTCATATGCTCCGCCTCAACCGACCGCTGCCTATAAAGCAGCGTTGCAACCCGTTGGCGAGAGAGCGTTGCTGGACGGACCGCTGCCCTCCTCCGTCACCTTGCCCTTGGTACTGTGGTGGGGCGACTAGGTATCTACTCCCACGGGAAGGACATACCGATAAGCAGGAAGGCCTGAGACGCTGTCGGTGATCTCTTCCCTGTTGGGGTTGAGATGGCGCTCGGCGATACGCTGCGAACCGATATTCTCGACACCCACGACGGCCTCGATGTAAAGGCTGCTCACCCCTGCCCGAGCCATGCCAGAGATGTGGTCCCTCACAGCGGCTCCAACGAGCTCTGATCCGCGCCCCTGATGGCGAAACGCTTCTGCAGTTGCGTAGCCGAGGTCGAAGCACACCACGCCCTCGTGGAACCCATTGTGCACCACCATGCATATCCCGGTGATCTGACCGCCTTCCGATCTGAAGTAAGTCAGTCGAACGCCAGACCCGACTGGGTCCATTGCGATGAAGAGATGGGGGTCGGTCGAGGCTTGCCGTGGAACCAACTCACCCGTTTCGAGCGCCTGTTGGAATGATGGGAGAGCTACCGAAGGATCTATCATCTCAGCCATGACTGACCGTCCCCGTTTTGGTGAGAATCAAGCCGCTGATCAAACGCCATATCGTTTGTTCCCACCGGACGTGATGCAGTAGCGACCACCGCGCGGACCGATGCAGACGTGATTACCCCGGCATGGGCAGGTGCCTGCGTCGGGGTTGCTGTATGCGCTTCGTCGCGTGGATGACGAGCCCGACGACCGGCGCGTTGAGCCAGACGAAAAATAGCCGCTCGATCTCGACGAGCCGCCGGTTGATGCGAAGCGCTGGGGCTGGGCCGCTCTGGGTGTGGTTGCAAGGTAGGTGCTGCTGACCCAGCACGGCGTTGTTCGGTCCAGCTTTGACCAGCCACCGGCTTCTTCAACGACCCCGACTGACATGCCTTCTGACAAAGCTTCGACGCGGGTCGCCGAGGACGAGCCGGCTGCACGGCAGTTCAGGGATGCAGCGCTAACATACAGGGTCTTCTGAACAACCGGCCGAGCCGGGGTTGTCGCCGCAAGGGAACTGCTGTTGGAGGGGCTGTCCCCCGCACATTTCCCAATCAGGATGAGGCATAGCAGTCCAGCCACGCCTCAACCTGCCACTGCTACATTGTTAGCCACGTCCGCCCTCCCCAGGTGCAAATGAAAGCTAAGCCGCAACCGTCACGAGAGTCGAGGGGAGGACGCCTTACGGCAAAGTCTGGCTGGTGACCTGTGCCGCTGGCGGCTTTGATGTGCCGCCTATGGTCTTCAAGATCAGGGCCACGGCGATTATCGCGCCGAACAATGCGAAGGCTAGGCCCGGAGCGACGCTCTCCATGCCGACGCTGTTACCGCCCCCCGTGCCAGAGAACTTGAACGTTCCTGTCGCCCCGAGGACAAACAGCCGATAGCCCAGCCAGATCGACAGGATCGAAGCCGAGAAGCCGCCGATTTGCGTGACTATAGTTATCCAGATTCGTCCCATGGCGGCGGTATATGACCCGGTCGAGGGAAAGGCAAAACCGCCACCTCCGCGCACGCTGCTGACAGGAAACGCCATGATACACCGCCTGAACCAGATGGAGATCGACCAGTTCGTGAAGGATGCGGTCGAGGCGGCGATCAAGGCCCGTGGCTGGTGCATCGGAGGCTATGCGCAAGTGGAGTTCATCATGGCGGATTTCGCCGTGAAGGTCGGGCGGCTGGCAGGCTATGAGGATTTGGCGACGCCCTTCCCTATGAACTTCGCCACTAGGCTCAAGCGGGTCCGCTCCATCGCCAACCGCAAGGGTGTGCTGTTTCCCTACTCGGAGCCGCTGAAGTCGCTTGCCGACGCCATCGAGAGCTGGGAGCAACAGAGGCACTTCTTCACCCACGGTTGGATGGAGGTCTTGCTGTCCCGCCCCTCTGACACCATCACGTTTCGACTGCGCCGATTCACGCCGACCAAGGCAGACGACGCTGCTGTAACCCTCATGGACTTTACGCTGACTGACATCGAAAGCGCGGGGACTCAGCTCACTGACCTCGCCGACATGGCTCTGAAGATGTTCGACGACATTTACGCTGAGCACGGCTTGGAGCGCAGCGCTTAGGAGGCGGGCTCAGAGCTGCACTAGGGCGCGCTGCCGATCGGATACCCCATTTCCTCGGCATACTCGAAGCCGGCGTTGGTAACCGCGAACACCTCGCCCTTGTAGCCTCGGTTAGCGAGGAAGCCCCTCTCGACAAGCTCCTCAACGGCTCCGGTCCACCGGGCAGTGTCTCGGGGGCTACTGTCCCCGAAACTCTCGCGACCAGCTTGGATGTGTGTGCCGCCGAGCGTTCGGAGGACCATGACCGTCCCGTCCTGAACAGCGCTTCGTAGCAAGGTGTCACCAGCCTCAGAGAGGGAGGGCTGCGATGGTCGGAAAGAGTCTAGGTCCGGGTCGAGGTTCACCCTGACGTTGCCGCCCTCGCCTGGGTTGATGATCGACTGCAAGTACGGGTTCTGTTGAAGCGCGCGCGGTACCTGCTGGTGCAGCTTGATCCTGAAATCGTCGAGGCTTTCATACGTCTGGATGAGACCCTCGGTCATCGCCCACTTCTTGAACTCCTTGAGCTTCTCGTACTGTTGGTGATCCACGCTGTCAGGACGGACGGGCGCGTCGGAGAAGTAGATCATGACTGGCTTGCCTGCCGCCCGGTGACGATCAATCTCCTCGATGGAGCCGCTGATGGCCTTACCGGTGTCACTGCCTACCCGCGTCCAGAAGATACCGATCAGAAGGTCTGCGTCTGCCAGCAGGCGTTCGTTGATCATGTCTTGGGGGCGCCCCGACAGCTCGGGCGATGAATGCGTCTCCCAGCCGACAGGCATGAGGACAAGCGACTCTCGCTTCGAGTAGACGTCGTTCCACTCCGTCAGGATTTGACGCACGAGCGCCCTTTCTGTGGGCACGTCACTCGGGGAAGCGATCATGACGGAAATGACGTTCGCTTTGTAAGCCATGCTGGTCCCTCAACCGTGGATCACAACGATAGGGCAGATTCGCGCAACCGACTCCACAGGTCGGGATTTTCGTGAAAGGCTTCGACCATGCCGAAGCGACCGACCGCCGAAGACCTCGAAGACTTTTGGGAGCTGCTGCAAGGACCGATGGGCAGCCTTCTTCGGCAGGCTGGAGTAATCATGGCCCGGCGGCTCGATGAACGCCGGCAGAGCTGGGCCGACCTGACCGACATGCAGGCGATGGATCTTTTCCACGCCGCGTTTCTGGAAGCCGCCCCTGAGGCCTATCCGCACAGGGACGCTGCGACCGCGGAGGCGGCGACCAGCACGATGTTCGCAGTCGCAGCCATGGAGCTGGTCGCCAACGCGGACAGCACGGACGCGATCAACTGATGCCCACAGGAAGAGCTATCCTCAGCGGGATATTCGACGTTCTCTTTGGTCCCTTGGACCGGGCACCCGCTCAGCCCGCCGACCCACACCCACGGCCGGCACCGGAGGTCGATCAAGAGTTCTCTCAGGCAACCTTGGACGAAGTCGCTCGGGTCCAGGCTGGTGTGCGCGAGCACTTTGAGACCAAGCGCGCCGCTGAAGAGAAAGAGCTGGGGCTGGACGAGAAGAAGAAGCGGCTGGAGCGAGCCCAGGCCTTCCTGCGAAAGGCAAACGTGGAAGCGATCTTCGCCAGCATCCTCAGGAACACGTGGCATTGGGACGTATGGAAGGAAAAGGGCGAACTCGACGACCTCCCCCGATACGGGCTCGATGTGATCTCGGTCCGTCCAAAGCAGGCCGTCCAGAACAGCCAGCACACCAAGGGCTACACGATCGCGATCGATGGCCGCCCGTATGAAGTCGACTTCCTCGACAAGGGGCGCGGCTACACGCCGGATGGCTATGGTGATCGCTACGGAGAAGTCACAGTTGCCCGTGACGGCGATCTCCTTTTCGCTTGCTCGATCAACGAGCACGCGACCGACTACACTAACGATTGGAAGCTGAGCATCTGGGGTCTTCGTGTCCTGAAAGACGTGTCCTGGCTAACCGACTTTGCCGAGTTCTCCGAGATCGTCGAACAGCGCGCCCGTCGCCGGCAACAGTCTTGGAACGATAAGCGGATCATCAATCAGGCCGAGGCCATTATCGACCCGACCAAACCGCGCCAGCGATAGCTAGTCGATGCCGACCTTTGTGCACCTTTCACCCCTACTTCTCGTGAAGGAAAAGTTGGGATAGATTCCAGGTATCACCAGACATCGAGACCCCCGCTGGCACCGGGCTGGCTCACCTATCCTTCTCCGCTGAGTACCCCAACTGCGACATCGGAAGAGGAAGGGGCGCGGATGGCTTAACCTCGCGCGGCTCCGCTTCCCCATCATCAGGACATGGTACTGGACGGGGCAATCTAGGGGAACGCTCCGCTGCCCCTTCACCCCAAAGGTCTTAGGATGTCTTAGAAATACCATGTCTAAAATGATGCGGGGGACGGCCGACCAGACTCTAGGTCAGCGGGAGTCGTTCACCGTAGCCTGTCGGCGTTCTGAGCAGGGCGGGTCCGCTCGGTGGCGATTATCGGAGGCGTACCCCCAATGATCGGTCCCATCGGTCAGCGGCTGCCAAGCTTTGGAGGTCAGAGCCGGCCACGGCGAGCAGTTAGCCAGAGAACCGAGCAACCTCAGTTCGATCTAGCAAACCATCTGCTTGGACGGTGAGGCGCCAACCTTTGATGGCAGAGCCGCTCCGCTCGGCGTTCGGCTGATAAGAACCATCCAAGAGGTTGAACGCCTGTATTTGTTTCTGAACCCGCACCCAAACTACCGCCCCGGCAGGCCCCACCCCGAGGCAACCAGCAGCCGCAAAGGTTGCTCCAGGAAGCTGATACGGTGCGGCGGAATCGAGCGGCTCCAAAAACACCTGTCCGTCGATAGGCCTCACTTGATCAATCGCGGACACGTCTAGCAGCGCAAAGCGGCTTTCTCCCTCGCCCGAGAACGACACGACACCTTCACCCTGAGGGTCCTTGACCAAAAGGCCCACGTGAGGAGTGCCGCCGAGAGAGAAGGTGACCAAGTCCCCCGGCTTTGCTTTGCCCTCGAAAGCTTGGACGCCAGCAAGGATGATGTTCATCATTCGAGTCCTGAGTGATCGCACACGCGCCTGCGGGTGCCTCGGAGCATTTAACTTTACCCTGACGGCCCCCAGATGGAAGACATTGCTATGGGCCACGGCGACCTCCGGGCGTGATGGTGTCGGAAAGAACAGGATGTCGAAAACACCCCTGACCACCCGCTCATCTTTCGGCGGCGGCAACCTGCCCGCACATCGCTCTCTGGATGAGCGACTAAGCGGTGCGGCGAAGCCGGAAGAAGCCAATGCCGACGCAGTGAAGGAGTGGTCAAAAGCCGCATTCAAAGCGGTGGCTGGATTGATGCCAGGCGGAGCGGCCATCGCAGATTTGCTGGCGACGGCCGACACGGTCACGGAACGTATGCGCACCCTGAAGATCGAGGCCTTGCTGAGCGACTACCTCAACACCGCGGACGATCAAGGCGCTCGATTGGATGAGCTTCGAAACTTTGTCGTCGATCCATGGGGCAACGCGCTATTCGAGAAGCTTCGCAGCATTCTCAACGACCAGCCGCCCGATCCCGAACTTAGCAAGTTGCTGGCGAACGCTCTGGCCGCGATGGTCGGCACCGACGCTCGCGAGCTTTTCGAGGATCACAAGTTTGCACTAGGCCTGATTGAGCAGCTTAGCCCGCAGCAGCTTGTCGTCCTAGCAAACCACCGTCACTGGGTGCAGGTGCCATATGCCAACGGGGATTGGAAAAACGACGTCTTAGCGGACGATTGGTCTGCGGCTTTCGCGGCGCTAAACGCGGCCCCGCTAGGGTTGGATGGTTCTGCCGCTCACGAGCGGCTTAGTCACGTCGTTTCGGGTCTCATCCGGCAAGGATTTGTACTGGCGCGAGGCGCTGACCCAACCATACGGATCGCCGGCGCAGACACTGAGACGTTCTCAGCCGCTTTCAAGGCCTGTCCAACCGATGTGGCATATCTCGTCCTGAGGTACGTCACGAGCCCACCTGACGCCCCCCCCCCAGCCTTGACGCCCTCAGTTCGATTTTGCGGCACTCTTCGGAAGAACGATCCCGATCCGCTCCTTTAGAACTTGTTTGGCGTAGTCCTTCCCGATCTCGTCCATCACCTGGAGGCTGACGCCGCCGACCTTCACAGCCGCATCCCTCGTCCGTCTCCAGGCCTCGGCGTCTCTGATGGTGTCGAGGAACTCGTGGCCGGCATAGGTCAGGTGCTTTAGCCGGGATAGTCATCGGGCGGCTCATCATCCCGATCTTCCTCGAAGTTCGTCAGGGTGTCGCACTCGATGCAGTGATACATCCACGAGGCATCTTGAAAATGCATGCCGCCCAGCCATCCGCAGAACGGGCACAACTCCTCAAGATCGAACTGCCCCCACTCCCAGACCCCGGCATATTCTGGAATGCCGTCGTTGTCGCAACCGGTGATCTCGTAGGCGTTTCCTGACACCCCGACGAATGCGATTTGCCGGTGGCGTTCCAGCACGGGCCACACGTCCGCCGGTTGGATGTAGAACCACTCCAACTTGGGATCGACCCGCTGGTCGTTGAACTGCCGGTGCAGGGCGGCTTCCAGCTTTGATGCGTCTTCAGTCCTGATTTCGCCTACCAGTTTCAGGGGGTCTGGATTGCCGGTTTGAAGCTGTTTCCTTCGGCTCTCTATGTCCTTGGCTCGGCCGATCTTGATGCGCCAATCGCCTTCGCCGTCGTGGAGCAGAAAATAGACAGGCATGGTGTCCACCCAATCGGGTCGCAGGTTCTGCACATTGGCGATACGGTTGGACGATGACTACCGGGGCACCACTGAAAATACGCGACATCACTGACAGGGTGCGGTGGAGCGATCAGGTCTATGGCTTGGGGAGCCGCGAGGCTCCAATGCTGACCTTCGCCCGGAATAAGCAGACTACGCTTAGGCCCGGAAAGCAGCCGACGACCTATACGAAGATCGTGCTGTCGAAGGTCGATTGGAAGAACGATTACGTCGTCCAATATATTCCGATCACCACGCCGAACCCCCGAGAGCCTGAACTCGTGGGAAAGCTTGTTTCGCTCGTTTCGATCTACCCCGTCGAAGGTCCGTCGCGGTCGTTTGTCGACCCAGCCAAAGAGGTCGCATGGGACATCGATCGCTGGCCAGACGCCGTGATGATGCGGGAGGTCTTCTGGTTTGTGGACCCACCGGTTCTCAAGCAGATCATTTCGCAGGAACTGTTCGGTTCCATGACTTCCCACTCTCGCAACCGACTCGGTGAGCCAGGGCCAGAGCTCTATGACGCAATCCAGGGGATGGAGGTCGTTCCGGTCCTAGACCTCTATCGGTCAGAGACCGCGCTGAACTACCTAAACGGTGTGGTGGCTCAAAATCCATCCATGCAAGTCGTCGCAAACCGACGCACGGACAAGGCCGGGTACGTCTATGCTCTCTCCCTCAAAGAGCATCCGGGGCTGATCAAGATCGGCTCGGCGTTCGATCCTCAGCTTCGCGCGCTCAGCATGAGCACCGGCATTCCAACCGACTACGTGATTGAGGACGCGGTACTGTTTGAGGACTGTCGGACCGCTGAACGCGCTATACACACCGTCCTAGTTGGCGACCGGCACAGGCCCGACAGGGAGTGGTTCAGGTGCGATCCGAGCCGCTTCCGCGACATCGCGTTGAAGACTCAGGGCGCGGTCTAAGGCCGCTGCCTAACTACAGAGGCAACAGGTGCCTCCAATAGAAACTGCGGTGCATTCAGCCTGTCGGTCGATGTCCTCGTGCGAGACGCGAACCGGTGCCGAACGCCAAAAGAATAGCCGCTGTGATCGGGTCGATGCTGGAGCGGAGCATCGGCGGTTCCTGCTTTCCAAAGGGGCGAGACGCCATTGGATCGACCGAGTTCATTTCGCACCGCCACGCATAGGCTGGACGTTGTCGGGTCTGTCGCCGATACCCAGGATTTCGTTGAGCAATCCCTCCCAAGCCGTCAAAGCCGCCCGCTTTTCGGACGCGAAGTCGTGAAGGGCGTACGTCGTCAACGTCACCTTCGCCGCACCACCTTGTTCGGAGGTGTGGTTCAACAGCCGGCCGATGATGAACGGCGAGACCTTCAGTCGCTCGCTCGCCATGTTGCTCGACGCGGTGCGACGTAGATCGTGTGGGGTGGTCCGTGGCATTCCGAGCGCCTTCCGAACGTCGCGCATTGCGTGGGTCAGTGCGGCTGGGGTGATCGGCCGGTTGCGCTTGGTCGGCGACGGGAACACGAAGCTAGTAGGCTCGTCCCAGTTGCTGGCGGCGAGCGCTAAAGCCTCGTTGATCAGCTCAATGGCGCTGGCTGTGAGAGGCACGAGGTGCGTTTGCCGATTCTTCGTGCGAGCAGCGGGGATTGTCCAAGTCATCTGTTTCAGATCGAGTTCGTTGACTTCCATCCCTGAGACTTCATGCCGACGCGTCATGGTGTGGGGAAGCAGCTTGAGGCAAATCGCGACAGCGCGGCTGACGTAAACTCGTTCGCCGCCCCCCTCGTCCTCTCCGTCCTCAGGCGAAATGCGCAGGTCCGCAGGATCGTCGAGTGCGGCCCAGACCTGGCGCAACTCCTCATCCCGCAGAACCCGGTCACGCGGCGTTTCCTCGCCTAGTTCGTCGATGCCTGTGACAGGATTGATCGCAACGCGGCCTTCGCTGATAGCGAAGTTGAACATCTGCCTGATCTGGGAGCGGACCTTGTTGGACGTGGTGTCATGGCCTTTAGCGACAAGGTCGCGCAGTACCTTCTTTATCGCGGGCTTCGATACGTCCTCGACCCTCAGCGAACCGAGGTGCGGCTTGATGTGCTTCGTCCACAACCACCGCTCACCAGCGACGGTCGAGGCAGCTTTTTTCCGCCCTCTCGGCTTCCACTCGCCGTTTTCACTGGCGACGAAATAGGCGTCGCTCAAATCGTCGTACGTTTTGATAGGCTGGGCCCTAGCCTCCGCGCGCTTTCGGCGCTTCGCCCCTGCTGGGTCATGTCCATCACGAGCCTGGCCCCTAGCCTCTGACGCCTTTGCCCGCGCGTCGCTCAGAGAAAGGTCTGGATAGAGGCCGAGACTAAACCGGCGCTGCACGCCGTCATCGGTCCTATATCGCACCATCCACGTCTTCTTACCCGCGTCCGTGACGCGCAGCATCAGGCCTGCGCCCTGCGGGTGCTGATCGAAGACCTCAAGGCGGGAGCCTGACGCGGCCGAGACCGCGGCCACATACTTGTCCGTCAGTCTTACCTTCGCCATCGCGCCGCCTAACACTGTGCCCCATAGCAATGCGGGGGCACGCCGGGGGCACAAAAAGACTGAACTGTATGCTACCCCGTTGAACATCGATGAACAACAGGGCCTGTGATAGCAGGCATTTGACGAGCGACGATGAACAGGCCTAAACCGCCATGAACAGTAAGGTGATCAGACTACGAATCTGAGGGTCGGACGTTCGAATCGTTCCGGGCGCGCCATTTTTTCCATAGTTTTGCTGTCGCAGCCTGACGGCCTCTTGCATCATCCGGTTTTCCGCCGGGGTCGGAACGGCAGCTTGTCCAGACGCATCGGCCGGGGTCGATCTCCGGGCCGGTTGCGGCCATGCACCAGGCTGTAGAGCGCGGGCAGGACCAGCAGGGTCAGGATCGTCGAGGAGATGATCCCGCCGATCACGACCGTGGCCAGCGGGCGCTGGACCTCGGCGCCGGCACCGACGTTGAGCGCCATCGGCACGAAGCCCAGGCTGGCGACCAGGGCGGTCATCAACACGGGCCGCAGGCGGGTCAACGCACCCTCGCGGATCGCCTCCTTGAACGGCTTGCCCTGCTCGATCAGGCCCCGGATGAAACTGACCATGACGACGCCGTTCAGCACCGCCACGCCGGACAGGGCGATGAAGCCGACCGCCGCCGAGATCGACAGCGGCAGGCCCCGCAGCGCCAGCGCCGCCACCCCGCCGGTCAGGGCCAGGGGCACGCCGGAGAAGACGATGGCGCTGTCCTTGACCGATCGAAACAGGGCGAACAGCAGGCCGAAGATCAGCAGCAGCACGATCGGCACGACCAGTTGCAGCCGCTTCGCCGCCGAGATCAACTGCTCGAACGTGCCGCCATAGCTGATCCAGTAACCGGCGGGGACTTCGACCTCGGCCCCGACCCGATCCTGCACCTCGGCGATGAAGGAGCCCAGGTCGCGGTCGCGGACGTTGGCGGTGACGACCACGCGCCGCTTGCCGTCCTCGCGGCTGATCTGGTTCGGCCCCTGTTCGACCGCGATGGTGGCCACCTCTTCCAGGGGGACGAAGGCCCGTCCCCCGCCGCCATTGGATGGCAAAGGAACCTGTAACCGGCCGATCGCGTCGGTGTTCTGACGCATCTCTTCGGGCATCTGAACCACGATGTCGAAGCGGCGGTCGCCCTCGAACACCTGGCCCGCCGTCATGCCGCCGATGGAGGCGGACACGACCTGCTGGACGTCGTCCATGCTCAACCCCATCCGGGCCAGGGCGGCGCGATCCGGCGTGATCTGCAGCACCGGCAGGCCGGTGACCTGTTCGACCGCCACGTCCTGGGCACCGTCGATGCCGCCGATGACGCCTTCGATGGCTTCGCCGGTTTCCAGAAGCTGGTCCAGGTCGTCGCCAAACACCTTGATGGCGACGTCGGCGCGGACGCCGGAGAGCAGTTCGTTGAACCGCATCTGGATCGGCTGGGTGAATTCGTAATTGTTGCCGGGAATCAGTTCGACGGCCTCGCGCATCTCCTCGACCAGTTCGGTCTTGGGCTTTCGGGGATCGGGCCAGTCGGACCGGTCCTTCAGCATGATGAAGGTGTCGGCGACCGACGGCGGCATGGGATCGGTGGCGACCTCGGCGGTGCCGATCTTGGCGAAGACGCGCTCGACCTCCGGGAACTGGGCCAGCCGCCGCTCCAGGGCCGCCTGCATCTGCACCGCCTGGGTCAGGCTGGTGCCGGGGATGCGCAGGGCATGCATGGCGATGTCGCCTTCGTCCAGGTTCGGGATGAACTCCGACCCCATTCGCGACGCACCCATGCCGGCGATGACCACCAGGGCGATGGCCACGCCGACGAAGGCGAAGCGCAGCCGCAAGGCCACGTCCAGCGCCGGCTCATAGAACCGGCGCGCGCCGCGCATGATGAAGCTGTCCTTTTCCTCGACCTTGCCGGTGACGAACATGGCAACCGCCGCCGGCACGAAGGTCAGCGACAGGACCAGGGCGATGGTCAGGGCCATGACCACGGTGATCGCCATCGGATGGAACATCTTCCCCTCCACCCCGGTCAGCGCGAAGATCGGCACATAGACGAGGGTGATGATCAGCACCCCGAACAGCGACGGCCGGATCACCTCGCTGGACGCGCTGGCCGCCATATCGAACCGTTCTTCGCGGGTCAGAACGCGCCCCACCCGATGCTGCGCCTCGCCGAAGCGGCGCAGGCAGTTCTCGACGATGATGACGGCTCCGTCGACGATCAGGCCGAAATCGAGCGCGCCGAGGCTCATCAGATTGCCGGAGGTACCGGTCTGGACCATGCCGGTGATGGTCATCAGCATGGTCACCGGGATCACCGCCGCGGTGATCAGGGCCGCGCGGATGTTCCCTAGCAGCAGGAACAACACGACGATGACCAGCAGGGCCCCCTCCAGCAGGTTCTTTTCGACGGTGTGGACGGCGCGTTCGACCAGATCGGTCCGGTCATAGACCGGCACGGCCCTGACCCCAGCGGGCAGGGAGGCGGCCGCGACCTCCAGCCGCGCGGCGGCGGCCTGAGCCACCGTGCGGCTGTTCTCGCCGACCAGCATGAAGACCGTGCCCAGCACGATCTCCTCGCCGTCCTGGGTCGCCGCGCCGGTGCGCAGTTCCTCGCCCATGATGACGTCGGCGACGTCGGCGACGCGGATCAGTGCCCCGCCCCGGTTGGCCACGACGATGGCGCCCAGGTCCTCGACCGTCTCGGCCTGACCCGCGACGCGGACCAGATACTGTTCGCCGAACCGTTCGACATAGCCAGCGC
Organism: Rhizobium sp. Q54; assembly: GCA_943369795.1. GTDB lineage: Bacteria > Pseudomonadota > Alphaproteobacteria > Caulobacterales > Caulobacteraceae > Brevundimonas. The sequence continues at coordinate 2,115 of CALROO020000002.1, read as the reverse complement.
CGACGTTGGCGTTGTTGCGGTTCAGCGCCTCGACGACCTCGGCCATGGTCACGCCATAGGCGGCCAGCCGGTCGGGATACGGCGTGACGTGATATTGCCGCTCGAACCCGCCGATGGTGTTGACCTCGGTCACGCCGGGCGTGTTGCGGAGCTGGGGCCGGATGACCCAGTCCTGGAGCGTGCGCAGGTCCTCGGCCGTGTAGATCTCGCCGTCGGGACGACGCGCGCCCTCGTCGGCGACGACCGTGTACATGAAGATCTCGCCCAGGCCGGTAGAGATGGGGCCGAGTTCGGGGATCAGGCCTTCCGGAAGCTGGCTGCGCGCGCCCTGAAGCCGCTCATTCACCAGCTGGCGCGCGAAATAGATGTCGGTGCCGTCCTCGAAAACGACGGTGACCTGGCTCAGGCCGTAGCGCGAGATCGAGCGGGTGTAGTCGAGCCCCGGCAGGCCCGCGATGGCGGTCTCAACCGGGAAGGTGATCCGCTGTTCCGATTCCAGGGGCGAGCGGCCGGGGGCCTCGGTGTTGATCTGGACCTGGACGTTGGTGATGTCGGGCGTGGCATCGATCGGCAGGCGCTGGAAACTCCAGACCCCCACCGCGCAGGCAGCAAGGACGAGCGCCATGACGATCCAGCGGAACCGGATCGACAGCGCGATGATGCGTTCAAGCATGATGGCGCTCCCTAGTGGTCGTGGCTCGCGCCGGACTTCTCGATGTCCGCGCGGATGAGGAAGGCACCGTCGACGACATATTCGGTGCCGGGTTCGAGCCCGCCCAGCACCTCGGTCCATTCCGGCGTGCGGCGACCCAGTTCCAGCATCCGCACCTCATAGGTGTTGCCCACCCTGGCATAGACGACCTGGAAGTCGCGGAAAGGCTGTATGGCCTTGGTCCGTACGGCGAGCGGGACTTCGCGTGTCGCGACCTGGACCGTACCGCGCACCCCCAGACCGGGGCGCCAGGCTCCGTTCTGGGACGGCAGATGGACATGGGCGATCAGGGTCTGGCTGGTGATGTCGGCGGTGGGCAGGATGGCCTCGACCGGGGCGTTGATCCGGTGATCGCCGGCCAGGGAAAGCACCTCCACTCGCTGTCCCACCCGCACCCGCTCGGCGTCGCGCGGATAGAGGAAGAACTCGGCATGTACCTGATCGGGGTCGCCGATCACCAGCATCGGATCGCCATTGCCGGTGATGGACCCGACATTGGTGTTCTTGGCCATGATCACGCCCGAGATGGGCGCGGTGATGGAATAGGTCTGAAGGCTCTCGCTGGACTCGACGCGGGCCACGACCTGGCCGCGCCGAACGCGGTCGCCCAGTTCGACCGACAGCGCCATGACCCGGCCCGGATATCGGGCATGGACCTCGCTCTGGCCCTCGGGCGTGATCTCGATCCGGCCTTGCAGCGGCAGGGATTCGCCGATGGAGGCTGACCCGGCCCGTTCGGTGGTAACACCGCCCGCCTGGGCAGCGTCCGGCGTGATGATCGTGCGCCCCTCGTAGGATTCATAGGCCCAGCGATGCTGTTGACCCCCATGGGTAGCGGCGACCGCCACGTCGAACGAATGGGGCTCGGCGACGACGGTCGGGCTGGTCAGATAGTCCTCGGTCGCGGTGAAGACGAAGCGATCCACCGACGGCCCCAGACGGGTCAGGGCGATCGACGCCTGAACCTTGCGCGGATCGACCGGCTTGTCCTTCAGATAGGGATAGAGCCGATACAGCGGCTCCGGCCCTTCCTCGAAGATCGTGACCTCCAGGGCGAAGTCGCCGTCGCGCAGCATCCGGCCGTTATGCGGGCCGCGCTCGTACTCGCCTGCCTCGGCTTCGCCGTGTTCGTCTTCGGCGGCGGGCGTGCCCTCGCCGCAGCCGGTCAGAACAAGGGCGGCCGACAGCAGCGACGCGCCGATCACGCGCCGCAGGGTGTGGAAACGGTTCATCGAGGCATCTCCGGGGCGAGGATCAGGTCGCCGTGCGCGCCGGTCAGGCGGTCGAGGCGGGCGCGATCGATGTGGAATTGTTTCAGCACCGCCACCCGGCGGGCACGGGTTTCGAGCAAGGCCGCCTGGGCCGAGATGACGTCGTTGTAGGTGAAGCCGCCCCGGTTGAAC
>CALROO020000001.1:0-212862 GCA_943369795.1 Rhizobium sp. Q54 | reverse complement strand
CCCATCCGCCGCCACGGCCCCTTCGTCATGAACACCGATGACGAGCTGTGGCAGGCCGTTCGCGACTTCCAAGCGGGTGGCTTCGGCTCTATCCAAGCCAACTGATGGTCGGGGGCCTGCTCAGCAGGCCCCCGACGCGGCCCCCTTGGCCGACCTGGCACACTCGAACTCGGAATCTGCATTGGTTTGTCGCCGTGGCCGAAGCGGGCGGATTTCGGCGCGCATCGGAGGGTCTCCAATTTGCGCAGTCTGCTCTGAGCTGCCGGATCAGCAGGATCGAAGATGCCGTCGGTGTTTTTTACCACTCCCGAACGTCGAAGTGACTAGGTCTGGGTAGGAGCTTTAGTGCTCTGATCAGCTGGACATCATGTTCAAGCGGGCCTCGGCGCGCGGCCAACCAAGTCCGTCGAGGACGATGTCTGCGGTCTTCAAGAAATGCTCGCGGATCAGTGCCGAGGCAGCGAGCCCGTCTCGCGCCATCACGGCCCGGGTCAGCTCCGCATGTTCGGCAGAGACGTCGCGTTGCCCGCTGTCATACGTCATGGACAGCCGGCGATATCGCAAAGCCTGATCTGTGAGTTGTTGGCGTAGACCCAGAAGCGTGGGCAGTGCGCAGCCGGAGACAAGGGCGTCGTGGAACTGAGCGTGAAGCTGTTCCCATACCGGACTAAGGACACTGTCATCATCTACCAAAGTCATGCGTTCACGAGATAGCCTGTGGTGGGCCGCGAGAACTCTTGCCTCCCACTCGACGCCGCCGTGAGCAATCGCATGTTCAAGTGCTATGGTCTCGATGCCAATGCGGGTCTCGGTCACGTCCAGCAAATGGCCCCGCGACACAGGCGCGACCCGAAAGCCACGTTGTTCTTCAGCGATGACCAACCCGTGAGGTGTGAGCCGTGCAAGCGCCTCCCTTAGTGGGATCAAGCTGGCCCCGTATCTCTGCGAAAGCGCGGGAAGCTTGAGCCGGGCCCCCGGCTCGAGTTCGCCGGCCAGAATGTCTGCCCGCAAACGCTCGACAAGCGCCTGCGTCATCGTTCGCGGCGACTCAGTGGCTTGGATGGGCATCGTCATGGATTCCGCCTTAAACGATGCCGAGCTCCGCTAAAATATATTATTTGTGTTGACACGCTACGTTTCCTGACCGACCTAAGCCGTGAGGCTGGGACGAACCCACCCATTCGGAGGACGCTATGGAGTTAGGCAAAGGTCGGCAGCTGCCGATGCGATGGATCCTGTCGGGAAGGCCCGGGTCTTGCAGAGCCCGATCTAGGGTTGGCGATCATCGCGTTTGTGTTCCTAATCAGATCGACCCAGCACCGCTGACTGCGGACGCCGGGCGCGCCGCAGGTCGGCATCGAAGCTAACGTCGCCGCGCCGCTCTGACTGATCCTGACAGTCTTTCGCAGCGGCCGGAGCTACAGCCGGAGCATGGCAACGGCGCCCTTAGAATTTTCATCCCCTTTTATCGCGCCGCAGACGGCACCCAAAACAAACCTAGAGACTCAGTCATGCGCATTGCTTCCATCCTCCACAATGGCCAGCGGGCTCTCGTCATCGAGACCCGAGAGGGTCTGCGCGGGTATGGTGACGCAGAGCCCGGCTGGACGGGTGATATCGGACAGGTCCTCCGTAGCGGCGGTAATCTCGCTGAGCTAGGGGCCCGTTTGTCTAAGGGCCGCGTTTTCAATCCGGCTGAAATCTCCTTTTTGCCGCCGGTGGCGCAGCCGCCGAAGATTGTCTGCATCGGGTTGAACTATGCGAGCCATACCGGAGAGACGATCTATGATCAGCCTGACTACCCGACGATCTTCGGGCGTTTCGCCTCCAGCCTGATCGGCCACGACGCTCCGATGATCCGGCCGCAGTCCTCCGATCAGCTCGATTACGAAGGCGAACTTGCCGTCGTGATTGGACATAGCGGACGGCACATCTCGCGAGACCGCGCGCTGGAGCATGTGGCGGGCTATTCGATCTTCAACGACGGGTCGGTTCGCGACTTTCAGTTCAAGTCGCCGCAGTGGACGATCGGAAAGAATTTCGACGGCACCGGAGCCTTCGGACCGTTTCTTGTGACCCCCGACGACCTGCCGGTCGGAGCGTCGGGCCTGCGGCTCACGACGCGGCTTAACGGGATCCAGGTTCAATCCGCCAGTACGTCGGACATGATCTTCGACGTCGCCACGCTCATCGCAACTCTCAGCGAGGCCGTGACGCTGGAACCCGGCGACGTCATCGTGTCTGGCACGCCGTCCGGGATCGGCCACGCACGTAAGCCTCCGCTTTACATGCGGGCGGGAGACGTTTGCGAGGTCGAGATCGAAGGGCTCGGGGTGCTGCGCAACGGCGTCGCTGATGAAGCGCCGGCGGCCGAAATCCGGGACGCAGCATGACCGATATCGTGCAACACCCCCCGCAACGCGTGCCGGTCCTCGTCGTCGGGGCCGGTCCGGCTGGCCTGACGACCGCTCTCGCTTTGGCCAAGCTGGGCATTTCGGTCAAGGTCGTGACCAAGTATTCGGCGACGGCCAACAGCCCGCGCGCCCACATCACCAATCAGCGGACCATGGAGGTCATGCGCGCGCTCGGTATCGAGGACGCGGTTCGCGCCATCGCCACGCCGAACGTTCTGATGGGCAACAACATCTGGTCGACGAGCTTCGCCGACCCGGAAATCGCCCGACTGTCGACCTGGGGAACGGGCGAGGAACGCCTGTCCGACTATGCGATGAACAGCCCCTGCGAGATGTGCAATGTACCGCAGCATCTTCTCGAACCCGCGCTGCTGGCCGCCGCGATTGAGGCCGGAGCGGACTTCTCTTTCTCGACGGAATTCGTAGAGCTCGACCAGCATGACGATGGCGTGATGGTCACGGTGAGGGATCGGACGACGGGGCACGTCCGCTCGATCCTGGCCGCCTATGTCGTCGGGGCGGATGGTGCCAACAGCGCCGTCGCGGCTGCGGCTAAGATCCCGATGATCGGGGAAAGCGGGCTTGGTCAGGCGATGAACGTCTGGCTGGAAGCCGACCTTACGAAGTACTGTGAGCACCGCCCAAGCGTTTTGTACTGGATGGTTCGCTCGGGGAACGACTATTGGGTCGGCAGCGGGACCTGGATATGCGTGAAGCCCTGGACCGAATGGGTCCTGCTGTTCATGTACGACCCTGCGGCGGGCGAGCCGGATCTTTCGGACAAAGCCCTGATCGCGCGAGCCCACACCACGATCGGCGACACCTCGGTCCCGGTACGGATCAAGTCAGCCAGCAAGTGGCAGATCAACCATGTTGTCGCTGAAACCTACCAAGTCGGCCGGATCTTCCTCGCCGGGGACGCCGCGCACCGACATCCGCCCGCCAACGGACTGGGCTCCAATACTTCGGTCCAGGACGCGTTCAATCTGGCATGGAAACTGGCGATGGTCCTGAAGGGGACCGCCGATCCAGCGCTTCTCGAGAGCTACGACGCCGAACGTCAACCCGTGGGACGCGCCGTTGTGGATCGCGCCCTAAAAAGTGTGGTCGACATGGGTCCGATCTCGGACGCGCTGGGGTTCAAGCCGGGACAGAACGAGGAGGACGGCTGGGCTGCCCTGGAAGCGCTGGCCGCCGCCACGGACGATGGCGTCCTGAGGCGCGCGCGATTGGCCGAGGCGGTTCAGTTGCAGAACTATCAATTCAACGCCCAAGGGGTTGAGCTCGGTCAGCGTTACACCTCGACGGCGATCAGGTCGAACCCGGCTGCACCCATTCCGTCGCGTGACCCTGAGCTCTACTATGAGCCGTCCACTTTGCCTGGCGGGTGCCTTCCGCACGCCTGGCTTGAGCACGCCGGTCGGCGCCTCTCCACTATGGATCTGTGCATCCTAGACGGATTCACCCTGCTGACGGGAGCAACCGGCGGTGCTTGGGCAGAAGCGGCGAGACGCGTGTCCGACAAGCTTGGCGTCACGATCGAACCGGTCGAGATCGGCCTTCGCCGCGACATTCAGGACCCAACCGGCAAGTGGGCCCGGTTGCGGGGTGTCCAGGAAGATGGCGCGGTGCTGGTCAGGCCTGATCGCTTTGTTGCCTGGCGTTGGGACGCAAGCGTCGAGCAGCCTGCCGTCGCTCTGGAGCATGCGCTTCTCAGCTTGACCGGCCGGTCCAGCGGAGCCGCGGGCGAACTCGCCGCCTGACATCCACGTCACCCGCAGAAGAGTGATCTCATGCCAATAAGCCAGCCCGCCGTCCATTCCATCGACCACTACGCCATTGCGTTGCCTGATCTCGCTGTGGCGACAGCCTGTGACCAGGACTTCGGCTTGGACGTGTCGGGGGAGGGGGATCGTCTGGGGCTTTGGACCTTTGGCGACGATCACGTCTGGGCCCACATCCTCCCAAGACCTGCAAACTTCGTGACCAATCACGGACTTTCCAGCGTGACCTGAAGAGGCGCTTCTAAACTCAACAGACTGGAGAAACCGACGACGACGTCCCCTGACGCCGCCGAGTGGATGACCGTGTCCGCTTCTTAACAACCAAGAATCATAGGGAGAAACGACGATGCCGATATCACCAAAGGCTCTGCGACCGATAGCGATCCTGATGGCCGCCACAGCACTGACGCCCACGACCGTCTGGGCGCAGGATCGTGGCGTGCCCCCCCCCGTCCCCGGCGGCGCCAGCGCTGCGCCGTCTCAGCAGGCTGATGAAACGGATGCCGTGGGCTTGGACGACATCATCGTCACAGCCCGCAAACGCTCGGAAAACATCCAGGAGACCCCTGTCGCAGTGACCGCGATTGGCGGCCAAGAACTGACCGCCCGGGGTGCCGACAACGTCTCCGCTCTGCAGCAGATCGTGCCCAATGTCACCTTCAACCCGACGGCGTCCAACTCTGGCAGTTCCAATGCGGCGGTCATCTTTATTCGCGGCATCGGGCAGAGCGACTTCTATCCCCAGGTCGATCCCGGGGTCGGCGTGTATCTCGATGGCGTCTATATCTCGCGAACCACTGGAGCGGTTCTGGATTCTGTCGACATCGCCCAGGTCGAAGTGCTTCGCGGCCCCCAGGGCACCCTCTATGGCAAGAATACGATCGGCGGCGCCATCAGCATCCTGTCGCGGCGACCGGCGTCTGAGTTCGGAGGGTTCGTCGAGACCACGACGGGACGCTACGGTCGCATCGACGCCAAGGCGCGGATTGACCTGCCGATCTCAGACACGCTGCGCACCGCCTTTTCGTTCGCGACGTTGAACCGTGATGGATACTACAGGCTGCTCGACCGGAACGGCCAGTCGAACGGCACCCGTCTCGGCGACGTCGATGCGCTGACGGCCCGGTTTGCCGCCGACTTCGAGCCGGGTGGACCCCTGACCTTTCAGGTCAACGCCGACTGGACCCGGCGGCGAGAAGAGTCAGCCGGCTCGACCCTTCTGCGCATCAATCCGACGGGCCTCGCCCCGCTTGTCCATAACACCGTGACAGCCCCGACCTTGGTGGGCGGTTTTGGCGGTCAGGCCTTCTATGACAACCAATGGCTGCCTCAAGACCCCTACACCAGCTATTCCGACCCCGCCCGCTCAAGATCGAACCTCGATGTGTTTGGCGTGTCGCTGACGGCGGATTGGGACGCCGCGGACTGGATGGACATCAAGTCGATCACCGCCTACCGGACGTCGAAGTCCGACAGCGATCGCGACGGAGACGGTTCGCCGCTGGTGATCCTGCAACCCGCCACCCTGATCGACCAAGAGCAGTTCAGCCAGGAACTGCAGTTCAGCGGCGACCTGATGGATCAGCGGCTACGGTATCTGGCGGGGCTGTACTACCTCAACGAAGAGGTCTTTTTTGACGGCCCGGTGAACATCGCCTTCGTCGATACGACAAACACCGCCGAGATACGCAACAGCAGCTACGCCGCCTTCGGCCAACTGGGCTACGATCTGACCGATCGCTTGGGCGTCACCCTCGGCGCGCGTTATACGATCGATGAAAAGGCGAACGACGCGCGCGTGTTCGCGACGCGCCTCATAGACCCGGGCACGCTCACCCCCGTGCCTCCCGTGGCACTGCCCATCCAGCTTCTCGTCGACGATGCGAGTCGAACCGACCGGAAGTTCACGCCGGCCGCGACGGTCGATTTTCAGTTTTCCGACGATGTCTTCGGCTATGTCACCTACAGCCAGGGCTTCAAAAGTGGCGGCTTTTCGCAGCGCATCGCGTTTCCTCGCGCCACGGCACCCGCCTTCGACCCGGAGGAAGTCGAGAACTACGAAACCGGCTTGAAGATTGAAGCTTTTGACCGGCGCGTGCGGATCAACAGCGCGGCGTTTCTGACAAACTACGAAAATCTCCAAGTCATCATCTTCAACAATGTGGAGCCCCAGACGCAAAATGGCGGACGCGCTCGGATCCAGGGCTTTGAGACCGAGGTACAGGCCAATCCGATCGAAGGCCTCGACCTCTCATTCGCCCTTGGATATCTCGATGCAAGCTATCGCGAGATCAATCCGGGGACTCTGATCCCTGCCGGTGCGCGGTTGGCCTACACCTCGGAATGGACCCTTTCGAGTTCCGCCAGCTACGAGATCGTCTTGGCAGGGGTAGGGACGCTGACGCCACGGCTGGATTGGTCCTACCGCTCATCGTCCTATCTCGATGCGTTGAACACGGCGGCGCTTCTTCAGCCGGCCTATTCCCTGTTCAACGGCAGCGTCGTGTTCGAGGATCAGGCTGGGCGTTACAAGGTCTCGGCCGGGGTCACAAATCTGACGGACGAACGCTACCTCGTCGGGGGATTTTCTGACCTGGCGGCGACGGGCTTCGTCGATGGAACCTATGCGCGGCCCCGAGAATGGTACCTCGCCGCACGCTTTAACTTCTAGACGACCGCGTCACCACCCATCCTGGCTGGTTGAAAGCCGCTTCGGATTAGATCGCTCCATGTCCGGGGCAAGGATCGCCGGTGCACTGCGCGTCACTGCACCGGAACTGGGGCGTGACGAGCGGGGTGAGATCAATCGCAAATCGGAGGATCCAGTGAGCACAGAGCCGGAATTTGATCGTGGTTATGAGTGGAAGGCGGTCGCCCTTCTTTCTTTGGGGTTTGGCCTGGTGGGGATCGACCGCTTCATGATCTCGGCGCTGTTCCCGTCGATCATGGCCGATCTCGATCTGACCTATCAGGACCTGGGGACGATTACCGCGGCCCTTTCCATCGCCTGGGGTCTATCTGCGCTCATCATGGGCCGGCTTTCCGACCGGTGGGGTCGGCGGCCAATTCTGATCGGGTCGATGGTGATCTTCTCGGTCCTCATCGGGGTCAGTGGCCTGGCCACCGGTGTGCTGGGCCTGATCGTCGCCCGCGCCCTCATGGGCGTGGCCGATGGCGCCTTTACGCCAACGGCGATCTCGGCGACGATCGAGGCTTCGCCACCCTCGCGCCACGGCCTCAACGTCGGCATTCAACAGGCCATGCTGCCTCTGTTGGGGCTGGCGGTGGCCCCGCTGTTGGTGACCCAGCTGCTGACGGTGATCGACTGGCGCTGGGTCTTTATGCTGCTGACCGTGCCGGGCCTGATCGTTGCTGCGCTGATGGCCAAATACATACGCGATCAGCCGCGCGAGGAAGGGGCCAGCGCGAAGCGCCATTCCTGGCGCGAGGTCATCGGTCAGCGCAATGTCCCGATCCTCATGGTTGGCATGCTTTGCTGGCTTACTGTGCTGGTCACGATGAGCGCCATGCTGCCCAGCTATCTGATTGAGCATCTGGGTCTGTCGACCCCGCAGATGGGGTTGGTCATGTCGGCAATCGGGTTCGGGGCCACCGCCGGCTGTCTGATCATGCCCGCCCTGTCGGACCGTTTAGGTCGCAAACCGACGATGATCGCCTGTACGATCGGTGCCGCCCTCTTCGTTCTGCTCTTCGAGACGACCGGCGCCGATCCCGGACGACTGTTCGTCTTTCTGTTTCTGGCCCACTTCTTCAACTTCGCTCTGCTCACGCTGACCGTCGGGCCCGTGGCCTCCGAGAGCGTGCCGCTCGAGCACAGGGCCGCTGCCTCCGGTCTGGTGATCTGCGTCGGAGAACTGTTCGGCGGCGGCGTCGCTCCGATCGTCGCCGGCGCCGTCGCCCAGAAGTTCGGCATCGCCCATGTGCCGTCCTTGGCGATTGTCGGCGCGGGCCTCGGCTTCCTGGCGATGCTGTTCCTGACGGAAACCAAGGGACGTTCGAAGTCGGGCCGCAAGCGCGTCGTTGCTGCCGGACGATGAACAGGAGCGTGATTTGGGACGCCCAGTCTGTCGTGAACTGAGCCAAGGCGATGTTTCGGCCTGCGCGTTCAAGCGGCGCACGTCATCAAGGACCCGTTCCTGAAACGCGGGTCTTGGGGACTTGGCGGCAGCCGCTCGGAGGCTCTCGGTCGTGGTCTGGGTTGGGGCTAGTCCACCGCTGCGACGGAGAGTGGGGACGGATCTTCAGACCTTCCAGCGCTTGCGAAAGGCCGGCCTCGGCCGTTCCATCTGCTCGTCAGTCGGCCGAGAAAGATCGCTCCCCTCAGGCTTTTTGCAGAGCCCGAGCAGATCGAGCCGATCAAATCAATGGGACCGAAGGCAGCGACCCCAGCGGAGTCTCAGGGCGTCGTCTGTAGTGCCGGTCGGACTGGAACTCTCAGTTCATGCCACCTGAGGCCACCGGGCCATCTCTCGAAGCACGCCATTCTCAAGGGTCTTTTCATCCAGCCTCGACTTCAGAACGTCCCCGATGCTCAAGATTCCAGCAACTTGACCGTTCTGAGTGACCGGCACGTGTCGCGTCCGTTGATGCGTCATCAAAGCCATCACGCGGTCGACGGCCTCCGATCCTTCCACGGTTGCAGGATGGCGGTTCATGGCGTCTGCGATAGGTCGCGCGCCAGCACTGCCTCCCCAGCGGGCCATAGCTAGGATGACTTCGCGCTCCGATAAGAGGCCCACGAGAGCGCCCTTGCCGTCCTCGACCACCAGGGCACCGATGCGGCTGGTGGCCATGATGCCAACCGCGGTCGCGATGAGAGCATCCTCTGAAATCGAGGTGACCTCTGTGCCTTTGGCTTTCAGCAAGTCTGCGACGATCATGTCTTTTCTCCAGATTTCACAACAGCAAACGGGGTGAGCTTGGCAGGCGTGGCGTCCTCCTGCGCGAAGGAGCCTGCGGGATCAGGCCGCGATCGCGGCCAGGCCGTCGAGTTCTTCGAGGGCTGCTGTGATTGCCGAAGAGCGCTGATCAGGCCCGATAGCCAGCTGCTCGACGCGCACGAAGCGTACATCAGTAATGCCAAGCAGGCCCAGCATGGCACGCAGATGCGGTTCCTGTGCATCCATCGCCGCAGCGGGGCCGGCGGAATAAAAGCCGCCGCGCGTTTCCACGACGATCGCACGTTTGCCTGTGAGCAGGCCCCGCGGTCCCTCGGTGGTATAGTTAAAGGTCACACCGACACGCAGCACATGGTCGAACCAGACTTTGAGCGTCGAGGTGATGCCGAAATTATACATCGGCGCCCCGATCACGATGACGTCCGCCGCCTTGAGCTCTTCGACGAGCGTGTCTGAGAGTCGTGTCGTCTCGCGCGCCGACGCACTTTCGCCCACGCCGCCGAGACCGGGAAGCCGATCGAAGGTGAGGTGGGGCGGGGGCTCAGCGCCGAGATCCCGCACTTTGACGATCGCGTCGGGCTCTTGTGCGCGCCAACGCGTAACCAAATCCGCTGTCAACTGGGTTGAAACGGAAGCCGCACCGGCGGCGCTGCTGTTGAGGACGAGGATATTGGTCACGATGGATTTCCGTATGAGTTTGACGGGTTCTGACGTTTGTCTGCGGTCGGGGATGGTCGTTCCGAGGGGCTTCAGGCGTTGGGTCCGAAATGGCCGGCGCGATAATCTTGAAAGGCCTGCTCGATCTCGGCCTGAGTGTTCATGACGAACGGGCCATACTTCGCGACCGGCTCGCGCAAAGGCTTGCCAGCGACCAGCAACAGGCGCGCCGAGCGAGTTGTCGTTGCAATATCGACCGCGGCGCCGAGGGATAGGACGCCGATCTCGCCCGCTGAGAGAGCTTTCGCGTTTCCGCTCGCTCCACCCTCGCCAATCGCCGCCGAGCCTTCATAGACATAGACGAAGCCGTTGTGTTCGACCGGCAGGGGCACGGAGAGGCTCGAGCCTGGAGACAGTTCAAGATCGAGATAGAGCGGTGCCGTCGCCCCCGTAGCGACCGGGCTGGCGACGCCATCGAAGCTTCCGGCGAGCACCTTGCCCCAGACACCTGGGCGTTCGAAGATCGGCAACTGGTCGGGCGCTATATCTTGGTAGCGCGGCACACCCATTTTGTCGGCAGCCGGCAGGTTCACCCAAAGCTGGAAGCCCCGCATCAGACCCTCTTCCTGCTCCGGCATCTCCGAATGGATCAGTCCGCTGGCGGCCGTCATCCACTGCAGCGAGCCGGGGCCAAGCAACCCCTCGTTTCCGCGGCTGTCGCGGTGCCGCATCCGGCCCGCGAGCATATAGGTTACGGTCTCGAAACCTCGGTGGGGATGGTTCGGAAATCCACCGATATAGGCACCGGGATCATCGGATCCGAACTCGTCGAGCATCAAAAACGGATCGAGGTCGGGCAAGGCCGATGTGCCGACAACTCGCGTCAGCTTGACGCCCGCGCCGTCTGAAGTGGCTTGGCCGCGACCCTGCCAAACAATGTGGCGGGATGCGTCCGATGACGCTGCTGGATTTGACATGGACCGGACCACTCTTGTTCACAATGCAGACCCAAGATGTTCAACCGATCCGTATGTCGGTAGACATACGATGAGCATCCTGGTGTTGCGCATTTCGGAACGCCGAGGCTGAAATCCTGCGGCGAGGGCGAGGGCGAGGGCGAGGGCGATGGCGGAGAGGCGGCGGGCGACAACGGTCAGACCGACGGGTCACGCGCCGCGAGACGCCCGCCTGGCTCCACCGCCCTGAGCCATCACACAGCGTCTTGCGCGGCCCGCAGATCGCCGGATCTTCACGCCAGGGCAGCGCCTGGCGATCAACGAAGACGTTCCTGCTCGGCGCCCGGCGGGTTCACCGTGCCTCTGGGGAAATGCGCCGGCGCCCGCGTCATCTGCTCGTCCCTCGGCTGGTAACGGTTCTTGGTGTCCACTCGCCCGGCAGCGCCTGACACTCATCCCGCGCCCCAGCATTCGCGGCTCAGCCTAAGGCGCATCTCGCTCATTACCGGAACAGATCCTGCTTGATACCGGCCGCCTCGAACAGAAAGTCTCGCGAGGCGTCCAATCGGGTGCGAAGGGTCGGGATGTCTGCGTCGAGCATGGCCCCTTTCCATTTGCGCAAACGACCGGCGACCAGGACCGATTCGACGTTCGTACGGTCCATCAGCGTCACGACGGCGCCGGGCACGTTGTTGAGCGGGGTGACGTTGATGGCCTCGGCGTTGAGGAGAATGATGTCCGCTTCTTTGCCAACGGACAGCGAGCCGATCTTGCGGTCGAGCTTAAGACCCTTTGCGCCTTCCAGCGTCGCGAACCGCAGCACATCGCGGCTGGTCAGCAGGGCGGGAAGGTCCGCCTCGCCAGCAAGCGCTCGCTCGTTGATCTGGGCGCGTTGGAGCGTGAAGGCCGCGCGCATCTGGGTAAAGGAGTCTGCGGACAAGGTCACCTCGACGTCGGAGCTCAACGAGGGCTGAATACCGTGGTCGAGAGCGGATTGCATCGGGGGCGTACCATGGCGCATCGCCATCTCGATCGGGACGGCAAGAGAGACATGCGCACCGGCGTCTCTCGCCGATGCCCAGCTAAACTCAGACATTCCAGTCATGTGGATGAGGATCAGGTCCGACCCCAGTTCGCCCCGCCGGGCAATGTCGTCGAAGACGGGCTGGCTGCCTAGGCTGCCGACCACGTGAAGAGCAATGGGCAGGCCCAGGTCTCTGCCGATGGCCCAGAGCCTCTCGTAGCCGGGTAGGTAGATTTCCCCACCCATCACCATCGTCAGGAGCTGGTCGTCCGAGCTGAAATACTGGGACTTGAGCCGACGCGCGTCTTCGGGATGCGCCAGACGGTCACCGTGACCCTCGAAGTAGCCGAATGCGGCGCGGCGGCCGGCATCCTTTAGCGCGGCGACGGCGGCGTCGGAATGCTCTGGCGAGTGATGGATCTGGGAGACATCGAGCACGGTCGTCACGCCCGCATCAAGCTGGCTGAGCGAACCAAAGAGCTCGCTGACATAGACGTCCTCGGGCCGATAGATTTTGGAGAATTTGCCCAAGATGTCGTCGAGGTAATTCGGTTGGCCGGGGGCCGTCCCGTTGGCGGTCAGCAAACCATTGGGCAGGAAGCTCCGCAAAGCGGTCTCGAACTGGTGGTGGTGGGTGTCGATGAACCCGGGCATCACGATCCGACCTCTGGCGTCGATGACAGCCGCGTCTGAGGCGGACAGGTTGCGGCCGATCGCGATGATGTTTTTGCCTTCGATGAGGATGTCGCCTTCGAAATCACCGACGTCCCCGTCCATCGAAAGGATGAACCCGCCCTGGATCAGGGTTCTCCGGCCGGGGGTGCCAGTACTTCTGGGCACGGCCTGTGCGAGGGCGGGATTCGTCCAGACGGCCGGCAAAACGGCCGTGGCCCCTGCCGTTCCAGCCAGACGCCGCATCAGGGTACGGCGCGAGAGGGTTTTCGGCGGACAATACTGGCACATATCGTGACTCCTCGAGGTGGCGAACTGTCTGCCCCAGGAACGTCACGACCCATTCCAAGTATGGGCTGATCCGGACAAGAGCGCGGACTGATGGATCTTGTCTTACCCCCACGCCTGGCGTTCCGATAAGGCCGAGGTCCGCAATCTTCTGTTGCATCTCGAGCAACACGCGATCGCGCGCAGAATGCGCTTGTGTCGAAGTTGGCTGCCACCATCACTCCGAACCGTGCGGCTGGCAGGCGCGTCGAGCAAAAGATTGCCGTTCACACCGTACTTACGCCACGTTGGCCGCTCCCGCTTCGGACGGTTTCGAAGCCTGAGCGGCGCGCCAGCAGGGATCCCACGAGGGCTCCACACCGAACCGGGCGGTCAAGGCGTCAACGAGGGCTCGCACCCGGGCCGTGATCGAGCGGCCGGGCGGCATCATGGCATACAGGCCCACCTCTTCGGGCGGGAACTCGGGGAGCAGAATCTGTAGTTGACCGGCCTCGATCGCGGACGAGGCCAGAAAGGTCGGCAGGATGACGAGCCCGAGCCCGGCGCAGGCGGCTTCGCGCAGCAGCTCGCCGTTATCTGCGCGGAGGCGACCCTGCACCCGGACGTGTTCCCAGCGACCTCCGACGCGGAAGCGCCAACTCTCTCCCGCGCCCGCGTTCGAATACAGTAGGACGCTTCGGCCCGCGATCTCGCTGGGGCGCGTCAACGCCCCATGTTCGGCCAGGTAAGACGGGCTGGCCAACAGCACTCGCCGGATCGGACCGAGGCGTCGCGCGACCAATGCGGAGTCCGGCAGGTTTCCGATGCGGACACCGAGGTCGAAGCCATCGCCGATCAGATCGACCATGCGATCGTCATAGGAAACGTCCAGCTCAACGCGCGGATACTGCACCGCGAACGCGACGAGGGCCTGGCTGAGATGGGCGACGCCGAACGACAGCGGCGCGGCGATCCGGATCGGCCCCGAGATTTCCGACATGGCCCGGGCCACGACCTCTTGAGCTGCATCGAGTTCCGCCAGACCGCCCGCGGCCCGTGCATAATAAGCGCGGCCCACTTCGGTGGGGTGGGCTCCCTTCGCCGTGCGGGTCAGCAAACGCGCCCCGAGACCGGCTTCCAGCCGCGCCACGCGGCGGCTGATGATGGACTTGGCGAGACCGAGCCGGTCGGCGGCGCGAGCGAAACTGCCCGTTTCGGTCACGCGGATGAAGGCCAAGACATCGTCCAGCTCGATCATGATCGTTCCCCAATCAGCAACATAAAGATGCACGTCTAACGGCTAGGAGCAACACCGCCGGGCGCTCATAAAGGCCTGATCATCCCACCGGTCTTCGACATCCTCGAGGGCCCCCTTTTTTTAGAGCGCGATTATGGCCAGCACCTTTCCCATTGGGCATGGGTCCGTCAGCTCCCGCCAACGCCGATGCCGCGACTACAACAACCTCGCCCTTTGGACGTTTCAGGGTTGGATCGCGATGTTCTTCATCGCGGCGGGGTACGCCAAGCTGACCGAGCCCATGGACAGTCTCATCTTCCTGATGCGCTGGCCCGAACAGGTCAGCGAAAGCGTCGTTCGAGGCCTAGGGATCCTTGAGATCCTCCTGGCCTGCGGCGTTCCTGCGCCGCTGATGTCCTGGAGGCTTGGGCGCGTGCCCCTTGTGATCTCGAGCGTCGTTCTGATCGCGCTGCAGACAACCATGCTCGCGCGTCATGCGATCGGACTGGACGTCTCCCTGGCCGTCACCAACCTCGCGCTCCTGGCGATCACCATCCCCGTCTTTCTAGGACGCCGAGCGTCTCGCTGAGGGGAACCGGTGGGCTAGGCGATCAAAGCTGGCTTGGAGACTTTGGCTGACCCGCCACGCCGTCCGCCGGGAATCCCATTGCTGGGTCTGAGCTCTCAACGCCCGCACCCTCGCAGCCGCTCGCCCACGACGTCGCGTTCCGAGGCCCATCATCATCGACAACGAGAGACAGATATGCGGCGCCAAAACGAGGAACGCATGGATTGTCGCGGGCTAGAGGCAGGGTTCGGAGCGGCCCGCCGCCAGCAGACCGCCTCCGTGCGGCGGCCTGTTCGCACTCGCCGGCGTCGATGTTTCGTCATTCGACTGGGCGCGAGGTCTCCATGAGGCGACAGCGGGTCTCTGTGGCAACGTCGCCGGTACCCGGCAGGCGCGCCGCGCGCGCCTGCCTTCTCTTCGCAGCCTCCAGCCTCGGCGTCGGCGTCGGCGTCGCCCAGGCGCAGGATGGCGTCGCGACCCCGACGCCGCGGCCGGCAATCCAGGCCCTGCGCTGGCCGGAGGACTGGTCGATGCTCGCCGATCCCCAGCACCGTACCCAGCCCTTGGATCGTTTGAAATACCTGCCCCTTGGACCGGATCGGGACCCGTCGCTGACACTCGGGGTAACGTTGCGCGAGCGACTGGAGGTCATGCGGGCCAAGGCGGCGCCCGACGACAACACGGTGCTCCAGCGCCTGCAGGTCGATGCGAAGGTCCGTCTCAATGCGAACTGGAATGTCTTCGTCCAGCTGGAGGACGCGCGGGCCTTTGGCCGGTCAGATCCTGGACCAGCGGACCAGAACCGAGTTGATCTGCGCATGGCGTTCATCAACTTCGAGCGCCAGACCGCCCGCGGTGCCCTTACGGCTCGCGCGGGTCGCCAGGAGCTCGCCCTCGACCGGCAACGGTTCATCTCGCCGCGCGAAGGGCCGAACGTGCGCCAGGCTTTCGATGGCGTCTGGGTGAGTTGGTCAAACGGACCATGGACGGTGCAAGCCTTGGCGAGCCAGCCGGTGCAGTATGAGGACGGTCGAATCTTCGACGACGTTTCCAACCGTCAATTCCGCTTTTACATGACCCGCGTTGCTCGCCGGTTCCAGAACGCCAGCGAGCTTTCAGCCTATGTCGCCCGCTATGCGCGCTTTAGTTCGGCCTACCCCGATGCGGCCGGTGAGGAGGAGCGCGATGTCCTCGCCTTGCGTTCTGTCGGCACGGTCGGGCCCTGGGACTGGGATGCTGAGGGAATGGTCCAGCAGGGTTCCGTTGGAGCGAGCGATGTACGGGCGTGGGGTGGCGGCGTGATCGGCGGATACACCTTCAGAAACCTCGTGTGGACCCCGCGCTTTTCACTGCAGGCGGACGCGGCCAGCGGCGACGAGGGCAGGGGGGATGGCGTCTTGCAGACGTTCAATCCCCTCTTCCCGAACGGTGGCTATTCCACCAGGGCCACCTTTACCGGTTACGCCAACTTGATTCACCTGAAGCCATCGCTGACCGTCCATCCTGCGGACAGGCTCTCGATGCGTGCGGCCTTGGCCGGGCAGTGGCGCGAGACCACAGCAGATGCGATCTACACCCAGCCTTTCGGAAGGGTTCCGGGGACGACCGGACCGGGAAACCGCTGGACCGGTGCGTACGGACAACTTGTGTTGGAGTATGCACTTAACGCCAACCTGATGGCTTCCGTCGAGGCGGTGCATTACGAGGCCGGCGCAGCGTTGCGAAAGGCCGGGCGAAGCGACACCGACTACCTTGCCGTCGAACTCCGATACGCCTGGTGAGCAAGCCAGGTGAGCCCGAAATCGCTCGCCTGTTCATCGCCTCCGACCGTTTGGCGCTTGCCGCGTGGCGTCGGTTGCCTTCATGCTTAACCGAGAGCCGCCGATTACCGCGGCTCGCCCGATGCAGCTCCCAGCCACCCACCAGTGACCCAGGGCAACGGCGCGAAGGCCACGAACGTGCGACCCTGGCTTGAAGTGCAGCCGCGTTTCATTAAGCAGCCAAGGCAAAGGCATTTGGACCCTCTTCCATCCGGGCGAGACCGCGCAAGAGAGTGAGCACTCGGATGAAGGTTGCGCTTCCCACAATCTCTCTGGTCGAGGTCGCGACGTTCTGTGCGGTGTTCGAGACGGGCGGGGTGAACGCGGCGGCAAGACGTCTTGGTCTTTCGCGCTCGGTCGTCAGCAAACGTCTCTCCGATCTCGAGCAAGCCCTTGGTAGGCCGCTCTTTGTCCGGTCCACCACGCATCTCAAGCCGACCGAGATCGCGCTTGGCTTTTACGAGCGCACGGCTTCGTTGCTCACCGGCTTCGAAGACGCCGTCAACGACGCTCGAGACACGGGGAGCGGGCTGATCGGCTCGTTAAGGGTGTCCGTCCCGACGAACGCGGCTACGGCCTTCTTGGGCGAACCTATCGTAAGATTTTCCATCGCCCATCCGGATCTGCGGGTGCAGATCGACCTCGACGACCGTTTGGTCGATCTGGTCACCGAGGGCTATGACCTGGCCATCCGCATCGGTCGTTTGCGCGATTCAGCGCTGCGCGCGCGCCGTCTCGGGACAAGTCCGCGCGTTCTTTGCGCGTCCCCCGGCTATCTCCATGAGCGCGGCGCGCCGTCGACCCTGGATGAGATCACGCGCCATCGGACCGTCGGCTATGGCATAGCGCCGGTGAGCCAGATCTGGCAGTTTACGTCGACCAACCTCTCCTCTGAACTGCGCAGCATTCAAATCGTGCCGGAGTTCGTCAGCAACAACGGCGAGATCATGCGCACGGCTGCGCGCCTTGGTGTGGGCCTGACCGTCCTCCCGGCGTTTCTCGTCCACGACGATCTGGCGACCGGGCGCCTTGTGGCGCTCCTGCCCGAGACCCCGCCCACGCCCGACGGCATCTTCGCCGTTTTCCCCCAGGAGCGGCAGACCTCGCCTAAAGTCCGCGCCCTCATCGATCATCTTCAGGGCGAGTTGGCTAGCGGCTTGCCTTGGGCCAACTAGGGTTCTGTCGGACCCGGTCTTGCTCAACGACGTAGCCGTCGTCTTTTCCTCAAGGAGACGGCGGGCGTGTCGCTCGATGGGGCGAAACGGGGTTGGGTCAGGAAGGCGAGGGCGCGTGGCTCAGGGGGTTAACCGACGCCGAGCGCGGATGTTCATCAACAAACCGATGATGACGAGCACAACCCCGACACCTTGGAACAGCGACGGCACGATGCCACGGATCAGCGTATCGAGCGCAAAGGCCACGAGGGGCGTCAGCAGCAAAAAGGGGGCCACGCCGGCCGCGCCTTCGCTCTTGAGGGCCTTGAACCACAAGAGAAACGGAAGCGACGTGAGGGCGAAGGCGACGATGGCCAGCCCCAACCCGTTCACAGGGGTCAGGGCGCTTGGAATGTCACCCAGGATGATGGCCACCACTGAGAGCTCCACCCCCGCAATGATCAGCTGCCAGGCCGTGAACCCGGTCAGCGTCATGGGCTGTCCCCATTTCTGGAGCTGCACGCCGCCGAGCGCGATCGAGAAGGCGCACCCCAAGGCGGCAATGATGCCGATCGGATCCAGGGCCGCATTGCTTTGGAGCACCACGAGCGCGACGCCGAAGACGCCGACAGTGAGGCTGGCGATCCCGAGAACAGTCGGTTGATGACCGAGGAGCGGCCAGACCAGAACGGCCGAAAAGAGCGGGCTGAGTGCCTGGAAAGTGCCGGCCACCCCGCCTGGGAGCCGGAAGGCGGCAATGAAGAGCAGGCCGAAAAACAGGCCCGTGTTCAAGGTTCCAAGGACGATGAGGCGCGGCCAGAAAGGAGCCGGGGGCAGCTCCCTCGCCAGGAGCAAGAGCGGCAAGGCGCCGACGAGTGCTCTGACCGCGCCTGTGAACCAAGGGTCTGAGGTTAGCATGGTGGCGGAGACGACGTAGGTAAAGCCCCACAGGGAGGCTGCGGCGGCAGCCGCCAGCTTGTTTGAGTTCACGTCCGTGTCTCCTGATATTTGCGGTCTTCATGCCGCTTGCCGGCTGCCTTGGTCGCTCTGTTCAAGAGGCATTGAGCGGGGAGCCATTGGGAGCGGGCCGCGAACGCGTGGCCAACCGGAGGGAGGGAGTCCCTCGCGCGGCTGTCGATAAGGGTTGGGCGCGTTTTTTGAGTAGGTTGGGTCAATCGCTGGACGCGACGGCTCGCACGGCGCGGGTGACCCACACGATGCTCGCACTGCGACCTGCAGACAGACGGTTTAAGCCGAAGCATGAGGCCGGTCCGTCGGCTCGCGCTGAGCCAGCTTTATTGCTGCAGCGCGAGCCTGTTCCGGATCAGGAGCCATTACCCTTCGCAAAGAAGCTTTGGACCACGGAGGCATAGCCAGGTGCGGCGAGGCTGTAGACTTCCGCCATCGTCGGGGCGTTTTCAGCGTTCCAGGCCTGGTGGATTTCCGAAAGAATGCCGAAGGTCGACGTGACCTTCACGCCTTCGGTGGACATCCGGGTCGTGGCCACGTCCGAGGCCATGGGCGTCACATCGCCCGACGCGTCGATGACCGCATAGACGTTGTAGCCTTCGGCTTCCGCGGTCAGGGCCGGGAAGGCCACGCAGACGCTGGTCAGGATGCCGGCGATGATGACGGTGCGGCGCCCCGTGGCTTCGAGCGCCCTGCGGAAAGCCGCGTCATCAAGCGCATTGATGGGTCCGTTCCGGTCGATCACCACGGCATTCGGCGCGAAGCTGAGCACCTCGGGGATCAGTGGTCCGTTGGGGCCATCCTTGGCCGACGTGGTCGCGATGACCGGAATGTCGAAATACTCCGCCGCCTTCATGAGAGCGGTGACATTCTGGCGAAGAGCGAGATGGTCGATACTTCCGACCGCGCCCATCAGACCGCTTTGATGGTCAACCATCAGGATAACGGTATCGGACGGGTCGAGTAGAGGTGGGAAGTTATCCTGCGCCGTAGCGGCCGAGCCAAGCAGGCTGGTCGCGAGGGCCAGTCCGGCGGCGGCAGCAAGGCGCCGCCAAGAGAAACGGTTGAAAGGCGATTTCATCGTCGTTGTCCTTCGTGATGACATGAGCCGGGACAATCGCCCGGAGTGAATACGATGTGTGCGTATCGCGCGCCTCGGGTAGTTCGACAAAAGCGAACACCGTGTTCGGCACCGCTGCCCAGCGAGATGGCGATGCACCCCTCGCGTTCTTGGCAGCCGACGGCCACGGGTTCCGCGCGCCGTTGCAAAACGCGTAACAGGGAAGTGCGGGAATCGGGTCTATCAGCAACACCCGCGAAGCTGCATCTTGAGTGCTCACGCCAGCATTGGAGCGGCCCATGACAGCCGAGGGACATCAAGACCCAGTCAACTTGAACCGCCGGGTCGTCTGGACGGGCACCGGCCAGGCCGCGACCGATGGCGCGGGCGTCAAGCTCACGCGGGTGATCGGCACCCAATCCCTGCCCGACCTCGACCCGTATTTGATGCTCGATGCGTTCGGGTCGGATGATCCCGATGCCTATATCGCCGGATTTCCCGACCATCAGCATCGTGGCGTCGAGACGTTGACCCCTATGCTGGCCGGGCGCATGCGGCACCGCGACAGCCGCGGCAATGAGGGCCTGCTCGAACCCGGCTCGGTGCAGTGGATGACGGCTGCACGAGGGCTCGTCCACTCCGAGATGCCCGAACAGACCGCGGGGATGATGCAGGGCTTCCAGCCATGGGTTAACCTGCCCGCGCCTGACAAGATGGGCACACCGCGATACCAGGACATCGCGCCCGAGCGCATCCCGAGTTTCAACGAGAACGGCGTGAGCGGGCGGGTGATCCGGGGCAGTTTCGCCCATGTTTCAAGCCCGGTCGAGACCGGCGCGACCGACCCGTTATACGTCGATCTCTCCCTGGCCGAGAGGGCCTCTCTGACAGCGCTCCTTCCCTCGGGCCACAATGCCTTTGTCTACATCTATGAGGGCGCGGCCGAGATCGGATCGCCGGACCAAGGCGGCGCCACGACCCTGCGCGGCGGGCAGATCGGGGTGCTGCCGCTCGGCGACGCCTTAGCGATCGCGGCGCCCGACGGGCCTGCTCGGCTTTTACTGATTGCGGGCAATCCGATCCGAGAACCTGTCGTGCGGCACGGGCCGTTCGTCACGAACACACAGGCCGAGATCAAGCAGGCTTTCGCTGATTACCACGCCAACCAGCTTTAATGTTTACCGCTTCCGAAAAATAGGAGAGACGACCGTGATCAGATCCGTTCCTTCCGCGCAGACACTGCTTGATCCGAAGCGCAGTGTTCTGATCCTCATCGATCACCAGCCGATGACCCTGTTCGGCGTGCACTCGCATGACGCCCAGTCGGTCGTGAACAACTCGGTTGCCCTGGCTAAGACCGCCAAAGCCTTCGGAATCCCCACGATCCTGACGACGGTCGCCGCGCAGTCGATCGGCGGCGAGATCCTTCCCGAATTGCAAACGGTCTTCCCGGACCAGACCCCGATCGACCGCACCTGGATCAACAGCTGGGAAGACCCCGTCCTTCGCGATGCGGTTCTGGCCATGGGCCGCGACCAGATCATCATCGCCGGACTGTGGACCGAAATGTGCGTGGCCTTTCCGGCGCTCCACGCGCGTGAAGAGGGCTTCGATGTCTTCGTGGTGGCAGACGCCTCCGGTGGAGCTTCTGCGGAAGCGCACGACCGTGCGATGCAGCGGATGGTCGAAGCCGGCGTGGTGCCTCTGACCGCGCAGGTCGTCCTGGGCGAACTGCAGCGCGACTGGAGCCGCGCCGAGACTTATGCGGCCGCGACCGCGATCGCGACCGAGCATTTCGGTAACTGGGGCCAGGTCATCCGCTACTTCCACCAACTCGCCCCGTCGCATGGCGGTGAAGCCGGTCACGAGAGCGGACGTTTGGCCGCCTGAGCCGACCGTCGCCGCCGTGTCGCTCGTTCATCGCCACGGCACGACCCCACCCCCTTTTAAAGGAACCGAGCCATGATCAAACCTAGACTGCTCATTGCTTTTTATTCGCGCTCCGGCGTGACCGAGAAGCTCGCGCTTACAATCGCCGAGGGCGCGCGCAGCGTCGGCGCCGAGGTTCGGTTGCGGCGCGCCCGCGAATACGTCGGGCCCGAAGTCATGGCGCTCGCGCCAGGTTGGGTCGAAGCGGCCGAGGCGATGAATGCCCGATATGAGGCACCGACCGAGGCGGATGCGGAATGGGCCGACGCGATCATCTTCGGTACGCCCACCCGCTTTGGCAACACCAGCGCGGAACTGAAGGCCTATATCGACGGATTGGGCGGGCTCTGGTTCCAGGGCAAGCTCAACGGCAAGGCTGGCTCGGCGTTCGCGAGCACGTCGGCAGCGCACGGCGGCAATGAGTCGACGCTGATCTCGCTCTACAACCCGATGGCCCATCTGGGGTTGATCATCGTCCCGCTCGGCTATGCCGATCCGGCGATGTTCGCGGGCGGCACGCCCTATGGGGCCACCTCGATCTCCCAAAACAAGGCGCTGCCGCCAAGCGAGCCCGACCTTGCGGTCGCCCATTTCCAGGGCCGCCGCGTGGCCCTCGTCGCGGCCGCGCTGAAGGCCGCTGGGATCACGGGAACGAAAGACGAGCCGTCCGATCAGATCGGCAGCTGAACCGCAGCGCCGCAGGAGAACGCACCATGGGTATGCTCGTCGACGGTCAATGGCAGGACGTTTGGTACGACACTGCAGCGCAAGGGGGTCGTTTCAAGCGCAGCGATGCCGGCTTCCGGAACTGGGTCACACCCGACGGTACGCCGGGTGCGAGCGGGGTGGGCGGTTTCGCGGCCGAGCCCGGACGTTACCATCTCTACGTCAGCCTCGCCTGCCCCTGGGCGCATCGCACGTTGATCATGCGCGCGCTGAAGGGCCTGGAATCATCGATCAGCGTATCGGTGGTGCACTGGCTGATGCGGGAGAATGGCTGGACCTTCGAGGAAGGTCCGGGCGTCGTGCAGGATCCGATCCTGCACGCTCGCTTCCTTCATCAGGTCTACACGGCGGCCGAGGCCGAGTACACGGGCCGGGTCACCGTGCCGATCCTGTGGGATCGCCAAAGCGCGACAATCGTCAGTAACGAGTCCTCGGAGATCATCCGGATGCTGGGCTCGGCCTTCGATGGAGTCGGTGCCGCGCAAGGCGACTACTACCCAGAGCCATGGCGCGTGGAGATCGACGCCGTCAATGCGCGGGTTTACGACACCCTGAACAACGGCGTGTACAAGGCAGGCTTCGCGACGACGCAGACAGCCTACGAAGAGGCGGTCGTCCCACTGTTCGACACGCTCGACTGGCTGGAGGAGCGGCTCAGCTCAAGACGCTATCTGGTCGGCGATACGCTCACCGAGGCGGACATCCGCCTCTTCCCGACGCTGGTCCGCTTCGACCCTGTCTATGTGGGCCACTTCAAGTGCAACTTGCGCCGCATCGCGGACTATCCGGCGCTGTCGGGGTATGTGCGCGATATCTACCAACGTCCTGCAGTCGCCGGAACGATCGATCTGCAGCACATCAAGCGCCACTATTACGAGAGCCACCCCAGCATCAATCCGTCGGGCGTGGTGCCAGTGGGGCCGTCGCTGGACCTGGCCTCAGCGGACGTGAAGGTTTGACCTGAGCTGCCTTCGCCCCGACGTCTTCACTGCGCCATTTTCAATGGCAGTTTCTATGTTTCGGAGAAGACCATGATCGTTGCAGACTTGCTGAACACCAAGGGCACAGAGGTGATCCCGATTGCGGAGGACGCTCTCGTCGCGACCGCAGTCGGCATCACGTCGACCAGCCGCATCGGTGCGCTCGTCGTTGAGAACAATGACGGTGTGCTTATCGGGCTGTTATCCGAGCGCGAGGTGATCGTCGCTATAGCCCGCTGGGGCGGGGGCGCCGGCGGTCGGCGCGTCGGGGACGCCATGGTCAGCCAACCCGTGACCGTGGATGCATCGGAGACCGTTGAGCGTGTGATGGCGGTCATGACCCATCATCGAACACGACATGTCCCGATTCTTCAGGATCGTCGGGATCGGGGATCCTGAGCATCGGGGATGTGCTGAAATCGAGACTCGATGAGAAGACTTTGGAGAACGCGGTCCTTCGGGACATGGCCCGATGGCCTCACGTGGCCTGACGAGGCTGTCTTCGAGGGGTGACACGAGGCGGAATGAGGGCGGGCAGGCCTGTCCATAACCACAATACTGCGACGCGGGCTTCTGCGCCTCGTTAGTGAGGCTGGTATTCTGATTGTTGACCTGCTGCAGCGCGCGGGCAGCCTGCAACACGTTCTAGACGTGGTGGGTCGGGGCGTAGACGGCAATCTGCGCCTGGGAAGGCACTGTCGCCGTTGCCGGGAAGGTTGTAGCTACGCCGATGATCACGGCGCGAAAGGAACTGAAGCTGCGCATCACGCTGTCTCCTGAACGTTGCTCCGATCGCGGTCGGAGCCGGATGACAGCTAGAGAGAAGGCTTTGGCCGCTGCTTCAAGCAGTGTTTCGCGCCGGTAGGGTGTTGGCGTGCAAAGACAGGCAGCTGGGTTGGCTGTGAACGCGAGGCGCTAGTTCATCAGACCTAGATTGGGCGACACGTAGCGACGTGCACTGGGGGTACGACTTAACTTTTCAGCCGCACGACGGACAAGTTCACGGCTGGAGCGGCATCGTTCATTCTAATCGGGGTCGATCACACCTCCTCGTGCTGGCGCAAGCCAATCCCAGATGAGCCGGTACGCCGGAGATCTTCCAAAGACCACGTCATCATAGCTTCCAGCAGGGGCCAGAGACTGCGGCCACGAGCCGTCAGGCGGTAGGTCACGTCCACAGGTCGTTCGACCGTGACGGTTCGCGCCACTATGTCCTGCTCCTCCAGCCTGCGCAGGCGATCGGACAGAGTCCGGGGGCTGAGATCACCAAGTGCTCGGCGCAGCTGATTGAACCGCCCTACGGGTCCAAGGAACAGCTCCCGCAGGATCAGCACGGTCCACCGACCGTCAAGCACCCCTAGGGCATGCTCAACGAGACAAACCTCTGCGTTAACATCGCTTCGGAACCGCATGGTGAGCTAGTACACATTTGCACACTGGTATTGAGGGTGTGCTACCGCCGTCTCTCCTCGTCAAGCTGGAGTGTTGGCAATGAGCGTGAATCCTTTCGATGCTGGACTGTTCGCCGACTTCTACAACGCGAACGACCCTGCTCGGGCCGCGCAGCTTGTAGAGGAGCGCGTTGCTCCCGACTTCGTCGACCACACCCCTGCCTTCGGCGCTCCTCCCACTAAGGAGGGCTTCCGCTCGACCGTCTCTTTCATCAACTCGGCCTTCAAGCAAAGCTATCGCGTCGAGCGGATGATCTCCGAGGGCGACGTGCATGTCGGGATCTGGGTCGCCGAGGTCGAGCACGTCGGGCCGTTTATGGGCGTCCCGCCAAGAGGCGCGCGCTTCGATGTGAAGGGCATCACCGCCTATCAGCTGCGCGATGGCCAGATCGTCGCCCACTGGGAGCAGTTTGACGTTCCAGCCATCCTCGGAGCCCTGGGTCTACTGCCGCAGAACTGAAGCTCATGAGAGTCGGGAGCAGTGCGGGCTGAGCTCGGGGAAGCTTGACGTTGCTGTAGCCGAGCTACATATGCCCGGGCTCAAACCGAAAGAAGGTGGGCTGTCCAACCAAGCCTGCGGGCCTCGAGCCAGGCGCGGGCACCACCTACTGCATAAGCGGAAGAAGCCCGCACCGTAGCAGCGAGAACATATTCCACGCTTTCGTCGTGGCCGTCCGGACGAACATGGTGGCTAGGTGCAAGTGCGGGGCTGAACTGTCCGCTCACACGACAGAGTACGGTTCGTGTACTCTGCGAGACCTTCATGTCTCTCCATTTCATCCTCCGTCGCCCGCGCTCTTGCAAACCGAGCCTGCCTCCAAGCCCGAAAAGTCAGGGCGTCACGGATTGCTTCCCGTTGGCCTTCGGCCGATCCGCCAGCTACTTCTTTAAGCAGGAAAGGGCTATCCATGTTAAGCAAGGACGACGAAGCGGTGCGCGGCGCGCTCACGAAGCTGATTGCACAGATCGGCCACGCGCCGACGCTTGAGCAAATTGGCGCGCTCATGGACCGGTCCGTCGCTGAGGTGGAGAGCAGCTTGCGCCGCCTATCAGAAGCCCACGCACTGTTGCTGCACCCAGGCAGCGTGAGGCCTTGGGCGGTTCATCCATTCGCTCTTGCCCCCGGCTCCTGCTGGGTGAGAACCCCGACTAGGGGATACTGGGCAAACTGCCTTTACTGCGGCCTGGGCGTTGCTGCAGCGCTAAAGTGCGACGCCGTCGTCACCACTCGCTACGGCGGTGAGGAGGATACCGTGCAGTATGAGGTGACATCTGGAAAAGTGCTGCCGAGTAATGACTTGTTTCACCTTTCGACGCCGCCGAGACAGTGGTGGGACAATGTCGTTTTCGCCTGCTCGACCTTCCAGCCATTCCGAAGCGAGGATGAGATCGACACCTGGTGCAAAGACCATGATCTACCTCGGGGTGGCGTCCTGACGATCCCACAGCTTTGGGAATTTACTCAGGACTGGTATGGAGCCTTCTTGGATGAGCCTTGGCGCAAGCGCTCTGCCGTAGAGGCCAACGAGATCTTCGCGCGCAATGGACTGACGGGCCCGTTCTGGTCACTTTGACGATGGCGACGCTCACGGGCCGCCCCTTCTAAAGTCGAACAGCGGCAGGCCGAGCTTCCGAGCCTTGTTGGCGAGGTTGTCCTGAATGCCTGTGGCGGGGAACACCACGACGCCGGTCGGCAGGACGTTGATCAACTGGTCGTTGCGCTTGAACGGCGCCGCCTTCTGATGCTTCGTCTAGTCGGGCTTGAACGCGGCCTTTAAGTCGTTGCGCTTGCCGGCCCAGCAGGCTGGCATTGCGCTCGGCATCTTCCGGATTGCCGCCGTGTAGTGGCACCATGACCGGGGGCTTGGCGTGCATCCGGTCAAGCGCGGACCAGAGCGCTTGCACGTCGTGGAACTCGCCGCCTGTGACGACGACCTGAAGCCCAGCGCGAGCACTACCTCGTTTTCGGCGCGGCGGCGGACGGCAATGAGGTCGTGGCTGTCGATCATCGCTGAGGTGAGCGCTTTAGGTTCACGAGGCTGCCGCGGCGGGGCAGCCCGGCCGCGCCGGTGTGAGTGCGGTGGAGGTCGGCGGCAACGTCGAACATTAGACTAAGGACCCATTGATGTGATGGGCTTGAACTGATCCAGGCTCTGGGATGAGACGGGACATGAGTGACGTTTAAGCCTGACGGACGAGCAGATGGAGCGGCTGAAACCGCACCTGCCCAAGAGCAGGGCAAGCCGAGAGCCGATGATTGCAGGGTGCCCAGATCCGACGGGAATCGGGGCGACGCCGAGGTAGAGCTAGGCGAAGGCCCGCCTCGACGAGATCGGATCCGCAGTCGCACCGCGAGGTCAAGGCGGCCACCCCGAGATCGCGGTAGGGCCCGAGGAGCGCGAGGGCGGTCGACAGCCCGCCCCACCGCTTGTTGCCAACGTGTGGAGCAGCTCACGGGCCGCGGAAGCGACCACCGGGTGCCGCGCGTCACCCAGGTGCCGGTCGCACCTGAAGCCGGCCGCGCCCTCGTACTAAGCGGTCGGTGGCGCTGCCTGATCGATCAGGTGCTCACCGGCTTCACCGGCTTCACCGGCTTCACCGGCTTCACCGGCGACCAGTGCTTGCCTCTGAGCGCCATGCGAGATATGTGCGATGTAAATCACGTGTTGAGGAACGCACATGGAACTGCTCGGTGTCATCTGCGCGTTGGGCGTCCTGCACTTCGTGCTCGGGGGAATCTGGTACAGTCGTCTCGGCTTTTCCCACATCTGGATGCGCGGCTTGGGGGTCACTCAGGCGGATATCAGCGAGGCTCGGATCAACGTCAACGCGGCGCTCGCCGCCTCTGCGCTGGCGAGCGCCGCGCAAGCGGCGGCGCTCGTCTGGGTGTGGTCGCAAGCAGGGATTGATAGCCCGATCTTCGGGGCTTTGCTGGGTGCGGTGATCGCCGCAGCCTTCTCCTTCCTCCCGATGCTGAAGGACCGCGTCTGGGCCGATCGCGCTTGGTCGGTGATCCTCGTCGACGCCGGCTACGAGGTCACGGGTGCGGCGATCGTCGGCGGGCTCGCGGCCTGGTGGATCGGATGAATGGGGAGGACGCGCTCGGCTCGATCCTGTTCGCCCTGTCTGACCCTCTTCGACGACGAGTGTTAGAGGCGGTCGCTGCAAAACCTGACGCGACAGTGAGCGAGATCTGCGCCGGGTTCGAAGTGTCTCGCTTCGCCGTCATGCGGCATTTGAACGTCTTGGAGGACGCAGGCCTTATCGAGAGGCAGGTGATGGGGCGCGAGCGTCGGGTCAAGTTATCCTTGTTGCGATTCGACGAAGTTGTGCAGGCCTGGGCGGAGAAACTGAGGGGATGAGACGATGACGCGAACGCTGCTGGACAAGCTGGGATGGAAAGTTGGGATGGCGACCGAGGTCTGGCGTGCGCCCGAAGCGCTCCAACCAGCCCTCGCTCCGCTCTTCGCGGCGCGATCTGACTCCCCCGTGTTCCGCATCGGCTTCGCGCGAACCCGAACTGAACTCGCCGAAGCGGCGACGGAACTGGCTGCGTACTACTGTCTCGGGGGACACCTGTGGCTCTGCTATCCTAAGAAGAGCGGCCGCGTCGCCAGCGACATCACGCGTGATCTTGGCTGGGAGCCGGTCCACGCGCTCGGGCTGCTCGGCGTCACCCAGGTCGCCGTGGACCAAAACTGGTCGGCACTGCGTTTCCGCCTGCGGGGCGAGATCGTCAGCTTGACCCGAAGAAGCCCGACTGGTCGCTCGTCAGGCGGACTCCTTGCATCCGACTAAGATCGGCACGGCAGAGGTCAGTGACTGTCTGGGTCATTAACCCTTTAGCGCCCCTAGGATCCCAAGGACGAGGGAGTCGGATGCCTAGAAGCAGGTCGCTCCTGTGCAGTGGCTCTCGGGTGATCTGCTGAGATTTCTCTGGGTGGGAAAGGAGCGGAAGACCATGAAGGCATCAGCGTTTTGGCTGCGCCGCCCTTCGGGTCGGACGCCCAGAATGCGTTCATTTTGAAGCAGGGCGGGACGGCGTGCCGGTTGCGAAGATCTGTCGGCGAGCCGGGATTAGCCAGGCGAAATACATCATTTGGAAGAAGAAGTACGATGGCCTGCTGCCAACGGGGATGAAGCGGCTGCAGCAGATTGAGGACGAGAACGGGCGGCTGAGGAAGTTGGTGGCGGACCTGTCACTGGATCGGGAGATGCTGCAGGACGTGATCCGCCGAAAGCTCGTTCGCCGTTGCACTCGGACCCGTGGCGCGCGCCGCTCACCCTGGTCGCAAGCGCGAGCTGGTGGACGGGCGTCGGGGCGACTGGGGTGTGTCGATCCGGCGGGCTCGCCGGGTCTGAAGATGGACACGTCGAGCTATCACTACCGATCCCGTCGACCCGACCAGGCCGGCATCGAAGCCCGCATCAAGGCGATTTGCGAGACGCGCGTGCGCTACAGCTATCGCCGGGTTCATGTGCTGCTGCAGCGCGAGGCTTGGCGGATCAACGTCAAGAAGACCCACAGGATTTACAATGCCTTGGGCCTGCAGCTGCGCAACAAGACGCCCAAGCGCATGGTGAAGGCAAAGCTGCGCGAGGATCGCTGTTAGGCCACCCGGCCGAATGAGACCTGGGCGATGGACTTTGTGCACGATCAGCTGGCGACGGGCCGAAAGATCCGGATCCTGACTGTCGTAGACACCTTCACGCGGTACTCGCCGGTGATCGATCCACGGTTCACCTACCGGTCAGAGAATGTGGTCGAGGCGCTGGATAAGGCCTGCGCCAGGCTGGGCTATCCAAAGGCGATCCGGGTCGATCAGGGCACCGAGTTCGTCTCCCGGAACCTGGACCTGTGGGCCTACGCCTTCGGCGTCACTGGACTTCTCCAGGTCGGGCAAGCCGACGGACAACGCCTTCATCGAAGGCTTCAACGGCCGCTTCCGGGCCGAGTGTGTGGACGCCCACGGTTCCTGACGCTTGCGGATGCGGCCGAAAAGTTGGAGGCTTGGCGCGAAGATTACAACGAGGTTCGGCCTCATGGCCATCAGCAACAAGCCGCCGATCGCTTTGACGAATCCGGTGACACAGCCAGCCTGTCACCCTAACTCGGGCCGGGAAACTCCAGCTCCGGGTGCTCCAGAGAATGGGGGCGGATCAGAAGCCTGCGGACTCCCAGTGTGACCGCGGGACCAAAGGGAAGCAGGTCAACAGGACTGTTGAAGTCCCACGGTGACGATACTCTCCACGGGTCGCGGTGCCGAGCCGCACCAGCGTCAGAGCATGGCGACAGCCACAATTTAATACTGTCTTATCCCGCAAGTTTCCGCGTTGATCATGACGCGGTCACCCCACTGCTCTACCTCTGGGTGGCAGTCTGCGAAGTCTAGACGCTTAAGAGGATCGCTTGTGGCCGTAGCCAATACCCCGGTTTCCGGTGCGACATTCCTCACCGGCGGCGGCGAGGCGGGCGAACGCATTCGCACCGTCGATTGGACGAGGACGCCACTCGGACCGCCCCAGACCTGGCCGGTTGCGCTGAGGACCGCGCTTTCGATGCTGCTGGGTTCCCGTGAGCCCGCGTTCGTCGGCTGGGGTTCGGATCTGATCTGCTTCTACAACGACGGCTATCTACCGATCCTCGGGCCAAAACACCCCGGCATAGGCCAACCGTTCCGGACCTTGTGGGCCGAACTGTGGGGCGAGCTGAGCCCGCTGGTCGCCCGGACGCTCGCCGGTGAGGTCCAGCACTTCACGGACCTACCGCTGACCGTTGACCGCCCGTTTCAGCCAGACGGTTTCTTCAGCTTCACCTACATGCCGCTCCATGACGACGGTGGCGAGATTGCCGGCTTCTACTGCGCCGCGCGCGAGACGACCGAGAGCGTCCTCGAGTCCCGCCGCCACAGCTCCGTGCTGGCGGCCAGCGAGCGGCTGGTCATGGCCCATTCGGTGGAAGACGTCGTGACGGTGCTCCGCGAGACGGCGAGATCGGCCGTCGGCGCCGAGGGGATCACCATCGTGCTGAAGGATGGTGATCGCTGCTCTTACGTGGCCGAGGATGCTGTCTCGCCCCTTTGGAGTGGTCAGAGCTTCCCGGCCGATGCTTGCATCTCGGGTTGGGCCATGCAGCACGCCAAGACGGTCTCCATCGCCGACGTGCGCCTGGATCCGCGCATCCCCCAGGATGCGTATGCGCCCACCTTCGTGCGCAGCCTGATCATGGCTCCGATCGGGCACCCCGAGCCGGTGGCCGCGCTCGGGGCGTATTGGTCCGACGTCATCGAACATGACCAGGCCACGATCGAGCGCATCGAGAGCCTGGCGAGGTTGGCGACAATCGCGGTCGAAAACGCGCGGCTAGCCCAGGCGCGCGACCGCGCGGCAAGACTGGGCGCGGCGCAGAACCGCATTCTCGAACTCGCGGTCGCGGAAGCCCCGCTCAACGACACGCTCGAAGCCATCGTCCGGGAGGTGGAGACCCTGTCCACCTCCGGGGTGTTGGCGACCATTCTGCTGCTCGACAAAGACGGCAAACGCCTGCGCCATGGTGCCGGGCCCAGCATGCCCGAGGCCTACAATGTGGCGATCGATGGCATCGAGATCGGGCCAGCCGTGGGGTCTTGCGGCGCCGCCGCCTTCGGCAACACGCGGGTGTTCGTGTCCGACATCGCCTCCGACCCGCTGTGGGCCGATTTTCGGGAATTGGCGCTCAGCCATGGTCTGCGCGCCTGCTGGTCGCTGCCGGTCCGGTCGCCCCAGGGACAGGTGCTCGGCACCTTTGCCATGTACCACGGCGAGCCGCGCGAGCCGTCCGGGTCGGACCTGGAGATCATCGACTTCGTGCTGCGTACGGCCGGATTGGTCATTGAGCGCGCCCGCGCCGAAGCGGCGATACGAGAAAGCGAAGCGCGGCACCGCCAGATCGTCGAGGGCGCGGAGGACTACGCGATCATCACCTACGACGCCGCCGGGGTGATCACGGGCTGGAACGTCGGCGCGCAGCGGGTGCTCGGTTACAGCGCAGCCGAAGCCATCGGTCAGCCGGGCGCGATGATCTTCAGCGCCGAGGATCAGGCCACGAACCGCTACGGCAGCGAGGTCCAACTCGCGTCGGCCGAGGGCCGCGCCGTCAACGAACGCTGGCATCTGCGCAAGGACGGCAGTCTTTTCTGGGGTTCGGGGCTGATGATGCCTCTAGCCGCGGGCGATGGTGGCTTTTTAAATATTTTTCGCGACCGGACCGTCGAGCATCAGGCCGAGACGGCGCTGCGCGAGAGTGAGGCGCGTCTCCGCTTCCTCGGCGAACTGGACGAGCGGCTGTTCGGCTCTGCGGACGCGACAGAGGCGATGGCCGCGGCGACAGAAGTCCTCGGACGCAGGCTAGGCTCGTCCCGCTGCGCCTATGCCGATGTCGACGACGACAGCGACCGTTTCTGGATCCGCAGCGACTACTCAGCACCCGGGATCCAGAGCTCCGTCGGAGAGTACAGCCTGGACCTCTTCGGGCCGCGCGCCGCCGCCGAAATGCGCCACGGCCAAGTGCTGGTGGTGCGCGATGTGGGCGCGGAGCTCCGGCCCGGCGAGGGCCGGGAGACGTTTCAGGCGATCGGCATCGACGCGATCATCTGCTGCCCGCTCGTCAAGGACGGCCGGCTGACCGCCATGATGGCCGTTCACCAGGCCGAGCCGCGCGACTGGACGTCGGGCGAAATCTCGCTGGTCAAGGAGGTGGTCGAACGCTGCTGGTCCCACGTCGAGCGGGTCGGCGCCGAGGCGCGGCTTCGTGAGAGCGAAGAGCGGCTCCGTCTGGCGGTCGAAGGGGCCGACGTCGGTTTCTGGGATCTCGATCTCGTCAACGACCGCCTCATCTGGCCTCAGCGCACGAAGGCCATGTTCGGTCTGTCGCCGGAGGTGCCGGTCGCGATGCAGGATTTCGACGAGGGCCTGCACCCTGATGATCGCGAAGCGACCCTCGCCGCCTTTGCCGCTGCCGCGGACCCGTCGGTGCGCGCCGTCTATGACGTCGAGTATCGCACGGTCGGAAAGGAGGACGGGGTCGTCCGCTGGGTCGCGGCCAAGGGACGCGGCATTTTTGATTCCGTTGGCCAGTGCGTGCGCGTCGCCGGCACCGCGGTCGAGGTCACCGCGCGCAAGCAGGCCGAGGACGCCCTGCGCGATCTGAATGCGACGCTCGAGGCGCGTGTCGCTCAGGCGGTCGCGGAACGGGAGGACGCGCAGGAAGCGCTCAGGCAGAGCCAGAAGATGGAGGCCATGGGGCAGCTCACCGGCGGCGTCGCTCATGACTTCAACAATCTGCTCACCCCCATCGTCGGCGCGCTCGACATGCTCCAGCGTCGGCAGCTCGGCGGCGAGCGTGAGCAGCGGCTGATCTCGGGCGCGATGCAATCGGCCGAACGAGCCAGGACGCTGGTCCAGCGTCTGCTCGCCTTCGCGCGGCGGCAGCCGCTGCAGCCGGTGCCCGTCGACATCGCCAAGCTCGTGAACGGCATGGGCGATCTGGTCTCCAGCACGACCGGACCCCAGATCAAGGTCGTGGTGGACGCGCCGATCGATCTGCCGCCCGCCACCGCCGATCCCAACCAGGTCGAGATGGCGTTGCTGAACCTCGCCGTCAACGCCCGCGACGCCATGCCGGACGGGGGCACGCTTCGGATCTCGGCGAGCGCCGAAGAGGTTGGGGGAAACCACAGGGCCAGGCTGCGCACTGGAGCCTATATCCGTTTGTCCGTCGCCGACACCGGCGCCGGCATGGACGAGGCGACGCTGGCGCGCGCCGTCGAGCCCTTCTTCTCGACGAAGGGCATCGGGAAGGGAACGGGCCTCGGTCTGTCGATGGCGCATGGGCTGGCCTCGCAGCTCGGCGGGGCGCTCACCATCCAAAGTCAGGCCGGGCTGGGTACGAACGTGGAGCTTTGGCTTCCACAAAGCGCGACAGCCGTGGCTGCGGTGGCCCGGGAAACCGAGACGGCCGCGGCGATGCCCGCGCGAGGAGTTGCGCTGCTGGTCGACGATGAGGAACTTGTTCGGGTAAGCACGGCAGACATGCTGACCGACCTTGGCTATTCCGTCGTCGAAGCGGCGTCAGGCGAAGCGGCGATGCGCCTGCTTGAACAAGGCAGGCGTTTCGACCTGCTGATCACCGATCATCTCATGCCCGGTCTGAGCGGCACGGAGCTGGTGCGGGCGGTCCGCGCCGCACGCCCCGAGGTGCCGGTGCTGCTGGTGTCGGGCTACGGCGAGCGGGAGGAGCTCGACGCCGATCTGCCGCGCCTGACCAAGCCGTTTCGGAAGGACGAGTTGGCGTCCAGCCTGGCGAAGGTCACCGCGCTCGGTTGAGACTGCCGCGAAGCGGATCCTCTGTCGGCTG
Source organism: Rhizobium sp. Q54 (assembly GCA_943369795.1). GTDB lineage: Bacteria > Pseudomonadota > Alphaproteobacteria > Caulobacterales > Caulobacteraceae > Brevundimonas. The sequence continues at coordinate 178,881 of CALROO020000001.1, read as the reverse complement.
ACCGAGCCTGCTCACCCGAGCGTCAAGCCATGATGTCGAGGTCCAGGGGCGTCGCCGTTTCCGCCGACCCGCCCAACCACACCTGAGCCTTGCCGGGCACGACGACCCATCCGCGGGCCGTCTCGACCCCCGCCGCTTCATTGGCACCCAGATCGAACGAAACCTCCGTCGAGACACCGGGCGCGAGCGCCACCTTTTTGAAACCGCGCAACTCCAGCCGGGGCTTGGTGATCAGGCCGGCGGGACGGGTGACGTAGAGCTGGACCGTTTCGATGGCCTCGCGCGCGCCCTCGTTCGTGACCCGGACCGACGCCCGGACCTGGTCCGTGGGCCCGATGCGGCTGCGCGAGAGCGACGGGCGACCGTAGACAATGCGGCCGAAGGTCAGGCCGTGGCCGAAGCTATAAAGGGGTTTGTTGCCGACATCGACATAGCCGGTGTTGTAGGCCACGGAGGCCGCGTCATGAGCCGGACGGCCCGTTGGCTTTCTGGCGTAGTAAAAGGGTTGCTGTCCCGCGGCGCGCGGGAAACTGACCGGGAGACGACCGCTGGGGCTTGAGAGCCCTGTCAACACATCGATAATCGCATCGGGCCCTCCTGCCCCGAGGAACCAGGTCAGGACCAGAGACGGGGCCGCGGCCAACGCATCCGTCAGCGCCAGTGCCCGGCCGGCCTGCAGGAGGACGGTGATCGGCTTGCCGGTCGCCTGCACCGCCGCGAGAAGCCTCTGTTGGGCCTCGGGCAGGACGATGTCCGCACGAGAGCCGGCCTCCCCGGACATCTTGCTGCTCTCACCGAGGAACATGACCACGGCATCGGCGGAGCGGGCGACGGCGACGGCGGCGGCGATGCTAGCCTCATCGGCGCGGTCGACCTTGGCCCCCTCCGAAGTGACCAGGCGAGTGCCCGCGGGCAGTCTTTTTCGCCAGGTCTCCGCCAGGCTGGGTCCCTCGCCGGCGAACAGGGTCCAAGATCCGTTGTAGTCGGCGGTCTCGGCGAACGGGCCGATCAAGGCCACGGTTTTCCTTCTCAGGTCGAAGGGCAGACGGTCATCGTCATTCCGAAGCAGGACGATCGACTTGCGCGCGGCTTCCCGGGCGAGCTCGGCGTGGGCGGCGGGCTTGGCGAACCGCGTCTCCCGGTCGGGGTCGATCCGGTTGAAGGGATCCTCGAACAACCCCAGCGCTTCCTTCAGCCCCAAGATGCGCAAGACCGAGCGATCGATATCGGCGACCGACACCGCCCCGACCTCGACGAGCGCGGGCAGGTGATCGCGGTACAGATTGCTCCGCATGCTCATGTCCGTGCCGGCCGAAAAAGCATCCTTGGCGGCCGCGCGTGGGCCGGGCGAAAACCCGTGGGCGACCATTTCGAGATCGGAGTTCCAGTCCGAGACCACGAACCCGTCGAAGCCCCACTGGTCGCGCAGCAGGTCGGTGAGGAGCCAACGATTGCCGGTGCACGGAACGCCGTCGATCTCGTTGAAGGCGCTCATCAGACTGCGGCAGCCCGCGCGGATCGCGGCCCGGAAGGGGGGCAGATAGACCTCGCGCAGAACGGACCCGGAAACGTTGCTGGAATCGTAGTCGCGTCCGCCTTCGGCGGCCCCATAGGCGGCGAAATGCTTGGCGCAGGCCAGCACGCAGTCCGGGGCGGAGAGATCGGTGCCCTGGAAGCCGCGCACGCGCGCCTCCGCGAGCCGCTCGCCGAGAAAGACGTCTTCTCCCGCGCCTTCGACCACCCGGCCCCATCGCTGATCCCGGCCAATGTCGACCATGGGCGCAAAGGTCCAGGCGAGGCCGACGGCCGAAGCCTCGATCGCCGCCGCGCGCGCGGTGCGTTCGGCAAGGTCCGGATCGAAGGCGGCCGCTTCGGCCAGGGGGACGGGAAAGACCGTGTTGAGACCGTGGATGACGTCGGCGCCCAGGATCAAGGGGATGGCCAGGCGGGACCGCAAGGCGGCCTGCTGGAGGTCGCGCGCCCAGGCGGTGCCGAAGCCGTTGAAGACTCCGCCCAGGCGACCGGCTTCGATCTCACGGCGTTCCTCGGCCTGGGCGACCGGGAGTCCCGTGTTGGCACCGACCTCGTTCGGAAGCCGAAACGCCGCGTTCATCAGCGTGAGTTGACCCACCTTTTCGGCCAGGGTCATGCGCGCCAGCAGCGCCATCATCCTGGCGCTCGGAGCCATGGCCTGAGCGGAACGAGGCAGCGCTGAGCCGCCCAGCCCCGCCGCCGTCACCTGGAGCGCCTCACGCCTGCTGAACATCTGAACGCTCCGGGATCCGGCGGCAGGACCGCGGAAGAGAAAAGTCACGCCACCCTATCGACAAGAGCTGTTCACTGGAAGAATAATATCCGCCTATGGAAACGGCTGATCAGACGGCTTCAGCGTGTGCTCCAACCGTCATCTCCGCGAGGCGCGCCGATGGAGCCTACCGATTTTTTGCCTTCTTTATGGATCCCGCATGATCGGCCAAAGCTCATTGGCGGGGAAGGGAGGGGGCTCGCCCGCCCCCGTCAAGCTCACCCACTCCTTTGGTCGCCATGGCAGTCCCGCCCCGACTGCACGCGGAGCGAAGCGTCGAAGGCGATGGCGAGTGTCCATCCTTGGAGCCAAAGCCGTATGGGCTGGCACCCCTGTTGACCCCCGTTGCTGTCGGGATCGGAGCATGACGATGTGGACATGCGCGAAGCGGAGCCGAGGAGACACCGACCCGGCGGCGGCCTTCTTCCGCGGCGTCGTCAAGGCCGTCGGCGGGATGGTGGCCGCGCTCGTCCTCGCCTGCAGCAGCCCAGTGCTGGCCGGGGACTGGTACGTTTCGCCGCTCGGCGATGACGCGGACGATGGCGGCTCCCTGGCCACGGCGTTCCGGACCCTTCAGCGGGCCGAGGCGGCGGTTCGACCGGGCGACGTCGTTCTGATCGCTGATGGGGTCTATGAGGGCGATCCGACCGCTCGGGGCGAGGGCAGCGCCCTTCTCTCCATCCGAACCTCAGGGCGTCCCGACGCCTGGATAACCTGGAGGGCGCTCCCGGGTCACCGGCCGGAACTTCGGCCGCGCCAGTGGAGCGGGATCGAGATCCGGGGCTCCTACCATATCATCGAGGGACTGACCCTGATCGGCGGCAACGACGAAGTGAGCCTGGTCGAGGCTTTGGCCGCCGCGAAGGTGGCACCCAAGGAAGCCCGCTTCAACACCAACGGGATCTTCGTCGAAGGGCGCGGCAACGCTCCGGACGAAAAGCCGCATCATGTGATCATCCGCAACAACGTCGTCGGTAAGATGCCGGGCGGCGGTATTCTCGCGATCGAAGCCGATTACATCACCATCGAAGACAACCAGGTCTTCGAAAACGCCTGGTACATGGAGTACGGCGGATCGGGCATCACCCTGCTGAACAACTGGGCCTTCGACGACGGGCCCGGTTATCACGTCATCATTCAGCGCAACCGGGTTTGGCTCAACAAGACGCAAGTGCCCTGGGAACGGACGGGACGGCTCAGCGACGGCAACGGCATCATCCTCGACGTCACTGACCAGGACACGACCGCGGGCGCCACCAACCCGAACGGCGACGCCGTTGTGGCACCAGAGACTGTCGGCGTTCGCGAGCGACCCCGACGGCCGATCTGGAACAATCGCTCCCTCATCGCCAACAACCTCAGCGCCTTCAACGGGGGCTCCGGCATCCACACCTTCCGCACCTCGCACGTCGATATCGTCAACAACACGACCTACTGGAACGGCTCGGTGGTCAACTATGAAGAGTTGTTCGCCAACCGGTCGACCGACATCGTCATTCTCAACAACATCATCGTGCCTCGCCCTGGCGGCCGGGTCACATCCAACCATCGCAACAGCAACGTTCGCTGGGACTACAATCTCTATCCGGTGACCCAGGAGGTCCTTTCAGGCCCAAACGACATCATCACCAATCCACGTTTTATCGCAATCGATCGCGATCTGAGACGGGCCGACTTCAGAACCTTGGAGGGCGGGCTCGAACGGGGAACTGCCACGGACGAATTGGCTCAGGCCCGCGACCTGAACGCCGACCCCCGGCCCGTCGGGCTCCGCGATCGCGGCGCGTTCGAGCAGTAACCGCCATTGTAGACCCATCGGGCGTTTCATCACCTGCGCTCTGCCAGGTCTGACATCGCGTGCCAGAATGACCCGCCACGGGATCGGGCGGCCGCGGCGCGCCGCAAGACGCCGGCGAAGCCTGCCGACTTGCCGCACAAACCGCAGTGAGGTCGTAGTGCGGAGCCTCGACAGGAACAGCAGCGCCGCGACGCTGTCCCCCGCAGAAAGACGACCCTAGCTGCTGAAGCGAGCGGGCATCCGCCCGTCGCAAGAAGGCCTACGATCAGGATGGGAGCAACGCGGCCACGTGATTGATCCCGCGTTTATATCGGCCTCTGAGGTCACGTAGTAAGGGATGTTTCCTATCCACCCTTACCTGCGGTTCGGAAGGCCCGCTTCCGAGACTTCGGACGAATGCCATTTTCCGCTTGGCAGGTCAGGTCTGATCTCGGCCCTTAGCGGCGATTCCAAAGGCCTGTCGTCAGAACGAACTCTATAGGCGGCTTAGAAAACACAGGCTCATCTGGTCGCTTGTGCACCGAGAGCGGCGTGATTTTTTGTTCAGGCAGTTAGTCGCTTTTCATCAGATTTAGGCATGCGCTGCTTATGCTGGGCCCAGGCCAACAAAGACGACCTTGGCCATGCGAGTAGCCAACTGTGCGGAACATACTCACCAGATGCTATCAAAGCCCGTCGGGTGGGCGAGGTCGCTGCGGCTCTTTCGGAGTGGACTTCGTCGGGCCCCTGGTCAGCCATGAAGGCGCCCCCTGCCAACGGAATTTTTCGCAGATAAGCTAGTCTGGGGCTAATGGTTTCCAGTGGCGGATCGAAGAACCAACTCATCCCGATCACTCCCGCCAGGTTTGGGCGTGATATGCATATATCCGCCGCTGTTTCCCATAGGCGGTCCCAGCCAGCCTCATTGAAGTCGTCAATGTGTCGACTTTCAGTGTGAGTTTGCAGCCACTGTTTGTGTAATCCACCGCACAAAAGGTATCTAGCCAAGCCAAGGAAGCTACCTCGACGGAAGGCATCTCTCGCCAGCTCTCTCGGTCGACAGGCCGAGACCAAGTCGAGAGTTTGGGTACGGTTTCCCGGAACGCTCAAAGCGAGTGCAAACCTAACGTCCTTCGCCCAATAATCTTCATCATAGGGTCCGGTTTGCGCCGATAGCCATTGTGCAAGGTGATTTACCCAGAACGGGTAAAGGTTCAGCACGGACCTGGGCAAACGCTCTTTCTCAACTCGCCTCGGCAAAGCCAGCATCCATTTGGCAATAAGTCCGCGCTGCACATCGGAAGAGACGCGTTCACCCATCGAATGCCAAACACGTCGGGCTGGCTCATCATAATGGTGATTACCCGTTGCACTCGCTGCGCTCGAAGCTGCTATTTGGTCTACCGCGTCGACAAAGGCGGCGTCCGCCTTCGTCAGTTTATCCAAGACGGCTGTAAACTGTCTGACTTGGGAAGGCGAAAGATTGAACATCAGGAGGCATCACAGGGCAATAGGAGAAGCAGTGTGCACCTCAACACCGCCTCAGATGGTCACTTCCTCACACACAATAGCTATGGTCACGAACGAATACACCGAACAGGCGAATGTCGTTTGGCTGTGCCCAGAGAAATCATAGCCGCGAAGGTCTGGCCTGCCCCCTTCCTGATCCGCTATTCGCCGGGAAGCCGCGCTTCGCCTGATGGCGAGCGCGGCTATTCACAGCGGCGGGCCTGTGGGCTGGTCGAGGTCGAGCCTTAGACTATCGCCGCGCGCCTGAACCTGGCGACGCGGAGGTGCGCGAACGCCTGCGGGGGCTGGCCGGAGAGCGTCGTCGGCTCGCTGCCGGCGGGTGGGCATCCTGTTGGAGCGGGAGAACGTCAGCCTGAACAAGGAGAAGCTATTCCGGCTCTATCGGGAACAAGGCCTGGTGATGCCGCGGCGGCGGGAGCGCAATCGGGCGACCGGGATGCGAACGTCTATGGAGGAGCCAGACGGTCCGAACCAGCGGTGGAGCCTGGACTTCGTGGCCGACGCCCTGTCCTGAGGTCGACGCTTCCGCATTCTGTGCATTGTGGACGACTTCACGCGTGAGGCCCTGGCGCTGGGGGTGGACACCTCCATCGGCGGCCGCCGAATGGCGCGTGAGCTAAATGCGCTGATCGCCCGGCGAGGCAAGCCGGCGTTGATCGTCAGCGACAACGACCCAGATGACGTCGAGAGCCGTGGCGGAATGGGCCAACCGGACCGGGGTCGGTTGGCACGCCATCGATCCCGGCAAGCCCCAGCAAAACGGCTTCGTCGAAGCTTCAACGGCAAGTTCGGCAACGAGTGCCTGAACGAGGAGGTGTTCACGACCCTCGCGGAAGCCCGGACCGTGATCGGCCGGTGGCGGCAGAACAACTACGTCCGACCGCACTCCGCCACAGCGGCATCGCGCCGGAGACCGTGCGGCTGGACCACGCGGCCGGTCGGCTGCGCGACGTGAAAAGCTGCGCCGCCCGGCCGCTCCCACCGGAGCCCAAGATCAACTATGAAGCCTACGGACCCATTATGACGGCAGGACCACCGGGGGCAGGTCAGTCTTCAACGACCGTTTGGTCGGGCGCGTCTCGAGATGGCCCGCTCGCCAAGCCTGCCACATCACCAAACCCCCGATGAGTGTGCACACAATCAGTGCCGGCATTGAGGCCTCAGGACCGAACGCGCCGCCTGTAAGCCAGTCCGGAAAACCCGGACGCGCCGTGCTGCTCGCGATCGACGGACCAAACCCCCCGCCCGACACCGCCGCGCCAAAGAGATAGCCCTGCGTCCAATTCCAGGCCGCATGCACGCCGATGGAGACCCAGACCCTTCCGGTCAGGGCATAGAAGGCACCAAGCATGATCCCCGCCTCGAGCGCGATACAGATCGCTGCGAAGACTGAGGCATTGGGATTGGCAATATGGCCGAAGCCGAACAAGGCGGCCGATGTGGCGAAGGCGATCCACGGACCAAAGGCTCGCCAGATCAGACGGAGCAGGATGGCACGGATCAACAGTTCTTCGACAACTCCGAACTGGATAGCCTTGCCGATCGAGATCCAGGCTGGCGCATCGCCGAGCGGTCGGATGTCATAGAGTCCGAACATTGCCATGATCAACATCACGAAGCCGAACATTCCAACCCCCACCAAAAGACCCAAACCCAGTTCGGGGAGCGCCGGGTGCCAGCTGATCTCGGATGGGCTGCGGCCTTCGAAGATCCAGACGGCCATGCCGTAGATCGTCACTCCGATCACAACGCTGACCAAGCTGATCGTGAACTGGGCCACATCGGAGCCGCCGGGCCAAAAGCGACCGAGAAGCTGAGCCGTTGACGACGAGGCAAGGGCCACGATGAGGAATAGGGCAACCGCCCAGCCGATCGCTCTGAGCCAACCCAGCGGGCCCGGGTGTAGAAAGCGCCGATCCCCGAGTTCGATCGGGTGAAAGCCTGCCCCGCCCTTCAAGGCATAGGGGATACCGGCATTGGAAGGCATGGGGACTCCATGGTGGGAGGGTGTCAGGTCTTCGGACGCGGCGAATCCATCGAACGCAGTTGGTATGATGCATGCGGAGGCCGCTTCCGGCCTCGATCAGGGTCACGGTCTTGGCGCGGGGTCCGGACGTTTAGGGCGTGCAAGACGGCAGGAATTGGCCCTGCAAAGGCCGAGCGACCGGTGCCCTCGCGCCGCCAGAGCCCGGGACCCCGCCTTGCGGGCGCATACCAAGTGCCGCCAGGGCGACATTCCCTCAGGGCTACGACCGAGCTCTTGGCTGATCGCGACAGACCTGAAGCGCACCCCCAAGATACGACCGGCGGTGCAGACAGGCCGCGACCGCTTCCCGCGCTGGCGAGACGGCGACCGGTCGGACACGTTCCACCCTGCGACACGGGCCGTTCCGATCGCGCACCACTTCACCCCAGCCCAGGCTGACGAAGGCTCCGCTGCAAACGCGGGATGGATCGGTCCGGATCGCGGATTGCGCTTGCGTGGATCCCGCAGCGACAACGGCGACGCAGAAGCCGGCGGCAGCAAATGTGAGGGGACTTGTGAAACGGCGCATCGGTCTATCTTCTCCGGGTTGACTATGACTTTTGGAACACCCGAATGACCGCTGCCGCGCCACTTGATCAGGACGAACGACCACCTCAGATGTCGAACGACAGCCTGAGAACCGGCGCGGTCGTGCTTGGGGTCTGGACGACCCTGGCGGGTCTGCTGTGGATGACGCTTCGCGAGGACGGTGACGCCCATGCGGCCGGCTTGGCAGCGGTCATCGTGATGGCGGCAGCGGCAACCTCGCACGCCACCATCGCCGTTGCGGACCTGCGACGGATCGGTCCATGGCGCTGGCCGCTGACGGTCGGGACGGTCGTCATCCTAGCCAGTCTAAGCCACGTCGTCTTCTCGCGGCTCGGTATGGTGCAGTCACTGACCCAGGACATCATCAACATGGCCGTAATCAGCGGTGTCGCCCTGTCGATAAACCACGGCTGGTCAGGACGCAGGGCGCGTCAATCGCTGGCCGGAGAAGCCGCTCGGCGCGCCACAGCCGAGGCCCGTCTCGCGCAGCAAAGGCTACGTCCGTCGGCGCTGGTGGCCGTCAAGGTCGGGCACGGCGAACGCATGATCAATCCGGTCGAGATCAGCTATGTCCAGGCTGACCGCAACTTCACCATCTTGCACGACGAGGCCGGACCAATTTACGTATCGGAATCGTTGAAGGCGATCACCGAACGACTAACGCCCTTCGGCTTCGTTCGCGTTCACAAGTCCCACGCTGTCAACTCCGAGGCCATATGCGAGCGCCGATACGACGCAATCACCCTGAAGGGCGGGGTGGTCTTGGCCGTAGGACGCGCATACCGGATATAATCACCTCCTCGACGGGCTCATCCCATGTCTCTCCATCGCGGCCGAGCGTGTGTCGATCGGCGCTTGCCTACCGTCGCCGATGTGTCGGGCCAATGGAAAGGTTTGGTCAGACCTCTTGTAAGGTGGTTGGCATCCTGCTGTCTTAGGGACGCGACGGGTTGCAATTTTGAGGACGATGATGCTGGGCCATTTGAAAACGTCGCGGCGAGGGACGATCTTTGGCGGAACCGCGCTGATCGCGGGTCTTGGCACCCTTGCCCATGCCCGTTCTGGGCACCCTCGAAGGATCCTGCTGCGGTCAGGCTGGCAGATCGAAAACATTGGTGATGTCGCCCATACGCCCGGCTTTCTTCGTCTCGTCGAGCATTATTTGCCCCACACCGAAGTGACCCTCTGGCCATGGTACGACGAGTTTCCGGCGTCAAAGCGGGCTATGCTCCTGGCCCGCTTCCCGACGCTCAAGATCGCCCAGGGAAAGGTCGAAGGCGACAGGGCGACCACCCCTGAGCTGGCCGAAGCGATCGCACAGGCGGATTTCATGATTCACAACTCGGGGCCTTACGCGCTGGCGTGGCAGGACCTCGAAAGCTTCTCCAGAATGACCGGAAGACCCTACGGTGTGTTCGGCGTTACCTATGGCCACTGGGTGTTCGGTACCCAAGAGCGCGAAACCTTGCGGCGTGCCAGTTTCGCTTTTTTCCGCGACCGCGTGTCGTTACGGAAGGCGCAGTTTGACGGCGTCGATGCGCCCGTGACCGAATTTTCGCCGGACGCCGCCTTCATGGCGGATATCGCCGATGACCGCGCGGCCGCCGCCCTGATGGATCGGTTTGGCTTGCAGGATGGCCGCTTCTTCGTTTGCCTGCCCAAACAGCGTTACACGCCGACGTGGCTGCATGTGCGCAAGAACCGCCCCATCGACCCGCGCCAAGAGCAGCGCAACACCGAAATGGGCGAGATCGATCATGCGCCGCTTCGGGAGGCAATCGTGCGTCTGGTGCGCGAGGGCGGCCGGCAGGTGCTGATCGGCAACGAAGACGAAACTGAGGTGCCCATCGGCAAGACCTGGGTGCGGGACCGTCTGCCCGAGGACGTCCGCGCGCGGGTGCACTGGCTGGACCGTCCCTGGTCGATGGACGAGGCGATCGGCGTTTATCGCCGGTGCGAGGGCCTGTTCGGTCATGAGATGCACAGCCCCGTCCTGTGCATTGGGCTTGGCGTTCCCGCAGTGGTCGGCCGATGGGTCGAGCAAAGCAGCAAAGGGACGATGTGGAACGACATCGGTTTGCCCGAGTGGTTGATCAATATGGATTGCGACGCAGACATCGCGCGATTGCCGCAGACCGTGATGGATATCGCCCTAGACCCCGCCGCGGCCCGGGCGCGGGCGCAAGCGGCTCGTCAACGCGTGATTGCTCGGTTCGATGAAACCATGCGGGTGGTCGCGGACGCCAGTCGACCGGGAGGGACCCGGGCTCTTGGGTGACCAGAATGCGAAGTGTGACGCGCGCGGCCCGGATCGAAGACCCTTGGAGATGAGGCCATGACCCTTCGCCGAGAAATCCTCGCCGGTTCCACGGCGTGGGCGTTGTCTGCGACGATGGCGCTGCCCCAGGTCGGCGATCCGACCCAACGCCTGACCATCGTCCAGGGCCGAAGGCTGGGAGGAGGGTTCAAGGTCGCGGTCCGGGATCTCGATCGATACCTGACCCGCGCTGGGGTGCGGACGGATCGCCGGAGCGTCGCCGGGTCAGGGCACCTCCCGCCGGGGTCCCTGATCATTTTCCTGGACGCTGGAGATCCCGATCTCGTCGCGCTGCACGCCGCCCACCGGTTGTCGCCGCTCGTCGGGGCCGCCGGGAGTTTCGCGATTTCGACCCGGGAGCGACGAGAGGCGCCGGGACACAGGATCTATTTCCTCGAAGGGGCCGACGCCTTAGGCGAGCAGTATGCCTGTTACGCGTTTCTCGAACGCTTTGCCGGGATCCGTTTCCTGCATCCCGATTTCGAACACGTTCCTAAATACCAGGGCGACGCCGGCCCCATCGACACGAGGCCGGTGGAGCCCGCGTTTGCACATCGCGGGCTCTATCCCTGGAACTACAACTACGACAGTCGCGGACTGAACACTTTCTGCGACATCAACGCTCGCTTCGTGGCGAGAGACTGGGCCTGGTTCGCCCGGCTGGGCGACTGGCTGATCAAAAACAAGCAGGACACCCTCTTTTGGTTTGACGACGTCTTCGACGACGCCCCTCTGTCTGCGCGCTTCCCGGCCTCGTTAAGAACCTATTGGCGCGACCGCGGGCTCAGACAGGTGCTGGGGCTGGGGTGGGGGTCGAATGAGGGCCGACCCCGGGGGGGGCGATGGGAGGGGCTGACCTGCGTCGATGCGCGGGGCGACAGCATCGAGGATGCCGAATGGCGCAAGGCCGTCTGTCCGGAGGTGCCCGAGTACCGCGCCCTCGCCGATGCGAACGTGGCTCGGGTCGATGTCTCCGCGCCCGAGGCGATCGGTGCCCTGATCGGCTATGGCGAGAACACCTGGGCGGCGCACCAGACCAGCAAATGCGTCCGTCACGCGACCGTGCGGGCCGAGACCTTAATGCTGCGCGACCTCGAACGCGTGCGCGTTCAGATGACGGACCGCGGCGCTGGGAACCTGCCGCTCGGATTTGTGGTCTCCACGCACAGCGCCCAGGACGACAGCCCTTTTTCGAGCGGCGGCGTCATCGAGGCCCTTCCCAGGAACGGCTTCGTCAGCCTCCACGTCTACCAACAGGATGTTTGGACAAATTTCGCGGACATCTTCGCCAAGATCAGAGCCCGCAACGAACGCGAGGCGGCCGAGGTCAAGGCGCTGCCGATCGCCGAAGTGGCTTTCCTGTGCAACTACGACATTCCGCTATTTCGACCATCGATCCTGAGGCGTCGCGAAGCCCATATCCGGTCGGTTCCGCGCCAGGACGCTCTGGGCCATCTGACGACGCTGAACACGACCCAGTACCTTTATTGGCTCAACGCCTATGCCCTCATGCGCTGGCAGTGGGACATTTCCGGAGCCAGCTGGGGTGATGAGATCTCCGCGCTCGGCGTCGATCTGTTCGGAGGAACGAATGGGGCGTTGTTCGTGGATCTCGTCGCTCGGTTCGCATCCCTCGACCTGATGACGCCGGCGAGCGAGAGGACCGCACTGCTGGCGTCGTCAGACGATCTAACGCGGATACCCGCATGGACGCGCTATTCGCCCCAACATCATGCCGACGATTTCGGGTTCTTCCTCTGGGCCAGGGGGCAGGGCTCCGAGGCGCTGTTGGACGCCGGTCGGAACGCGACGGAATGCCTTCGGCTCAATGACGTCCTGAGGTCCTCGGCGGGTTCGCTCTACCGCGCGCAGTTCTACGACACCTTTGCCTTGACGGCCCATTATCACGCCCTGCGGATCCATCTGGGCAAGGCGGACCTCGCACTGACGTCGGAGCTGTGCGGGGACGATCGCTGCGCGCGCGAAGTCAGATCGGCTATTGCGGACCTGGAGCAGGCGAAGGCCGCCCTGGCCGCTTACGATCGGCATCTCGCCCGTGTGGTGGACGTCTCGACTCCGACGGCTGTCGCCTCGCTGAAACAGGATTTTGTGTTGAATCCGTCCGTCGCGTTCATTGACAGCCACATCAGCAGGCTGTCGAAAAGCCTTTCCGACAGCGCTGCGCCTCTGCCGATCTTCGCCGCGAGGGTCGCCTAGAGACCGGTCGCGTCGGCGGGGCGGTGAGGGGCCCCGATCAAGCCTCCGCCAGGCTCGACCGCGTACGCACCTCGCCGTCCGCCATCAGCAGGGATGGGCGTTCCCCTCTTCGCAGGTCAAGCCGCAGGCCGTGAAAGGTCGTCTCGGGCGTCATCGACGGCCGGGGCTGCCTCCGCCGTCACCCGCGCAAGGGGTCCGCCCAAGGAGCCGCGCCAGGGGGGTGGCGTGCGGGGCGAGTGCTCCGCACGAGGCTGAACCCCGAGAAAAGCTCGCCAACCCCAAGGTCTGCCGGATCCATTCCACATGCTCACTGCCTCATGCCGTCGTCCGTCATAGACGGTTGTTCGAACTGCAGTGTCGGTCATAATAAAGATAGCGCTACCAGGAACTCACGCCATGCCGCCTCTCGCCCACCACTCATTCCGATTTTCATCGCTGTTCGCCGTCATCCTCCTCGCGTGTCTGGGGCCGACCTCGCCCACCTACGCCGGCGTCCCGGTCTATCGCCAGGCGTCCCAGCCGCTGGAGGCGCGGGTGGAGGACCTTCTCTGTCGCATGACCCTCGAAGAGAAGGCAGCTCAGCTCATCGGCGTCTGGAGGTTGAAGTCACGCCTGCAGACGCCGACGGGGCGATTTTCAGCGGAGATGGCGCGGGCGGCCTTTCCCCATGGGCTTGGACAGATTGCTCGGCCGTCCGATCGCATCGGTTTGACGCCTCCGCCGACGGAGGACGTCCCGGGGGCGACCGCAGGCGATGTGAACCGCGGTCCGCGTGAGACGGCGCAATGGGTCAACGCCGCCCAGCGCTGGGCTGTCGATGACTCACGCCTGGGCATCCCCTTGCTGATGCACGAGGAGTCGCTCCACGGCTATGTCGCGCCAGGGGCAACGAGCTTTCCTCAGGCCATCGCCTTGGCCAGCACCTGGGACCCGGCGTTCGTCGAGACCGTCTTCGCTCAGGTCGCGCGGGAGATGCGGGGGCGCGGCGCAACGGTTGCGCTGGGACCGGTTCTGGATGTCGCGCGTGATCCGCGGTGGGGCCGCAGCGAAGAGACCTATGGCGAGGATCCTTATTTGGTCTCGGCCATGGGCCTAGCGGCGATTCGTGGGCATCAGGGACGAACCCTGCCGTTGGCGGCCGACAAGGTTCTGGTCACGCTGAAGCATATGGCGGCGTACGGGCAGCCGGAGAACGGCACCAACGCCGGGCCGGCGCCGGTTGGCGAACGCACACTGCGCGAAATCTTCCTGCTGCCGTTTGAACGCGCGATCCGGGATATGCCGGTGCTCTCTGTCATGCCATCCTACAACGAGATCGATGGCGTCCCTTCGCACGCGAACCGTTGGATGCTGACGGACCTGCTGCGGGGCGAATGGGGTTTCGAGGGCGCGGTCGCCAGCGACTATGGTGCCCTGAACGGGCTGATCGCTCGGCATCGCACGGCCGAGACGCCGGACGACGCGGCGGTCATGGCGATGCACGCCGGGGTCGATGTCGAGCTCGGCGACGGCAATCTGTATCTGCGGCTGCCCGAGCTGGTGCGGAGCGGCCGCATCCCCTCAAGCGAGATCGACGAGGCCGTGCGCCGTGTTCTCAGGATGAAATTCCAGGCCGGCCTGTTCGAAAATCCCTACGTCGACGAAGCGACCGCGGGGCGGGGGGAGGCCGCGCCCGAGGCGCTGGCCTTGGCGCGGGAGGCGGCGCGTAGGGCAATGATCCTGTTGAAGAACGACGATTCCACCCTGCCTCTCGACGCCGGATCGGTCGGCCGCCTGGCCGTTCTCGGCACCCATGCGAGGAACACCCCGATCGGGGGATACAGCGACCAGCCGACCCATGTCGTGAGCGTGTTGGAAGGTTTGCAGGCCGAGGGGAACGGGCGGTTCGAGGTCGAGTACGCGGAAGGGGTCCGGATCACCGAGAGCCGATCGTGGGCGGCCGACCAGGTGGATCTGGTGGCCCCGGAGGTGAATGCGCGCCTGCGTGAGCAAGCGCTTGAGGTCGCCCGGCGGGCCGACGTCGTCGTCATGGTGCTCGGCGAGAACGAACAGTTGAGCCGTGAGGCCTGGTCCGACACCCATCTGGGCGACCAGGCGTCTCTGGACCTGGTCGGGCCGCAGAACGCCTTGGCGGAGGCTGTCTTCGCCCTCGGCAAGCCGACCATCGTGGTGCTCCTGAACGGGCGGCCCCTTTCGGTGAACCTGCTGGCCGACCGCGCCGACGCCCTTTTGGAGGGCTGGTATCTGGGCCAGGAAACCGGGAACGCGGTGGCGGATGTCCTTTTTGGGCGCGTTAACCCAGGCGGAAAGCTGCCCGTTTCGATCGCGCGGCACGTCGGTCAGCTCCCTATATTCTACAACCACAAGCCCACGGCTCGCCGAGGTTATCTGTTCGACACGACCCGGCCGCTCTACCCCTTCGGTTTCGGCCTGAGCTATACGACCTTCGCCCTGTCACCGCCTCGCCTGGGCCAGGCGGAGATCCTGACGACCGACCGGGTCGCGGTGGAGGTGGATGTCGAGAACACCGGCCCCGTCGTGGGAGACGAAGTGGTCCAGCTCTACCTTCGCGACGACGTGAGCTCGGTCACACGGCCCATGCTCGAGCTGAAAAGATTTGAACGCATCACCCTCGTACCCGGCGAACGTCGCACGGTGCGTTTCGAGCTGACGCCCGATGACTTCGCCGTCTTCGATGCGTCCTTTCGACGAGTGATCGAACCCGGGACATTCACCGTGCAGACCGGCGCGAACTCGGCGGACTTGCAGAGTACGCGGCTGACGGTGCGCGAGCCTCTCGCCGGGGTTTCAACAGTGGCCGACGACGAAGGCACCGACCGCGGTGGATGCGGTTCGCGGCCCATGGGATGTCTTGCCGCCACCCCCGACTCACAGGATGGACGTCAATTGGTCAGGACAATACTTGCCAACGGTCTGGACTGACCTATGGTCAAAGGGGTTGGCTGTCGAGGATGAATGGGATGTCGAAGGCTTTGTGGACGCGGGCAGCGGGCCTCCTGGCGGCGGCGGCGGTGGCGGCGGGTCCCGCCCTGGCCGAGACGCCGGTGGCCCCGACCGGCCGATGGAGCGCCAACACCCGCGGGGTCGCGGCGACCCCGCCGATGGGGTGGAGTTCGTGGAACGCGTTCGGGATGGCCATAGACGAGACCAAGATCCTGGGCGTAGCGAACGCCCTGGTCGACACCGGCTTGGCCGACCTAGGCTACCGATATGTGAATATTGACGACGGTTGGTGGTCTCAGCGAAGGCTGAGCGATGGCCGTCTCCAGGTCCGGACCGAGTTGTTCCCCAGCGCTGCGGTGGGCGGAGAGGCCCTGACCAGTTTGCGCCCACTGGTGGACCGGATCCATGCCATGGGGCTGAAGGCCGGCATCTATACGGACATCGGCCGGAATTCCTGTTCGCAGTCCTTCGACAGAACCTCGCCGAACCTGCCGGAAGGCACGATCGAGGAACGCGAAGTCGGTCTCTACGGCCACGTTAATCAAGACATCGGCCTCTTCTTCGCCGACTGGGGTTTCGATTACGTCAAGGTGGACGCCTGCGGGGTCGATGACACCGGGGCCCTGGCCCGGTTAACGCGCGGCGGGACGTTCCGACCGATCGAACCGGTCGTCGTCCGCGATTCCGTCAACCGATCCGACATTCCTACCATACAGGCCCTGTATCGAAGCGTGGGGGACGCCTTGGTCCGGCACAATCCGGATGGCGACTATATTCTCTCGCTCTGTCTTTGGGGGGCCGCCAATGTGCGCGCCTGGGGCAAGGACATCGGCAATCTGGTCCGCACCAGCGACGACATCAAACCGACGTGGGGCCGGATGCTCCACGTGTTCGACTCCTCGGCGAACCGCCCGCTCTATGCGGGGCCCGGCGCGTGGAACGACCCGGATATGCTCTACGTCGGACAGGGGGAGTTCGACGTCGAGCATCTGGTCGAGGCGCGGAGCCATTTCTCGCTCTGGGCCATGATCAACGCGCCGCTTTTGATCGGTTACGATCTCCGCGACACGCCCCAGCCGGTCTTGGATGTCTTGGGGGCCGAGGATCTCATTGCGGTCAATCAGGACCCGGGTGGGCACCAGGCCGTCGAGGCCTATAGCTCCGACGACGTGCAGATCTTCGTCAAGACCCTTACCGCTGAGGGCCGAAAAGCGGTCGCTGTCTTCAATCGCGGCGACGGTCCGATGGACGTCACCCTCATTGCCGCCCACCTGAAATTTGCGGACGATCAACCCATCACCCTGCGCGACCTCTGGAGTGGCGACACCCTGGAGGCGTTCGTCGGGGAGCGCACCTTCACCCTAGCAGCTCACGAGACGCGCGTCTTCGAGGCGAGGGGGACGCGGATCCTGGGCGACGGTTGGTACCTCTCCGAACTGCCGGGGCGCGTGAACCCGGCGCAAGACGGCGTGGTTCGCCCCCAGGCGGACCCAACGATCCATCGCGCCATCAACCCCTATGGCGAAGGCACGCGCTCGCCGGGATCGAGACCCATCTACGCCGGCTGGGGCGGGGCGGCCGCGGACCGGGGTCCCTATGGGCAAGCGCTTCTGGTTCAGGGCAGGCGTTTCAACAGCGGCATCGGCATTCTCGCCAACTCACGGCTCGAGATCCGGAACGGTCGAGAGCATAGCCGCTTCACCGCAGAGGTGGGCGTGGACGACAATACGCTCAACCCGGACACCCACGTCGTGCTGCAGGTTTTTGGCGACGGACGCCTCCTGGCGGAAACGACCCCACTGCGCTTCGGTCAGCCGACGATCTCCTTGGATGTGGACATCTCGGGCATCGACATCGTCGAACTGATCGCGCAGCAGCCGGAGGAGCGATCGCGTCCGGCCTCGGTCGTCTGGGGGGAGGCCGCCTTGCGGCACCCCGCCGCCTAGAGGCTCTCGGGCGGTTTCGAGCTTCCGGGGTCAGGCCCGACGGGCCCGGCGAGCGGCAGCAATGCGCATGGTCAGGACGAGGGACTGACCGGGCTCAAGCGTCACTTGGCCAGCGTCCTCGAAAGCGCCGGCGTTCAAGGCGTTGGGACGGTGGGTCATCGGTTCCGCGCAAACATAGGCCTCGCCCCTCGGAGCGTAAATCTGAAGCCAGCGGGCGTTGGACGAGGCCGTGATCGTCACGGAGACGTCCCCATGGTCAAGGCGCGCTGATCCCGTCCAGCCGCCGTATGCGTTATCGACAAACGGTGCCGATCCGAGCGCGACGCCGGCATCCCAATCCACGACGGCGGAGGGACGGGCGAGGCGGAGCGGGATCTGGTCGGGCCCGTTCAGCCAGACCTCGGCGGCCCTGGCAGTCAGGACCGTGTCCGGCGTCATCGCGAAATAGGGATGAAGTCCCAAGCCGGCCGGCATAGGGCGCCGGTCCTCGTTGGTCAGCGACACCGTCGCCTCCAAGCCCCGATCGTCCAGCCGCATCCGATGCTCTGCTGTCCAGGCCCACGGCCAGTCGGCGCAGCGCTCGGCGGCGAGCGCAAGGTCGACAGTGTCGGGACCCGTGCCGCGCACAGACCAGGCGCAAAGCCAGGCCAGGCCATGCTGAGCATGGGGGTAAAACCTGGGCGTCGCGGGCAGGACGAACCGACGGCCCCCGAACTCAAAAACGCCCCGATCGATTCGGTTGGCGTAGGGAATGAGGGGAAAACACCCGGCCTGCAGAGGGCTGTCCGCATTCTTGGTCGCAGGCCTGAGAATGTCTCGCCCGCGCCAAGTCAACGAGGTGATCGAAGCTCCCAAGTCCGGGCGAAGGGCCAGACACCAGTCCCCGTGCTCTAGCCGGATCAAAGCCGTACCCGATGCTGGGGCAGGCCCGGCGTCTCGACCCGCACCCGGAACAGCCCGCCCAGCGTCGGCTGCTCCGCCCGCTTATCGGCGTTATGGAGCCAGGCGGTGGTGCAATAGAGATCGCGGAGATCGTCGCCGGCGAAGACCCCCTTGGTGACCGTCTGGACCGGAAACCGGATCGTGCCGATCCGTGCGCCGTCCGGCGAAAAGCGCGCCACGCCCCAGCCATTGAACAGGCCGACGTGCAGCACCCCTTCGGCATCGACGCACGGGCCGTCGGCGGTCTTGGCGAACAGCCGCTTGTTCGTCAGCACGCCGTCCGCATGGTCGAAGGCGAAGATACGCTTCGTCGTCGTGTCGTGATGATAGAGGGTCAGCCCGTCCGGGCTCATCGCCGGGCCGTTGGTGACGCGATAGCCGTCGTCTCGACGGACGATCTCCCCGTCATGGAAGCGATAGAGAGCCCCCGAGACCGTCGCCTCGCTGTCGTCCATCGACCCGAACCAGAGCGAACCGTCCGGGGCGACGAAGCCGTCGTGCAGGCGGTTCTGGGGCCTGTTCTGCTCGACGGCCTGTATCGGTTCGAACCTGCCGCTGCACGGGTCGAACCGATACAGCCCGCCGCGCACGCCGCAGACCAGTGTGCCGTTCTCGGCGGGCAGGGCGAACCCGGTCTGGTCGGGCGTATCCCACGACGCCCTGGTGCCGTCATCAACACCATAGCGATGGAGCTTCCGCCCTTTGATGTCGACGAACCAGACGGCGCGGCGTGGGGCGTCCAAGACGGGGCCTTCGCCCAGTTCCGCCCCCACGTCCCACACCAGTTCCGGCTCCGCCATGCGTCAGCTCCAGGAGTAGGCGGTCTTGGTCTGGGTATAGAACTCCACCGCCGCGAATCCCTGCTCGCGCGTGCCATAGCTGGACTTGCGCGAGCCGCCGAACGGCACGTGATAGTCCACGCCGGCGGTGGCCAGATTGACCATGGTCATGCCGGCGCGGGCGCGGCGCTGGAAGTCGCGGGCGTGCTTCAGGCTGGTGGTCACGATGCCAGCCGACAGGCCGAATTCGGTGTCGTTGGCGACGGCCAGGGCCTCCTCATAGTCCTTGACCCGGATCGTCGAGGCGACCGGTCCGAAAACCTCTTCGGTATTGATCCGCATCGAAGGGTCGGTGTCGGCGATCAGGGTTGGCTGGATGTACCAGCCGGGCGTCACAAGGCTCAGGCGCTCGCCCCCCGTGACAATGCGACCGCCGGCCTGGCGCGCGATGTCGATGTACTTATAGCTGTTCTCCATCTGCGCCTCGGAAACCGCGGGACCCAACTGGGTGTTCGGGTCCAGCGCATCGCCGACCCGCAAGCTCGCGACCTTCTCGGCCAGCAGGGCGACGAACCGGTCGTGAATTCCGTCGGTGACGATCAACCGGCTCGAAGCCGTGCACCGCTGGCCGGTGGCGAAGAAGGATCCGTCCAGGGCGACCGCGACGGCGCGCTCCAGATCGGCGTCGTCCAGCACGATCAATGGGTTCTTGCCGCCCATCTCGAGCTGCACCCGGGCCTGTCGCTTGATCGCGCCCAGGGCCACGCCGGCCCCCACGCTCTGCGAACCGGTGAACGACAGGCCGTCCACGTCCGGGTGATCGACCATCGCCTCACCCACGCCGCCGCGCCCGATGACCAAGTTGAACACCCCCTTGGGCAGACCCGCCTCGACCAGGATGTCGGCCAGCGCCGAGGCCGTCGCCGGGGTCGGCCCGGCCGGCTTCATCACCACCGTATTGCCGAAAGCCAGGGCGGGTGCCGCCTTCCAGGCCGGGATGGCGATGGGGAAGTTCCAGGGGGCGATTAGGCCATAGACGCCGACCGCCTGACGATAGGTTTGGATCTCCACGCCCGACCGCACGCTGTCGAGATTCTGGCCGTGACGGCGCAGGGCCTCGCCGGCGAAATACTTCAGGATACGGGCGGCACGGATGCTTTCGCCGATGCCCTCGGGCAGGGTCTTGCCCTCTTCGCGCGACAGCAGCCGGCCCAGTTGTTCGCGGCGCTCCATTACCAGGGTCCCCGCCCGGTCCAGTACATCGGAGCGGAGCTCCGGACTGGCCTCGGACCAAGCCGGGAAGGCGGCCTTTGCGGCCGCGACCGCGGCATCGACCTCGGCCTGACCGCCATCGGGCGTGCGGGCGACGATCTCGTTGGTGTTGGACGGATTGTGGCTCTCGCCCGGCCGGGCCACTTCCGCGCGTTCGCCGTCGATCAGGTGGCTGAGGTTGATGGTCTCGGTCATCGTGCGTCCTTGAAGAAAAAGACTGGCGACGGGGGAGCGTCGCCGGGGAGGGAGTGGGTCGATCAGCCGGTCATGTCTTCCAGTTCGCGACCCCGAGTTTCTTTCACCCAGGCCTGAACGAGGAAGTAGGACACAAGGGCGCTGGCGGCATAGAAGCCGTAGGTGGCCGGCAGGCCGAGCCCCGCCGCCATGGCCGGGAAGCTGACCGAAATGGCGAAGTTGGCGATCCACTGGGCGAATCCCGCGACCGCCAGCGCCGATCCGCGCATCTGATTGGGGAACATCTCGCCGAGCATCACCCACATCACCGGGCCCCAGCTGAGGTTGAAGAAGACCACATAGGCGTTGGCGGCGATCAGGGCGATCAGCCCGACCTGACCCGGCAGATGGACCGCGCCTTCGATCGTCTGGGCCTGCGAGAAACACCAGGCGACGATGGCAAGGGTAACGAACATCCCGGCCGAGCCGATCAGCAGCAGGGGCTTTCTGCCGATCCTGTCGATGACGGCGACTGCCGCAAGACAGGCGAGGATCGACAGGGTGCCCGAGCCGATGTTGATCAAGAGCGCATCGTTCTCCGAGAAGCCCACCGACTGCCACAGGGTCGCGCCGTAGTAGAAGACGATGTTAATTCCGACCAGCTGCTGGAACACCGCCAAAATCAGTCCCGCCCAGACGATGGGGCGCACCTTGCGGGTGATGGGGTCCAGCAGGTCGCGGAAGCTGGGCTTGTGGTCGGCGGCGAGCGAGGCGCGAATCTCGGCGACCTTGCGCGCGCCGGCGGCGGGACCGAACAGCTTGGTCAAAACTGCCTGCGCCTCCGCATCGCGGTTCTTGACCACCAGGAAACGCGGGCTCTCGGGGATCAGCAGCAGGGCGAACAGATAGATGGCGGCGGGCACGACCTGCAGCCAGAACATCCAGCGCCAGGCCGGAAAGCCCAGCCAGAACGCCGCCGTCGATCCGCCCGCCGTCGCCGCCAGCGCATAGTTGGCGACGAAGGCTCCGGTAAGGCCGGTGATGATCATGATCTGCTGCACGCTGGACAGGCGGCCGCGCATCGCGGCCGGCGTGACTTCGGAGATATAGGCCGGTGTCAGGACGCTGGCCGCGCCGACGCCCAGGCCGCCGATGAAGCGGGCGATGATGAAGTGGGCGGAGCTGTCCGCCGCTCCGGCCCAGATGGCGCTGACGATGAACAGGGCGGCGGCGATCAGCATGACCGTCTTGCGTCCGATCAGGTCGGCCAGCCGTCCCGCTGCGAAGGCGCCGAACGCGCAGCCCAGCAGGATCGCGCCGACATTGAATCCGGTGCCAAGGGCCGAGAGATTGAAGGCGCTTTCCAAACCGTCCTGCGTCCCGTTGATGACGCCGGAATCATAGCCGAACATGAAGCCGCCGATGGTCGCCACGGCGACGATCAGGGCGATGAAGGCCATGTTGACCTGGTCGGCGCCCGCGATGTCGGGCCCTGATCCGCGTGTCGGTCCTGCCATTGTCAATCCTCCGTTTGGGCTATGACGGCCCGTTGGTCTTGTGACCGTTCAGCGCCAGCCTGCGTCTACGAAATATTCGTGACCTGTGATAAATCGCGCATCGTCGGAGGCGAGAAACAGGGCCAGGGCGGCGACGTCCTGCGGCTCGATGCGCCCCTTCAGGCATTGGGCGGCGACGATCTCGGCCTCGCCCTCCGGCGTGTACCACCTCATCTGCCGCGGGGTCTTCACATTGCCCGGCACAATGCAGCTGACGCGGACTCCATCGACGCCCAGCTCTCGCGCCAGCGCCCGGGTCATGCCCTCGATCCCAGCCTTGGCGGTCTCGTAGATCGACAGGTTGGGCAGACCCAGGTGCCAGCTAATCGACCCCAGGTTCAGGATCACCCCCCGACCTCGCTCGCGCATACCCGGCGCGACGGTTTGGGCGGCGAAATAGAGGTGACGCAGGTTCACGCCAATGCGGTCGTCCCAATAGGCGGGTGTGACCTCGGCCAGCGTGTGCCGGTCGTCGTTGGCGGCGTTGTTCAGCAGGACATCGATGGGGCCGTGTTCGGCGATGATCGCGGTGAGCGTGTCCTGGAGCACGTTGAGGTCCAGCAGATTGCAGGGCCTGAAAACCGGCGGCGGACTGCAGTCCATCAGGCTCTCAGCCAGCGCGGTGGACTCGGCTTCGGCGACATCGAGAAACACCACCCGCGCGGCCTGACGCACGAAACCCTCGGTCAGGCCTGCGCCGATACCTGTGCCTCCGCCTGTGATGACGACAAGCCGATCCTTCAACGAAGGATAGACTGCGCGGCTCACAGCAAACCCCGACCGGCCAGATTAGCCATCAGGGCGGTGATGCCGAACGTCCAGGGCGGGGCGTCTTCGCAGGTCGCCACGCGGTTCCTCAGCACGCCCAGCTTCGGCGACGACACGCAGACTTCGTCGCCCATCTTGTGGGTAAAACCCTGACCCGGGGCACCGCGGTCCTCGATCGGAGCGAACATTGTCCCGAGATAGAGGGCGAACCCGTCCGGATACTGGTGCGACGACGAACAGGTCTGGGCGACCAGATCCAGCGGATCGCGGCTGATCAGACGCATGGACGATTGGCCTGACATCACGAACCCGTCTTCGCCGATGACCGTCACCGAAATGATGGCCTCCCGCACGTCGTCGATGTCGAAAGTGTCGTCGAACAGCCGGATCCAAGGACCGACGGAGGCCGACGCATTGTTGTCCTTCGCCTTGCCGAGCAGCAGCGCCGACCGGCCTTCGATGTCGCGCAGGTTCACATCGTTGCCGAGCGCCGCGCCCACCACCCGACCTTGCGAATCACAAACGAGGACCACTTCGGGCTCGGGATTGTTCCAAGCGCTGTCGGACCGCACCCCGACCCGATCACCCCAACCGACGGAGGCTAGCACTGGGGCCTTGGTGAAGATCTCCGCGTCCTTGCCGATCGCGACCTCAAGATATTGAGACCACAGGCCGTCCTCGATCAGAGCCGCCTTCAAGGTCGAGGCCTCGGGCGAGCCAGGCCTGACCGCCGACAGATCGGCGCCGACCCGTTCGGCCAGGGCGGACCTGATCGTCTGGGCCGCGCCCGCATTGCCGCGAGCCCGCTCCTCTATAACACGCTCAACGGCGGACACGGCGAAGGTGACGCCCGACGCCTTCACACACTGCAGATCCAGCGGAGACAGCAGGCGAGGGAGGGTGGAGGTGTCCCGCAGGTCGAGGGCGTCGAGCGGACCCATGCTCTTGCCAGTCAATGACGCCGGATCGCGTCGGGCGATGGCCTGAGACGTCGTCGGCGCGGTCGCCGAGATGTCGAATATCTCGCTGCCCCGCACCAACACCGGCGTCGGACCTTCGCACAGCATCAGACGGCCGAGAAAACTTCCGGCGCGCCAATCCTCGGGCATGTCGTCGATCAATCTCAAGCGCGCCTCCGTCCACGTTCCGCCGAAGTGGTAGCGCTACCATCGCGAAACCTGAGGGAGGTGTCAATCGGGCGCGGGACCGGTGCTTTCGCGCACGATCAGGCGATGCAGAGCGGGCAGGGCTGCCTGGCCAGGGCGCGCCAAGCGGATCGCCGCCTCATGGGCCATCTCGGCGGCGGGCTGGCGGATCGTGGTCAAGGTCGGCCATGAGTTTGCGGCGATATAGGTGTCGTCGAAGCCGGCCACGGACACGTCGCGGGGCGCATCCAACCCTGCGCCATGCACGGCCGCCAGAGCCCCTGAAGCCATGTCGTCGTTGCTGGCGAAGATGGCGGTAGGGCGGGGGTTCTGAGCCAGAAGTCGTCGGGCCGCCTCCAAACCTGACCGATAGGTGAAGTCGCCGACCTCCACCGACAGGCGTGCGCCGGCCATCGACGCCACAGCCTGCTCGGCACCCGTCCGGCGGTCGGCGCTGGCGCTCTGATCGCCCCGACCTTCGATGAAGCCTATGTTGCGATGGCCGAGCGACAGCAGGTGGCCGATCATCTCTCCGGCAGCGGCGCGGTCATCGACGCGGAGGCTGACCACGTCGTCGCCCTGGCTGGGCGCGGCGAGCGCCACAGCCCGTAATCCCGCCTTGGCGATCGCCTCCATCGTCGCTGCGGATTCGCCAAGCGGCGGCGGCACGATCAGCCCCTGAGCTCCCCCGGCCGCCAGCCGTGACACCGCCAGTCGCTCAGCAACGGGATCACCAGCTTGCGAAGGCTCGATCATCAGCAGCAGTCCCGCCGCGCGCGCGCCCGACAAGGCCCCCGCCAGCACTTCGGCCAGATAGGCGTTGCTCGGGTTGGCGTAGAGCAGCCCTATTCGCCCCGCTCCGGCTCGCGCCAGAATACGCGCGGCTGGGTCGGGCGAGTATCCTGTTTCCGCGATGACCGCCGCGACCTTCGCACGGGTCTGTGCCTTGACGCTTTCACTATGGTTGATGACCCGGGAGACCGTCATCACTGAGACCCCAGCCAGCCGGGCGATATCACCGATGGTTGTCTTGCGCTCAAAGCCGATCATCAAACCTCCGAGGTCGCGGTTAGCAGCCCAGTCGCGTCAAAGTCCCATCCGCGTCAAGCCCCGCATGCGACGCGCGGCACCGGGTCCAGGACGCCGACCATTGCGCCGTTGCTGCCGCCGATTCGGTCGTTACCGACCTGGGCTTAAGCACTGAGACCTACCCATCACCGGGGAACACAGCCTCAGGATTCGCTTCGCTCGGTTCTAAGCAGAGGCAAGCGAGCCTCGGTTAGCGGGTTCACCGCGTCGGCGTCGCGGTTGCAGCGGCAAGCCAGACCGCTTTTGGCCGAAGATGCGATGACCAGGCCCGCCGACGACGCGAGCAGATTCAGGGGACATGAGGCGTACCTCTTTCGATCCATAGGGAAGGCCCGTCCTGCGACGGCAAGAGACCTTCGCTTCGGGACGCTCGTCGCGGTGCGATTGCCGTCGCGCGCGGATTTTCATCGGCTTCGAAGGGCCACTGGGAAGTCGACGGAGTCCCGGGGCTGCGCTAGCGTGTCAGGCCCCGTTCGTCGGGGCGGATGCGCCATGACCGGCGTGAAGTTCCGGAGGATCGGCTGCATAGAAGGCGCGGTACCAGATCAGCGCCAAGGCCTCGGCCAGGGCTTCGTCGGTGGGCGCGGCTTTCGCGACCAGACCGACGAGCTCCGCTGACGGCTGGACGAACAGCCGGCGGCTCAGGTCGTCCACCATGCCGGCCATCATATAGGCGGTGAGGAGCGCCGTTGGGTGCGCCAGGCGGCCTTGGGACCGCCGTATCATGCTTTGGGCGATCCGCTCATTGTACGCATGACCGAACCGGGCGGCGACCTCGGCGAAGTCTGCTTCTTGATCCGAAAGCTGTAGAAGGCAGCGCACAAGCCCCGCGTTGGCCCGACACGCCTTCAGCCAGGACAGGTTCGCATTGAAGATCGCCGCGAAGTTGGAAACCTCGCTGGCCGACGCACTCTCCGCCCGAAAGCTTTCGAGCGCATCCAGGAACTCGAGGAGGACCTGCCGGGTGATGTCGGTTTTGTTGACGTAATACAGATAGAAGGCGGCGTTCGACACCTCCGCCTCCGAACAGATGTCCGAAACCCTTAGCGACAGGTAGCTCTTGCGCTCCAGCACCTTGATCAGCGCCAGCTTCAGGGCCAGGGAAGTGCGCTCGCCGCGAGACCGTCCCTTCGCAATCTGGTCACGGGCGCGCATCAGGTCGCCGTAGACAAAGGACGCGTTCGAGACGGGGCGGGGAGCGTCGAGGGGGGCTTTGGTTGGACGGCTGGGCATACGCTCGAGCCTAAGACAGTCTTGGTTGTTCCGCCATCGCCGCCGCGAGCCCGACGGCAAGTTCCATAGCATTTGGGGCCCCGGGTCCCCGTGGGCGGCCAGGAAGGGTCTCCGCGACGGTGTTGATCTGGACGGCCACGGCCACGTCCGTCCGGGGGTCGTAACGCAGGGCGCTCGAATACCCGGGGATCCAGCCTCCGTGGCCGAGGATCGCTGGAGCGCCTCGGCGCGGCCAAATGCGAACGCCCAGGCCGTAGAGTGATCCATCATCGCCTCCAGTGGCTACGCCGTTCAGGAGATCGGGCAGATAAGAGCCGTCCAGCGCGCGCCCGCCGTAAAGCGCGCGGGCCCAACGGGCCAGATCGCCGGCGTTGGTGACCAGGCCTCCGCCCGCCCCCTCCATAGAGGGATTGAAGGCCAGTCGTCCGTCGTCGCCGATCACATCGGGCGGGAAGGTGAAGGGATTGTCTGCGTCGATATAACCGTGGACCAGTCCTGGCAGCAACCTCCTATCGCTGGCGGACGTCAGGCTGAGGTCCAAGGGCTCCAGGAAACGGTCCCTGATGAAATCCTGAGGTGCCTGCCCGGATGCTCTCTCGATGACCACGCCGGCGAGGATGTAGCCCGTATCGCTGTAGGCGAAGCCCTCGCCGGGCACGAACAAGGCCGGTGCCGCGCACCCGATCTCGATCAGCTCGGCGGGCGTGAACGTGGCGTCCGCCCCTCGGCTCGCTCGTCTCGCGACGACCGCCTTAGCGAACGCGTCCAGCTTCACATGGTCGGCAAGCCCGCTCGAATGGGTCAGCAGCATGCGAAGCGTAAGCAATGGCCCTGAAGGCACCCGCGGCCACCAGGGCTCTCCGCCCACCCACGGCTCGATCGAGCCATCCAGGTCCAGTCTGCCCTCCATCGCCACAGCCAGGCCGGCGGCACCGACGAAGGTTTTGCCGGTGCTGCCGGACAACATGCGGTCCCAAGGTTGCATCGGACACTGCGTCGAGAGGTCGGACCGTCCGGCGGCCGCCGTTCGAAGGCCTGCAGGCCCGTCGATTGCGGCCGTGACACCTGGAATGCCAGCGGACCTCACCGCGACGGTCAGCCAGTCCTGCAACCACTCCGGTGCTCTCTGGGTCGTCGCCAGACCGATACCGGGAGCCACCGTCGCGCCGAGCACGACGCTCCCGAAGTCTCTCCTTGAAAAAAAACGCATGACATCCTCGACAAACTGATGCTGACATCAGTATCATATTCTCGTCTGGGAGACTACCTGTGAGAGCTTTGGAAGAGTTGCGGGGTCGTATTGGTCAGGACCTCGGCGTGTCTGATTGGTTGACCCTGTCGCAGGATCGTATCGACGCGTTCGGAGCGGTGACCCTGGATCCAGACCCAATGCATGTCGATCCGGCATGGTCCCGCGAGAACAGCCCGTTCGGATCGACTATCGCCTTTGGTTTCCAGACCTTGTCGATGCTCACGCACTTCAGCCATCAGATCCTGGGCTGGACCGCCGACCTCAACGCGGCCGATGAGGGCTATGTGCTCAACTATGGGTTCGACCGCGTGAGGTTCATCGAGCCCGTGCGTGCGAACTCCCAAATCCGTTGCCGGCTGACCCTGATCGGTCTGGACGAGCGAGGTCCCGGCCGACTTCTGCAGCGTCTTCGCGCCCAGGTCGAGGTGGAGGGCGTTGCGCGTCCGGCCCTTATGGCGGACTGGCTCGGGCTCTGGATCACGTCGGTTAAGGCCGCTGCGTGACATGACGGTGAGAGGGAGTTGGTTCAGGTTGGTCGGCTACGGCGTCGGATCTCTCGCCTCGGGGATCTTCACGACCGTGCCGGCCGTGCTGCTCCTCTTCTACCTCACGGAGAGACTCGCGATCGCAGCGGGTGTGGCGGCCGCCATCATCCTAGGCCCCAAGATCGCCGCCGTCGTGCTCGATCCGCTCATCGGCCGGGTCTCCGATATGCTCAGAGGGCGTCTGGGCGGCCGGGCCGTATTCGTCCTGATCGGCGGGCTCGTGGGCACGGTGGCGTTCGCGCTCCTGTTCGCGGGACCGCCGAACGGCCTCGCCGGCGCAGGAGCCGCAATCTGGATGGCTGTGGTCTACGCCGTCGCCGTCCTGGCCTACAGTATCTTCGCAGTCCCCTACATCGCCCTTGCCGCGGAAGTGGCGTCCGACGCCCACGGACGGTCGCGCATCGTGACGATCCGCATGGCGTTCGTATTCGTTGGCGTGCTTCTCGGCGCTGCAGGCGCTCCCTGGCTGGTCGATCTCGCCGGTGGCGGTCGGCCTGGATATGCCGTCATGGGGCTGATGCTGGCGGCAGTCGGCGCTCTCTCGGTCATTGCCGCCTTCTTCGCCGTGAATGGCCGGGAACCGGGCGGGCAGGGATCGCGGGCGGCCGCCGTTTCCCTGCCTCGCGTTGTGCTCGCGGTCTTGTCCGACGCGCCGTTCCGGTCCTTGCTCCTAGCCTACGTCCTGTTCCTGGCGGCCCTATCGATGGGAACGGCGGCGGTGCCCTATTTGGCTGTCGGCCGCCTGGGCCTCGGGGAGGGCGCGTCCGGCCTGCTATATCTCGCCCTGTTTGGCATCGGCCTGCCGGCCCTGCCCGTGTGGTCCGCGGTTGGGCACCGGATCGGACTTTACCCGACCTTGGCGTTGAGCGGAATCCTGCTCGCGGGAGCTCAGGCGAGCATCGTGTTCCTGCACGCCTCCAGTCCGCCCTGGGCCTTGGCCGCCACGTTCTCGGCGATCGGGTTGGCCTTCTCCGCCGCCCAGGTTCTGCCGTTCACGCTCCTGGCCCAGCACACCGCACGTCTAGGAGCTGCGAACACGGACAACGGGGGCCTGATCACCGGCGTCTGGACCGCGGGCGAGAAGCTGGCGCTCGCGCTCGGGCCTTCGCTGGCCGGGGTCGCCCTGGCGCTCATGGGGTTCCGGTCCGGTCAAGCGGCGTCGGCGGAGCAGGGCGACGCGGCGGTGCTCGTCGCCTGCGCCTACGTTCCGGCGTTGCTGGCCCTTTTGGGAACTGCGGTCGTTGCCGGTCAGGCGATGCGCGAAGGAGGGTTGGTTCGATGACGTCGGCCGCCAACTCTATGAGCGAGTTGCTGGCGCGCCACGCGTCCGAGCGTCCGCACGCCGAAGCTCTCAGCGATCGAGAAACCCGGATCAGCTGGTCTGGACTGGCCGAGGGGGTGGAACACATCGCAGCGGCGCTTCTGGCGCTCGGCGTAGGCAAAGGCGATCGCGTCGCTGTGCTGGCGCAACCCCAGGCCGACATTTTTGCCCTATTCCACGCCGCCTGCTCCCTCGGCGCTATCTGGACGGGCCTCAACCCGAGGCACAGCCAGCCCGAGTTACTTCGGACGGTGTTGGACGCGCAACCCGCAGTCCTTATCGCGCGTCGCCGGATGGATGGCCGAGACCATGACGCCGACATCCGGGCGATCGCGGCGGCGCTGCCGGCCATCGCGATCGTCGTTCTGGACGACCTCGCAGGCGTGGAGCGGGCCCTGTCGTGGCGCAACTTCCTGGACAGCGGCCTTTCGCTCTCGCCGACGGCGCTGCGGCGGAAACGGGGCGCGGTCATGGCGTCCGACCCGTGCCTTCTGGTCTACACGTCGGGATCGACCGGCAATCCCAAGGGCGCGCTGATCTCGGGTGCCGCCCTCGCAGCCTGTGCGGACGTCCAGCGACGCACCTTGGACGTCGCCGAGGTGCGGATCCTGAACAACCTTCCGATCAGCCACGTCGGCGCAATGGGCGACGTCGCGGCCTATGCCCTGTCCAGCGGCGGAGCCATGGTCTGCGTCGAGCGCTTCGACCCCGCCGGTCTCGGCCGTCTGCTGGTCGAAGAGCGCGTCACGGTGTGGGGTCAGGTGCCCACCATGTTCCAGATGGCTCTGGACCACCCGTCTTTTCCAAAGCGTCGATTGCCGGACTTGAAGCTCATCCTCTGGTCGGGTGCCCCGTGCCACGTGCCTCTGGCGCGCCGCCTGGCGAGAATCTGTCCCGATCTCGCCAATATGTACGGCACGACCGAGACGGTGGGATCGGTGACCTTCGCCAAGGGCGGTGTGCGAGATCTGGACCGGCTCTGCCATTCCGTCGGCACGCCGGCCGGCGGCCACCAGGTTCGCATCGCCGAACTCGACGGAAACGCGGATGCGGCGCGCGTCGGAGAGATCCAGGTCAAAGGGCAATGTCAGATGTCCGGCTATTGGCGCCGCCCTGACGCGACCGCGGCGGTGTTCACCGAGGATGGGTGGCTCAGGACCGGCGACCTCGGTCGTCTCTCGGCCGAGGGACATCTCCAGCTGAGCGGTCGGCTCGGAGCCGCCTATCGGTCCGGCGGCTATTTTGTTTCGCCGAGCGAGGTCGAAACCGTGATCGCCGGCCACCCGTCCATCTCGTCTGTGGCCGTGGTCGCGGTTCCGGACGATGTCTTCGGCGAAGTCGGTCGCGCGTTCGTGACGCTGAAACCGGGACGAACGGTCGATCCGGAGGATCTGAAGCGTCACTGCCGGGGCGGGCTCGCCAACTACAAGACGCCCAAGGAGATCCGCATCCTGCCCGAGTTGCCCATGTTGGCGATCGGCAAGGTCGACCGCGTGCGTTTGAAGACGCTCTGACATCGATAAAAGTCTGACGCTGACTTCAGCATCAACACAAGGGGGTACGCCGTGATGAAGTTCAAACCGATTCTCCTCTCCTCGGTCGCTTGGGCGGCAGCTTTTGCAGCCCATGGTGCGGCGAGCGCCCAGGCGGTCGACGACCCCGTCGCCGATGCGGTGGAGGTCGACGATGTGATCGTCACCGCGCGGCGGCGCAGCGAGCGCACACAGGACCTGCCCGGTTCCGTCACAGCGTTCGGAGCAGAATCCATCGCCCGCCTGGGGATCTCCAGCCCTCAGGATCTGGCCCTGCGCACGCCCGGTCTCCGCTTCGGCAACTTCCAGGATCTGAAACTGAGCCCCACGTCGTTGCGAGGCGTCTCGGCCTCGACCGGGTCGGCGGGGCAGGATCCCGCCGTCGCCTACTACCTGGACGAGGTCTACCTCGGCCCAGGCGTCGGAGCCTCGATTGACTATTCCGCCGTCGACCGCATCGAGGTGCTCCGCGGACCTCAGGGGACGGTCTTCGGGCGCAGCGCCATCGGCGGTGCCATTTCCGCCTACACTCAGCGACCGACGTGGACGCCTGCCGGCCGGATCGAAGCGACCGTCGGCAACTACGACACTCGCCGCGCCAATCTCAGCCTGTCAGGCCCGATCATCGCAGACGTCCTGGCCGGTCGTCTCTCCGCGTCCGCCAACCGGCGCGACGGCTTCACGCGCCTGGGGTTCACTGGCGGCCGGGGCGACGACGAGCGCAGCGAGGCTCTGTCCGCCGGACTGGTCTGGCGGCCCGCCGAAGGCCAGGAGTGGTACCTGACCGCAGACTACCGTCACGTCGATCAGAGCGCGCTGAACTTCGAGACCCAGTTCACCGTGCCCCCGTCCGCCGCGCTCAACGGCCTGCTGATCGCCGAACTCGGCCGTCGCGGTTTGCCGCTCAACACGAACGCCTACGACCGGACTGTCTTTCCCGATACCGAGGGCTCCGAGAGTCTGGAGGCGGCCGGGGTCATGCTGCGGGGAGAGATCATGCTGGGCGATCTGGCTCTGACGTCCGTCACCAGCTATCGCCGACACGACTACCACAGCGAAGCGGACACCGACCGGTCCCCGCTGCGGTTCATCTACGACGGCGATCCGGAGACAGCTCGGCGTTTCAGTCAGGAATTTCGCTTGGCACAGGACCGTGATGGATGGCGCTGGCTTGCAGGCGTCTACTACCTCGGCCAAGAAACCGAGAACCAAAGCTTCGTCGATGTCGGCGAAGATCTCGCTTCGCTCCTCCTCGGCTCCGCCGTCCGGGTTCGAAGCGGCTCGCACGGCGCGCTTGACCTGCGGAGCTATTCGGCCTTCGCCAGCTTCGGGATCGACCTGACGCCCGAGCTGCAACTGACCCTCGGGGGCCGCTACACGCGCGAGTCCAAGGACATCGACTACGTCCAGCGCGATGCGCTCGGTCTCGTCGGAGGCGACATTGCTCTGAAGGCTGGCGACGATTGGGACGCGTTCACGCCGAACGCCGACCTGCGCTATCGCTTCTCGCGCGACATGCTCGCCTACATCACCGTCTCGCGTGGCTTCAAGTCGGGCGGTTTCAACGATGGTCTAGGAAGCGCGGACGGCATCGCCTTCGACCCGGAGTTCCTGTGGAACTACGAGGCGGGGTTCAAGACCGACTGGTTCGATCGGCGGCTCAGGATCAACGCGGCCATCTACTACATGGACTGGAGCGATGTTCAGATCCGCGCGGACAATCCCGCGACACCGAACATCTTCGACCCCTTCATCAGCAATGCGGGCGCGGCCCACAGCGCGGGCATCGAACTGGAGGTGCGTGCGCGACCAAGGTCCGACCTTGAGCTGACGCTCGTGGCCTCCAGGGTTGAGGCGAAATATGACGAGGGAAGCCTTCCGGCCCCCGGCGGGGCGGGCGGACCCCTCGACCGCCTCCCGTTCTCGCCGGAGTTCAGCGTGACCGCGGCGGCGGATTTCCGGCGCGACATTGGCAACGGCTGGTCGCTCTCCGTGCGGCCCGAACTGGTTGCCCAGGGGGAACAGTTCCTCGACATCAGCAACGCCCCTCTAAGCCGGGTCGGACCCTTCACCCTCGCCAATCTCACCGCGACGGCGGAACACGGTGCCTGGACGGCCACGCTCTATGCGAACAACCTCGGCGACCGCGCCTATCGGCAGCGGTACTTTGACCTTTCCCGATCGCCGCCCGGTCAGATCTTCACCGTTTTGGGACAGCCCCGGACCTTCGGAATTCGACTGAGGTACGCATTCTAAAGCTGCACTTGACCAGACTGTCGCCCGGGTCGGGAGAGGCGATCTGGTTCGGGCGCGCGGCCGCGGCCGCGGCCGCGGCCGCCGCAGCCCTGGTTGGGGATATCGGATTTTCGTCGGCAGGCCGCCCGCAGCGGCGCGGCCCATCCTCGTCGGGTCGGAAGACCGGAGACCAGCGGCGGGCACCGTCCCTGCTGGAGGACAGGATCTATCGTCCGACTTTGGACTGCGCGCGCGACCTAGGCCTTGGGCGCGCTGTCATCGATCCAACCCAGGCACGGGATCGTCGCGCCCGGCACCGCCGTGACGACGGCCAGATACAGCCATGGAACGGGGTTGCCGCCGATCACGCTTACGCCGCCTGCGCCAAGTTCTGACGCCAGCCGCAGCGCCCCCTTAACGGACCCACAGATGCGGCGAGCGCCGCGGCGGGAAGAGTGTTCGAGCATCATCGACAGCACCCAGGTATGGAGGTTGACCCCCCGATCGATGCCATCCTCAAGGAGCGATCGACCACCCTGCGGTCCAGATATTCGAAGACGCGAGGACGGATGGCGATGGCGAGGACGGCCGCTTGAATGACCGGAAGGCCGAGCATGGGGCGAGATCGTCCATTTGAGACACTCAGTGGCGGTTCCACTACTACTGGCACCTAGCAACCACGAAGAATTCAATCCAAATAATGATTCCTATAAATATGGCGAGCCGCCAGTCGAGCGCTTGATCCGCATGCCGTCCAGACCCCGGCTGCGAGACGTCGAGGGGCGCGTCAGTCGGTCTGAGCGCCCCAGACGGTCGTCACTTGGCTGGAGAGATTGCCGCCGTTCCCGTGGCACACGGCGACGCAGGGGGCCGGAATTTGGCGTTCGCCGGCGAGCCCGGCCATCTGGGCGAAGGCCTCGACCAGCATGAAGGCACCGTACATGCCGGGGTGAACGCACGACAGGCCGCCGCCGTTGGTGTTGACCGGCAGGCGGCCGCCGGGCCCGATCGCCCCACTGGCGACGAAGCCGCCGCCTTCTCCCTTGGGACAGAATCCTAGATCTTCGAGGAAGAGGATCACGTTGATCGTAAAGGCGTCGTAGAGCTGCACCAACTCGACGTCCGCCGGCGTCAAGCCGGCCATGGCGAACGCCGCGGCACCGGACCGGGTCGCGACGGTCGTGGTCAGCGTTGACCGCAGCGCCGGGTTCGTACCGTCGAAGGCCTGTCCGGCGCCCAGCAGATAGGCGGGGCGGGAAGCCAGGTCGCGAGCCTGGTCCGCCCGCACCATGACGATCGCTGCCGCGCCGTCCGTCACGAGGCAACAATCGCCCGCCAGGAGCGGCGAGGCGATCAGTCGAGAGGCGGAGACCTCCTCGCGCGTCAGGGGTTCGCGGCGAAAGGCCTCGGGGTTCAGGCGCGCCCAGTCCCGCGCCGAGACGGCCACGGCGGACAACTGGTCGCGCGTGGTGCCGTATTCCAGCATGTGTCGCTGAGTCGCCATGGCGTAGGTGTGAAGGCCCTCCAGTCCATAGGGATCGAGGCGGCCGTCCGGCTCGCGGATCTGGGGCCAGGGACCGCGACCGCTGCGCGTCGTGGCACCGAACACGATGAGGGCGACGTCGCAGAGGCCTGCGTCGAGCGCCATGGCGGCACTGAGACAATGGGCCTCGAACGAGGATCCTCCGATCTGGCTGCTGTCGGAGAAGCGGGGCTGGAGTCCCAGATACTCGGCGAAATCGATGGTCCACATGAGCCGGGACATCGACACCCCGAACAGGCCGTCGACGTCCCTGAGCGACAGGCCGCAGCCGGCGAGCGCGCGCAGGCTCGCCTCTCCGGCCAATTCCATGAAGGTCGTTCCCGGCGGGGCGCGGCCCACGCCGACCGTGGCCGCCCCGACCATGGCCGCCTGCCCCCGCAGACGACGTTCCAGGCCGCTCACGCAACGACCTCGAACGTCAGGGGAGGGGCGCCGTCCCGGCCGGGAAAACAGGCGCGAACGCGGTCCCCGATGAGAGCGTCGCCGCCCTCGATCTGGGTCACCACGCGAGCGCCCTCGTCCAGATCCACCAGGGCGACGTTGTAACCCGGGTCGCCCGCCACCCGCGTGATGGCATAGACCCGGCCCAAGCCGGTCGCCGTGACGAATTCGCCGGCGGGCGTGCCGCAGGACCGGCAGACGATCGACGGATAGAACTGGAATGCGCCGCAGGGCGTGCAGGACTGCAGCGGCAGCACCCCTTGGGCCAGGAGCGCCTGCCCGCGCGCGTCCGGACCCGTCACCGGCTCGTTCACGACTGAGTCTCCGGCGCGCAAACCTCGAAGAGGACGCCGAGATCGGCGATGCGGGCGTAGGCGGCAGCAAAGGTCTCCGGCGAAACGTCCTGCCCCAGGTCGATCTCCGCCGTCTGGGCGAAAACAACCCTAGAGAACCGGCCCCCGCCAGCTTGGATTGTTGCCTTGGTCGGGGCGTCCCCGCCAACGAGATGGAGCGCTGCGGGCACGACGAGATCCGGCTTCAAGCGGTCGAAGGCGTCCGGCGAGACGACGCCTTCGGTGATCCGCGTGGCGGCCGCGGGGCTTATCGCGTTGACGCGGATGTCGTGCCTGGCCCCTTCCAGGGCCAAAGTGTTCATCAGGCCCAGAACGCCCGTCTTGGCCGCGCCGTAATCCGCCTGGCCGAAGCTGCCGAGCGTGCCGGAAATTGAAGACGTCATCAGAATGCGACCGTAGCCCTGGTCGATCATCAGCGGCCACACGGCCCGGGTCACGTTGACGGTTCCCCAGAGATGGACATCGACCACCGCCCGGAAGTCGTCGAGATCCTTCTTGGCGAAGGTCCGATCGCGCACGATGCCGGCGTTGTTGATGAGGATGTCTACCCGGCCGAAGGCGTCGCGGGCCGCCGCTATCAAGGCCGCGGCCTGGGCCCGGTCGACGATGTCGGCGCCGTGGGCGACGGCCTTGCCGCCCTGGGCGAGAATGGTGTCGACCACCTGCTGGGCCGGAGTCATATCCACGCCCCGGCCATCCGGCGCGACGCCGGGATCGTTGACGACCACGCTCGCCCCGCGTCGAGCGAGCGCCCGGGCATAGGCGGCACCGAGCCCGCGGCCTGCGCCGGTGACCACGGCCACCCGGCCGGCGAAGGTCTGATCCAGGGTCATGCGCGCGTTCCGGCGGTTGGAGCTGGGGTCGCCTCGGCCGCGATACGGTCGCGCAGTGCCTTGCGGTCCAGCTTGCCGATGGCCAGCCGGGGAAGGGCGTCGAGGTAGATGACTTCGCGCGGACATTTGAACCGGGCGAGAGCCTCGGCGCAGACCGCCTCAATGCGGGCGGTCAGCGCCTCGCCGGCCTGACCGGCGACGACGAAGGCGACAGGGGTCTCGTGCAGAAAGGGATGGGGTCGGCCGACGACCGCGACGTCCTCCACCCCCTGGACCCCGAGGACCACCGCCTCGACCTCCGACGCGGCGACGTTCTCGCCGCCCACCTTCAACATGTCCTTCTTGCGATCAGCGAAGCGCATCGATCCGTCGGCCAGCAGATCGATCATGTCGCCGGTATCGAACCATCCGTCGGCGTCGAACGCCTGGGCGTCGGCTTCAGAATTGTTGAGATATCCGTAGAAGAGGCTGACGCCGCGCACGCCTCTGACCAACAGCCGCCCCGCCTCGCCGGGCGCGACGTCCTCGCCAGCCTCGTCCACCAGGCGCAACTCGTATTCGGGCGCCGCCCGACCCACGGCGCGCTCGGGCGGCGGCTTGGCGATGTCGGAGATGATCGGGTGGGACACCGTCTCGGTCATGCCGTACCAGCCCAAGGACGGAATGCCCCATCGGTCCATGACGACGGCGTCCGCGCCCCAGTTGCTGCCCCAGAAGCGGAAGCCATGGGATGCCGGTTGCGGAAGGTCGAGCAAGGCCTTGGTGACGAAGGGCCCGATCGACGCCCAGGTGCAGCCGTGGGCCGCCGCGGTGTCCCAAAGACGGGAGGCAGAAAACTTCGGCTGAAGCACCACACGGCCCCCTGACCAGAGGGTCGCCAGGGTCGAGTAGCCGAGCGCGTTCAGGTGGAAGAGCGGAAGATACACCAGGGCCACGTCGCGCTCCTCGAGACGCTCGTGTCTGGCGTTGCATTCGGCCGCCCACAGGATGTTGGCGTGGGTGAAGACGACCGCCTTGGGGCGCGAGGTTGTGCCCGAGGTGTACATGATGCTGTGGTAGAGGTTCGGGTCCGCGGCGCGCCGGGGCGCCGGGGCGTCAGCGTAGAGCGCCTCGAACGCGACCGCGCCTTCATGACCGGCGTCCGCGCTGGCGACCCAGTCGAAGGCCGCGCCGCAGGCCATGAGATCATTCACGAGCGCGGCCTCGGTGATCGCCGCCCTCGCCCCAGCATGGTCCGCGAAATATCTGAGCTCGCCGCGGCCGGAATGGATGTTCGTCGTCACCGCAATGGCGCCGGCCCAGGAACAGCCGAAGAAGGCGGCCAGGAACTCGGGCCGATTGCTCATATGGATCATGACCCGGTCGCCGGGGCGGACGCCGCGGGCGGTCAGTCCGGCGGCGAGGCGCGCGGCCCGGTCGACGAGTTCGCGATAGGACCAGGTCGCCCCCTCGCCTTCGAAGGGAGCCCAGGTGAGGAAGGTCCGGTCGCCGTGGCGCTGGGCCTGGGCGTCCAAGAGCCACGGCACGTCCCGGCCCAGATAGGGGTGGACGGCCGGGAGATGGGCGCGCATGGGCAGTCTGGGTCTGGATCCGGCGTGCATCGCAGCCTCAATCCCGAACATAGAGACCGACGACGCAGGCGCCGCCGAGACCCAGGTTGTGCTGCAGCGCTGTGCGCGCTTCGGGACGCTGGCGCGCGCCGGCCGCGCCGCGCAGCTGGAGGGTCAGCTCGACGCACTGGGCCACGCCGGTGGCCCCGATCGGGTGTCCCTTGCCAATCAGTCCGCCGGACGGATTGACGAGGTACCGCCCCCCGTGGGTGTTGTCGCCGTCGAGCGCCATCCGACCGCCCCCGTCTTGGGGGGCCAGTCCGAGGGCCTCGTAGGACAGTAGTTCATTGGAGGCGAAACAGTCGTGGAGCTCGACCACGTCTACGTCTTCCGGTCCGACGCCGGCTCTTTCGTAGAGGGCCTCGGCGGCGCTCCTGGCCATGTCGTAGCCCGTCAGGGCGATCATGCTGTCGGCCTCCATGGCGCTGGGCGCGTCGGTCCGCATCGCTTGGGCGACAAGGAAGACGCCGCCTCCAAGTCCCTTTTCGCGCGCGAATCGGTCGCTCGTCAGCACGGCCGCTGCGGCGCCGCTCGCCGGAGCGGAGCACTCGAATTTGGTGAGGGGGTCGACGATCATCTTGGAGGCCATGACCTCCTCCAGCGTGACCAGCTCCCGGAAGGCGGCACGGGGGTTGTCGTGCGCATGGCGGCGGGCCTTCACCCCGATCGAGGCCAGCACCTCGGGACCATAGCCCGTCCGGTCGAGATACTCGCGCGCGGCTCCGGCGAACCAGCCCGTCGTGGAGGTGTCGGCGTCCGCCCCGCGCAGGGCGAGGGTCCGGTCGTCGATCCAGCCGACCGGCGACAGCTTCTCGGGGTAGCCGAGGTGCAGGGTGCGACCCATTTCCTCGAATCCGACGACGAGGACGGCCCTGGCCTCGCCGGACAGGATCGCCTGACGCGCGAGATAGAGGGCCGCCGAGCCCGATGCGCAGGCGTTGGTCGTGTTGACCACCGGGACTCCGGTCAGACCGAGCTGATAGGCGATGGTCTGACCGGAGCAGGTGTCGCCCATGCAGTAGCCGGCGACCACCAGATCGATGTCCGCGTAGTCCACACCAGCGTCGGCCAGCGCCGCCCGCGCGGCCGCCGTGCCGCTCGCCTGATAGGGCGACGGGGCGGACGGCTTGTGGAAGTCCGTCATGCCGATCCCGGCGACCGCAACTCGTTCCATGGCGCGCTTTCCTTTTATAGAATATGAGTTCTATTCCATAGCGAGCGACAGTCAACAGGGTGTGCGATGAAGACGATGTTCAATGCCGGTTCCGCGGCCGAGCTGCTGGCGGCTGCCCCGGGCACCGAGGGGATCAGCGACTGGAAGGTCGTCGATCAGGGGCTGATCGACGCCTTCGCCCAGACCACCGGAGATCACCAGTGGATCCACGTGGACGAGCCGCGCGCGGCGCGCGAGATGCCGGGCGGCAGGACCATCGCCCACGGCTATCTCGCCCTGGCCCTGACCCCGCAGCTGCTGGACCAGACCTGGGTGCTGCGCAACCAGCGGCAGTCGTTGAACTATGGCCTCGAGAGCGTGCGCTTCCTCTCCCCCCTGCCCAGCGGATCGCGCGTCCGGCTTCGCGTCGAGCTCAAGGCGTCGGAACCCCGGGGAGAGGACGCGGTCAAGCTCACCCTAGGCTGCACCCTGGAAATCGATGGGCAGGATCGGCCCGCCGTCGTGTTCACGCAGCTGGCGCTGTTCGCGTTCGGCTAGGCCTCAAGGTCGAGACGGTAGAGGGCGAGCACCGGCGCCAGCGGGGCGCCGTCCGAGAGGGCCAGGATGTCCCGCCAGCCCCGTTCGGCCTGTCCGGTCGTAAGGCGACCGCCCGCGCAGGCGCGCAGCTTGTCGATCAGCGCCGCATCGCTCAGCGGATGGGCCAGGGTGCCGGGAAGTTCGTCGAGCGAAGCCGACGCCTTGTGGGACTGGGCGTCGGTCGTCGTTACCTCCACCGCAATCCGAAGGTCGTCGTAGTCGTCGGGCACTGGGCGGCGTTCGATCCGGGCCATCAGGGCGGCGATGTCGGGCCGCGACCACAGGGCTCCTTCGAGCGCCCCTTGGGTCATGGCGCGCTCTGCCAGGGCGACGGCGACGGCGAACTCCAGCGAGAACTTGGCCTGGTCCGCGTTCGTCGGAACCCTGAACTTCAGATTGGCGTCGAGGATCTCGGGGATGCTGACCACCACACAGTCGATCGCGTCGACGCGGACCGCGCCGGCCAAGGCGAGGGACGCCTGGATCGCGGGGTGGGTGCTGCCGCAGGTTGGCCAGATCTTCATGGTAACGCCGAGCGCCGTCAGGGCGACGGGCCGGCCATAGTCCGAGGGGCTCTCGCCGGCCTGCGCCGCGCCGCCCATGAGGTCAACGGCTGCTTCCAGGGCGGTGGGTCCGGCGCTCACGCCTGCGGCCGCCAGGTCCGAAGCCAGGACCCCGGCTTTGGCCGCGAGGCCGGCATGCAACGGCTTTGCCATGTAGCCGAACTGGCCGTGCGACCCCGCCATCATGCTGGCCGACAGGTTAAGGGCGTCGAGCGTCGCGGAGCCGTCCAACCGGGCGAGCCGGGCGCAGGCACCGGCCGCGCCGACAGCGGCGATGGTCGAGGTCGGGTGCCAGCCCAGCTGGCCGTGGGCCGGGTTCATCACTTGGGAGAGACGCCACTGAATCTGCAGGCCCAGGGCGAAGGCCTCGAGCACCGCAACGCCGTCGGCGCCGATCGCCTCGGCCTTCGCCAGCAGGGCCGGAACGAGCACCGCCGAGCCGTGAGTCCCGGCGGCCATGAAGTTGTCGTCGAGCTCGGCGGCGTGGGCCGCCACCCCGTTGACCAGGGCGGCCCAGGGCGCGGCCAGCCGGTCCAGGCGTCCCACGCGCGAGCACGGTCCCGTTCCATAGGCGGCGACGGTCGCCTGCGTCCGGACTGTCGCGGGCATGTCCATCCCAGCGAGAGCGGAAGCCAGGGTGTCGCCCACGGACCGGGCGGCGGCGAGGAGGATGCCTCGGTCGCGATAGCCGGTCTCGGCCGCCAGCCAGTCGGCGCAGTCACGGGTGTTGAAAGCCACGTTCGTCTCCTCAGCCGGTCGCCCGGCGTGCGTCGGTCAGGGGATGGCGCGCCAGGCGAGGCCCGGCGTTCATGACCTGACCGGGAAGGCGGCGACCGAGATAGGTTTCCAGATCGCGGGCGACGGCGCAGACGGCCGCCAGGTCGATGCCGCTCGCCCAGCCCGCCTCGTCGAGGTCGTTGACCAGGCCTTCCGTACAGACGTTTCCGGTTGCGCCTGGCGCGAAGGGCAACCGCCGCCCAGACCGCCGACGGCGCTCTCGAAGCTCCGAACCCCGGCAGCGAGGCCCGCGGCGACGTTGACGAGGGCCAGCCCGCGCGTGTTGTGGAAATGCAGACTCAGCGCCACGCCTGGTGCCTGGCGGCCTAACCGTCGGCAGAGTTCGGTGACGCTCCGGGGCGTGGCCATGCCGGTCGTGTCGCCCAAGGTCACGGCTTCGATTCCAAGACTGGCCATGTCAGAGACCAGCGCGCCCACCCGACCCGTCGACACCTCGCCCTCGAAGGGACAGCCGAAGGCCGTCGAGACCCCGCCGTGGACCGCGATCCCCGCAGACCTCGCGATCGCGGCGACGGTCTCGACATGGCGCAGCTGGGCCTCGACCGAGCAGTTCAGATTGGCCTGGTTGTGGCTCTCCGACGCCGAAACCAGCGCCACCATGGCGCCGACGCCCGCGGCGGCGGCGCGTTCGGCGGCCCGCGCATTGGGCGTCAGGGCGCGCCAGACCACGCCCAGGTCCGGATCCAGTCGTCGCATCAGCTCGTCGGCGTCCGCCATCTGGGGCAGGGCCCGCATAGAGACGAAGGCCGCCACCTCCATCGCGCGAAAGCCGCATCGGGTCAGGGCCTTGATGTAGCGAAGCTTATCCCGAGTCGGGATGAACGCCGCCTCGGCCTGAAAGCCGTCTCGCGGACCCACCTCGACGAGTTCGATGTCGGCCCCAAGTATCATTCCGCCGGCCGCAGGCGATCGGGCGCTATGACTGCTAGGGCGTCGCATTGCATCAGGGCTCCCGGCGGCGTGTCATAGGCGAGGATGTGACGGGCCGGCCGCGAGCCCGGGTCGGGAAACATCTCGACCCACTGCCGGTTGATGGCGGGTCGGGCCTCTCGAGACGGGGCGTAGAAGGTCATCCGGACGACGTCCTCGGGGGCGGCCCCCGCCGACCGGAGGACCTGGCGAAGGTGGGAGAACATCAAGGCCGCCTGGGCGTCGACGCCTTCGGCGTAGGTTCCCGATGAGGCGTCGTATCCGGAGATGGCACCGGTGTGGACGATGTTGTCGACCCGGCAGGCCACGGGGATGGGCGCGTCCCCGTGGTGGAATTCGGCGATGTCGATCGACCGCCGTCTCACGATACGGCCGCCGGGCCGGTCGCTGGCGCCGTCTCGTGCGCGTTGCGCGCCGCGATCTCGGTCTTCAGGCGCGAGAGGGTCGCGACCAGGGCTCCCGCCGCGACGACGCCCAGGCCCCCGATGATCCAGAAGTAGCCGTTCCAGCCGAGGAAGGCGGCAAGCGGCCCGCCCGCGCCGGCCGCGAGGGTCTGGCCGATCCGGCTCACCGCCGCGCCCGTGGCATAGTCGGTGCCGGCCTGGAGAGGCGAAGCGAAGGTCAGTCGCAGGGAGACGAAGACCACGTAGAAGGTCGCCACCACCACGGTCGGCGCGAACAGGATGGCGATGGTGGCGAGCGGCGTCAGGGTCGCGCCGGAATGCGCCAGCCAGACGGCGGGCAGCACCGAAGGGATCGCCAAGATCGCCAAGGCGACCAGCATCCGTCCCGCGCCGACGCGTTCGACCAGGGCACCCGCCACCGTGGCCCCAACGACGGTGCCGAGCGCCAGCGTGCCGCCAATGATCAAACCAAGCTGCGACAGGGAATAGCCCTGGTCGACCAGGAAGGGCCCCAGCATCGGGAAGAGGGCGCCGGTGTAGAGGCCGCCGAGCAGGTAGAGGGGGACGAGCGTCCACGTGTCCCTGCGCCTCAGGAACCGCACCAGCGGGGCGAACAGGCCTGCCGGCCCCGGCCTGCGATCCCGCAGCGTCCGCTCGACCGCCTCGGAGGGCAGGGCCTCTCGCCGCAGGAAGGCGGGCAGGAGGAACAGGAGCATCAAGACGGCGGCAGCGAAGGCGGCGACCCGCCAGCCGTAGCGGTCGACCAACACGCCCAGGAGGACCAGGGCGGCCATCTGCCCGGCCGCCTCGAACGTGGTGTTGAGGCCCGCGGCCTTGGGCCGCTCATGCGGCCGCACGTTGTCGACCGCATAGGCGTCGATCGCGACCTCCTGCGTCGCCGTGAAGACCGACTTCATGAAGAGTGCGACGACGATCAGGTTTAGCGTTGCTTGGGACGGCTGGATGAAGGCCAGGGAGGCGTAGGCGGCCACCGCCAGCAGGGTGCAGGGAATCATCCAGCTCTTGCGCCGGCCGATCGAGCGGATCCAGTAGGTGTCGACCACCGGCGCGACGGCCCAGCGCAGCCAATAGGGGATCAGCGGCAGCGAAAAGATCCAGAAGTTCTCGAGGGGAAGTCCTTGCTCGCGGAAGATGGAGGGGATGAAGGAGGAGACGAAGGCCGAAGGAAAGGTCTGGGCCATGTACATGAGCCCGAT
The DNA here is from genome assembly GCA_943369795.1 of Rhizobium sp. Q54. GTDB lineage: Bacteria > Pseudomonadota > Alphaproteobacteria > Caulobacterales > Caulobacteraceae > Brevundimonas. The sequence continues at coordinate 134,965 of CALROO020000001.1, read as the reverse complement.
GAAGACCAGCTTGCCCCACTGAGCGGGCTCCGGCCCCTCCTGCGCGTTCGCCATCCTGCATCCCCACCGACCTCGGAATGGAAACTATATTCGACTCTTGATTCGACGCAAGGCCGTCGGCTCCCATCGAAAATTAGAACTAGATAACAGCTTCTAAAATGTCCTACGATGGATGGGTAGGTTGATGGGGGCTGGAACTTGGACGCTTATCTGGGGGTGATCGGAGGCATGGGCCCGTCGGCCACCGCCGACTTCCTGATGAAGCTGACGGAGGAGACGCCCGCCGGTCGGGACCAGGAGCACGTGCCCGTGCTCGTCTGGGGCGACTGCCGCACGCCGGACCGCACCGGCGCGCTGCTCGATGGGGGTGCCTCGCCTCTTCCCCGCCTGATGGAAGCGGTCGACCGACTGCCGCGCCTCGGCGCCCGGGCTCTCGTGATCCCCTGCAACACCGCCCACGCCTGGGCTGACGACATCGCCGCCCGCAGTCCCGCCCCCCTGCTGCACATCGTCGATGCCGTGGGCGACGTGGCCCAGGCCGCGGGCGTTCGCACGCTCGGGCTGATGGCCACCCGCGGAACCCTGGCGGCGGGTCACTATCCCGCGCGCCTGGCAGCTCGAAGGATCGCGGTGATCACCCCCGGTGTGCAGGACCAGGCGCGAGTGTCCGAGGGGATCGCCCTGGCCAAGGCGGGACGGCTGCTCGAGGCGCGCGCCCTGTTCGTCGGGGTGCATCGAACCCTGATGTCCCGCGGCGCCGACATGGTCGCGCTCGCCTGCACCGAGATCCCGCTGGCCATGCATCCTCTCGAGTCGGCGAGCCTCGACACTACCCGCGCGTTGGCCCGGGCCGCCGCCCTCTGGTGGCGCGAGAGCGGTGGGTCGTATGATCCCGGTCGAGGCGGGCACGTCAAGCAAGCCCGAAACCGGAGCGCCCGACCATGAGTGCTGAGCAACCGATGGATCCCGTGTTCGATCCCCTGCCGATCGGGCGGCTGCCGCGAGGCCCCTGCAACGCCATTACGGATGTCGGAGGCGTTCGCGTCGGGCAGGTGAGCGTGATCCACGACAGCCCGTCGGTGGCGCGGACCGGGGTCACGGTCGTGTATCCGACCGAGCGGCCGTACTGGGAGGCCAACGTCAACGGCGGATTCCATCGCTTCAACGGTTTCGGGGAGGTGACCGGAACGCACTGGCTCGCCGAAACCGGCTTGGTTACCTCGCCGATCTGCATCACCTCGACCTACGCTCTCGGTCTCGCGCGCGATGCGCTCATGGCGCATCCCTACGACCGTATCGGGGACCACATGCGGTTCCATGTGCCGATCTGCGCCGAGACCAACGACGTCTATCTGAACGACGGCCTGGCCCAGCCGATCACCCGCGAGCACGTCTACGCCGCTATCGACGGCGCCAAGGGCGGGCCGGTGGACCAGGGCTGCGTCGGCGGCGGCGTCGGCATGATGTCGTTCGGCTTCAAGTCCGGCATCGGCAGCGCCTCGCGCATCGTCGAGACGCCGTCCGGCGGCTTCACGGTCGGCGCGCTAGTGCAGTCCAACTTCGGCGGGCGCGCGCGGCTCACGATCGACGGCGTGCCGGTCGGTCGGTTCATCGGCGAGGCCGAGGTTCCCACGCCGAACTTCAGCCTCGGCGGCTCCATCGTCGTGGTGCTCGCGACGGACGCCCCGCTCACGCCGAGCCAGTGCGACCGCCTCGCCCAGCGGGGCGTCGTCGGCCTGGCGCGGGTGGGCGGCTACGGCTCGAACACCAGCGGCGACTTCGTCCTGGCCTTTACGACGGCGCACGAGACGCCGCCCGTGCCGGATGCACCCGTCTCGGCGGGGGCCATGCTTCCAAACATGCATATGACGCCCCTCTTCCACGCCGCCGCCGAGGCGGTGGAGGCCGCCGTGGTCAACGCGCTCGCCTTCGCCACCACGACCACGGGGGTTAAGGGGCGGATCCTGCACGCCATGCCGCTGGACCGGGTGCGGGACATCATGGCCGCGCACCGGCCCACCCAGTTCGGAGACCCGCGATGACCGCGCGTTCAGCCCTGTTCGCCGCCTTCGGCGCGCTGTGGATCACGACCGCGGCGGTCGCGCAGGAACCGGCGGACGCGCCCCTCATGCGGGCCCCCGCGACCCTGGCCTCAGCCAGCGCGGCGGTCGAGGCGGAGATGGCGCGCACCGGAACCCCCGGCGTCAGCGCGGCGCTCGTCCGGGGGTGCCGCGTGGTCGAGAGTCGGGCCTGGGGGGTGCGCGACGTGCTGACCCGGACGCCGCTGCGGCCGGACGACCCAATGCAGGCCGCCTCCCTCGGCAAGCCGGTCGCTGCCCTGGCGCTGGTTCATCTGGCCCGGGCCGGTCGGCTCGAGGCGGGGCTGGATCAACCGCTCGGCGCCCTCGGCCCGCGGATTGGACTGAAACCTCCCGAGCTGGCGGCGTCCGTGACCCTCGACCACCTGTTGAGCCACGCCGCCGGCGTCTCGCAGCGAAGCACGACGATCACCAGCCCGCCCGGTTCGGCCTTCCGCTACGCGGGCGCTGGCCTGCGAGCCGCCCAAGCCCTCGCGGACCTCAGCGCCGGCCCGCCCCTCACCCAGCGGGTCGAGGCGACGGTGTTCGCCCCCCTCGGCATGAGCCGGTCCACCTACGTTGGTCCGCCGGTTATGGTGCCCGGGCATATGCCGGTCGGCGACGTCTTGACCTTCGTGGGGCCGCTGTGGCTGGGGCTCTGCGCGATCCTGCTGGGCGTCGCCCTGGTCGTCTCGCGCCTGCGCCAAAGACGCTGGGCCGTCGGGCCAGTCGTCGCCCTCGGATCGGTCGGGGCTGCCGCGCTCTTGACCGGGGTCGTCCTGTCCGGACCGTTGGGGCCTCCGGCGTTCCTCGTCGTCGCTGCCACGGTCGCGATCGTGGTCCTGGCCGCCGCCCTCGGTGCCACGGCCGGTCGGCTGTTTTCGGCCCGCGGAAGGCTCGCGCCCTGGCTGGGCGGAGCGATCGTGCCGCTGATCCTGGTCGGCGCGAGCTGGAACGTGCTCGCGCCCTTTCCGAACCGCCTCGGCGGCCCCGGCGGAAACATCGCCTTTTCCCTGGCTGCGACGCCGACCGATCTCGGCCGCTTCACCGCCGCCCTGATGGCCCCCCCGCCTTCGTTGGAGGCCGACGTTGAAGCGATGCTCGCGCCTCGGATCCAAGCGACCCCGACGATCCGCTGGGCCGCCGGGATCGGGGAGGTAACCCTGCCCGACGGCTCCACCGCCCTGTGGCAATGGGCCGGCAATCCGGGCGTCAAGGGGGTGCTGCTGGCCCTGCCCGAGCGCTGCGAGGGCCTGGTCGTCCTGACCAACGGTCCCCGGGGTGACGAAGTCTATCGCGCGCTCGGCCGCGCGGTGCTCGGCGTCGATCCCGACTGGAAGGTCGTATGAGCCCGCGGATCGCCATCCTCGGGCTGTTCGGCGAGTGCAACGCCTTTCGCGCGCCCATTCGGCAAGCCGAGTACAGCTGGATGGCGTATTTCGAGGGCGAGGATCTGATCCCCGCCATCGCCGATCCCGACGTGTTCCTCGGACCCGATCTGCGTGGATTCTTCGAGGTCATGGACGCGACGGGGCCGTGGACCCCGGTCCCAATCGTCGTGGCCGAATCCGCCTCGGGGCCGCCGCTGGAGGAGAGCCATTTCCAGGCCCTGCTCGCCCGGATGGTCGACGGCCTTCGCGCCGTCGGACCGGTCGACGGCGTCTTCATCAAGGGGCACGGCTCCGTGGTCGCGGAAGTGACCAAAGACGTGGACGCCGTCATCCTCCGCGCCCTGCGCGACCTGTTGGGCCCTGACGTCCCGATCGTCGAGGTCCTCGATCCCCACGGCAAGATCACGCCGGAGATGGCGGCCCTGGCCGACCTGCTCATCTCCTATCGGACCGATCCGCACGTCGACATTCGCGAGCGCGGCGAGGAGGCGGCGCGCGCGATGCGTCGCCTGCTGGCCGGCGATCGCATTGTCTCGGCCTACGTTCGGATGCCGATCATGGTGCCCACCGTCAGCATGGTGGCGCCGGGCTCCCCGTTCCGGCCCGCCGTGGAACGAGGCGTCGCGGCGCTTCGGGAGCCTATCGCCAATGTCTCGATCCTCCCCTCCTACCCGTGGACCGACACGCCTTTCGCGGGCTTCCACATCCTCGTGTCCGCCTGGAAGGACACGGAGGCCGCGGAGGCCCTCGCGCTCGACCTGGCCGCCTTCGTCTGGGAGCGGCGCGAGGGCTTCGCGATCGCCCTGCTGTCCTTGGAGGCCGTCGTGGACATGGCCCGTGCCCTGAACGCCGATCCGACCTTAGCTCCAGCGTGCTTCGCCGACATCGCTGACAACCCGGGAGGCGGAGGGACGGCCAATACGACCTATGCCCTGGAAGCCTTGCTGGAGGCGGGCGTCGACGACGTCGTCTTGGGGCCGATGTATGAGCCGCGCCTGGCGGCGCAGGCGCACGCGGCGGGAATCGGCGCCGCGATCGAGTTGGAGTTCAACGTGGGCGAGGAGGACGTGTTCGCCAAACGGTTCGGGACCCGAGGCGTCGTGGTCGGGCTCTCTGACGGCGTCATGCGTCCACGGTCGGGACCGGCCAAGGACATGCACCTGGATCAGGGACCCACGGCGGCGCTGCGGATCGGGGGCGTGACAGTCGTGGTCAACACGGTCAGACTCCAAGCCATGGCCGTCGAACAGTTCGAGATCGTCGGCATCGATCTCTCAACCGTGCGGATGGCCGTGGTGAAATCCCGCGGGCACTACCAGGCGGCGTTCTCGGAGTTCTTCGATCCCGCCCGGATGCTGGCCTTCGACACGCCGGGGTGGATGACGCCTCATCTCGAGCGGCTACCGTATCGGAACATCCGTCGTCCGCTTTTCCCGATGGACCCCGACACCGCGTGGACGCCGGCCGTGGACTTCGTCAAGACGAGCCGCGACCGGGCGCGCTAGGCCTTTTCCAACAGGGCGGCGAGGTGGGCGTCGAAGACCGCGCCCTCCTCGTCCATGCTCGCGAGCAGGGCCGGAACTTCCCGCATCAGCGCCTTGGCCGCCTGCAGCGGGCCCGGAGGCAAGGCGGCCAGGGATGCGGCGACGGCCCGCGCGCCCTCGGCGACGGCCGATGCGGGCAGCGCGGCGTTGACGACGCCCCAATCCGCCGCCTCCCGGCCGGTCAGGACGCGCGCGGACGACAGGATCTCGAAGGCCCGGGCGTGGCCGATCCGCGCGGGCAGAAGAACGCTGGACCCGGCCTCCGGCGTCAGACCGAGGCGCACGAAGGGGGCCGACAACCGAGCGTCCTCGGCGACGACCACCCAGTCGCAGTGCAGAAGCAGGGTGAAGCCCACGCCGACGGCGCGTCCGGGAACCCCCGCCACAAGGGGCTTGGGGGCCGTGGCGAAATGGCGGATGAAACGCCCTGCCTCCGAAAGGTCGGTCGAGGCACCCGGAGCGAAGGCGGCGCTGTCCAGCCCCGCGCTGAAATCGTCTCCCTCAGCCAGCAGGAGGACGACGCGGACGGCGTCGTCCCGCGCTGCGCGTGCGAGAGCGACGTTGACCCCGGCCATCATCTCGGCGTTCAGGGCGTTGCGCTTGGCGGGTCGCGCGAAGGTCACCTCCAGCACGCCGGCCTCAAGGCGCGTGCGGATCAGGTCGATGTCGGAAGTCGCCATGTCGGCCTCAGGCAGCCTGGCGTTGCAGCCGGTCGATGCAGAAGCTCGCGGCATCGAGCACATGATCGATCACCGCCTCATCCATGGCGGTTGAAAGGATGAACGCCCCCCCCTCGGCGAAGACGACGCCGGCGTTCAGCATCGCGGCGTGGAAGGCTCCGTTCATCTGGGGATCGAACGACCGGCAGGCGAAATCGCGCATATTGCGGATCGGTCCGCCGGACTCTCCAAGGCCCAGGAAGGCGAAGGACGCTTCGCCCATCACCAGGCCGGGCACGTTGCTGCGGCGCAGGATACCGCGGAACCCCTGGCGTAGACGCTCGCCCAGCGCGCTGAGACGGGAGACCTCTTCGGGCGTCCAGGCTTTTAGCGTCGCCAGGCCGGCGGTCATGGTGACGGGGTTGGCGTTGAAGGTTCCGCCGTGCAGGACGAAGGGTTTGCCGAGACCGTGGTCGAACACCGCCATCACCTCCCTGCGACCGCCGACTGCGCCGGCCGGGAAGCCGCCGCCGATGATCTTGCCCATGGCGGTCAGGTCCGGCTTCACGCCCCATTCGCCCTGCGCGCCGTGATAGCCGAGCCTGAAGGCCATCACCTCGTCGAAGATCAGCAGGATGCCGAGCCGTGCGCATGTCTCGCTCAACATATCGACGTAGTCGCGGCTCGCCTTGGGAAACCGCATCCGCGACGGCAGGGGGCAGAGCACGACCGCCGCGAGGTCCTGCGCATTCGCCTCGAGGATGGCGCGGGTGCTCTCGATGTCGTTGAACGGAAAGGTCACGGTCTCCGACACGGCGGCGGGGGAGATGCCTAGGCCGTCGGCCATGGTCGTCGGGGCCGAGGCCTCGCCCCAGCCGGGCGCGTGGGCGAGGACGCCGGTGGCCATGGGATCGTAGGCGCCGTTGTAGGCCCCTTCCGCCTTGGCGACCTTCGCCCGGCCGGTGAAGGCGCGTGCGGCGCGGATGGCGAACATCACGGCCTCCGTCCCGGAGTTGAGGAAGCGGATCTGGTCCACGCCCGCGAGACGGCCACACAGGAGCTCGGCCAGCTCAATCTCTGGCTCGGTCGGGGCGGCCACGGTGAGCAGTCTCTCGACCTGGGCCCGCACCGCCGTCAGCGTCTCCGGATGGCCGTGGCCGTGGATCAGGCTGGTCATGTTGTTCACGCAGTCGATCCGCTCGACGCCGTCCACATCGGTGATCCGGCAACCGCTCCCCGACACCATGTAGAGGGGGTAGGGCGGATGGTAGACGGTCAGGCGACTGTTTCCTCCCGGCAAGACCTCCTGGGCACGGCGATACAGGGCGGCGGAACAAGACTCGGGGTGGGGATACTGCACGGCGCCCTCCTGGCTGCGACGCGTCAATCTATGACGACCCCGACCCGAGGCGCTAGTAAAAATAGATATCTATCTCTAAAAGAGGCCGGAGGAGCCGCCTGCGGCGCGGCGCGCTTAGGCACGCGATCTTGGGGAGAAGCATGGCGATGGATCTGCTGAAGACGGTGTCGAGTTCCGTCCTGAGCGACGCGCTCGAGCATTGCGGGGTCGCGGGCCAGTGCCGGGGGCTTTTCCCCGTCGGGCCGGGGCAACGTGTCTTCGGACGGGCCTACACCGCGCGCATCAGCCCCTATCATCCCGGTGCCGTCGCGCATGACGAATATATGGGGGATCTCGCCGCCGGCGAGGTCTGCGTCCTCGACGCCCGCGGGGTCGAGGGCGCGGTCTGGGGGGACCTGCGCAGCGTGGCGGCGCAGCAGATCGGCGTGGCCGGCGTGGTCGCGGACGGGCCGGTGCGGGACGGCGACGCCTGCGCCGCCCTTGGGTTCCCGGTCTTCGCGCGCGCGCGCACCCCGCTGTCCGGCAACCGTCGCGCCTGGATCGAGGCCAAGGCCGTTCCGGTCGTCATAGGCGGCGTCTTCGTCGCGCCGGGCGATCTGGTGTTCGGCGACGGAGACGGCGTGGTCGTCATCCCGCGGTCGCGGGAGGCGGAAGTGTTCGCCCGGGCCGAAGTGCTGGAGGACGCCGACCGCCGGATGATGAGGGCGCTCGAGGAGGGTTTGCCCCTGGCGGAGGCCCGCCGCCGCTTCGGCGTCAAGTCGATCCTCCCGGCCAAGACCTGAAGGAGACCGAATGCGCTTCATGAATTACCGTCTGGACGGGCAGGCCGGCCTGGCGATCGGGACGGGCGAGGGGTGGCGGGGACGGCTGGAGAGCGACTCCGCCTTTCTGGGCGATCTCCTGTCGCTGTTGCGGAAGGGCGAGGCCGCGCTGTCCCCGGCGGGCACCGTGCTGGCTGCCGGCGCGATCGTCGATCCGGACGCCGTCGAGTGCCGCTCGGCCCTGCACAATCCCGGCAAGATCGTCTGCATTGGCCTCAACTACCGGGATCACACCGAGGAGGTGGCTCATGCCCAGCCGGACCATCCCACCGTCTTCACCCGGTTCGCCACGAGTCTCGTTGGCGACGGCCAGCCTCGGGTCCGGCCGCACGGCTCGGACCAGTTTGACTACGAGGGCGAGATCGCCTTTGTCATCGGTCGGGGCGGACGCCGGATCTCCCGCGACCGCGCGCTCGACCACATCGCCGGATGGTCTTTGTTCAACGACGCCTCAGTGCGGGATTGGCAGTTCCGCACCAGCCAGTGGACCCTGGGCAAGACGGTGGACGCGACCGGCGCCTTCGGGCCCTGGTTCGTCACGGCCGACGAGATTGCGACGGGCGTAGCGGGGTTGATGCTTGAGACGCGGCTGAACGGCCAGATTGTCCAGCGCGCATCGACCGACGACATGGTGTTCGACGTGGCCACCCTGATCGAGTCGCTTTCCGAGGCCATGACCCTCGAACCTGGGGACGCCATCGTCACCGGCACGCGGGCGGGCCTCGGGATGGCGCGCAAGCCCCCGCTGTGGATGAGAGCCGGCGACACGGTCGAGGTCTCCGCGGCGGGTCTGGGCGTCCTTCGCAACACTCTCGCCCAGGCAGACGATGGCTGACCCTTTCTCGCGGTTCCGACTGGCCGGGCGCGTCGCCGTCGTCACGGGTGGGGGCAGCGGGATCGGCAGGGCGGTCGGCCTCACCCTCGCCGCCGCAGGCGCCGCCGTCGCCGTATGGGACCGCGACCGCATTCACGCCGCCGCTGCGGCCCAGGCGATCAAGGCGATAGGCGGAGTCGCACGCGTTTACACCTGCGACGTCGCTGACGAGGCGTCGGTCGCGAGGGCGACGGCCGAGACGGTCCGGGACCTGGGCGGTCTGCACATCCTCGTCAACAACGCGGGCATCGCGCTCCGGGCGCCGACAATCGAACTGTCCCTAGAGGACTGGAACGCCGTCGTCGCGGTGAACCTGACCGGGGTCTTCCTGTGCGCGCGCCACGCGGCGCGGACGATGCTCCCCGCCGGCGGCGGCGTCATTGTCAACCTCGCGTCCATCATGGGTCTGTCGGGGGGCGGCCTCTCTCCGAACCTCTCGTACCAGTCGACCAAGGGCGCGATCGTCAACCTGACCCGGGCGCTGGCGGTCGAATGGGCGTCGGCGGGCATCCGTGTCAACGCCGTAGCGCCTACCTGGGTCCAGACCGAGCTGATCGCGCCCCTGCTAGCCGATCCCGTGGTCGCCGCCAGGATCACCGCGGCGACCCCGCTCGGCCGGACGGCGGACCCGCAGGATGTCGCCGACGCCGTCCTCTACCTCGCCGCACCCGCGTCAAGCATGGTGACCGGCCATACGCTCGCCGTGGATGGCGGATTCCTCGCGCAATAAGGAGAGACCTATGGCTCAGATCGTCTTGGCGGCCGCGACCGGGCACGGGCCCATGCTCGCGCTGGAGCCGGAGATGTGGGTGCAGCGCGCCCAGGACGAGATGAGCAGCGCCGCCCCGGTGCTCAACACCCTGGATGGACGGTTCCTGTCCTACGCGGATCTGCTGGCCGAACGCGGAGCGGTGCATCCGGGCCAGCCCTGTCTGGAGGACTTTCACAATCTGCACGCTCGGTGCCAGGCGGCCCTCGCGCGGCTCGGCGACGACCTCGCGGCCGCCCGGCCCGACGTCTTGATCATCATCGGCAACGACCAGGACGAACTCTTCGACGCTGGCAACACGCCGTCCCTGGCCATTCATCACGGCGCGACCGTGTCTACGGTCAAGCGCGACGAGACCGGTTTCCCTGAGTGGCGGCGCGCCGTCACGCGGGCCTACGGGCTGGACCTTGACCGCCACTATCCGGGCGCGCCGGACTTCGCCCGATCCCTCATTCGCGACGCCTGCGACGCCGGCTTCGACCTGGCCGCCGTCGGCGCGACCCCGACGCCCGGCCGGGGGATCGGACATGCCTTCAGCTACGTGATCCAACGTTTCTACGACGGCGCGCCGCCGCCGGTCGTGCCGGTGCTGATCAACACGTTCACGCCCCTGAACAGGGTCACCGGGCCGCGATGCCATGCGTTCGGCCGGACCCTGCGCAAGGCCGTCGAGGCGGTCCCCGGGGAGGCTCGGGTAGCGGTTCTTGCTTCAGGCGGGCTCAGCCATTTCCTTTGCGAGGAGGCTGTCGATCGCGGGATCATGGCGGCTATCGATGAGGGCAGGCAGTCCGACCTGCAGGACCTGCCGGAGAGTGCGCTGGAGTCGGGATCCTCCGAAATTCGGAGCTGGGTGGTGCTCGCGGGCCTGGTCGAGGGGATGGGCTTGGCTTGGAGCGACTACGTGCCGGTGCCCCGGACGCCGGCGGGAACCGGTCAGGGCTTCGGCTGGGCGGTCTGGCGGCCCTGAGGCGCGTCAGACCCGAAGGCTCCGCACCACTTCAAGTGCGGCAGACCTCAGAAATGCCTGGTCGCTGGCGACCACGACGATGCTCGCGCCCTGTTCGAGGCGGGCCGCCGCATCCTCGGCGTGCGGGCTGAAGACCGCGCCGCCCAGTCCGGCCGTGGCCGCCGTCCGCAGGATCCGGTCCGTCTCGCGCGTGATCGCCTCCGACTCGGCGTCGAGGCCCAGCGAGGCGGCGAGGTCGACCCGGCCGACGAACAGGGCATCGATCCCGGCGACCTCGGCGATCTCGTCCATCGCCCGCAGCCCGTCGGCGTCCTCGATCTGGACCCAAACGGTGACGGCGGCGTCGGAAACTCGGGCGAACGCCTTGGGGGCCATGGCGCCGTAGCCCGCCGCCCGCACCGAAGGGGAGATGCCCCGCAGGCCGGCGCTGAAGCGCACCCGCGCCACCGCGTCGCGGGCCTGGGCCGCGTTCCCGACGTGCGGAAAGACGATCCCGGCCGCGCCCAGATCCAGCGCGGCCGCAGCCAGGTCGGGGGAGCCTCCGGGCACGCGAATGAGAACGGCGATGCCGGTCGCGGCCCCTGCCAGGACGGCGCGGTCGATCACATCGTGATCCACCGGAGCGTGCTCCGCATCGAGGATCACGAAATCGAGGCCCGCCAGGCCGAGGATCTCGACGGACTGGTGCGCGCGGCTCTTGACGAAGGTTCCGACGAGACGGTCGCGGCCCAGGACGCGCGCGCGCAATCCGGTCGCCGCGATCTCTCCGAGATCGAGCCCGATCTGCGCGGGACCGGTCAATCGTACTCCGGCCGACGCGGGGTGAAGACGTCTAGATTGATGGCGACCGTGTCTCCAACCACCACGCCGTGGTGCGTCACGTTGGGGGGGATGACCAGCAACTGACCGGACCGGACGCGATGCACTTCGCCGCCGACATGAAAGTCCATCTCGCCCTCGACGATGTAGACAACCTGCTCATAGGGGTGGCTGTGCGGCTTGGGCGCGTGGCCGGGTTCCAGCCGATGCAGGGCCAGGGTCGCGCCCTCGCCGGAAAAGGCCTTGCGGAAGACGCCCTCCCGCACCGTGGTCCAGGCCTCGGCGTTCCAGTCCTTCGTCGACAGGGTCACGACGCCAGCCTCCAGTCCACGATCTTCATGAGGGCGCCGCGAAGCTTCTCCATCTCCGCCGGCGACCCGATGCTGATCCGCACGTCGAGCGGCAGCGCGTAGTTCGTCACCGGACGGATCAGGACCCCCTCGCGTGCGAGCGCGGCGGTGAGTTCCGCGCCTGACTCGAAGGCCGGAGGCACGCGGGCGAGGACGAAGTTCGCGCAGGCCGGGGCGACCTCGAACTTTAGGTCCGTCAGAAGCGCGGCCAGTCTAGGGCGCTCGCGCGCGACAAAGGCCAGCTCGCGCTCGACGTGAGCGGTGTCCTCCAGCGCAGCGATGGCGGCGGCCTGCGCCGGGAGCGGGACGCCGAAGGCCGGCCGGACGCGGTTCAAAACATCGACAATGTCTCGCGAGGCGCAGAGCCATCCGACCCGCATCCCGGCCAGCGCGTAGACCTTCGAGAAGGTGCCGAGGACGACGACGTTGCCCTGATCCTCGCCGACCAGTTCCAGCCCCGAGGTGTAATCCGGCGTTTGGATGTAGTCGCGGTAGGCCGCATCGATCACCAGCAGCACGTCGGCGGGGAGGCCGGCGCGGAGCCGGGCGACCTCCGCGGCCGGCGTCATGGCGCCCGTGGGATTGTTGGGATTGGCGACGAAGACCGCGCGGGTCCTCGGCGTGACGGCCGCGAGCATCGCGTCGACGTCGAGGGTGTAGTCGTCTCGCTCGGGAACGAGGACGACGTCCGCCCCGCAACTCTGCGCGACGATTCGGTAGCCGGCGAAGGCGCGTCGCGGGATGATCGCCTCGGTGCCCTGTCCCAGATAGGCGCGCCCGATCACATGGATCAGGGACTCGGATCCTGCCCCGCAGACGATTTGGTCCGGGCCGCATCCGTACCTTGCCGCCAACGCGTCGCGAAGTTCGAGGCAGGATGGATCGGGATAGCGCGCCATCCCGGCCGTTGCGAGGTTCGCGGCCTCGACGGCCTTGGGTGACGGACCCAGGGCCGCCTCGTTCGAGGCCAGACGAGCGGGATCGTCGATGCCGTCGGCCTTCGCCGCCCCGGCCACATAGGCTGTGATCTCCATCACGCCCGGTGCCGGCGTCACACGCAAGGACATTGCTCAACCCCTTATGTACCGGCGTTCAGGCTAGCGGCGACGGACTAAGAATGGAAGCCTATTTCTATTTTTGCGCCTTGTCCGTCTTCTTCCCCAGAGTCTTGGGGCGCCCCGGGGATTTCGCGCGTCTTGCCGGGGGGGCCGGCTCGCGCGACGCGGGTGAGTTGCCGCCCTTCTGAGCCTGTGTGTCGAAATCGTGCAGCGACTGCAGCGTCTCGAAGCGATCCGCGAGCCGGGTCGGATGCTGGAGGAAGAGGGTCCGGATCCACAGCGCGTTGAGGAAGTCCGCCGCGGAGTCGAGGTCCGGGAAGGTGCGGTTCAGCCGCTCGTCGCGGGCCACGACCAGCTGGTAGGCGAACTCACTTGTCATGCCGCCGAGGGCGCGGATTATGGCGAACAACTCGTCTTCGTCCGGCGTCTCCGCTCCGGCGAATTCCCGCAGGCTGTGGGCCATGCGCGAATGCCATTCCGTGATCTTCTGGCGCCAACGTTGGGAGAACTCGAGATCCTCGACCTCGTGAAGGCACCGCATCAGGCCAACGTTCTCGCTGAACAGCGTCAGGAGCGACAGCTGCTCGTGCCGGATGCCGCGCTCCCAGGTGCCGTGCGGAGCCTGCGCGTTCACGGTCGAGGCCAGCTCGACGAAAACCTCCTCGATCAGTTCGAGCACTAGCTCTTTCTTGGTGTTGAAGTAGTGATAGAAGACGCTCAGCGGAATGTCCGCACGGCTCGTGATCCGATCCAGCGTCAGCTCGTGATAACTGTAGTCCTTCAGCAGCTCAGCCGTCGCCGTCTTGAGTATGCCACGCCGCAGGCGACCCTTTTTGGTCTGGGGCATCGGCCGCGGCTCAATGCGCGATTCGGACTGTCTTGCTCGGCCGCGCGGGGCGGCTTTCGCGACCTTGGGCAACCGGACGCCTCCGCTCTTGAAAGATGCCAAACTACAGTTGATCCGGATGATTGCAACGCGCAGGAAGCGCGAATTTCCCGCGACGGCCGTCGGGCATGGCCGGGGGCCGGGATTTCAGAAGGGATTCGTAGTCCTGCCCCATGACGTCGCCGACCGGCCGTCCGGACCGCAAGGCCTCGGCCATCAGCCCCTCGCGCGCCACGATCGCCTCAGCCGCCGAGATCACCTCCTCGGCCCGCGCGAGAGGAATGACGTCGATCCCGTCCTTGTCCGCGATCATGAGGTCGCCTGGGGAAATGGTCGCGCCGGCGACCGTCACCGCCACGTTGCAAGCTGCCTCGCGAACGCGCCCGCGCGCCGCCCGCTGGACCACGCCGCGAGCGAAGACGGGGAAACCCAGCCCTTCGGCCTCGACGATATCGCGCGCCGCCCCGTCGAGAATCGCGCCCTCGATGCCCCTCAGGGTCGATGCGAGCGACAGGGTGCCGCCCCAGCAGGCGCAGTCGAGGCGGCCGTCGTTGGCGACGACGACGATCTGGCCCGGGCCGGCCGCCTCGATGGCCGCGGATGCGAGGTGTCGCGGTGCGGCCGTCCCGTCGCTCGGTTCCAGGCGGACGGTGACGGCCGCGCCGACCAGCCGCCGGCCGGCGGAAACGGCCATTAGCCCGACCAGGGCGCCGGGCAGGCCGAGCCGGTCGAGCGCGTCGGAGACCGCGGCGGTGTCCAGGCGGGCCAACCGTTCTAGCATTTGCGTAGGCATGCGGCGCGTTCTCCGACGGCGGGGCCGTCCGCCGCGCAGAAAATCAAAGTTGGTTTCTAAAATCAAGTTGTCGGGTGCGAAGAGCCTGCGTATCGTCACCTTCGAAGGCTGATCGATCCGTCCCGATCCGGCCGCGAGGAGTCCGCTCATGTCCGAAGTTGCGATCCCGTCCAGCGTCGTCCGCAGCGCCTACCGCGAAGCGGACTTCCATATTCCGTACACGGATCTGGAGGTGGAACTCGGGTGGGAACGCACTGTCGTTCGCAGTCGTCTGCGCGTCCGGCGCAACGCCAAGATCAACCCCGGCGGCCGGGACCTGCGGCTTGATGGCCAGGAGCTGGAACTCCTGCGGGTCGTCCTGGACGGCCGGGAACTCGACGAGACTCAGTATCGTTTCGACGGCTCCGGCCTGACCCTGCCGGCCCCGCCGGACGTCTTCGATTTGGAGACGACGGTGGCCGTCCGGCCCAGCGTCAACACCACGATGATGGGTCTGTGCCCCACGAGCGAAGGGGAGCTGTTCACCAATTTCGAAGCCGAGGCGTTCCGGAAATTCACCTACTTCCTCGATCGGCCCGACGTTCTGTCCGTCTTCACGGTCAAGTTGATCGCGGATCAGGAACGTTTCCCAACCCTGCTGGCGAGCGGCAATCCGGCGGGCGCCGGCCCGCTCGCGGACGGCCGGCACTACGCCGTCTTCTACGATCCCTTCCCCAAGCCCTGCTACATCTTCGCTATCACCGCCGGGGTCCTCGAGCAGCTGACGGAGACCTTCGTCAGCGCCTCGGGTCGGGAGATCGGCGTCAGCATCCACGCCAATGCGCGCTACATCGGCCAGTGCCGGGAATCCATGGACCTGATCCTGCGCTCGATGCGGTGGGACGAGGAGGTCTTCGGACGCGACTACGATCTCGACACCTTCCATTGCGTGGTCCTGAACGGCGGGCCGGGGGCCATGGAGAACAAGGGGCTCAATCTCTACGATCTGAACTGGTTCATCGCCGATCCGCGCGTCACGCCCGATGCGGACTACGAGTATCGGATGAAGACGATCGCCCACGAGTACTTCCACAACTGGAGTGGAGATCGCGTTACCAATCGCAACTGGTTCTATGTCACGCTGAAGGAAGGGTTCACCCGCTTCCGGGAGCAGGTCTATCTGGCCGATTTCGCGGGGGACGGCCCGATTCGGATCAGGATGACCAAGCACATCCGCAACAACCAGTTCACCGAGGACGACAGCGCCGTCGCGCATGCGCCGATCTGGGAATCCTACATCGAGCCCCGGAACCTCTACACCAACACCGTCTACGACAAGGGCCAGGAGATCATCCAGATGCTCATGGCCATGCTCGGCCGCGAGCGTTTCCGAAAGGTGGCGTCCTGGTTCTTTGACGAGTACGCCAGCCAGGCGGTCACCATCGAGGAGTTTCTCGGCGCCTTCGAGACCATCGGCGGACTGGACCTGACCCAGTTCCGCAAATGGTATTTCCAGGCGGGCACCTGCGAGATCTTCGTCGAGGGCCGGCACGATCCGGAGACGGCCACCTACGCCGTCACCCTGAGGCAGCAGACCCGCCCGACCCCGGGACAGCCGGAGAAGGAACCGATGCATGTGCCGTTCGCCGTGGGTCTGGTCGGCTCCGACGGTCGCGACCTGGCCCTTGCCCTGGCCGGTCGGACCGAGACGGACACGACCGCGGTGCTCGAGCTGCGCGATCCCGAACAGACCTGGACGTTCGAGGGCGTGAGGGATCGGCCCGCCCTGTCGGTTCTGCGTCGCGCCTGCGCCCCGGTCCGGGTCCATTTCGATCCGGGAGCCGAGGATCTGATCCATCTGTTCAAGCACGACGGCGATGATTTCGCGCGCTGGGAAGCCGGCCAGAAACTGGCAACCCAAGCCCTCCAGAGCATGGCCGACGCCTGGCGCGGGGGAGCCGTGCCGAGCGTCTCGGACGCCCTCCTCGACGGCTTCCGGCACGTGCTGCGCGACCCCGCGGTCTCGGACCGAATGCGGGCCGATCTGATCAGCCTTCCCGATGAACGGACGCTCGGCGCGGAGCGCTATCCCATCGACGTCGACGGCATCCATGCCGCTCGCGAGGCCCTCCTAGCGGCGATTGGGGCGGGCGCGCCGGACGACCTGCTGCGCCTCTACCGGACCTTCGAGACCACCGGCGCGACGGACATGAGCAGCGAGGCCATTGGCCGTAGACGCATCAAACACGTGGCTCTGGAATATCTCGTCAAGTCGGGAGAGCCGGACATGGTCGACCTCGCCTTCCGCCAGGTGGCCGACGGCACCAACATCACCGACCAGGTCGCCGGGCTAACCCTGCTGTGCACGACGGATTCGCCTCGCAGGGAGGAGGCCCTCGGCCTCTTCTATCATCGCTGGCGACACGAACAACTGGTCATCGACCGATGGTGCAAGGCGCAGATCTCGGCTGCGCGAGCCGACACCGCCGATCGGGTCGATGCTCTGATGGACTCCGACGACTTCGACATCGGAATGTTCAGTCGGCTGTTCACCTTCGCCGAGACCTTCTTCTACGAAAACCGATACGGTCTCAACACGCCGACCGGGCGCGGCTACGAGGTGTTCGCCAAACAGGTGCTCCGGATCGATCGGGTCATTCCCTTCGTGTCCAACTGGATCCTGAACCGTTGCGACCTGAACCGCTGGCAGATGTTCGATCCGACGCGCCAGACCGGGATGCGGGCGGCGCTGCAGACCCTGCTTGACGCCGACGGGGTCTCCCCAGGCCTCGTCGAGATCTGCTCTAAGGCTCTCGAGTCCGATGCCCGGCGGTCCGCGTGATGCCGGTCTCCGTAAAGACAGCCGATCCATCCGCTTCTTCGGCCGGTCCCATCCGGATGACGGGGGGTGCCGCCCTGGCCGAGTCCCTGATCGCCAATGGGTTGACGACCCTGTTCGCCTTGCCCGGCGCGCAGATCGACAACCTGTTCTCCGCGCTGCACGACGCCGGTCCGCGTATCAACGTCCTAACCAGTCGGCACGAACAGGGCGCAGCCTATATGGCGCTCGGCGCGGCGCGCTCGACGGGCCGTCCCGCAGCCTTCGCGGTGGTTCCCGGGCCCGGCTGGCTCAACGCCTCCGCCGCCCTGCTGACCGCCTACGGCTGCAACGCGCCGGTCCTGTCCATCGCCGGCCAGGTCCCCTCCCTGTCGATCGGATCAGGGCTCGGCGAACTCCACGAGATGCCGGACCAGCTGGCCATGGCGCGAGGCATCACCAAATGGGCGGCGCGGATTGAGCACCCGTCGCTGGCACCTGCGCGCGTACGCCAGGCGATGACGGAGATGCTCGGCGAACGCCCCAGGCCCGTCCATTTGGAAATGGCGCCGGACGTCATGGGGGCCATGGCCGACGTGGACATCGGCCCCGCCGCCGAACTCCCCCGTCCGTCGGGACCCGACCGCCACGACATCGAGGCGGCGGCGGCCCTCCTGTCGAGGGCCGAACGCCCGCTGATCTTCGTGGGGGGCGGAGCCCAGCATGCATCCCAGGAGATTCGCGCCCTGGCCCGGCGACTTGGCGCTCCGGTCACCGCGTTCCGCAGCGGACGCGGCGTCATGGACGAGACGGACGACCTGTTCCTGCCCTATGCGGCGGCGCATGCCCTGTGGGCCGAGGCGGACGTGGTGCTGGCGATCGGCACCCGTCTGGACTTCCCACGACGCATGTGGGGCCTGGACGCTGGCCTGAAGATCATCCGGATCGACGTGGATCCGGCGGAGATGCTGCGCATCTCCCGGCCCGACATCGCCATCGTGGCCGACGCGGCGATGGCGGTCGCGGGGCTGGACGCCGCCCTGGCCCGTTCGGCACCGGCCGCGCGTCTTTCCGATTTCCGCGCGCTCAAGGCCGACACGATCGCGGCCTTCGATCGCGATACGGCGCCGCAGATGGGCTTTCTCCGGGCGATCCGCTCCGCCCTGCCCGAGGATGGCTTCTTCGTCGATGAACTCACCCAGGTCGGGTACATGTCCTGGAGCTGGTTCCCCACGCGACACCCGCGCCACTACGTGTCCAGCGGCTACCAGGGCACGCTCGGCTACGGGGTCGCGACGGCCCTGGGCGTTCAGGCGGCCAATCCGGACAAGGCCGTGGTCGCGGTCTCGGGTGACGGTGGTTTCTTGTTCGCCGGATCCGAACTGGCGACCGCCGCCAAATACGGTCTGCCTGTGGTCTGGGTCGTCTTCGCCGACGGCCATTTCGGCAATGTGCGGCGCATCCAAATCGATCGCTACGGCGGGCGCATGCTCGGCTCGGATCTGCACAACCCCGACTTCGTCGCCTACGCGCGGAGCTTCGGCCTCGCAGCGGATCGGGTGAGCGATCCGGCGGCGCTCGAGGCCCGCGTCGCCGCGGCGATCGCCACGCGGGAGCCCACCGTGATCGAGGTGCCCGTCGGCGAGCTGCCCACCCCGTGGACCCACATCGTCAGACCCGCCAACCGAGGCCCGGCGAAGATCCGGACATGACCGTCGCCGCTCTCGATCCGCGGGCCGCCGCCGTCATGGGCGAAGTTTTGGCCTGGCTTGCGCGACCCCGGGGACAGCTGGTCGGCGGAGCCTGGACCCCGGCCGGCGGCGCCCGGACCACGCCAGTCTTCAACCCCGCCGACGAAACCCTGCTCACCGAGGCTCCGGCCGGGGGAGCGGCCGATGTCGAGGCGGCGGTGGCCGCGGCGCGCATCGCGTTCGCGGATCCGTCCTGGCACACCATGACGCCGGCGGCGCGAAGCGCGCTGCTGTGGCGGATCGCCGACCGGATCGAGGCCGATGGCGATGTACTGGCGGTCCTGGAGACCCTGGACAACGGCAAGACCTTCGCCAGCGCGCGGGACGGGGACGTGCCGCGCGCGGCCGAGACCTTCCGGTATTTCGCGGGCTGGTGTACCAAGATCGACGGGCTCAGCCTGACCCTTTCCCAACCGGGAGAGCATCACGCCTACACGCGGCGAGAGCCGGTCGGCGTGGTCGCCCTGATCACGCCCTGGAATCTGCCGCTGGTCATGGCGGCTTGGAAACTGGCCCCCGCGCTCGCGGCCGGGTGCGCCTGCGTCTTGAAGCCGTCCGAGCTGACGCCCTTGACCGCCCTGCGCCTTGGGGAACTGATGATCGAGGCCGGTCTGCCCGCGGGCGTCGTGAACATCATCCTCGGCGGCCCCGCCTGCGGCGCGGCCCTGGTAGACGATCCGGGCATCGACAAGATCGCGTTCACCGGCTCGACGGCCGTCGGGCGCCGGATCGCCGCGGCCGCGGGAACCCGCCTTCGGCCCCTGACCTTGGAGCTCGGCGGCAAGTCGCCGACCTTGATCCTCGACGATGCGGACCTGGACAAAGCCGCCCCGGGCTCCGCGATGGCCGTCTTCGCCAACGCCGGCCAGGTCTGCGTGGCCGGAGCCCGGGTGCTGGTTCCGCGCGGCCGGCACGACGAGATCGTGGAGCGGCTGGCGGCCGTCGGGGCGGGCTTGCGCCTCGGGCCGGGTCTGGATCCGTCCACCCAGGTCGGGCCTCTCATCAGCGGAGCCCATCGCGAACGGGTGGAGGGTCACGTCGTCCGCGCCCTGGAGGAGGGCGCTGTCCGGGTCTCCGACGGCGCCGCGCCTGACGGGCCCGGGCATTTCCACGTCCCGACCGTCCTCTCCAGTCCCGACGCGGCCCTGTCGATTTGGCGCGACGAGGTCTTCGGCCCGGTGTTGCTGGCCGTGCCCTACGACGACCTCGATCACGCCATCGCCCTGGCCAACGACAGCGACTACGGTCTGGCGGCGCGGGTCTGGACCCGAGACGTCTCGAAGGCGCACCGTCTGGCCGCGGAACTGGAGGCCGGAATGGTCTGGGTCAACACGCCGGGCGTGCTCGACGTCGCCCTGCCGCTCGGGGGGTGCAAGGACTCCGGTTACGGCCGCGAGCATGGCCGCGAAGGGCTGGACTCCTATCTGAAGACCAAAAGCGTCGTGGTCACGCTCTAGCATCGGAGATCCTCGTGGTGCCCGCCTTCATTATCGCCACCGTCCGGATCACAGACACCGAGCGGTTCGCGCCCATGCGGAGGCCAAGGCCGGATTGCGCGAGGCCCACGGCAGGGAGACCGTGGTCCGCGATCCCCTGAGCGCGGTGCTCGAAGGGCGCGCGCCCGAGGAGCGGGTGGTGGTTCTGCGGTTTGCCAGCGCGGAAGCGGCGCGGGCCTGTATCGCGTCCCCCCTACCAGGCGGCCAAGCGTCTGCAGAAGGACGCGGCGGACGCGGCGGAGGTCGTCATGCGCCTCGTTCAACCCTAGGCGTGGGGGGGCGAAGGGCTTTCTGAGGGATGAGGCCGGAAGGTCGTCAAACTGCAGCAGGCGGTCGCGTAGCCCCGTTACGCGGCCGTCCATCCAGGTCCGGCGAGCGCCTCGAACTTGGCGGCCAGTCGAGCCTCGCGCCGGCCTTCGTCGGCGTCCGGCTTCCCAGCGTCGTGACGGGCCGTCGCCAGGCGACCGTCGGCCTTGCGCAGGGTGACCTCGGCCTCGTTCTCGCCCGAGTCCGCGCGGGTCTCGACCCGGATCCCGTCCGCAACCGAACGAGGTCGGGACGTCAGCAGAGCGCGTCCTCATAGGCCTCGAGCCGCTCGGTTGGGACATCCGTCAGGGCCATGGCGGTCGTCAGCGCGAGGCTGAACTTAATCTCCAGCCCGGTGCGGGGACGAGCGATGTCGCAGACGCGGAGGCAGATTGGATGGACGGCCACGGCGACGTCGACGACCTCGCCGGGCTGCAGCGCGTGCTCGATCCTCAGGCCGCGTGGTGCTTGAAGAGCGTTCGTTCGACGAAGAAAGGTTCGGCGGCCAGCGCCCGGTCGGGATCGAAATCCAGACTGTGGACGCGCACGAAGCCCCCCGCGTCTCCGCCACCGCCAAGGTCGCCTCGAAGCCGCGCGCCGTGAGCTGTGCGGCGCAGAGGCCGTTCTCCGCCGCCTTGCCGGCCTGCAGCGCCTTGGCCGGAGACCGTTCACCGCCTTGAGGCCTGCGG
Organism: Rhizobium sp. Q54; assembly: GCA_943369795.1. Taxonomy (GTDB): domain Bacteria; phylum Pseudomonadota; class Alphaproteobacteria; order Caulobacterales; family Caulobacteraceae; genus Brevundimonas. The sequence goes on along the minus strand of CALROO020000001.1, from coordinate 113,557 downwards.
CGTGGGATATGGCCAGTTCGAGGGCGTGCGCCGTGGCCTCGGGCCAAAGGCGCAGGGGACGCGCGCAGGCCGCCGCCGCCCTAACGGATCCTAGGGTGCCGGTAGGTTTGAAGCCCGCCGCATAGTGACCCAAACCCATTGCCAGCCCAAGGCGCGCCACGACGTCGTAGCCCGCGATGAAGTCGGTCAGTATGTCCCGCCCGGAAGCGCCGAGCGTCTCCCCGAGCGCCAGGACGGCCGGCGCGATGACCGTGGTCGGGCGTCCCGGTATCGCCATTGACGTCGTCGTAATCGAGGACGTAGGCCGCCGCGCCATTGATCAGCGCCGCAGCGCGTGGGGGCAGCTGCCCGGCGCGTAGAAACAGGCTCGACGATTCGCGTCCGCCCTCGGCCTAGGCCAAAAACACAAACTTCCGGATCGCGGGGTCCCGCGCGCCGGCGATGGCCACGCCGACGATGTCCAGAAGATCATCGCGCGCGGCCCGCACGGCGGCTGCGGGGCAGTCCTGGAAGCGGGGCCCGCTTGCGACGGTCGCCAAACGGAGGGTGTATCCCGCGGTCATCGGGACCCGACCGAGAGCGGAGGTGCCGGGGCGTCGAAGCGAAACTCAGCGGGAGCACAACCAGATCCGGTCCGCCGCCGGGAGACTTTTGGATCATAGCGAGCGCGGCCGTCTGGAGTTCAGCCACGACGGCGTCGACCGACTGGATCGGCCCACAGGGTATGCAAGCGTCCAGAGCGGTCAACCCAGGCGGCGCTCTCGCGCTTGGCGAAGGTGCGCGCCAGATCGCCCGCCTGGCGCCCCTGGTGGACCGCGCGCCGCGTTCGTCGAATAATCGCAGACTTCCAGCAGATCTGCGCGGCCGAGGGCTCGGCAGAGTTTGGCGAACAGGCCGTTATTCCCCGCCGCGACCATCAGATGGCCGTCGGCGGGCGCGAAGGCCTGGTAAGGGGCGATCTGGGCGTTGGCGGACCCCGTCTTCGCGGCCAGGTCCTCGAGGCCAGATAGGCGCTGCCCGGGACACCCATCCAGGCGAGGGCCGTTTCATAGAGAGACGTCGCTACCCGACCGCCCCGGCCCGTCCCGGCGCGGGCGATCACGGAGGCGAGGATGCCCAGCACCGCCCAAAGGCCAGTTCCCACGTCGACAATCGACACGCTCCTGCTGTCCGAACCGGCCCCGCGACTGCTCGTCGTGACGATGAACCGGCCCCAGGCCTCAAAAGCGCTGAACACGCGCATGGGCCAGGAGCTCCGGGATCTCTGGGACAGTTTGGCGGCGCGCCCGGAGGCGATGCGGTGCGTGGTGCTGACGGGGGCCGGCGACCGCGCTTTCTGCGCCGGCGGAGACCTGAAGGAGCGTCATTGGGTGACCGACGCGGCGCGGGTCTTGCAGCACCTGGTGTTCGAACGGATGATCCGGGCCCAGTTTGACTGTCCTGTTCCGATCCTGGCGGCCGTCAACGGAGCCGCCTTTGGGGGCGGGGCCGAGCTCGCTGGCCCGCGATTTCGCCTATGCCGCCGAGATGGCCCGGTTCGCCTTGAGCGAGATCACCCTGGGCATCATCCCCGGCACCGGGGGCACCCAGACGCTGCCGCGCGCGGTCGACGGCGCGCGCGCCAGGGAACTGATCCTAACCGGCCGAGCCGTCTCCGCCCGCGAGGCGGCGACTCAAGAAATAGTCAACGCGGTCCATGCGCCGGACGCCCTCCTCACGGCCATCGTGGACACCATTGTCGCCGACGCGCCGCTCGCGGTCCGGCAAACCAAGCACGCGATCCGGCGAGGCGCCGATCTCGATCTGCGATCCGCCCTGATGTTCGAGATCGAGGCCTGACCGTCTGGTCGGCACGGAGGATCGGCGCGAGAGCGTCGCGTCGTTCAACGAGAAGCGGCCGCCGTCGTTCAGAGGCCGCTAGGTCCGCAGCCCAAACATCGCGCGGGCGATCAGGTTGCGCTGGATCTCGTTCGTCCCGCCATAGAGCGATTTCTTGCGTCCGTTTAGATAGCGACGCATGGCGATCCGGCCCGGATCGCGGTCGTCAGTGATCGAGACGCCCGCGCCCCCGGCTTCGGGCCAAGCGACGATCGAGCCGACGGTCTCCAGCATCATCCCCTCGATCGCTTGATCGTATTCGGTCCCCTTGCACTTGATTAGGGAAGGCAAGGCGGGTGCGTCCCTGGGGTCGACGTCGCCTTCGAGAATGGCTCGCTCCAGCTGATCGACCGCCTCCAAGGCGATCTCGAGCTCGGCGATCCGGCCTCGGAACCCCGGGTCGGCCAGCCGGGCACCCTCGGGAGCTTCGGACCGGCCGGCCGCGGTCTTGAGGTCGCGGAGCCTTCGCTTGAGATCCGGCGCGCTGGGCTTGCCCCGCTCGAACTCCAGCAGGTGCTTTGCGTAGGTCCAGCCCTGACCCTCCTCGCCGATCAGGCCGTCGATCGGAACCCTCACCTCGTCGAAGAAGACTTGGTTGATCTCGTGGTCCGGGGGAGGGGAGCCGTCCAGGGTCACGATCGGCGCCACGCGGACGCCCACCAGGCTCATGTCGATCAGGAGGAAGCTGATGCCCTGCTGCTTGGGGCCGTCGCTGCCGGTCCGGACCAAGCAGAAGATCGCGTCGGCCTTGTGAGCGGCGGTGGTCCAGATCTTTGAGCCGCTGACCACGTAGTGATCACCGTCCCGGATGGCGCGGGTCGACAGGGCTGCTAGATCGGAGCCCGCGCCCGGTTCGGAATAGCCTTGGCACCACCACCGGTCTCCCGAGAGGATTTCCGGCAGATGACGTCGCTTCTGCTCTTCGGTGCCGAAGGCAAGCAGGACCGGACCCAGCAGATCGATCCCCGCTCCGGCGACATCTGGGGTGTTCTCCTCCGACATGACGGCGCGGAAGACGTTAAGTCGAGCCGCCGACCAGTCGCGCCCGCCCCATTGTGCGGGCCAGTGCGGAGCCGCCCATCCCTTCCCGTGGAGCTGTTTGTGCCACCATACGTGATCCTCGCGCGAGAGCCGATTCTCAGCGCTGGCTTCCAGGCGCGCCCGCATCTCGGCCGGATACACGGACCGGACCCAGTCGCGCACCTCGGCCCCGAACAAGGTCAGATGTGTTGCGTTTTCCATGCGGGAGACGATAATCGAAATTATCATCTATTCCTAGCCTGGAGCCAGCGAGTGGCTAGTGACGACGAGCGCGATCCCAACTTCGGCCTCGGCGCGGAGGCCCGCGGGCTTCTGGTCCGGTCCATCGACGACCTCCTATCCAAGCGTCTGCCGGATCGGCATCAGGGACCGCAGGGCTCTCGCACGGGCGAGCTGGACAAGGATTTGAACGCGCTCGGTCTGGCCGCGCTCGCCGTTCCGTCGACGGCGGGCGGGTTCGATGCGGCGCCGGTCGATCTCGCCGCGGTCGCCGAAGCGCTCGGTCGCGGTTTGGCCCGCCTCCCAAACTGGCCGGCCGACGTCGCCCTGGGGACTCTGTTGGCGTCGGCCGGAGCGGACTGGCCCGTCGCCGATCTGGACCAGGCGCTCCAGGGACGTGGCCCGGTCCTGGTGGACGGCTCGGCGCTTTGCGCGACCCGCCGCGGCGAAGGCTGGACCCTGTCCGGCGCCATCGCGGTGGGTCCCAGCCGCGACGGGGCGGGGGCGCTCGTGGCGGTGGTCGGGACGGGCGCGGACGCCCTGCTCGTTAGGATCGGGACGCAGCGGCCGGGCCTGACCGAGACGGCCTGCGGACTGATCGACGGTTCGCCGGGGTGCGCCTTCACCTTCGCGTCCGTCCCAGTGGGGCCCGAGGACCGTCTGGCGCACGGCGCGCATCTCCACTATGCGTCCGAAAAGGCCGCAGACTTGGCCCGGCTGCTCATCTGCGCCGAGGCGCTCGGCTGCATGTCGGCCCTCATCGACCAGACGGCGAGCTTTGTGGGGGTCCGTCAGCAGTTCGGCGGACCCATCGGGCGGTTCCAAGTTCTTCAGCATCGCCTGGCGGATCTGTGGATGGCGCGTCAACTGTCGGCCGCCCTCGTCAGGGGCGCTCTCGAGGCCCTGGCGGGTCCGGCACCCGAGCGAAGCGCCGCCGTCCTGGCCGCCCAGGCCTTCGTCGCCCAATCGGGGCGGGAGGTGGTCGAGGGGGCGATCCAGCTGCACGGCGCGATGGGATTGACCGACGCCCTGCCGTTGGGACTCTACGCTAAACGGGTCTTGGTCCTGACGGGGCAGCCGGCGTTTGGCCGGGACCACGCCATGCGCCGCGCCGCCCTGGTCGACGCGATGGTGGACGCGGCGGCCTAAGACCGCCGCGACCGTGAACGCTCAGAAGTTTCGGGAGAACTCGACCCCGAAGGTCCGGGGCGCGCCGAGGCTGAGGCCGACGCCTGCGACGAGGCCCGAGGCGGGGGTTACGTTTTCGGCGTAGACCTCGTCGGTGAGGTTGTTGACGTAGCCGGTCAGCCGCCAGCGGTCGTCCTTGTCCACCAGGCTCACCCTGACGTTGCCGATGCTGACCTTATCAAGGAGCCGGGTCGCTACGTTGCTGTCCGTCTCGAACGTCTCTGAACGATAAAGGAAGTCACTGCGGAACGAGATGTCGACGTCGCTCATGCCGGAATAAACGTACTGGACATAGGCCGACGCGGTGGTGTCGGGGGTCCGGGCAGGCACATTGCCGGCGCGGTCGACCTGGGTGGCGCCGACCAGTTCGATGTAGTCGGTGAACTCCGAATCCAGCAGACCGAGCGTGCCGCCGATCGTCAGATCGGGCGTAGCACGCGCCTGCACCTCGAACTCCAAGCCCTTGGATTCGAGCGCCCCGGCGTTGCCGAACGCGACCTGAGGAAGGCCGCCGCCGAGCGGCACCGAGAAGGTGCTGCGCTGCAGATCCGTGTACTCCAGGAAGAAGCCCGTCACGTTCAGCCTCAGCCGGCGATCGAACCACTCGCTTCTCACGCCGACCTCATAGGAATCCACGAACTCGGGGTCGGCTGTGTAGTCGCTGGGACCGCCCGGGGCAAGGTTGAAGCCCGAAGCCTTGAAGCCCCGGGAGAAGCTGGCATAGCCCATGAGGGTGTCGCTGGGCTCAACGACCACCTTGGCCGTCCCGGACCATTCGCCGTCAGACGTGTCCGCCTGCGCGTTGATCGCGGGGATGCCCAGGCCGGCGAGGCCTGTCGGCTGGAATTTTGCGCTGTCGGACTCTTCCTTGGTATAGCGCAAGCCGCCGATCAGCGAGAGCCAGTCGTTGGCTCGGTAGGTGACCTGGCTGAAGGGCGCGACGGCCGTCGTCTCACGGCCGCCTGTTCCGATGGTGAGCCAGGTGGTGGCGTTCGGCGCGGCGCCGACTAGGGTCAGCAGGCTGCCAGACGCGGTGTTCTGGGCCGTCGTCTCCTCGTGGAACAGATAGAGGCCGGCGACGAAGCTCAAGGCCGCATCGGAAGGCGACTCGACCCTGAACTCCTGGCTCACCTGATCCTGCTGAATGGCCGAGCCTGTGTTGAGGACGTTGCTCGCGGTGAAATCGACGTCGTCCTGATTGAAGTAGTCGAACCAGGAGTAGGCACTCACCGACACGAAGCGGTAGCCGCCGAAGTCGTAGGCGACCTCTCCGGACACGGTGTACATGTCGCGCTCGGTTAGGGTGGGGAAGTCGGTGCTGACCCGATAGTCGCGGGCTCCCGCGAAGAGTCTGCCGCCGCTCGCGTTGGGTCCGAAGTCCTTGACGTTGGCCTTCTGCATGTCGGTGGAGCCGTCGAAGCGCAGCGTGATGGAGAGAGCGTCGGTCGGCTCGAAGAGCGCCTGGACCCTCAGGCCCAGGCTCTCGAGATCGTTCTGATCGGTGTTGAGTGTGGTGTTCTGGGTATAGCCGTTGCGGTTCTGATAGGCTGCGGCGATGCGCAAGGCGGCGGTGTTTGAAAGGGGGACGTTGTAGGCTCCGCCGATCCGGGCGTCCTCGTAGTCGCCCCATCCGACGTTGAACGCGCCTTCGACGCGCTCGGTGTTCGGCTGGTTGGAACGAACGAGGATGGCGCCGCCCGTGGAGTTTCGGCCGAACAGGGTGCCCTGCGGGCCTCGCAGGACCTCGATCGCCTCTATGTCATAGAGACCCGTGTTCAGGCTTCGGCCGGGGCCGGCCGCGACGCCGTCCATATAGTTCGGGATCGCGTTACCCAGGCCGACGTTGTTAGGTTCGGAGAACACGCCGCGCAGGTTCAACCGGGTCGTTCCGACGGAATTGCCGGAGGCGATGAACAGGTTGGGGACGCGCGACGCGATGTCGTCGACCCGCACCGTGCCCTGCTCCCGCAGCGCCGCCTCGGAAAAAGCGGTCACGGCGACCGGCACGCTTTGAAGATTTTCGGCGCGACGTTGGGCGGTGACGACAATGTCGTCGACCTGTGTCGTCGCCAGCTCGTCGGTGGGCGCGGGCCGGGCCTGGGCGACCGCGACGACGGGCGTCATAACGGTCGCCAATGCGGAAGTAAGAATCAAAGCCAGTTTCGTTTTCGGCATCGGAAGCTCCCCTCTCTGGCCGCTCTTCAGCAGCATTTGCCCGCCTTCCACAGCCTCAGCCGACGTGCGGTCGTAGAAATAGAGTTACAAATCTATTATTTGACAAGCCGAATTCGGTGCTGGCGCTCGGCTTCCGGCAATTCCGTTCCAAAGACGTGTCGCCGCCGCGACACGTTCGCACGTTTCGTTCGCGATCGATGGCGTCAGGCCGGTTCGCATTGACAGTCGCTCTCTGCAGAGAATAGATTGTTATTTCTATTTTATTCGCCGCGACCTCCGTGGGTCGGCCTAGCAGGGTTAGAACGCTCATGGCCTCCTGTAGTCATCCTTCGTGCACGAGCGGCCACCCTGCGGCCCGGACGGCCCCGGGCCTGGATCGGCGACGCGCCCTCGGTCTCGCCTTCGGATGCGGCGCCGCGCTGGTCATGGCCGGGTGCGCGACGACGCCCATGGCGCAGTCCGACGCCGCGATCGACGGTTCCGCGCTCGAACCACGCTTCTGGGGTCATCCGGGAACCTACTCCGCCCGCGCCGTCCGCCTGGTCGAGACGAGCAACACCATCGACATGCTGGCGGGGGTCCGCAACGCCCTGGTCGTCAAGGACCAGCCCAACTCCATGGAGCTGGCGGTCCAGCGCTACATGTCCTGGTTCAACGATCCGAGCGCGATCCCGCCGCAGGAGCTGGAACGGTATCGGGCGTCGGGGATCAAGATCTTCTACGTGGGAACGGATCTGGGCCAGTTGAACCCGGGACCGACTCCTTACGATCGGGCGGTCGAGTTCTTCGAGGGATGGAGGCGCATCGCGGCGGCCCACCCTGACGTCTTCCACATCGTCGCGGGCAGCGAGGATCTCTCTCAGGCCCGGGCGGTCGGCAAGCTGAAGCTGATCCTCGGTCTGCAGAACGGAGATCATTTCCGGACGACCGAGGACGTCGCCTTCTTCCGCAGCCAGGGGCAGCTGGTCTCCCAGCTGACCTACAACGCCGAGAACCATCTCGCTGGCGGAGCTTTCGCCGAGGTCGGGCTCAAGCCGTTCGGAGCCGAGGTTATCCGCGCCATGAACCGGGTGGGAATGGTCGTCGACCTTGCGCACGCCAACGACCGCACGGCTCTTGAGGCGGCGGGCGTCAGCGAGGTGACCCCGATCATCAGCCACACCAACTGCCGAGCGCTGAACCCCGGGTTCAGCCGCGCCATGCCGGACGAGGTGATCCGCGCCTTCGCCGCCCGCGGCGGGGTGATCGGAGTGACGGTCGTCCGGCAGTTCGTGACGGCGCAGGAGCCGACCACGATCGAGGACTACCTCAACCACATCGATCACATTGCCAATCTGGTGGGCGTCGAGCACGTCGGCATCGGGTCGGACACCGATCTGGCGCAGCAGGATGGGGTGGACGACGAGGCCAAGCGCCAGCAGTTCGCACGCAGCGGTCAGGAGCAGTACCGATGGCGCGAACGCACCGAAATCGACGGCCTCGATCATCCGAGACGCATCTACGACATTGCCGAAGGCCTCGTCCGGCGCGGCTATTCCGATGCGCACCTGAGGCTCGTGCTCGGCGGCAACTGGCAGCGCGTGCTCGGCCGCATCTGGAACACGCGCGCCTGACCCGCCTCGGACTCCGCATCTCTTCTTTCCAGCCGTCCGTCTTCGCTTCGGCGAGTTGATCACCAGGAGCCTTCCATGCTCTCCCACGAAAAAGCTCAGACCCTCGGCGACGTCTCGCCGGGCGCGCCAATGTGGAAGGCCTTCCGTGGCTTCTGGCTGCCGGTCATGCGCGGGGCCCGGCTGAAGGCCGGTGGCTTTCCCGTCAAATTCATGGTGCTGTCCCAGTCCTACGTGGCCTTCCGAGGAGCGGGCGGGGCGGTGGCCGTGTTCGACGAACGCTGTCCCCATCGCGGCTGCTCGTTGGAAATGGCGAATGCGCGCGACGACTCGCTCGTGTGCATGTTCCACGGCTGGAAGTTCCATGTCTCTGGCCGCTGCATAGAAACGCCCAACGAGGCGGATCCCGCGTTCCCCGACCGGGTGCCGCTTAAGTGCTATCCGGTCCGCGAGGGCGGCGGGATGCTCTGGGTCTATCTTGGCGACGGCCCGCCGCCTCGGTTCCCTAACCTTGTCTTCAATGAACTTCCCGAGGACAGGGTCTATGCGCGGATGGCGGTCTGCGATTTTAACTGGCTGACCGGGCTGGAGGCGATCCTTGACCCGTCCCACGTGGCCCTGCTCCACCGGGACTGGGTCGGATCGGCGCCCAACCCGGACGCCTTGGCCAGTCCCGATATCGAGACGATGAGCCGAAACCTGGTGCCCCGCATCGAATTCGAGGAGACCGACTACGGCTTCCGCTACGCCGCCATCCGCGCCCTGCCGGAGGGCCAGCAGTACGTTCGGGTCTCAGAATGCGTCGCCCCAAGCGGCGTCTTCATCGCCAACACCCGCCCCACGCGACAGCTCTTCATTATGTCTGTGCCGATCGACAATCTGCGCTCGATCCAGTGGTACGTCTGGCATAGCTCCGACGCGCCCATCCCCCTCGAAGACCGCAGCTACGCCATCGGCGCGACAGACCTTGACGACGACAACTTCTACCAGTCCCTCAAGGGCCGTCCCTTCTTCGGCCAGGACCGTGAGGCGATCCGCCGAGGAGAAAGCTTCACGGGGTTCCACGACATCATGATCGAAGACTTTGTGGCCGGCGAAGCCCAAGGCGCTTGGCCCGACAGAACGAAGGAGTTTCTGGGCGGGGCGGACATGGCGATCATGCGCGCGCGCCGCTATCTTCTGAGCCATGTGCGCCCGGACGAAGAGCCGACCCTCAAGCACGGCGACAGCGTCCCGTATCACGCCATCCAGGCGCTGGCCGCCACGGTGGCCGACAACCTCGACTGGCGGCTGCTGTCGGATGGCGCGATGGCCCAGCGCGCCGAGACCTATGCGCCCGCTTAGTCTTGCAAGTTGGGTTCTGCCGTCCTCGTCGGCAGGCCCGCCCCGGGTGATCGGACGGCCTTCCGATCAACCGCGAGGATTGCATGATCGAATCGTGTGTCCGTGCTTTGAGACATGTGGTGTTTCCGACAGCGATGCGCTGGCTTACGACCATCTTTAGCTGGCGTGCGGCGCACGCGCCCCGGCCTGGCGGTGGAAGTATTGAGGCGGACCAAGTCCGTGTCCTCCGGTCCCAGACGAGTGCGACTTGGTTAAAGCAGAGGCTGACGACCGGATCCTCGCTGCTGATCATCGGCGGCGGTTGCATTGGTCTGGAGACCGCGGCGTCTTCACCTGCGCTGGGCGTCTCGGTCACGGTGGTGGAGCGTAAAACGCGCCCGCTGGCCCGGGTGGCGTCAGCATCCAGCTCGCGCCTCGTTCTGAAGCGGCATCGCTTGGAGGGCGTGGCCTTCGCGCTTGATATCGGCGTGGTGTCCATCGGGCATTGCTAGGTCTGGCTGACGGACGGACGCTGCCTCGACGTCGATACGGTGCTCGTGGGCGTGGGTGCCGAAGCCAACGACGCGCTTGCACGGAACGCCGGCCTGGTTTGCGGGGAGGGGGTTGCGCTCGACGAGGGCGCGCGCACGAGCCATCCAGCGATCTTCGCGATCGGTGATATGACCAGGCCGTCGCCCCTCCTCGACCAGATGGGTCGGATCGAGAGCGTTCCAGCGTCTTGGAACAGGCCAACCAGGCCGCGGCGGCGATCGTGGGGACACCTCGACGGCTCCGGAAGTTCCTTGGTTCTGATCGGACCAGTATGACATCAAGGTTTGAATCGCGGGGTCTTCAGCTCAGTGCGACCGGCTCCTTTCGCGCGGGGTGCCCGGGCGCGGCCCCTGCGCCTTCTTCCACCTCATCGGGGATGTGATCCGATGCGTCGAGGCGATCGACGCCCCGGCCGAGTTGGTGGCCGACCGAAACCTGATCGCGAGGAAGTCCGTCGTCGATGCCAGGAAACTGGGATCCGGCCATCTCGTCGAGGGAGATGGTCGTCTGACCGACGGCCCCACACTCGAGCTCACCTTCCGTCTCGGTCATTTCGCTGGCAAGGCTGGCTCCGGCCCCGCCGCTGCCATGTCTGCGCGCCCTGAGGGAGCCAGCCTGGCAGCCCTTCCTCACGTCAGCGGACATGGCGCGCAGACGTGGAGAGCCAGGTCTGCGGCGCAAACAATTGCGGCACTAGCATAAACACATCGACCCAGCGCTGCAGTCAGTCCCCCTGCTGCGTCTTGGCGGTCCTTCACCCATGACGCCCTCACGAAGGCCCGCGAGAACAGCTGGCTCCGTGCAGGTTGTCCACGCCCACTCGTCAAGGACTACAGCGCGGTGGGCCACCGACTTCGAGAGTTGAGATGACGACATCCGCGTTTACTTTACGGAATCGTAGCCATTTGACGTCCTGCTGAACGCGGACGCTCGGGAGGAGCGAAGCATGAACCATCATTCCAACAGCGATGGGGCGCTCGCGGGTCTACCGAGCCCGAAGGCGTGTCCGATCGGCTGGTGGCGCGTCCGCGACCCCGAGACGACCTGGTGGTCGGAGGAGATGTATTCAATTTTTGGATGGTCGAGAGAAGACGGCATACCCGACCCTAAGCAGATTTTCTCGCTCTACCATCCTGACGACAGCCATATCGTAGGCCGCAGCTGGCGACACTGGTTTAACAGCGATGTGCCGCACGAGATCCGCTATCGACTGCTCAATCCAGATGGCCGATGTCGCACAGTGATCACCTGGGGCTGTCGCCAGCAGCCCAATGAGTTGGGCGAGCGTTGGGTCGTGGGCTATGTCATCGACGTCTCGCAACATCTGGATGATCAGGACGCCTTCCAGCGTGAACGCGCCTATCGCTTCGTGGCTGATCACACCCAAGACATGGTTGTTCGAAGCTCTCTGGACGGCGGCATCACCTATGTGTCACCCGCCTGCAAAACCGTTCTCGGCTATTCGGCGACTGAAATGATCGGCCGATCTCCCGCCGATTTCGTCGAGCCGGATGACTTATTCAGACTGAAGTCCGTGTTGAAGGACCGGATCAGACGACGCGAACTGGTGAGCCCCAGCCCGTCTGAGTATAGAGCCCGGCATAAGGATGGCCGTCTGGTGTGGTTGGAAGGCAACCCGCGGCTCGTCCTCAACGGGGGCGGGCAGTTGACCGAGATGGTCGATGTGATCCGGAACATCACAGAAAGGAAGGACGCCGAGATCGCGCTGGTCGCCGCGCGTTCGGCGGCTGAAGCAGCGGCCGCTTCGAAGAGCGAGTTTTTGGCCAACATGAGCCACGAACTCCGCACACCCTTGACCAGCATTCTCGGATTCTCCCGCCTGGTGGCCGCCGAACCGGGCCTGACCGACGTGAACCGTCAACATCTGCAGCTGATCAGCAGCGCCGGCGAGACATTGCTGGCGGTCGTCAACGACATCCTGGACTTTTCTAAACTCGAGGCTTCCGCGATTACACTGCAAGACGAGTGTTTTTGTCCCAAGGCGCTCATCGAAGGGGTCGTGGAACTTTTAAGCGAGCAGGCCCGGCAGAAGGGGCTGGGCCTTGAGGCCACGTTTGAAGGGGCTGCGACGTTGCGCGGCGACGACACGCGTTTACGCCAGGTCCTGATGAACCTCGTCGGCAATGCGGTAAAGTTCACGACCGACGGGCAAGTCCGCGTTTCGGGCCGCCTTGAGGAGGCCGACGGTGGCTTACGACGGCTTTGCGTCGACGTAGAGGACACGGGCATCGGCATCCATGACGGTCAGGCCGAGCGATTGTTTGATCGGTTCACACAGGCGGATGGGTCGGTCTCACGCAGGTTTGGCGGCACCGGGCTGGGGCTGGCCATTTCCAGAAAGCTTATCGAGCTGATGGGCGGCCAGATTGGCGCGAAACGCAATCCGCACCGGGGATCGACGTTCTGGTTCCGGGTTGACCTGCCGGAAGCGGGATCCGAAGGGGTAAACGCGTCACAGGAAACCCAGAGCGCGGCGGCTCCCGATCGGGTGTTGAGAATTCTTCTCGCCGAAGACAATCTCGCCAACCAGACGCTTATTCGCGCAATGCTGGAGCCTTTTAGCTTGCGCCTCGACTGTGTCGATAACGGGGCCGAGGCCCTGGCTGCTGTGCGTGAGGGCGATTATGACCTCGTCCTCATGGATATGCAGATGCCGATCATGGACGGCTTAGCCGCCACGCGAGCCATTCGCGCCCTCGATGGGCCGGCGCGATCGACCCCCATCATTGCGCTGACGGCCAATGTCCTTCCGGAACAGGTGGCGCAATGCGTCGCCGCGGGGATGCAGGGCCACCTCGCCAAGCCCATCGACTTGCAGCTCCTGATGGCCACGCTTGTCCGGTTTGGTTCGGAGACCTTGCCGGCGGACGACAATCCAGTGTCCGAGATCGCGGGGTAGGCCGTGTTGATCTTCCCCTGTACAATTGGACGGCATTGGGGTGCTCTGCCTTCGAACTGGCGAGGGCTGGTGGAGATCAGCAGCCAGCGTGGTCGAAGGTTGCGCAGGCCTGCAACCCGCGAGCTCCCGAAGGTGCCCGTCGAGATCAAATGCAGAGCGTCGACGTGCCTGTCACGATCTCAAACCTCCCAGCGAGCGCGCCGAAATCGCACGTGGGTGCCGCAGTCCGTGAGTTCAGCTATGAAGCTGGCATCGCTCCAGGCTTTCTGATGGGGGGAGGGGGCGTCACGCAGAGGTCAGCCTGCGGCCACTGCGGGCGCGCCGCGCGGTTAGGCAACATAGAGCCGAGCTTCCGCTCGATTTCGACGAAGGGCATTTCTAGACCGTCAAACCGCTCTCGCTGATATGGTTTGAGGAGCCCGTATTTGGTCTGAGGAGACAAGGCCGCGCGAGAGGAAAAGCAAGCGGCAATCCGTTTGACACGGCCGCGCCGTCACAGAGCGCCGCAGACGAGCCGCGCCGCGGGAAACGCCGGCTGACGACGCTGCGATCCGGATATCAGGGCGCTCGCATCCTGCCCCGACCCGCCTCCCGGTCTTTCGCTCCGTCCGGACCAAGCCCAGCCTGAACAGCGGTTAGACCGCTTGCGGCGGGGGTCGCCGTCTGTGTGCCGGCGACGTCAGGAGCACACTGCCTGGCCCGCAAACGTATCCTTCCTGATCGCCCCCCCCGCCTCGACTGACGCTTGACGCCGGTTGAGCTGCCAACGCGTCGGTCCAGCCCACCTCGGCCGGCCACCAATCTCAGGTTTTAATGCGAACACGAAGGCTGTGGCCGCCTCGCCGACCGCGGTCGACGTTGTGCCCGGCTTGAACAGGGCCGAACCGATGCAGAAGCCGGACGCCCCGGCCGCGTGCCAACCCGCGACGCCGGCCGGCTCGACGCCGCCGACGGCGTACACACGGGCGTCGGCCGGCAGCGCGGGGCGCACGGCCTTCAGCCCTTGTACCCTCGCCATCGCCATCTCGGCCGGGAACAGCTTCAGCGCATCCGCCCTGCCTCCAGCGCCGCGAACGCCTCAGTCGGCGTAAAGACCCCTGCCGGGATGCCAGATTAGCCGTTTTGGCTGCGCGGATGACCTCGGGGTTGGTGTTGGGCGAGATCACGATCTGAGCTCCCGCGTTGGCGACCGCCTTCACCGCCCCTGCAAACAGCAGAGTGCCCGCGCCGACCAGGGCGCGACCCTCAAGCGCGCCCCGCAGCAGCGGCCGGGGCGAGTTAAGCGGCACCTCCAGCCAGACGAACCCGCCGACACGATGGCCTTTCCGACCGCCACCACCTCTTAAGGGTCCAGTTCCCCCAGAATGGCGATCAGGCGCATGGCGTCCCGCGTCTGGATGATTGTCGGGCCTCATGGATGCGCCACAGTCCGCGGGCGGCGGTTGCGTGGACGTCGGTGAAGCCGGCCACGCGCAGGGCCAGGCGTAGCGGGTGGTCAGGGCCTGTGCGCCCAGCAGGACGAACGGGTTCCTACGCTTGCCGTCGTCCTCGACCGCGGCTTCGGCCCCCATAGACTGATCCGATAGATCGTCGGCGTCGGCGGCCTGATCCAGGCGGCCTGCCAGCGATCCGACGCGCAGCGCGATCAGGGCTGCGCTCACGGCCCGGTCCGACAACGCCCGCTCCACGCCGGCGATGAAGGCCGGGACGTGTTCGTCCAGATCGCCATCCCTGCGCCCAGGATCGTACCAGCCCGATGGCGGCGAAGAAGTCTCCGGTCAGGAAGGTGCGATGGCCCAGGATGGCGTCGGGCTCGGCCTCGATCCACTTGCTGTGGGTGCCAGGGGCGACGACGCGGGTCGGGCCAGTCAGGTCCAGGCCCATGACCTGCGTCTCCTCGCCGCGCATGACGTTGACCATCCGGCCGTCTTGGGTGCGGCTGACGCCGGGAACGATCGAGACGCCTCGCCAGCCTTGGCGGAAGTCAGGCCGCCCGCCCGGTTCGCCAGGGTCGCGGGGGCAACGACGTAGGGCACCTCGCGCCAGTGGCCCCGCGCGCCGGCCATGCGCACGCGAGAACCGGCAGGCCGGCCTTCAGGGCGTTGCCCCCGACGTCGTCCTGCACGTCAGAAAACTGGGCGGTGCCCAGGGCGGCCGCTCCGCGCGGATCGGTGCCAAGGTCCAGCACTGCGCCGCCTACCCTGATGCGCGTGACCCTGAGATTGCTGGTGCCTCAGTCCACGCCGATGAGGGCCGCGGGCTCGTCACCACCAAAGCGAATATACGGCGATCAGAAACGCGATCACGCCGACCGCCGCGATGTTGAACCCGACGGAGGTCTTGTAGCTGACCCCGTCCAGCCGGATCTGCATCGTGCCTTCCTTGGGCGGCGACAGCAGGGACACGACGATCGCCGCGATCAGCGCGACGACGAACACCACGCCCACCCGGTTCATGAAGGGCAGGGTGAAGACCCCTTCCCGGTCAAGCCACCACAGAACGCCGGACAAGGCCACGCCGCCGATCGCCGCGGTCAGCGCCCCGGCCTCCGACGCCCGCTTCCAGAAGAGGCCGAGGATGAAGATGACCACGATTGAGGGGGTGAAGAAGCCGGTGAAATCCTGGATGAACTGGAAGGCCTGCGAGAACCCGCCAAGCAGCGGCCGGGCGACCAGGATCCCGATAGCCATGGCGGCGAAGGCGGCGATCCGCCCAACCTGCACCAGGTGCTGTTCCGAGGCACCCTTGTTGGCCTTGGCGTAGAGGTCCAGCGTGAAGATGGTCGAGATCGAGTTCACCTTGGACGCAAGGGAGGCCACGATGGCCGCGATCAGGGCCGCGAAGACCAGCCCTTTCAGACCCGCCGGCAGCAGGTTCATCATGGTCGGATAGGCCTGGTCCGGGGCCGAAAGGCTTGGCGCCAGCACCAGGGCGGCCATGCCCGGCAGCACCACGATCGCCGGCATCAGAAGCTTCAGATACGCCGCGAAGGCGATGCCCTTCTGGGCCTCGCCGATCGACTTGGCGGCCAGGGCGCGCTGGATGATGTACTGGTTGAAGCCCCAGTAACTGATGTTCATGATCCACAGCCCGCCCAGCAGGACGGCGATGCCCGGCAGCTCCTTGAAGTTCGGATTGTCGGGCGACAGGATCATGTCGAACTTCTCGGGGAACTGGGTCAGCAGGGTATTGAACCCGCCCAGGGCACCGGCCGAACCGCCGATCTCGCTCAGCGCGATAAAGCCGATGATCAGTCCACCCGCGACCAGCAGCGCCACCTGGACGATGTCGGTCAAGGCCACGGCCTTCAGCCCGCCCCACAGCTGATAGGCCAGGGCGAAGACGCCGATCGCGACGATGGCGGACATCTGGTCCAGGCCGGTCACGGTGTTCACCGCGATCGAGCCCAGCCACAGGATCGAGGTGACGTTCACGAACACGTAGAGCAGCAGCCAGAACACGGCCATGACGTTGCGGATCGTCGGACCGTACCGCTGCTGCAGGAACTGCGGCATCGTCACGATGTCGTTGCGGATGAAGATCGGCAGGAAGTATTTCCCCACGATCAGCAGGGTCAGCGCCGCCATCCACTCGTAGGAGGCGATACCCAGCCCGATGACGTAGCCCGAGCCGGACATGCCGATGATCTGCTCGGCCGAGATGTTGGCCGCGATCAGCGACGCTCCGATGGCCCACCACGGAAGGTTCTTGGACGCCAGGAAATAGTCGGTGGAGGTCTTCTTCTCCCCGTCCTTGTCACGCGACACCCATTGCGCCAATGCGAAGATGAAGACAGCGTAGACGCCCAAAATGACGAGATCGATGGTCGCGAGCGACATAATGGGCCTCCCCGGGGCGCAAAGCCCGTTGGGGCTCATTCTTGCCGACACTAGGTCGCGCCCTGGGAAGGATCAACGTTCTTTCATGGGCGCAGACCTGTTCACTGGCGCAAGACGGGTCCTCAGGGATTGGCGCGCATCCACTGAAGCAGCCACGTCCAAGTGCTTTCGCGGCTCGGTGCGATGGACGGCTCCGGCAGGTCGCGGTCTGGCAGGATGACCGCCTGGCCGCGATAGGCGTCGGCGAGCCGCTTGAACGTTTGTCCCCTCGGCTTGATGCGATTGTTCACGTCCATCAGCCCGAGATCGTATTCGAAGGCATGAAACGCCAGCGACCGGTCCACGTCGTGGCTGCACCACCAGGTAAACCAGCTCACCCCGGTCTGGATGGCGCTTTCGACGGCACGATCCATCCAAACCTCGACGTCGCGGGCGGGCATTTCCGTGTCGCAGACGCCGAACTCCTGCATCCAGATCGGTTTTGTCGGCGCCTTGCCATAGGCTCGAGCCAGGGCGGCGAGGGCAGAGGGTAGGCGCGTGTAGGGTTCATCAAGCGGCCCGCCGAAGTCGGCGGCACCGGCCCAGAACGACCAGCTGTGCAAGGACACGATGTCCTGCTGAGCGACCAAGGCCTGGGGGGTGAAGGTGTCTCCGCCAAACCAGGGTTGGTGGTCGACGCCGTTGACATGGACCTTACCTGGAGCGACGCGATGCATGGTCTCGAAGGTCTTCGCCATCCAGGCGTCGCCCTCGGCGGCATGCGTCTTCCAAGCGCAGTTGATCTCGTTGCCGATGTCCAACCCGAGGAAGTTGGCATGCGCGGCCAGTCGAAGCCCAAGCTCCGCCAGCAAGCGATCCTGAACCGTTCGCCAAGCGGGTGCCGCGTAGAAAGGCTCGCTTTCCAGATAGGCCGGCTTAAATGCGAAACCGCTCAGCCACCCCGTGAAGACCGCAGGCAGTACATCCAGTTGGCGGGCCGCCGCCATCTGCATGAGCCCGTCCAAACGGTCGAGATGCGCCCGGCTGATGAAGCCGGGGTTCGGCTGAAACCACGGCCAGACCAGCATGATCCGGATATGGTCGGCGCCGATGGCGGCGATCGCGTCGAAGTCGCGCGCAATGTCGTCCGGTCTCCAGTCGTTCCAGCAGAAATACCAGTTCCGGGACGGGACATAGTTGACGCCGAACCGGTGGAGAAGGAACCGGTCGACTGGGACTTGTCCAAAAGCTGGAACAGACCGGGCCGCCGACAAGGCGGCTGCGCCAACGATCAGACCGCGACGGACTGTATCCATTTGGTGGGTCTCCTTGATAGGCATTCCGCCCGAGGGACGAGTTCTATGCGCTGAGGCTTGTCTACAGCATGCGCCAAGCCTTCGCTCGCCGGCCGACCGATCCGCCTCGATGTGGACGCGCTGTCGGCCAGGCCCCTCTCGTCGTCAATCGCGACCATCGGGGGCCGTAGTCGAGGCACCCCCCAGAGTCCTGCGGGCGACTGAGCGGCCCCTGGCCGCTCCTTTTCGCCGCAAATGCGCGTGGTCTGAGCGTGGGCGTTTGGCGTCATCTCGTTGAGTCCTCACCGCACTCGCTAAGCGCCTGGACGCCAGGGGGCCGAGACGGGTTTGGATCTGTCACGGTGAGTTGGCCGGGATGGTGGAGAGGTCGAAGTCTTGGCCCATCGCCAGAATAAAGACCGGGCCGACCTCGATCGTCTGAGATTGGCTGGCTAGCTGGACATGGGCCGCCAGGGCCCCGGGGGCGAAGTCCTGCGGCGCGGCACCCTTGACGAAATACAGGGTCCAGTCCGCGCTAAGGTCCAGCCGCTCCGTCGCGACGCCGGTATACGGCGCTTGCGTCTGTTGAAGCCGCACCGTCACGCGTCCGGCCGCTGCCGAAGAGGCCGCCGGTTCCCCGCGCAGCCATGCCGCCACGACCAGTTTGTCGCCCTGCTCGACAGCCCTGTTGCTGGTGGCGGCCACCGTGACATCCCACGGGTTGGTCCCGGGGCGGGTAACGACGACCCGAACCGCTTGCCCCCCTTGCACCGTTGACGGGACGGTCGTGTGGGTCTGGTTGGGTCCATACACATTCAGCGAATTCACCCGCATCGGATTGACGGCCCGGTCCAGAAGCGAGGGGGCGGCCGGGGCGGGCGCATCCTGGCCGGCCGACCGATCCGCCATCCCTCCGCTGCTCATGAGGACAAAGGCCGCCACTGCGGCGTTTCGTAGGAAGGACATGATCAAGCTCCCAAGCGTTTGGAGGGGACGGACCGACGCTGGATGCAGCGTCACAGAGGGGTGTCCGACGTCGGCGTGGATGGTCTGTGGCGCAACGTACGGCAGCGTTCGACACTCAGGACGAAGAGATGAGCGCTGTAAAGTCGTCCGGCAAACCTTCTGGGCCAGAAACACCACCAAGACCCCTGGGAAACCGCAGTCCGGTCGCGCGTCGCACTAGGCTGTGGCAAAGTGGTAACGCTACCAAAAAAAGACGACCTCGGATCGGTTGATGGCCTCCAGCCCTCTATCTTCACAGGTGCCACGATGCATTGTGGGTGAAATAATCCTGGCAAACCGGCGGGGCGTCCGTCTGGATTTGGACAGCGCAAAAACCACGGGAGGAACACCATGAGACATCAGCTTCTCGCGAGCACCGTTCTGGCGATCGGCGCGTTCGGACTTCTGCCCCAGGCGGCGTTGGCCCAGACGCCGGGGGCTCAAGCGCCCGCGGCCGTTCAAGCGCGACCGCAACCGGCTCCCGCGCCCGCGACGCCGCCGCAACCGGCACCAGCTGATACGACCGAGGTGGAAGAGATCGTGGTGACCGGAATCCGGTCGACCCTGGAGCGCGCGCTTCAGCTGAAGCAGGAGGCGATTACCTTCCGTGATACGATCCTGGCCGAGGACATCGGCAAGTTTCCCGAGCAAAACATCGCCGACGCCTTGGTCCGCCTGCCTGGCGTCGAGCTGGTCAAGGACGGCAACTCGAACGAGGGCCAGAACATCCGTCTGCGCGGGCTGAGCGCCGAATTCACGGTCACCACCTTCAACGGGGCGCCGATCTACGCAACCTCGGGCGGCGGCGTTGGCAACGCCTCCCGCGCCTTCAACTACGACATTTTCGCTTCCGAGTTGTTTGGACGGGCCGACATCTACAAGGCACCGCTGGCCGAGCTGACAGAGGGAGGGATCGCCGGCGTTGTGGACCTGCGCACGCCGCGCCCCTTCGACCGGACCGGCTTCCAGGCCCGCTATCAGGTCGCTCAGGCCTACAACACCCAGACGGAGGCGACCGACCCGCGCGGAAGCTTCACCTTGAGCAATACCTGGGACAACGGCTGGGGCGTGCTCCTGACCGGGGCCGCCTCGCGGGCCACCAACGGCCAGGCGAACTTCGACTCGACCGGACAGTTCGCCAGCGCCCGCGACCTGACCCAGCCCGAGTCGGCGCGCCGTCCGACGGCTGGCGGCTTCATCGGGGTGAATTTCGACTACAATTTCGCCAGCCCGCGGGCGAACATCAACGGGCTGACCCAGAATGCGGTCAACAGCGCCTTCCTGCCCCGGTTCCTGCTCATCGGGGGGCGCGCCAATGTGCGGGACCGCGCCGGCCTGGCCGGCTCGATCCAGTACAAGCGGGATCGCTTCGAGTTCAGCCTCGACGGTCTGTATTCCAAGGTGACCGACGAGGTTGAGAACCGCGATATCCGCTGGCCGATTCGGGACTCCATCCGGGCCGCCACCCCCACAGGCTTCGATCGATCGCTGATCCCCGTCAACGTTCAAGTGGATGCGAACAACAACCTCCAGGGAACGCTGGGCAATGTCCAGTTCCAATACAACAGCAACCTTGCCGAGTCCGAAACCGAGTACGGCTATCTCGCCGGCAACGGCCGATTTGAGGTCAGCGAAACGCTGACGATTTCCGGGCAGGTCTCTGCCAGCAAAAGTGAAGCCTTCAACAGCTCCGTCGGCCTGCTAGGCGACGTCGCCCGGGCCAATCAGACGCTATCCTTCGACACCACCGATCCGGTCGAGCCGACGATCTCCACGACCACCAACCTTCTGGATCCGGCGACCTACAACACGATGTTGAACTTCCCCACGACGACGGTGAACGGCGTCGCCTCCAGCGGCGGTTTCAGGACCGAAGTCGACGAGATGACGGGCGCGCGCGTCGTCGTCGACTGGGATTACGGCCTGTGGGGCATCGACGGTCATCTGAAGGCTGGCCTGAGCCGAAACAAGAACATCAAAACCCTCCAGGTTCGCAGCACCAACAACCTGATCAACCGGCTCACCATCCCCGGAACCACCACCTTGTACGGCGCAGCAACTGGGGCGCAGCGCAACGCCTACACCGCAAGCCTGCTCGAGCCTTTCAACCTTCGATCGTTCTTGCCGGGTACGCCGACGACCTATCCGACAGAATGGCTCGCCTTTCCGCTGTCGTTCTTCGACACCCTGGGTTGGCGCGAGGACAACCAGTCGGCCCCCTTCAATCTGGGCAGCACCTATGAGGCGACCGAAACGATTACCGCCTTCTTCATCCAGTCCGATTTCGACACCCAGGTCTTCGACCGCCGCCTGCGCGCCAATGTCGGCGTCCGCTACGTCAATACTGAGACCGACATCGACAACAACAAGCTCGCGCCTGGCGGCACCTTCGCTCCCAACAATGCGCAGAGCGAGTACGACAACTGGCTGCCCTCGGCGACCATCGCCTATAACCTGCGCGAAAATCTCGTCCTGCGCGCGGCCTACGGCAAAACCCTGACCCGGGCCCCAATCCAGAGCATCGCGGCCGATATCTCCCTGCCTGCCGGCGGGGCCGGTTCCCTTTTCCTCACCCGAGGCAATCCCGATCTGCTGCCCGAACGCTCGACCAGCAAGGACCTCAGCCTGGAATGGTATTTCGCCCGGGGTGGGATTCTCAGCATCGCGGCCTATGAGAAGTCCATCAGCGACCGAGCCTTCCGGCGGTCAGAGCAGATTCCGTTCTCGGAACTCGGCATCCCGGCCTCGATCTTCACGGCCAACATCCAGGCCCAGCTGGCGGCCGATCCGGCGACCCTCGTCGAGGTGTCAACGCCGTTCAACGAGGACGATTTCGCCGTCGAGGGCCTCGAGGTCGCCTATCAGCAGAACTTCACCTTCCTGCCGGCACCCTTCGACGGGATCGGGATGATCGTGAGCTGGACGAACGTCGAGACCGAGGGACTCTTCCGGACCTATCCCATCATCCCGACGACCGGCCCGAACATCGGGGTTCGACCCGCGAACGCCGTCGACTATCCCATCATCGCGGTCCCCCAGAACACCTATTCGATCACCACCTTCTACGAAAAGGGGCCGCTCGCAATTCGGGCCTCGTATAACTTCAAGTCCGAAGTGGCCAACGTCGGCCAGACCTCGACCAACCAGATCGGCCTGCAGCGCTGGAACAACGAGCGGGGCTATCTCGACGCCTCGATTTCCTATCAGTTCAGCCCGCTGATCGAACTCCGGCTCGATGCAACCAATCTAACCAACACCGAAACCTACGACTTCTTCCGCAGCTTCGAGGGCCTTTACGGCGACGAGAACTCGCGGCTCACGGGCGTTGCCCAAAACGGAAGCTTCTACACGATCAGCCTGCGGGGCAGTTTCTAAACCTACCGGCGTCGATCAAGACCGCAGGGCCGGGTTCCTGCGGTCTTTCTTTTCAGACGAACGTTCAGGGACCGAAGTGACGATGAACCGGTCGTGTCTTGCCTTTTTGATCGTCCTGGCGTCGGCGGGCTGGTCAGTCTCGGCCCCTTGCCAGACCATCGCCCGGCCGATCCCGGTGGAACTGGCGCAAAGAGCGCCCCTGTCCGTTCTGGGGCCCGCGGACGCGGCCATCGCGTTCCGTCCCGGTTCGGGAGCCACCCTGACGCCTCCGTCTGGGGCGTCGGCTGTCTACACCATCGACGTGCCGCGCCCCTCGCGCACGGCAAGAGACGTGGCCATTCGATGGACGGGGGCTGAGCCGATCGCGGCCGGAGATGTCCTTCTGGTGCGGATGATGGTGCGCGCCCTCAAGGCGCGCCAGGAGTCAGGGGAGGCCGAAGTCGCCATCACCTATCAGGACGATCGCGCGCCTTTCGAGCGGAGCCTTGTGACGCAGTTCAGCTTCGGCCTCGACTGGACGCTGCTTGAGATCCCCTTCACCGCCACGAAGACGATGATGGGCGGCGAGTCGGAGCTGGTGCTGGGCTTCGGCGGACTAGAGCAGACCGTCGAGCTGACCGGGGTCGAGGTCCTGAACTTCCAGACCCGCGCCCCGCTGGCCAGTCTCCCGGCGACCCGGTTCACCTACCCGGGACGGGAAGACGGCGCCGCCTGGCGCGAGGCGGCGCTGGCGCGCATCGACGAGATCCGCACAGCACCCTTGACGATCAAAGTTGTCGGGCCCGACGGCCAACCCCTGTCGGGCGTCTCCGTCGCGGCCACCCTGACCCAGCCTTCCTTTCTCTGGGGAGCGGCTGTCGGCGTTGGGCCGTTGCGCGACCCCTCCGCCGATGGCGAGCGGTACCGGCGCGAGTTGCTGTCATTGTTCGACACGGTCACCATCGACAATGCGCTCAAGTGGCCGGAATGGCAGAACGAAAGCCGCGGGGCCGAGACTTTGGAGACCCTGGACTGGCTAAACGCCCAGGGCCTGCGCGTGCGCGGCCACAACCTCATCTGGCCCGGCTGGAAATGGGCTCCGGCCTCCATCCGCGACGCCCCCGATCACGCCCGGCTGCAGGCCCGCACCAACGCCCGGGTCACCGAGGCGGTCATGGAGGTCGGACCGCGCGTCATGGCCTGGGACGTCGTCAACGAGCCACTGCACGAGGACGATTTCTTCGACCATATGCCTAGGATCGACGGCATGGCCGAATGGTTCCGGCTGGCGCGGGCGGCGAACCCGGACGCCGACCTGGCCATCAACGACTACGGAATGCTGAACCGGAGCAACAGTCCGCTCGTCGTCGCGGACTATGTCTCCCTGATCGAACAGCTTCGCGCCGCTGGCGCCCCCATCGATGTCGTCGGGATCCAGGGCCATGTGGGCCAGCAACCGCGCCCGCCCGAATCTGTCCTGTCTGACCTGGATCTGCTCCGACCCCTGGGATTGCCAGTCCAGATCACGGAGTTCGACATCAACACCCGCGACGAGGCTCTGCAGGCGGACTACTACCGCGACTTCCTGATCGCCATCTACAGCCACCCAGTGGTCAATGGCTTCGTTCAATGGGGCTTCTGGCAAGAGGCGCACTGGAAGCCGGACGCCGCCCTGTACCGGGGCGACTGGTCGGAAAGGCCTGCCCTGGCGGTCTGGCGCGATCTCGTCCTGGGTCGCTGGCGCACCCGGGTGGCGGGCCGCACCGATGCCGCGGGCCGGTTGGAGACCCGGGGTCATCTGGGCCGCTATCGCATCACGGCGACATCGGGGGGCCGGGCACTTACGCAAGAGATCGATTTGACCGCGGCCGGCGCGACCGCGGCCCTGGTTCTCCCGTGACGCGCGGGGACGCTTCGGCCGCGGCCGGGCCGGCGCTCCGTCCGCCCGTCCCTCAGTTCAGGATGTTGTCATGACCCGTTCAAACCTCGGTCTCGTCGCGCTTGCCGTCGGGGCGAGCCTGCTGCCGGCCGCCGGCGCTGCCCAAACAGCCGACCCGTCCCTGTGGCCGCGGGTCGCCAGCCCTCCCGCCATCACCAACCCGGACACCGAACGGTTCATCGACGGTCTGCTCGCCGCGATGACCTTGGAAGAAAAGGTCGGACAGGTCATCCAGGCCGACATCGACACGATCCGGCCCGAGGATCTGGCGCATTACCCCCTCGGCTCGGTTCTGGCGGGCGGAAACTCGGCGCCCAACCTGAACAACACCGGTCCGGCGCAGGACTGGGTGGATCTCGCGCGCGCCTTTCGGGCGGCCACGGCCGCGCGGCCAGGCGCGCGGGTCCCGATCCTGTTCGGCATCGACGCCGTGCACGGACACAACAATGCCGTGGGGGCGACCCTGTTTCCGCACAACATCGGCCTGGGGGCCGCGCGGGATCCCAACCTCATTCGCCGCATCGGCGAGGCGACCGCCCTGGAGGTCGCGGCCACGGGCCAGGAATGGACCTTCGGCCCGACCCTGGCGGTGCCGCGCGACGATCGTTGGGGGCGGTCCTATGAGGGCTATGGCGAAGACCCCGAGATCGTGGCGGCCTATGCTGGCGCCATGACGCTGGGCCTTCAGGGCCCCCTGGTGGCTGGACAACCGCTCCGCCCGGGCCATATCGCGGGTTCGGCCAAGCATTTCGTGGCGGACGGGGGTACGCAAAACGGGGTCGACCAGGGCGACGCGATCGTGTCGGAGGCGGATCTGATCGCCCTTCACGCCGCCGGCTATCCGCCTGCGATCGAGGCCGGGGTGCTGACGGTCATGGCCAGCTATTCCAGCTGGAACGGGATCAAGCATCACGGCAACCGCTCTCTGCTGACCGATGTCTTGAAAGGGCAGTTGGGATTTGAAGGGTTTGTGGTCGGGGACTGGAACGGCCACGGCCAGATCCCGGGATGCACCAATGTGAGCTGCCCGCAGGCGATCAACGCCGGCCTGGACATGTTTATGGCGCCGGACAGCTGGCGCGGCCTGTACGACAATACCCTGGCCCAGGTGCGGTCGGGCGAGGTACCGCTGGCGCGGCTCGACGACGCGGTTCGGCGCATCCTCCGCGTCAAGGCCAAGCTCGGATTGTTCGAGGCACCCCGGACGGGCGAAGGCCGCCTGGACCGGCTCGGCGCGCCGGAGCATCGGGCTCTGGCGCGCGAGGCGGTCCGGAAATCCCTGGTCCTGCTCAGCAATGACGGGGTGCTGCCGATTCGCGGGGGCGCACGGATCCTGGTGACGGGGGCCGGGGCCAACGACATCGCACGTCAGGCGGGCGGTTGGACCCTGACCTGGCAGGGCACCGGCACGACCCGCGCCGACTTCCCCAACGCCCAGACGATCTGGGAGGGCATCGAGGAGGCCGTCACCGCCAGCGGCGGCGCGGCCGAGCTCAGCGCGGACGGGGCCTGGTCTCAGCGACCCGATGTAGCGGTGGTCGTCTTCGGAGAGGAGCCCTATGCGGAGTTCCAGGGCGATCGCGCCGATCTGGATTTCGCCGACGACGCCGCCCTGGCGACGCTGCGCAGACTGAAGGCGGAGGGGATTCCGACCGTGTCGGTGTTCCTGTCGGGCCGGCCCCTGTGGACCAACCCCGAGATCAACGCCTCCAACGCCTTCGTCGCGGCCTGGCTTCCGGGCACCGAGGGCGGCGGCGTGGCCGACATCCTGATCGGCGACGCGACCGGCGCGGCCCGGCACGATTTTTCAGGCCGGTTATCATTCAGCTGGCCGCGCGACGCCGTGGGCGCACCCCTCAACCGGGGCCAGGCGGACTATGATCCGCAGTTCGCCTATGGGTTCGGGCTCAGCTATGCGCGCCCAGGGCCGACGGCCGTCCTTTCGGACCGCTCAGGCCTGTCGTCGGCGACCGCCGGCGCGGTCGAACGCCTCTATGTGGACGGTCGGCCCGGGGCCTCCTGGGCAATCACTCTGGAGGGTGCCCTGACGAGCCGGCGCGTGGACCGTGCGGCGCAGGAGGATGCTCTGGCCCTCACTTGGGCGGGAGCCGGTGGGTTTCTCGTCTCGGGACCCGCAGCGGATCTGTCGCGCCAGACCCGGGCCGATATGGCAATCGAGATCCACTACCGGCTGGATGCGCCCCTGCGTTCAGGCCTGACGCTTGGCCTGAATTGCGGCACTGCGTGCGGGAATCGCCTGGACGTCGCCCCCCTGATCGGCGCGGCGCCCATCGGCGAATGGAGAGAGGTCCGGATCAAACTGTCGTGCTTCGCCGCCGGACCGGGAATGGAGGCCGTCACCGGCCCGTTCGTCTTACAAGCGTCAGGCCGCGCGCAGCTTTCGGTCTCCGACCTCCGGATTGTCAGCAACGAGGGCGACGCGGTGTGCCCCTGAGCGCGCCGATTGCCATCCGGGGCTTGGCATGCTCCGCGCCGGGCCTGCGCTGGCCAGGGGCAGGCGCAAAAGGGCGGCAAGACCGGCGCCGGTCAGCCGCGCGCCGGTGCTGCGGGGCGCTGGCTCAGGCGGCCGTATAGCGTTTACGCTGCGCGTCTATGCGAGCGCGAGCCTCGGCTAGTTCGTGAACCTCCGTGGCCTCGAACACGGAATCCAGGACCTGGGTCAAGTGGTTCTGCATGGCACGCCGCGCGGCGACGGGATCGCGGGCGCGCAGAGCGCCGAGGATCTCTTCGTGCTCGTCGATGCGGGGCCGCATACCGGCGGCATGGATTTTGGCGGTCAGAAGTTTGTACTGCGGCGACCGGGCGCGGGCATCCCAGAGCAGATCGATGGCGGCGAGCATCGCGCTGTTTTGCGTGGCCTCGGCGATCAGCCGATGAAAGCGTCGATCGGCGTCTTCCGACATCACGACATCGCGGGCGTTCTCGGCCCTCATCTCGGCGAGCAAGGTTTCGAGGCTTTCAAGGGTGGCGGCGGTGATGCGCGTCGCGGCCAAGGCGCACGCTTCCCCCTCGATGGCGCGACGGGCTTCCAGGAGCTCAAAGGGCCCGATATCGGCCGCCGTGGGCTCGCCGCTGGTTTCGCGGGCGGTCACATAGACGCCGGACCCGACCTTGACCACGACCAAGCCGTCGACCTCCAGCGCGATGATCGCCTCCCGCACCGTGGGCCGAGACACGTCATAGAATTTCGCCAAATGGCGCTCGGCCGGCAGGCGTTGGCCGACCTCAAACTCGCCCTGGGCGATCCTCGCGGCAAGGTCGCGCGAAAGCTTTTCGTACAGGCGGGATCCGGCGGCGCGCACAATCATGGAGCTCCCTTACCAGCTGTCGAACGCCGCGCAAGCCAGCGCGGCCTGGAGGAGGGAGGCCCTGGCGCGATCAGCCTGACCGATTAGGAAGAAATCGCTTGTATGCGGTCCGACCAATCGATAGGCGGTGAAGAGAGCCTTCGGGGGCGGTTGCACGTGGTGCGACGTGGAGCCCGTGCCTTCGGGGCGATTTATGGCCGGACCGACAGCGGCTGGGCTGAAGGCGACAGGATGCACCTGCGATGACCAAGATCACTAACGCTCGTGTCATCGTCACGGGGCCGGGGCGCAACTTCGTCACGCTCAAGATCGAGACAGACGACGGCGTCCACGGCGTCGGCGACGCGACGCTGAACGGTCGAGAACTCTCCGTGGTCAGCTATCTGCAGGACCACGTGGCGCCGTGTTTGATCGGGCGGGACCCGCATCGGATCGAGGACATCTGGCAGTTTCTGTATCGCGGTGCCTACTGGCGTCGGGGACCGGTGACGATGACGGCGATCGCGGCGGTCGACATGGCGCTCTGGGACATCAAGGGCAAGTTCGCCGGTCTGCCGGTGTACCAACTCCTCGGCGGCGCCTGCCGGGACCGGGTCATGGTCTACGGCCATGCCAATGGTGCCACACTGGAAGAGACGATCGAGGCCGCTCAGGCCTATCAATCAGAGGGCTACCGGGCGATCCGTTTGCAGAGCGGCGTGCCGGGCCTGGCGTCGACTTATGGCGTCTCGAAGGACCGGTATTTCTACGAGCCGGCCGATGGCACTCTGCCCACTGAAACGGTCTGGTCCAGTGAGAAATATCTGCGCTCGGTGGTTCCGCTGTTCGAAAAGGCGAGGGAGGCCTTAGGTTGGGACGCGCATCTCCTGCATGACATCCACCATCGCCTGACGCCCATCGAGGCGGGGCGGCTGGGCAAGGATCTCGAACCGTTTCGGCCCTTCTGGCTGGAGGATCCCACGCCCGCGGAGAACCAGGCCGCCTTCCGGCTGATCCGCGCCCATACGACCAGCCCGATTGCCGTGGGCGAGATCTTCAACTCAATCTGGGACTGTAAGCAGCTCATCGAAGAGCAGTTGATCGACTACATCCGGGCGACGGTCGTCCACGCCGGGGGGATCACCCATCTCCGCCGCATCGCGGCCCTGGCCGATCTCTATGGCGTGCGCACCGGCTGCCACGGCGCGACGGATCTGTCGCCGGTCGCCATGGCCGCAGCCCTGCATTTCGACCTGTCGGTCCCCAATTTCGGCGTGCAGGAATATATGCGACATACGCCGGAGACCGATGCGGTGTTCCCGCACGCCTATGTCTACGAAAAAGGCACCATGCATCCCGGCGACGCCCCGGGTCTGGGCGTCGACATTGATGAGGCGCTGGCCGCCCGCCATCCGTATGCCCGGGCCTATCTTCCCGTGAACCGCCTTGAAGACGGGTCCATGCACAACTGGTGACGGGACGCGAAGATAAACGGGCCGAGCCACGGCCAGTAAGGAGGGGAAGAGCCGATGACGACCAGCGATGATGTGACCACGACTGTGCATGCCGCGAAGGTGGGTCGCTATCGTTGGACGATCTGCGGACTGCTCTTCTTCGCCATCACCATCAACTATGTCGATCGCCAGGTTCTCGGCGTCCTCAAGCCCCTGCTCGAAGCCGAGTTCGGCTGGAGCGAAATTGACTATGCGAACATCGTGTTCTGGTTTCAGGCCGCCTATGCGGTCGGGCTGCTGGGGTTTGGGCGTGTCCTGGATCTGATCGGCACGCGAATTGGCCTGGCTGTCGCTGTCACCGTCTGGAGCCTGGCCGCCATGGCCCATGCCGGAGCGGGGTCGGTGGCCCAGTTCGCAATGGCGCGATTTGCCTTGGGTCTGGGCGAAGCCGGCGGCTTTCCGGCCGCGATCAAGGCGGTTTCAGAATGGTTTCCCAAGCGCGAGCGCGCCCTGGCCACGGGCCTGTTCAACGCCGGGTCCAACATCGGCGCTCTGCTGACGCCCATTATCGTGCCCCTGATCGTGCTCAGCCTGGGGTGGCGCGCCGCCTTCATCATCACCGGCCTGTCCGGCTTTCTCTGGCTGGCCGTCTGGTGGTTGATGTATCGTCGCCCCGAGGTTCACCCGCGCGTCGGTGCCGCCGAGTTGGCGTACATCAACAGCGACGCGGAAGAGACGACAGGTCGCGTGGGGTGGAGCGTGGTCATCCGCAAGCGCGAGACTTGGGCCTTCCTCCTGGGGAAATTCATCACCGATCCGGTCTGGTGGCTCTTCCTGTTCTGGCTGCCCGATTTCTTCGCCAAAACCTATGGGCTGAACCTCAAGACCTTCGGCCCGCCTCTGGTCGCCGTCTACCTCCTGGCCGACGTCGGCTCGGTGGCCGGCGGCTGGTTCTCGTCCTGGCTCATTAAGCGCGGGTGGTCGGTTAACGCAGGACGCAAGGTCACGATGCTCATCTGCGCCCTCTGCGTAACGCCGATCTCGCTGGCGGTGTTCGCGGACGATCTTCTGATCGCCGTGGCGATCATCGGCTTGGCCGCGGCGGCGCACCAGGGCTGGTCGGCCAACCTCTATACCCTCGTCTCCGATGTCTTCCCGCGCAAGGCGGTGGCCACCGTCGTGGGCGTGGGCGCGGCGGCCGGCGCGGTGGGCGGCATGTTCATCGCCAAATTCGCCGGCTGGACCCTGGAGACGACGGGCAGCTATGTTCCGCTTCTGCTCTTTGCGAGTGGCGCCTATCTGTTGGCGCTGGCGGTTATCCAAGTCCTGACGCCGAGACTGGCCTTGGTCAGCCTGCCCCCCGAGGCGGAACCGGGGTGAGCACGCCGCTTCATCTTCATCCGGACCGCCTGTTCCCGGCCGACCCCGACACCCGCGTCGTCGCCCGCCGGCTGCACACCGAGGTCGCCGGCCTGCCGATCGTCAGCCCCCACGGCCACACCGATCCGTCCT
This sequence comes from Rhizobium sp. Q54, assembly GCA_943369795.1. Lineage (GTDB taxonomy): Bacteria > Pseudomonadota > Alphaproteobacteria > Caulobacterales > Caulobacteraceae > Brevundimonas. The sequence goes on along the minus strand of CALROO020000001.1, from coordinate 82,966 downwards.
GGTTCGCCTTGAACCAGCCGTGGAACAACCCTGCGGAACTGCTGATCACGCCCGACCACTATATCTTTCGCATGCTCTACAGCCAGGGCGCGGCGCTAGAGGACCTGGGGGTCCCGCGCGCCGACTGCGGCCCGGTCGAGACCGATCCCCGCGCCATCTGGCGACGCTTCGCCGAGCGATACCACCTGTTCCGGGGCACGCCGTCTCGGCTCTGGCACGACTGGGTCTATTCGGAGGTGTTCGGCCTCGAGGTCCGCCTGACGGCCAAGACCGCCGACCACTACTATGACGTCATCGACACGGCGCTGAGAACCGACGCCTTCAAGCCTCGCGCCCTGTTCGAACGGCACAACATCGAGGTCATTGCTACGACCGAAGGCCCGCTGGACGATCTGCGCCACCACGCGAGCCTCCGGCGCTCAGGCTGGTCAGGCCGGGTGATCACGACCTTTCGTCCGGATCCGGTCGTCGACCCGGACTTCGAGGGCTTCCACGCGAATCTGCAGCGCCTGGGCCAGCTCACCGGCGAGGATATTACCCGCTGGGAGGGCTACCTCTGCGCCCTTCGCGTACGCCGGGCCTTTTTCGCCGCCCATGGCGCGACCGCGACCGACCACGGCCATCCAACAGCCTTCACCGCCGACCTGTCCGACGCCGACATCTGCGCCCTTTTTGCCAGGGTGGCGGCCGGACCCGTCACCCCGGTCGAGGCCGAGCTGTTCCGCGGGCAGATGCTGACCGAAATGGCGGCCATGAGCCTGGATGACGGCCTGGTCATGCAGCTTCATCCGGGGTCGTTCCGCAATCACGACGTCGCCGTCTTCACCCGCTTCGGTCGGGACAAGGGCGCCGATATCCCGACGCGGACCAATTATGTGTCGGCGCTAAAACCGCTACTGGACCGGTTCGGCTCCGAGCCGGGTCTGACGATAATCCTGTTCACCCTGGACGAGACGGCCTACAGCCGCGAGCTCGCGCCGCTGGCCGGCCATTATCCGGCGCTGCGTCTGGGGCCGCCCTGGTGGTTCCACGACAGCCCCGAGGGTATGCGCCGGTTCCGCGAGCAGGCCACCGAGACGGCCGGCTTCTACAACACCGTCGGCTTCAACGACGACACGCGGGCCTTCCTCTCGATCCCGGCCCGCCACGACGTCGCCCGGCGCATGGACTGCGGACATCTGGCCCGGCTGGTGGTCGAGCACCGGCTGGAAGAGGACGAGGCGCACGATCTGGCCCGCGCCCTGACCTATGACCTGGTCAAGGCGGCCTACCGGCTGTGACGAGACGCCTGTCGAACGCCACGCTGGTTGGCTTGCCGGCCCAGGTCGAACGGCCCGGTTACGACCGCTCGCACGTCCGGATCGGCGTCGTCCATCTGGGGATCGGGGCGTTTCACCGCGCCCATCAGGCCGTGGTGTTCGACGACGCCCTGCGGTCGGGGGACATGCGCTGGGGCATCTTGGGGGTGTCGCTGCGGTCTCCCGGCGTGCGCGACCAGCTGCAGCTCCAGGACGGCCTCTACAGCGTTCTGGTTCGCGACGGCGAAATCGAGCGCATCCGGATCATCGGTGCGGTCCAGGGCGTGCGGGTCGCGCCCGAGGACCCCGAGGCCGTGGTCGAGGCCATGGCCTCTCCGGAGGTCCACATCGTCACCCTGACCGTGACCGAGAAGGGCTATCACCTCGACCCCGCGTCCGGATCGCTGATCGAGACAGACCCCGAAGTCGTCGCAGACATCGCGAACCCCGGCGCGCCCCGAACGACACCGGGTTTCCTCGTCGCCGCCCTGGCCAGGCGCAGGCAGCGGGGGCTGCCGCCCTTCACCGTGGTCTCGTGCGACAACCTTCCGCACAACGGCGCGCGGGTGCGGGCCGCCGTGCTCGGCATGGCCGGGCGAATCGATCCGGCGCTGGCCGACTGGATCGCGCAGGCGGGGGCCTTTCCGGCCACCATGGTCGACCGGATCGTGCCCGCGACCACGCCGGACGACGTCGCGTCGCTGGCGGCGCGGCTCGGGCTCGAGGATCCCGGCATGGTCAAGACCGAACCCTTCACCCAGTGGGTGATCGAGGACCGCTTCTGTGGCCCGCGTCCGGACTTCGCGGCCCTCGGCGTCCAGCTGACGGATGCCGTCGCGCCATGGGAGGACGCCAAGCTGCGGCTGCTGAACGGCGCCCATTCCGCCATCGCCTATCTGGGCGGGCTGGCCGGCCATGCATTCGTGCACCAGGTCGTGGCCGAACCGCCCTTCGCCGCCTATGTCGAGCGGCTTTGGGACGAAGCCGAGACCACGCTGAAGCCACCGCCAGGACTGGATGTCGTCGCCTATCGCCGCGACCTGATGGCCCGGTTTCGCAACCCGGCCCTGCAGCATCGCACCCGCCAGATCGCCATGGACGGTTCGCAAAAACTGCCTCAGCGACTGCTGGCTCCGATCGCGGACCGGCTGGCGGCCCGGCAGGGGATCGAGGCCCTCGCCCTGGCCGTGGCGGGCTGGATGCGCTGGCAGGACGGCGTCACAGATGAGGGTCGCGCGTTCAAAGTGGTGGATCCGTTGGCGACGGCGATCGGCTCTCGCTTGGCGGGGGTCGGCGAACCGGCCGCTCGCGCCCGCGCCCTGATCGGGTTCGAGACCATCGTGCCCTCGGCCTTGGCCCGCCAGCCGCGGTTCGAAGCGACCGTGGTCAGAGCCGTCCTCCAACTCGCCGAGGCGGGGGTGGAGCGGAGCCTCGCCGCGCATTTGCCGGACGCCGGCCCTTGAAGGCCCGGTGGTCCGACCAGTCAAAGCCGAGGTTGCCTCGATCCCGGTCGGCGGCCGAGAATTGTCTTGACCAAAAGGCGTGGCGGCGGAACTGTCGCTCTTCCGAGGGACCCGTCCGGCGCGGTGACTGACCCCGCCAAGTCTCTGACGCTCTACGTTGAAGGTGCGCGCTGAACCCGGGCGCGAAGCCTGGCCCTATTGAAGGATCGCCGCATGATGAACTCCCCCTCCCCATCGTTCGCCTTCACGCGCCGGAAGATGGCCCTGATGCTGGGCGGCGCGGCCTTGGCGGCCTCGATCCCCTTCACCGGGGGGGCGCAGGCGGCGCAACCGGGCGAGCGGCGCCCGCTCTCTGGCATGCTCTTTCCTCATGAGAGCGTGACCCGCTCGACCCGGGACCTGAGCGGCTTCTGGCGCTTCAAGACCGATCCGTCCGATGTCGGAGAACGCGAAGGGTGGGAAGGCGGGTTGCCGGATCACCGGCTCATCCCCGTGCCGGCCAGCTGGAACGATATCTTCGATGATGTGCGCAACTACACGGGGACCGCCTGGTATGAGACGGACCTGCATATCGCCAAGGCGCTGCGGGGGCAGCGCATCCACCTCCGGTTTGGATCGGTTCAATATGAAGCCAAGGTCTGGCTAAACGGCCGGCGGGTCGGCGGTCATACGGGCGGGCATCTGCCGTTCGTGATCGACATCACCGACGCGGTGTCGTTCGACGGGGCTAATCGGTTGACCGTCCAGGTCGAGAACAAGATCCGTCTGGACCGGATTCCGGCGACTCCGGATCGAACGCGTTTCCAGATGACGCAGGAACACTTTCCCCAGACGACCTACGATTTCTTCCCCTACACCGGCATCCACCGTCCGGTTCTTCTCATGACGACGCCCCCGGTCAGCGTCCAGGATGTGACGGTGGTCACGGAGCTGAGCGGCCGGACCGGGCGCGTGTCTCTGGTTATCGAGACCAGCACGACCTGGTCGGGGCAGGCGACGGTCGAGCTGGCGGGGCAGTCGGTGCGGGTGGACCTCCGGGAGGGGCAGGGCAGGGCCCTCATCACCATCCCAAACGTCTCGCCCTGGAGCCCGGCCGATCCCCACCTCTACCCATTGACGATCCGCCTGAGCGACACGGCCCTGCTTGACGAATATTCGATGAAGATCGGCGTCCGGACCATCCGTGTGCAGGGCGAGGAACTGCTGCTCAACGGCGAGCCCGTCTTCCTGCGCGGCTTCGGCAAGCATGAGGACTTTCCCCTTCATGGACGCGGCCTGGACATTGTTTCCATCGCCCGCGATTTCGAACTGCTGAAATGGATCGGGGCCAACAGCCTGCGAACGTCTCACTATCCCTACAGCGAGGAGGCGATGATGCTGGCCGACGAGGTGGGATTGCTGGTGATCGACGAGACCTCAGCCGTCAGTCTCGTATTCGGAGACCTGCCCGAGATCATCGAGGCCAGACGGGTGAGGCTGGAGCAGGAAATCGTCGAACTGGTTCAGCGTGACAAAAACCGCCCGTGCGTCATCGCCTGGTCGGTCGCCAACGAGCCCCTCACCCAACCGTTCCAGACGGTGTCGGTGGATGGCGCGGCCGCGGTGGCCGCTGGCACGATTTTCTTCCAGTCCGTCTTCGCCAAGACCCGCGCTCTCGACAACACCCGGCCGGTCGTGCTGGTCAGCGTGCAGAGCGGGCCCGCTGAATGGATCGCGCTGAGCGATATCGCCTGCACCAACGCCTATACCGGATGGTACTGGCTCGTGGGACAGCTCGAGACGGCGCGAACCAAGCTGGCGGAAGACGTCCGGGCCTTCCGCGACCGTCACGCCGGCAAGCCGCTATTCTTCACCGAGTTTGGGGCGGATGCGATCGCCGGCATCCATTCTCAGCCGGCGGAGATGTTCAGCGAGGAATACCAGTCCGAAATGATCCAGATGTTCATCGAGGTGCTGGCCGAGGTGCCGCAAGTGATCGGCACACACCCCTGGGCCTTCGCCGACTTCCGGACCTCTCAAAGCACCACCCGCATTGGCGCGCTGAACCACAAGGGCGTCTTCACCCGCGACAGGCGGCCCAAATTGGCGGCGAACACCCTGCGCCGGCTCTGGACAGGGGCGAGCTGAGCCGGACGCCAATCCGCCGTCCGGGAACCTCCCCGCATCATCGGCATCGAAGAGCGGCGGCCCGCCCCCCTTTGTCGACCAGGCGGCATGCGTCGTCACCGGCCGGAAGGGTCCAAACGCGCCTGCGGCTAAATGCGCGTGCCCCATAGGCGCTTCTGGACTGTCGCGCGAGATCGGCGAGGGTCGGCGTAGGTTCCATCGTCCAAAGACGGGGTTCGCGGATCTTGAGCACGGCCTTTGATTCGCCAGTCGGGCGCGTAGACCCTTCCGCCCGGACTCGAGCCGTGCGAGCGTTGTTCATCTTCTGGAAAAAACTTGCGCGTTCGACGACGCTTCAAGAATTGGCGAACGGATGACCATGGACGAGATCGACGAGGACGGACAGACGGCGAGCGAAGGCGGTCGCAGATACCGGGCACCGGCCCTCGAAAAGGGCCTCGATGTTCTCGAACTCCTGGCCGCCAGAAACGGCTCCCTTAGCGCATCGCAGATTTCGGCCGGCCTGGGTCGATCCGTCAGCGAGCTGTTTCGCATGGTCCAGGTGCTCGAGTTTCGGGGCTTTATCGAACAGGGGCCGGACGGATACCGACTCACCAACCGACTGTTCACGCTGGGCATGGCCCAGGCCCCCGTGAAGTCTGTGGTGGAAGCCGCGCTTCCCTGCATGCGCGCCCTGGCCGACGCGACCGGACAATCCTGTCACCTCGTCGTATCGTCAAACGATCAGATCGTCGTGGTCGCGCGCATCGAAAGTCCGGGAGATCTGGGTTACTCCGTTCGCCTCGGATATCGGCGACCCCTTATCGAGGCGACGTCGGGATTAATGTTCTACGGATGTGCGGCTCCGGCCACCAAGTCCATGATGGCGGAGATGCTTGTCCGCAGCGCGGGTCTTTCGAAGTTTCGGGCGTTTGCGCGCCGGGCCGAGCAGGCGGCAGTACAGGGCCATGTGGAACGCGAGAGCGATTTCGTCAAAGGCGTCACCGATCTGGTGGCACCCGTTCTCGGGTCCGACGGCATCATCGCGACTCTGATCACACCCTTCATCCAGCGCAACCCCAAGGTCTGCGAGATGCCGGAGGCGATTGAGCGCCTGAGCGAGGCGGCCGCGGCCGTCTCCCGCGAAATGTCCGGCAACAGCCAGCCGTAGCCGACACACGGCATTTGACACCGGACCGTTGTTAGCGCATTTTCGCTTGCGATTGCGATTTCAGACATAAAACTTTGCGCGAGTGTCGGCGCGTATTAGGGGCAGGCTTGGATGACGGCCCTGCATTCCGATCTGGCTGGTCAAACGATCATCGTCGCGGGGGCGAGCGGTATTGGGGCCGCCATCATTCACGCCTTCGATCGTCAGGGCTGTTCGGGCTGTCTTCTCGGTCTCGACGATGAACGCGGTCGGGCGGGGGAGGCCGAGGTCCTGCGGGGCGGCCAGGCCGCAGCCTTCATAGGCTGCGACCTCACCGTGCGCGACGACACCGCCCACGTCGCCGTCTTCGTGACTTCCGAGGAGGCCTCGGCCATCACCAATCATCTTTCTGTCGTCGACGGCGGCTGGACCTGAAAGCGACCATGACCAAACCTCTGCGCAGCCGCGCCTGGTTCGACAATCCGGACAATCCGGACATGACCGCACTCTATCTTGAGCGCTACCTGAACTACGGCCTGACGCGGCGTGAACTTCAGGGCGACCGCCCGATCATCGGCATCGCCCAGACCGGCTCTGACCTTACCCCCTGCAACCGCCACCACCTGGTTCTGGCCGAGCGCGTCCGCGAGGGCATCCGCGACGCGGGCGGCATCGCTATGGAGTTTCCGGTCCATCCGATCCAGGAAACGGGCAAACGGCCCACGGCTGGGCTCGACCGTAACCTGGCCTATCTGGGCCTGGTCGAGAGCCTGTACGGCTATCCGCTGGACGGTGTCGTCCTGACCATCGGCTGTGACAAGACCACGCCTGCCTGCCTGATGGCGGCGGCAACGGTAGACATGCCGGCCATCGCCCTGTCGGTCGGGCCGATGCTGAACGGCTGGCATAAGAGCGAACGCACCGGCTCGGGCACCATAATCTGGAAAGCGCGACAAATGCTGGCGGCCGGAGAGATCGATTACGAGGGCTTCCTCGAACTGGTCGCGTCCTCGGCACCGTCAGTCGGCTATTGCAACACAATGGGTACGGCGACGACGATGAATTCCCTGGCCGAGGCGCTGGGCATGTCCTTGCCCGGCTCGGCCGCGATCCCGGCTCCCTATCGCGAGCGCGCCCAGGTCGCCTATGAGACCGGCCTGCGGATCGTCGAGATGGTGCGCGAGGACCTGAAGCCATCGGACATCCTGACGCGCGAGGCCTTCCTGAACGCTATCGTCGTTAATTCCGCCATCGGCGGTTCGACCAATGCGCCGATCCATCTGAGCGCCCTCGCCCGCCATGCCCATGTCGACCTGCCTTTGCAGGACTGGCAGACGCACGGTCTGCATGTGCCCCTGCTGGTCAATCTTCAGCCTGCGGGCGACTATCTGGGCGAGGACTACTTCCATGCCGGCGGCGTGCCCGCCGTTGTGCACGAACTGATGCTGAAGGGGTTGATCCACGAAGGTGCCCTGACCGTCACCGGCCAGACGATCGGCGAGAACTGCCGTGGCCGGGCCACCGATTTACCTGACGTGATCAAGCCGTTCGATGCGCCGCTGAAGACGGACGCGGGCTTCCTCGTCTTCACCGGTAATCTGTTCAACTCCGCGATCATGAAGCTCAGCGTGATCAGTCCGGAGTTCAGAGAACGCTATCTGTCCGACCCGGCCGATCCCAATGCCTTCGAAGGGCCGGCGGTCGTGTTCGACGGCCCGGAGGACTATCATCGCCGCATCGACGATCCCGCCTTGGGCATCACCGAGCGGACCTTGTTGTTCATGCGCGGGGCCGGGCCGGTCGGCTATCCGGGCGCCGCCGAGGTCGTGAACATGCAGCCTCCGGCCGCTCTCATCAAACAGGGGGTTACCGCGCTCGCCTGCATCGGCGACGGGCGACAATCCGGCACTTCGGGGTCGGCCTCGATCCTGAACGCTTCGCCTGAGGCCGCCGTCGGCGGCAATCTGGCCTTAATGCGCACGGGGGACCGGGTCCGCATCGATCTCAACACCGGACGGGCGGATCTTCTGGTCACGGATGTCGACCTGGCCATCCGTCGCACCGCCTTGGAGGCGGCGGGCGGCTACCCCTATCCCCCTTCGCAGACCCCATGGCAGGAAGTCCAGCGCGAGATGGTCGGGCCGCTGGAGACTGGGGCGGTGCTGGAACCGGCGGTGAAATACCATCGCATCATCGACACCTACGGCCTGCCCCGCGACAATCACTGAGAGCGACGCCGGCGTGGCTTCGCACCGGTCGTTAAAAGCGGCGTTGAGGGGGGCTCGCGTGCTTGGACGTCGGCGGGCGGCTCGGTCTGCGACCCAACGCAATCGCTTCACTCTGCTGGGAACGGGCCAAAAGCGCCTCAGTTGAAGCGGCGGCATGCCGAAGCTTCTCTGAAAGACAGTCACATCGTGCGACGTTGACCGCAGAGACGCCGTTGGCTGACAAAGTCGTTTCACAGGAAAAACAAGATTGCATTTCCGGAGCAAGGCGGCTCTCAATGACTCGGCGTTTCATCACGCCCCCGCGTCCCGGTGCTCCACCGAGACGATCCTGGTGCACTGTCGGCCAGAGGCCTCTCTCTGGCCGACATTTTTTTCTGTAGAAATCAAAGCTCGCGCGCCGAGGTCGGCGCGCCGCCTGGGGGCCGAACCCTGTCACCCTCGTCGGAAAGGGGACGGCGTCCATGTTGGAAAGCCGCTGGCCGGCGGTCCGGGCGACGGCCATAACCTCCGGCGACGGTGTGCACGCTCAAGTCAAATCAATCGCATGTAACCTGCAACGCGGTTTCCAAGCCCTCATCCGCTTCGGTCCCACCCCCTTGATGAGTTCCGAGGACGCGACGGCAAGAGGAACGTTCGAACCCGAGCGCTGCGGGGCGATTGTCGCGACCGTGTCGAAGCGCACGGCGAGACCGCGCAGGTCGGCCTCGGCCACGTTGTCGCGCGCCATCAACAGTCAGACAATGGGATCGCCAAGCATTTGATGGAGGGTCAACTCTCCTTCCAGCATCCCACGCCTCGATCACCTTGCGGCGTAACGGAAGGTGGGCGGACAGGACGGGCCCGCCAGAGGCGCGGCGGCGTCTACTTTAAAAGGTCACGCAGGGTGTGGGCGCGAGCGGAGGCGTCCTCAAACAGCGGATGAGAAACACCGGGTCGGCGCGCGGAGCGGCGATGAGGCGCAACCCAGCCAGTGTGTCGCCATTGTTTGCGCTGCGCGTATCCGTCGCCGAGCGCGCAGCCCATCTGCTGCGGGCGGCGGTCATGCTTCGTCTCGCTCGGCCCACCCACTGGAACCGCACGCCTCACCGCGCTGGCGGGGTGGGAGCGAGCCGAGCGCTCAGTTCGCGAGCTTCACCCCCCGATGGTGTTCAGGTCACGACCGCGTGTTTCGGGCAGGAACAGCAGGGCCACCACCGCCGCCACGCCCGTGAAGGCGACGGAATACCACAGGCCGAAATAGATGTTCCCCGAGAAGGCCACGAGGGCGAAGCTGGCGGCGGGCAGGAGGCCCCCCACCCAGCCGGTGCCGACGTTATAGGGCAGGCTCATGGCCGTATATCGCACCCGCGTGGGGAACAGCTCGACCAGGGCTGCGGCCTGCGGCCCATAGACGGCCGTCGCCGCGACCATGAAGATCATCAGGATGCCGAACACGGCCAAGAGGTTGATCCGCGCCGGATCGGCCTTTGCCGGATAGCCGGCCTCTGTCAGGGCAGCTTTGACGCGGGTCTCGACGTCAGTGCGGGCAGCCTTGAGTGCTGCGGTGTCAAGGCCCGTGCCCTCGACCGATGCGATCTCGACCGTGCCGATGCGGACCATGGCCAGTGAACCGGGCGCGGTGGCCAGGTTGTCATAGCTGACGCCTGCGTTCGACAGCACATTCTTGGCCAGATCGCAGGACGAGGCGAAGGCGGCCTTGCCGACCGGATCGAACTGGACCGCACAGGTCGCGGGATCGGCGATGACCGTTACCGGCGCGGTCGCCTGGGCCTGCGCCAGGGCCGGGTTGGCGGCGCGGGTCAGGGCGTGGAAGCCGGGGAAGACCGCGATCAGGAACAGCACCATGCCCCCGACCATCACAGGCTTTCGCCCCACTTTGTCCGACAACCAGCCGAAGAAGACATAGAGGAACGCCGACGCCACGGTGATGGCCAGAATCAGGCCGTCGACGGTCGACACCTCGATTCTCAGCACCCGCTCCATGAAGAACCGGGTGTAGAAATACCCCGCGTACCAGACGGCTCCCTGGGCGAACATGATGCCGACCAGGGCGATCAGGACGTACTTCCCGACCTTCCAGGTGGCGAAACTCTCGCGGAAGGGGGCCTGACGCTCGGTGCTTTCGGCGACCATCCGCTTGAAGGCCGGGCTTTCGTGCAGCTTCAGCCGGATCCACAGCGACACGACCAGCAGGAAGAAGGACAGCAGGAACGGAATGCGCCAGCCCCAGGCGTCGAACGCCTCGACCCCCAGGACGGCGCGGGTGATCAGGATGACGCTCAGCGCCATGATCAGTCCGATGGCGGCGGTGGTCTGGATCCAGCCGGTCAGGAAACCACGCTTCTTAGCCGGCGCGTGTTCGGCGACATAGATGGCGGCACCCCCATATTCGCCACCCAAGGCGAACCCCTGAACGATACGCAGGAAGATCAGCAACACCGGGGCCAGGATGCCGATCTGCCCATAGTCGGGCAGCAGGCCGATGGCGACCGTCGCCACTCCCATCAGGGTGATGGTGACCAGGAAGGTGGTCTTGCGCCCCGTCTTGTCGCCGAACCATCCGAACACAAGGGCACCCAGGGGGCGCACCACGAAGCCAACGCCGAAGGTCAGAAGCGCCAGGATATAGGATGTGGCCTCACCCACATCGGCATAGAAATGCCGGGCGATGATCGTCGTCAGTGATCCGAAGATGAAGAAGTCGTACCACTCGAACGCCGTTCCCGCCGCCGAGGCCCCGACGACGGTTTTCAGGCTGGAAGCGGGGGGGAGAGCGGGGATGGAAATGGTCATCAGGTCGCCCAGGCAGTTTGCAATCTCTCAAGCTGAGCCTAAAGCTTCAACAAGAATTTCAACAGAGAAAATAACATCACTTATGAATATTTGCCCTACCGTTCGGGATGATGGTGATTGGGTCACCTCCCTTCGTTTGGTTGATCAGGTGCTGAAGTTTCGGCCGATCCGGACTGGACTCGTCTCGTCGCTCTCAGGTCTGCCAACGAGGAAAGACGGTGAAGCGGGCAAAGGTTTGAGAAGCCCCAGAGGTGATGATCCGGCGTCAGGCAATGAAGGCCTCACGATCAGCGAATCTGCCCCTTGCCCTGAACCTGAGAGGCGGCATTTTCTATTTGGTCGAGGAGGGCGTGGGCTTGATGCCTTCGGAGACGCACTGTGGTCATGAAGGTGTTCAGCCGCGTCTCTCCGCCCTGGACCGCGCCTCTCCCGCAGAATTAGGCTCAGGACTCATAGCCAGAAGAGCACGGTCGCCGCGAGGTCGGCATCGATCGTAGCGGGGTGGCGACGCGACGCTAATCTTTGAGCCTGCTGAACATGATCTCTGTGCGGTTTCGGTTTTTTTCCGGCGCTTATTGTGACGGACGGGCTCGGTCCGGGATTTGCGGCCAGGGATACGGGGCGTGATGCCATTGGCCTGCAAGTCTTTCCTGAACCAGTCCGCGTCATAGCCCCGGTCGAAATGGGGCACCAGCCGAGCCATCTGCTCGGCCGTCAGCCAATAGAGGTCACTCGTATCCAGACGCCTTGCAGAGCCTGGATCAGATCGAGCGCATCACATCAATGGGTCCTGAGCCTAGCTCTAGGTTCGGCGGGGTGAAGTCCTTGGCGCGCTGAACGAACAGTAGTCCCACGGCCGCCGACGTCGCCTATCCTGACAGTGTCTTATTGCCGGAGCGCTCGGGTGACGTGACCTGAACTTCTCCAGGAAGAGCGAGAGTTGGCCTTCCGAAAGGACGGTCGGGATGAAGCGCCCACTCTTTATGGATTGGAGGCTGCGCATGCGCCAGCCGTAGACAATTCAGCGAGTCCTGCGCCAGCAGGAGGCCGGTGTTCCGAGGGTGGACCTGCACAGAAAGCACGGACGGGCTGAGCTCGCCGACGTTCTGCAATTGTTATCGCAAGACGACGCTGACGGTGCGCAGACGCGGCTGTCGAAAGCGAACCATGGGCATGCGACATCCGCTGGGGACGCCGCTGGTCGCCAATCAGCGCTGATCGCCGGACTTCGTGTCTGACCAGCTCATCAACAGCCGACGCTTCCGCATCCTGACAGTGATCGACAACTTCACCCGCGAGTGCTTGGCGCTGGTGACCGAACGAGCGCACCGACCGCCGTCAAGGGACCTTGGCGATCTGTCGATATCGAGAGCCGCCCAGACTTCAGCGATGAGGATTCAAGGCGTGGGATGCTCATGATCGGGTGGCTTCCTTCGAGCTAAACTTCAGCCGGCCCGATCACGAGTTCAATGGTGAGTGGCGCACGCGGCTTCACGCTGGACGTGCCGCGTCGCTCCGTCTCGAGCCGACAGATAACGAAGACGAGGCCGGCTCCCGGGGTCGCGTGGCTGAAGCGGCTCAGACGGTGAAATCCAAATCCGCGGCTGTCCGCAATCGCATGCGAGATCGCCTGACCGCGGCACGGACCTCTGCCGGCGACGCCTTGCATGATGGTCAGGATGCCGTCGGTAAAGCCGCAAGAGAAACCCGTGAGCAGGGGAGGGCGGCATTCTCAGCAGCAATGCAACTGCACGATTCCAATCCCATGGCCACGGCCTCATTGGGCATCGCTGTCGGCGCATTGCTCGGATCGATCATTCCTCAGAGTTCAAAGGAGAAGGCGGCCTTGAGCGATGTGGCCGACCAGGGACTTGAGGCGGCTGCGGTGGCAGCTAAGAAGTTATCGGAAAAAGTCACCGCCAAACTCGATCCCGGTCGGGTTTCACCAATCCCGCAGATCTAGCACCAAATGAGGCCGGCGGGCCGGTTGCTCCCGGTCCGCCGGCGGATGGAAGAGTCTCGGCCACTCCGCGTGCAAGCTCCCGCATCGACTGCCTTATTTTTTGCCCGATCGCGTTCTGCAAAAACAGGGTCTCCGCCGCGTTGACGATCGGCATTGGGATCCGCACATAGGCAACTCAGGTTGTCGAGAGTGCGAACATGCTCTGCCCAAGCCTCTACCCGGTTTCGACCTGATGAGGCGGTTGGCTTTTCGCTACATCTATCAACCGGCTCGGCGTGTGACCGGCGTCTCTATGGCCACCTTCACGCGGCTCATAGCCGTGGCCTTATCGGTTGCATCGCTATTGAGCGCCGGAAGTGCTGTAGCCGAAGTTCTGCCTCGCAACGGCTATGTTTGTATCAGCGCGTATGTGACGGCTGAGGAAGAACCTGGGACGACAACGACCGAACAAGTCCAGTTATTTGCGATCTCCGTATTTGATGCCTGGGCCCGAGCGAATGGAACAACGCGGCTTAACCGGCCTCACGGCCGTTCCGCCAGGGTGCTCCCATTTCCCACGGTGGACTGCGATCGGCCGGGAGACCTTTTCGTGAATATCGGACTTGTCAGCGACGACGGGCGCGGCTCCGACTTCGTGCGGTTGACGATCTCCGGCACGAGGACCAGTTACGAAGCCGCCGTCCACAGTTCCGAGGCCTCAGCAAACGGATCTTCTGCGGGCTCGATTCCTCAAACTTCATGCCAGGCTGGCATTGCACAGTGCCTTGCAGACGACCCGACGTCCGGGTGGCGGGCGGCGACAGAAGATGTGATTAGGCGCTTTACCGCGACGCTCAAAATTTCCGAGCGCTGAGCGCCTTTAGGGTAAGATCGGCCGACATAGCTGCGGCATTGGGAGGCTTGTGATGAGACGCCTGAAGATCGCCCCACTGGTTGCGGTGATATGGCTGGCGTTCTCAAGCCATGACGACGCTCAAAGGGGGGCTGAGCCTCGGACAGCCGATGCCGACTTCGAGACGGCCTTTGCCGCTGCCAGGCAAGACCCGGACTGGGGTGAAGCAATAGACACGCTAGCCCTGAGCTTTCCTGCCGATTTCGCCAGGTTCCGAGACCTGGCCTACGCCCGCTCTCTATCAGCCGAACCCGGCTTCAAGATCAGTTCGGTCACCCAAACGTTCATCGCTGCTGTCGTCGATCGAGAACTGCCAAACATCGCACAGGCACCCGACGCTGACCTGATCAGGTTCGCCTACGCGGCGCGGGACGCTTACCGGATTGGTGCCGAGCGTGATCCTGCGCTCTGTATCCGGCTTGACGCTGGAGCTTTGCGAAACGACGAACCCGTCAACAGCGCGGCCATCGGGGCCTATGCCCAATGGCTAAGAGCCCTCCTGTTGGCCGCAGCCGCGGGCCGCGCAGCACCGGTCGAACGGGATCTAGGTCCACCCTCCGAAGTCGAGCGCAACCTCTGGGCGGCGGCTTTCGCTCAAACAGACATGACCGCTGCCGAGGCTACATTGCTGGATGACCCCTCGGACATCAGCGAGGCCGCGCCAGTTGCCGTGTGCCGTTTCAGCCGCGTCGTGATGGACGGCCTCCTGATCGTTCCACCTGAGATCGCCGCTCGGGGCCTTGCTGTGATGCTGGGCGCGGCCGCTGAACCGAGCGACTGATCTGGCAGGAGACTGCGTGGACAAACAGACCGTCCGCCAAAAAGGTAACGGCGAACGACAGCGGTATCTCAGTCTGACGAGCCGGGAGGCGATGCTGGCATCCGCTTCCACCCTATTGCAACGCGTAGGGGTGTTCGCCGTTCGGCTGGTATCAAGGTTGCGGTCCGGCCCGTGGCGCTTTCGGAAGCCTATACCGATGGGGTCCCGATCAGAATGCATCCCACTCGTCGGCCTTCATGGCGGTGTTGCCGACCAGTCGAGGCGTCGACCACTTTGTCACCCGCCCGGACGCCCCGGTCCGGGCGAAGGCGTCGATTTTGGCGCGGGCGGCGTGAACGGGATTGTCAGCCCGGGCGTCCCCCGAATGGGATCCGGTCTTGAACCGCCGAACCTGGCTGGCGAGTTCGCTGGTCTCGGACCGAAGCGACCCGACGGCCGCCGTAGCTTCCTCGACCATGGCCGCGTTCTGTTGCGTAACCTGGTCCATCTGGTTGATGGCCGCATTGACCTGGCCCAGGGCGGTTGACTGTTCATGGGCTGAGCTGGCGATTTCGGCGATTAGGCCATCCATTTCAGCGACGCGGCTAGCAATCTTCGCCAGAGCAGCACCGGTGTCGTCGACGAGGGTCACCCCCTTGGCCACCTGGCTGGTCGATGTGGAGATCAGAGACTTGATTTCCTTAGCCGCTGCGGCCGATCTTTGCGCGAGCGCGCGCACTTCCTGCGCGACAACTGCGAAGCCGCGGCCGGCGTCTCCAGCGCGAGCAGCCTCGACGCCGGCATTCAGCGCCAAAAGATTGGTCTGGAAGGCGATCTCGTCAATCACCCCGATGATCTGGCTGATCTCATTGGAACTCTTCTGGATCTCGCCCATGGCAGAGACGGCCTCGCGGACGACCTGACCCGAACGCTCCGCTTCGGACCGGGTCTCACTGGCGACGCCGGTGGCCTGTTTCGCTCCGGCAGCGCTGCGCGTGACCGTGGCTGTGATCTGATCGAGCGCCGCTGCGGTTTGCTCCAGACTTGCGGCCTGCTGCTCGGTTCGCCGCGACAGATCCTCTGAGGCTTCAGCGATCTCGTCAGATCCGCTGCTTATCGAGCCAACACCTTGCAGCACGCTGTCCAAGGTGGCACGCAGGTTTTCGATCGCGCCGTTGAAATCTTTCTGAACCGTCTCGTGCATCCCTTCACGTTTGCCCTCGATCCTGACGGTCAGATCTCCTTCAGAGAGCCGGTTGAGGCTTTGGGCCAGCGTCTGGACCAGTTCGATTTGGGTCTCCTCGGCATGCTTGCGCGCCGCTTCACTCCGAGCCGCTTCCTGCTCGGCCTGAGTAATGTCCACGGCAAGCTTCACGACCTTATAAGGCCTGCCGTTGGCGTCGAGCACAGGATTATAGGTGGCCTGGATCCAGACCTCGCGGCCCCCTTTTGCCAGGCGCCGAAACTTGCGCGCTGCGAACTGCCCGTCTCTTAAATCCTGCCAGAACTGGCGGTAGGTCTCGGCTGCCGCAGCGATCGGGTCCATGAAGATGCTGTGGTGTCGGCCGACAACCTCTGCTGAGGTATATCCCATCGCGGCAAGGAAGTTCTTGTTCGCAGCGATGATCGTGCCATCGAGTTCGAACTCGATCATGGCCTGCGAGCGGCCAATGGCGTCAAGCTTGCTATGAACGTCCTGTGTCTCACGCGCCTTGGCGGCTTCGGCTTTGTTGATGCGACCGAACATGAGTGTCTCCGAGACTGCGCGTAAGGGAACGGTAGCCATGAATATCGGGAAAAGCTTAACTATAAGTGGGCCTCAAACAGACCTCCTTAGTCGTTGATAGCGGCTCGACGACCTCCGTGGCGGCGCGGTGTTGCGCGAGTGGGCACTACGCAGACATGCAACATTTTCTTCGCACCTCTGACATAGCATCGTTTGTCCGAGGAGGCTTCCGATGGTGCCGTCACCCTACGCCAAGATTGCTCAGAACCGGTTGGGCGAACTCAAAACGCGTTGCGGACTGGCGGCATTCATTGCGCTGACGTCGTGGTTTCTCGCTCCGTCGATCTGGCCAATGGTTTGGCTAACGACGGTGATTATGACCCAGGCCCTGGATTGGTGGGTATTCCGCCCGCTGCGGCTGAAGCCCGACATGACGTTGTCGCTGACATACAAGGTCTGCTGTTGTGCGACAGCCGCTTTGAACGTGGTCGTCTATTCGGGGATCGCAGCCTATCTCTGGTTCAATGCAGGGGAGGCCGGTCGCCTGTTCGGAATCATCCAGGTGGCAGGGGGCCTTTTACACGTCAGTCTACACATGCATCAGGTCCGACCGCTGCTGCTTTCAGCCGTCATTCCCCACAGTGCCTATTTTCTTGGGCTCCCCGCGATAAGCGCCGTTCAGAATGGACGACCAATCGAAGGTCTGATCATCGTCGGAGGCTGCCTCTATATGATGCATCTCGTCGTCTCAGTGCGACAGAGTTCAGCCGCGACACGCGCACTCGAAGCCGCCAACGACGAGGCGGGACGTCAGCGCCGACAGGCTGAGATCGCGAATGCCGCAAAGTCCGACTTTCTGGCCGTGGTCAGCCATGAGATCAGGACGCCGATGAACGCCGTCATATCGGCGGCTAATCTGCTAAGGCGTACGCCCCTAGATCCCCAGCAGAAGGAACATCTGTCGATGCTCGCCGATGCGGGGGAGGTCATGATCGGCCTGTTGAACGACGTTCTGGATTTTTCAAAAATCGAAGCCGGCAAGATGACGCTTGAATCGACACCTATGGATCTTCGGGACAAACTCGGTTCCCTTCAGAGGCTCTGGGAACACAAGGCAGCCGCCAACGATGTGCACCTGGTTTTGGCAATCGCGGAGGATGTGCCGGTCCGCGTTCAGACCGACCCCCTGAGACTGCAGCAGATACTGTTCAACCTGCTGTCTAACGCCATCAAATTCACAGAGAACGGCACGATCAGGATCGATGCGTCGTGGTCGGAAAAAAGCGGTATGCTGACCGTGGCGGTAACGGATACCGGCTGCGGCATCGACCCGGGTCGTCTTTCGACGGTATTTGAAAGCTTCGAGCAGGCTGAAGCCGGAACGACACGGCGATATGGAGGGACCGGTCTGGGCCTGGCCATCAGCCGCCGCCTGGCGGAATTGATGGGCGGAACGCTCGAGGCACAAAGTCAGCCGGGACTAGGGTCGACCTTCACTCTGGTCGTGCCGGTCCAGCCCCTTGCTTCATTGTCCGAAGTTGAAGAGGGCATTCAGCCCGCCACCGCGTCGCTTTATGGCCGGAGGCTTCTCGCGGCCGACGACCATCCGGTCAACCGGCGGATCCTGCAATTGCTGCTCGAACCTCACGGATGCGAGCTCTTCTTTGTCGAGAATGGGCTTGAAGCCGTCCAAGCGGCTGCTGCGCAAGCCTTTGACGTCATCCTCATGGATATGCAGATGCCCGTGATGGACGGACTGGATGCGACAGCCGAAATCCGCCAATCGGGACCTAACGCGGCGACGCCAGTCATCGCACTGACCGCCAACGCTATGGATACGCATCGCGCCGCTTGGGACGCTGTCGGTGTCTTCGCGTTCCTGACCAAGCCCATTGATCCCGCCCTGTTGGCCACCACCTTGGCCAAAGCCTGTGAACCCTGCGAACCCTTTGATCGCGCGGCGGCCTGAGCACATAGGCAGCGTCCGGTGCCCCGGCTCCCGAGCTCCCGCCCATCATTGACCCAGCGCTATGGCGTCCGAAAAACATAGATGCCAGCAGACGCAAACAGTTGGTCCATGTCGATCGGGCGCGGGGCTGACAAAACAGGAGGGTCAGTTTCGGCAAAGGTGTGAAGCACCGCGCCGTCCAAGAGCAGGATAGCGCGATCACCGCCCCGAGCTGCCAGCCGCTGTTTGCACTGATCGATGGCATCGATGGCATCTCTGGCCAGAACCGTTTCAGGTTCCAGCAAGGATGGGGGGCTGTAGCGGAGTTGAAAAAGTGGCACCGTCACGCTCCTGGCGACCGACAGGCCTCCGCAACGGTCATACGCGGATTATGCGACAGCCGATCTTGGACAGATGGCCTTTGGGGAGGGTTCAGAGAAGAAGCCGATCGGAAAATCGCAGTGTTTGAGGGGTTCAACCCCTTGGGCTCACGCCAGCCAACAGACTGCGCTTTAAATCGTATTCACGTTTCTCAACCATGATCGCTGCGGGGCGCTCGTGATTGTGCCGAGGGTGATGTGAGTTGCGATGAAGCCGACCATTAAAACGCGCCTGCTCGGTTGCCTGATTGCTCTGGGGCTCGCGATGCTCGCGATTGCGGGCTCCAGCTGGATCGCTTCAGCGAACGCGGGAGCCAGAATTCAGTCGATCATCAACGATAGAGTTGTGCCGCTTCAGCAGCTCAAGATCGCAAGCGATATGTACGCGGTCAACGTTGTGGACACCGTCCACAAGGCTCGCTCCGGAGCCCTCAGCGCACAAGACGCTCTGGCTAGCGTGCAACAGGCCAAGATCGCCGTGCAGGCGAACTGGAGCGCTTACACGGCCACCCAAATGACGACCGAGGAGCTGGCGCTCGTCGACCAAGCCATGGCGGATTTTCCCGCAGCAGAGGCCGCCGTGGCTCAACTGGAGACGATCCTGTTGACCAGGGACATGGTGGCTCTCGGGACGTTCGCCGACCGCGACCTCTACAAAGCCATAGACCCCGTTACGGCCTCGATCGGGTCGCTCGTCGATCTTCAGGCCCGCGTGGCGCGCGAGGAGGCGGCTGCGGCTCAAAAAGCTTTTGAGATCTCGACCATTGTCATGGCGGGGATTGGACTGGCTGCCTTGATTCTGATGCTTCTTACGGCCCGGTTCGTTCTCTCAGGGGTGGCAGGGCCGCTCCAGGCCATGACAGCAGCGATGCAGCGGCTGGTGAACGGCGAGCATGATCTGTCGGTGCCTGGGCTTGGACGCGCGGACGAGATGGGTCAGATGGCGCAATCCGTCATCGCGTTCCGCGATGCTGCGATCGAAAAGGTGCGACTGGAAAACGAGGGTGCCGCCCTTCGCGATCTGTCCGACCAGGAGCGCGCCCGCCATCAACGCGTGGCTGAAGCCGCTGCACGTGAACAAGCTGACGTGGTTGCTGCCTTGGGCGACGGTCTGGATCACCTGAAGCGCGGCGACCTGACCTACTGCATCGCCCAGCCGTTCCCGGACGATTACGTCAAGCTGAAGGACGACTTCAATGCGGCCATTGCTCAGTTGGAGGATGCCATGTCGGTCGTGGTGACAAACGTCGCTGCAATCCGTTCGGGTTCGGGCGAGATCAGCCAGGCGTCCGACGATCTGTCGCGCCGCACCGAGCAGCAGGCCGCGAGCCTCGAGGAGACGGCCGCTGCTTTGGACGAAATCACGGCTACAGTAAACCGGACCGCCTCGGGGGCTCGCAGGGCGTCAGAGACGGTGCGGGCCGCCAAGGGGGACGCTGAGACCTCGGGCGTAGTCGTGAGCAACGCCGTCGACGCCATGGGCGCAATCGAGACCTCGGCCCATCAAATCTCTCAAATCATCGGGGTGATTGACGAAATCGCCTTCCAGACAAACCTGCTGGCCCTGAACGCGGGCGTGGAGGCGGCGCGCGCCGGCGACGCCGGCCGCGGCTTTGCGGTCGTGGCTTCCGAAGTGCGGGCCCTGGCCCAGCGCTCGGCTGGTGCCGCTAAAGAGATCAAGGCGCTGATCTCGGCATCGACCACCCAGGTCAACGCCGGTGTCGCCCTGGTCGGCCAGACGGGCGAGGCTTTGAAGCGTATCGTCAGCCGCGTTACCGAAATCGACGGTCTGGTCTCTGAGATTGCTGCCTCCGCCCAGGAGCAGGCCACGGGTCTTCAGCAGGTCAATTCGGCCGTCAATCAGATGGACCAGGTGACCCAGCAGAATGCGGCCATGGTCGAGCAATCCACCGCTGCCAGCCACTCGCTGTCCCAGGAAGCAGAGGCCCTGGCAGGATCCGTCGCCCGCTTCCAGATCGGCACCGCCAACGCCACCAGAGCCGCTCCGGTCAGCCGCGCATCCACAAGCCGTCCGGCCCCTCGGCTCGTCACGCAGGCGCGCACGCTCGGTTACGGCGGAGCCGCTCAAAAGCCTATACTCGTTGCTGGTCGAGACGAGTGGGAGGAGTTCTAATCGAAGTGGGGCGACGAACGGCTTGGAGCCACGGCCTCATCAGCTATCAACCCTACAAGACCGTCCAGTTGCGATCTACCGTCAACTCGCTCCGTCACCCGATCTAGACGCGAGGATCGTCGGCTGTAACGATCGGCGAACGCCGATTTTTCTGAGTGCCAGTCATGATTGCTCCGGCCCGATAGCAGCTATCCGCGCGATAGACTACCGCTTGGGAACCTCGGCATGCTTGTCATCGATAGGTGTCATCCGACGCGCTCGCTTTTCACATTCGTCAGCAAACTCTTGGAGCAGCTTGACGGTCAACGGGTCGAAATATCCCCCGGCGAGCCGTCTCGCTTTTGCCGCTTGGTCTCGCAGCTCATCCTCGCGCGTCGTCATACTGCTGTAAGCTGACACCTGCTCGGATGTTCCAGATTGACAGCATAACGGACACTCCCCGTCGTGATGCTCAGCCGCACGAAAACCACAAAGTTCTTCTGCTGCGAAAGTCAGGCGCGGACACGGGTCTGGCCGTCCTTCTAGCCGCGGTGCTGGGTTCCATTGGGTTCCCGGACCTAGCCGCTAAAGACGGGGTCTTGACCATCCCTGTCTGAGCCAGTCGGTCGATATTTTACAAATCAGCTCAACCACCCAATGGTACATGGCCGACCGCATCCCACGGCGAACGTGCTCAAACTCCCTTTTCATTTGCAAATAGGCCATGGCTGCTTTGTCCCGAGGTCTCGCCAGCCCCTCCAACCGCACGGACTCCGGGCGGGTTTCGCTGAACGCCGCAATGATCGGAACTAGACCGCGGCTAGGGATCTGGACGCTCTCGACCGATTGGCAAATCGGGGCAGGCGCGCTAATCCCGTGAGCCTCGGTATGGAGGTGCACAGGCCATGGAAGCCAGGATCATCCGCGGAACGCCTCGATCAACCCCAAAAGGTCGGCCGATCTGGCAACTGGAGACGCGGACGCGAACACCTCTACATTGGGACAGTCTTCTGGGGACAGGATACACGTCGACCAGACCGGTCGAACTGCGCCAGTTTGCCAGGTCCAAGGGTTGGAAACTGACCGAGGACCACTCCCAGGATCGCGAGGAGCTTTGCACAAGCTGATCGCAAATCGTACAGCAATCGGCGCGAGGTTATCGTCACGCACTCGGACGAGCCGACGTTCCCGTGCGGTGACGCTATCGTGCCGTCGCCTCCAGCACGAGGCGGCGGCGTATCGTCTCGTCCAGTAAGCAGCTTGGGATATCGACCATGTCGATGGTGCCGCCCGTGCGGTTCTCTGCGCAACCGCTGTCTCGCTGACGTATCCACGCCCTCTGCTCGCTGCGCAGCTGCGCTCGGCCTACGGCATCAAGCCGGGCCATGGCAGACCGGTAGGCGGTGTTCATGCGCTCGTCCTGGACCCGAAGCTCGGCATTGACGCATCCGCCCATCGCCAACGAAACCCCCTTTGCAGCGTCGCCGAAGGACAGGCACCTTGTCAGATCCAGCGACTGCTCGGCCTCGACTTGCTCAACCGTGATCGAAAGCATGGGAGCATCAAGATCTGGCAGGGCCCCGACCGTCTGTTCTATGCCTTTCCCGCCGATGGCGTCGAACATGTCGGACAAATGGCACGACCTGCCGGGTAGAACCTCCACCACCTCGACGACGTCGAGCGCATGTCCGTTACCATCGGCGCGGTAGCGGGCACTTAACTGCGCCTGCAGGGGTTTTCCGCGGCCGCGCAGCACGCTGAGGGGATCGTCTGACCGTGTGCTGCGCTCAGGCGATAGAGGGTCCTGCCCCCATTGCAGCGTTCGAGAAACAGGCTGTCACCCTCCGCCACGATCGTGCCCACAAAGAGATCGGACGCGGCCTCCTGGGCGGCGGCGCTGCTCGATACCAGCATGAGGATAAAGGGAAGGGTAAAGCGCAAGGCCTGATGTGCCATTCTTACGGTCTCCAACCTGGTCGTTGCCGACCCACTTCCGCGCTCACGCACTGGTGCAAGCCTCGGCCTATTAATTCCATTGTAAGCCCAAACTCGCAACGGCGACTGCGATGTTGACGGTGTTCCAAACAACCGCTTCTTAGGGCAGGGGCCCTCAGTCGGGGCGTTGTCGCTGTCTTGCTTCTCGTAATCAGGGCGGTCGGAGACCGGTCGGACCACGACGTCGGTATCAGTCCAAAAACCGGACTTTAGCGCACGGCCGGAAAGCGGACCTTCCGAACCGCCGCTAGGGGTGATGGGGTGGACGCCCCCCGACGGCATCGATGTGCCAGAGTGAGGGTGTTGAACAACACTCGAAGGAGGCGTCCATGGGACAGGTTAGCACTGTTGGTCTGGATCTCGCCAAGAGCATCTTTCAAGCGCATGGCGCGGATGCTTAGGGCGAGGTGGTGTTTCGCAAGAAGTTGGGGCGAGGTCGTTTGCTGGCGTTCTTCGCTAGCCTTCCACCTTGTGTAGTGGCGATGGAAGCCTGCGCCGGTGCCCATCACTGGGGTCGCGAACTGACCCGACAAGGCCATACGGTCAGGCTGATCCCGCCGATCTACGTGAAGCCGTTCGTGAAGCGTCAGAAGAACGACATGGCGGACGCAGAGGCGATCTGCGAGGCGGCGCAGCGGCCGACCATGAGGTTCGTTCCCGTGAAGGGCGAAGAGCAGCAGGCCAGCGGAGTCGTGTTCCGCGCCCGCGACCTGCTGGTGCGTCAGCGAACCCAGACGATCAACGCCCTGCGCGGTCACCTGGCTGAGTATGGCTGGATCGTTCCCAAGGGCGTGCCGCACGTCAATCGGCTGATCGCGCGCGTCGAAGATCCGGCTGAAGCGCTCCCTCCCGCCGCGCGAACCGTTCTACTGGTGCTGGTCTCGACCCTGCGAACCCTCGACCAGCAGATCGCCGTCCTCGACGCGGAGATCGCGTCTCGCGCCCGGCATGATCCGGTCGTACGCCGACTGATGACCATCCCGGGGATTGGCCCGATCACGGCGACGGCTCTGATCGCGCTGGCTCCCTCTCACGAAGCCTTCAAGAGCGGGCGTCACTTCGCCGCCTGGCTGGGACTGACGCCACGACAGCGATCCACGGGCGGCCAACAGAAACTCGGCACGATCACCAAGATGGGCGAGCGAACGCTGCGACGGCTTCTGACCATCGGGGCCAGCGCCGTCATCAAACAGGCCTCAATCCGAGGCGCACCGGCAGGGTCATGGCTCGACCAGATGCTGGCGCGAAAGCCGAAGATGCTGGTCATCGTCGCCTTGGCCAACAAGAACGCCCGCATCGTCTGGGCGCTCTTGGCTAAAGGCGATGTCTACCGAGCTCCGGGCGTGCCGGCCTAGCCAGCACGCCCGCGAGACGTCGAAGCGTGGGATGAGCGAAGGAGCGTATGGCGCAACAGTCGGCGAGACGGGATCAGGAAAACCAGGGCTTTCCACCGTGCCTTGAGCACGCCACGGGTGATTTGGATCGGATCCGCGAACTCCCATACAGGCCAGCGACGGTTCGCCGCCGCAGTACAGGCCGGACAGATGGCAGCATCCGACTACGTGTCAGAAACTCCCGAATTCACTCTTGCGCTGAAGGGGGCGTCCACAGATGGAAAGCAGAAGTTGGCGCTAGCCGAAGAGCCTGTTCACTGAACGAGCTTCGCCGTTCGAACCCGAACCGTCGCGATAAGTCCTTCGGTGAGCCACGCGTAGTCGATGGAGCCGTTGAGCTGCCGCATGACGATGCGATCCAGAAGACCGCTGCCGAATCCCCTGCCAGTGTCGGGCACTGTTACAGGGGGACCACCGCGCTCGGTCCAAACGATCACAGCGTCATCACCTTCAATCAGGCAACGGACGTCGAGAAGTCCGGCATCACACGACAGCGCCCCGTGCTTGATGGAGTTGGTCGCCAGTTCGTGCAGGATCAAGGCGAGATTGGTGGCTGCTGCCTCGCTGATACCCATTCTCGGGACGGACACCCGGATACGTCCGCTGAACGCGCCGAGGTCGTCGTAAGGCATCAGGACGACGGAGATGAGATCGCCAAGCAGGGCGGCGTTCTCAGTCTGGCCGGGAACGGGGCGCACGAGGTCATGTGCACGACCCAGCGCTGTGAGCCGCTGCGTGAGTTCCCGCGCCATCTCTTCCGTGGTTCCGGCGGATCGGGAGGTTATCGCCGTCAGCGCCCCCGCAATGGCGATCAGGTTCTTGACGCGGTGGCTCATCTCGCCCGCGAGAAGCTCATTGGCCTCTTCGGCCTGCTTTCGCCCCGTGACATCCAGGAAGACCCCGAACATGACCCGGCCGACGATGCCTTCGTCGTCTCCCCGGCCACGGGCGGAAATCCAGCGGACCTCATCTCCAACGAGGATGCGGAAATCGATTTCGTAAGGGCCGACGATCCCGCGCGTCGCGCTGAACGCTGCCCGGACCCGGTCACGGTCAGCAGGATGGATGTTTGCGGACAAGTCCTCGAACGTGACGGGAGCGACAGTCGGGATGTTCCACAAGCCGTAGCCTATGTCGTCCATCGTCAGACGGTCAGTGTCGACGTTCCAGGCCCACAGGGCGACGCCCGCTGCCTTAACCCCAAGGCGGAGATGCTGCTCATCCCACACGGCGGAACTCGGGTGACCCATCGACTGCGCTCAACGTCTGAAATCCTGCCCCTGCAGCAAAGCGCGAGCGGCTGAGGCAGCCATCGCCCGGATTGGGCGTCATGGCTAGTGCGAGCTCTGATCGTTGACGCTGACTTCGCTTCTAAGCAGACGCGATGAACGTCCGATCTGGGTCGGACCACGACATTGGCACCAGGCCCAAAACCGGACATCGGCGCGATGGCCCCGGAGCGGGCTTTCCGAACTGCCGCTAGGGCAGGGAAGCCAACACCTTGGAGTCGTCAGGCTGAGCCGGTCGAGCCATATGCTCAGCGAGGATGGTCTGGGCTATCTCTGGTGCGCCAAGCATGGGCAATGGCTGCCCGAAGAGAGCCCTCCAGAGCACGTCAAGTTCGGCATCGGTCTGAGGAAGTTCGCCGGTCATGGTCGGAAATACGTACCGACGCCGAGAGTGGTTGCTTCAGTTAAGCACGATGGCTCGAAAACCAGCGGTTCATGGAGGTCAGAACCAATTTTTGCCTTGTCAGTGCTCCCGCGTGGAGGCCACATCGCCATACCAACTTGCAGAAGGCCTCATCCGATGCCGGTTTAGGAAAACATGCGAACAGGATTTCAACGCGGGAAGCGGGCGAAATCTCCACCTGCGACGCCGTCCAATTCGGTACGGTGTCGAGAATAGTCGGGATGGTCCGCCGCGATTTGACCGAGCGCGCAGTCGTTGTCGTTTTCCAGCCTCCGCAGGACGAAGGGCGCGGCGGCTGGCACAAGTTGCGATCCGTGGCCCACCATCAAGGTGGTGAGAATTCCGTAAAGGGAACCCTTGATCGTGGGGCGACCGAGCACCGCCATGCGATACTGACCGTCGGCATTTGTGACCAGATAGATGTGGCCAGACAGATGGGGCAGTGAGACGCTACCCTTCTGAGAAAATGAACTGTCGAGGCGTTCCGACTCGGAGAAGACCAGATGCGCCCGGACGGCATCCCATTCGATGATGGTCAGATAGGCGTAGATGTCGCCGGGCGAGCCAAAGGAAGGGCGAAGCGTCAAATACCGACCCTCAAGCCACCGCACGGCACCACGAGAATAGGATCCAAGGCCGTCCGGTGAGGCGATCGAGGAATCAATAACGGCGGCCGGTGCCGTTTCACGCAAGGGCACGGCCAGAGCCTGCTCCAGCCTGATGACCGTTGAGAGGGTGAAGGCCCGTCGCCTGGACAGGGCTTTCTCTAGCGTCGAAATACTGATCTTGGCCATGTCGGCCAGCGCCTGACGCGACAAACGTCGCCGAGCCAACTCTTCTCGCACACGGCGGGAAATCTGCTCCGCCTGGAAATCGTCCATGGCTTGACCGCCGGTTACTGATGCCGGATTGCGCACATTTCCGCACACGCCGTCAAGTCATGGTCGGGTGCCTCCCGGAACCCTGCCGACAACAACGGATAATTGCACTGGTTTCGCGTGGCTGTGCGGTGCTTCGGCCCTCTAGTTAGTAGGCTCCAACCAGGAGCGTTCCCATGATCTCGTTCTACATTGCCAAACGCCCCGGATACGGTGCACCGCGGCTCGTGACCGTATCCGTTCTCGTTTTCTGGGTCATCGTGATCAGCGTCGCCCCGATCGCAAGCGCGAAACAAGCCGCGCCTAGCAACGATATCACCTCAGGCGTTCTGGTTTTGAAGACCCGTGAAGGTGCGACGCCGACAGCGGTCCAGCTTGGCACCGACATGAACGTGACCGTCACAGGCCAGACTGCTCGGGTGAAGGTGGTTCAGGCGTTCCGCAACATCGGGGATGAGTGGGTCGAAGCGACCTATCTATATCCTCTGCCCGAAGACGGCGCTGTCGATAGCCTCAAAATGGTCATTGGGCAGCGGGTTATCATCGGGGAGATCAAACGTCGCGAAGAAGCCCGCGAAATCTACGAAACGGCTAAGGAGGAGGGGCGGGGAGCCGGTCTGGTCGAACAGCAGCGCCCCAACATGTTCACCAACTACGTCGCCAACATCGGCCCCGGCGAGACGGTACTGATCGAGATCGAATATCAGGCACCCCTCCGGCTGATCGCGGGCGAGTATGGACTGCGCCTGCCTCTGGTCGTGGCACCGCGATACGTTCCAGCGACGACTGAATTTAAAGCGGCATCAGCGGTCGTCGCCCCTGTGCTCGATCCGCGACGTCATCCGGCCACCAACCCCGTTTCCATCACCGTGCATCTCGATCCCGGCTTCTCACCGACAAACATCGTCAGCGCCTATCATCCAGTGCTGATCTCCGGCGACAGCGGGTCGGCGCGTACCATCACGTTAAGCCAGGATACTACCCCGGCAAATCGGGATTTTGACCTGCGCTGGCGCTCTGCAGAGACCGCACCGTCCGTCGGGCTGTTTCGCGAACGCGTGCGGGGAAGCGATTATCTGATGGCGGTGATCGCGCCGCCTGCGCCGGATCCTCGCCGTATGCGGGCGTCGCGCGACTTGGTGTTCGTGATTGACAACAGCGGTTCGATGTCCGGCGAGTCCATGACCCAGGCCAAAGAGAGCCTCAAGCTCGCGTTGCGCAGCCTTGCCCCGACCGACAGGTTCAATGTGATTCGCTTCGACGACAGCCTGACGGAACTGTTCGATCAGCCTGTTCCGGCAGCACCTGAACAGATCGGACTCGCGATGCGCTTCGCCGAATCGCTGGAAGCGCAAGGCGGCACGGAGATGCTGCCAGCGCTGATCGAGGCCCTCGTCGACGATACCCCGGAAGAGACAAGACGGGTGCGTCAGGTGATCTTCCTGACCGACGGTTCGATCAGCAACGAGGGCGAGATGCTGGCCGCGCTTGGTTCGGATCGCGGCCGCAGCCGGGTGTTCATGGTCGGTATCGGTAGCGCGCCCAATACCTTCCTCATGAATAGAATGGCTGAGGTCGGGCGCGGAACCTTTACGAACATCGGCGACACTAGCGAGGTGGCCGTGCGCATGACGCAGCTGCTGGATCGGCTGACACACCCGGTCGTGACCGACTTGCGCGTGGTCAGCCCGGGTGGCGACGTCGAGTTCGCACCCGCTGACTTGCCCGATCTCTATGACGGGGAGCCCTTGGTCCTGCTGGCCCGCACGAACCGGACCCAGGGCACCTTGACCGTCTCGGGTCGTCTCGAGGGCCGTCCATGGACCCAACGGGTCGAGCTACATCAGGCTGCACAGGGCACGGGTGTCGCCAAACTGTGGGCCAAGCGCCGCATCACCGATGTTGAAGTCGCCAACAGTCTCGGCGACGCCACAGATGAGGCCGCCGGCGAGGCCATAGCGAGGCTCGGCCTCGATTTCTCAATCGTGACCAGGGAAACAAGCCTCGTCGCGGTAGACCGCACGCCAAGACGGCCGTCGGGCGCGCGGCTGACCGAAGAAGACTTGCCGCTGAACCTACCCCGTGGCTGGGACTTCGACGCGCTCTTCGCCGATTCTCAACTGGACGAAAGCCGCCCGTCCGGAGCCGCGCCGGACGACGTCTTGGAACGGTTCAACCTGCCTCAGACAGCGACAGACTGGGCGATGACGGTCTGGAGCGGCATGGCCTTGCTACTGATGGGGAGCATTGGTCTCGTGATGATGCGTCGGCCGAGGATACCGGCGTGAACCCAGCGGTTTCCACAATGACGAACGGCGCGACTGTCAGTGGACGGACCCTCGGTCGAATCTCCCTCTTTCTTCTGGTGCTTGCCGGCATCTTGCTGATCGGGCAGGGCGCGGTCATCCCCGTGAAGGCTGCGCTGGCGCAGGTGCTGTTGGACCAGGCGTTTTCGAGGTCAGTATCGAGCCATGCGCCGATCGCGCCCTGGCCCTGGGCAGACAGCGCGCCGATTGCCCGGATCACAGTTCCGCGTCTGAATGTGAAACAGATCGTCCTCTCGGGCGGGTCGGGCGAGGCCATGGCTTTCGGGCCAACCCTGATGCCAGGCAGCGCCAAACTTGGCGGGGGAGGAACAGCGGTTCTTGCCGCGCATCGCGACACCCATTTTCGGTTTCTCGAGGCTTTGAGGCCCGGCGACGTGGTTGTGCTTGAAGGCATCGACGGAGGGAGTACGTCCTATCGAGTGTCGCGCGCTGAGGTGTTGCGCTACGACCGCTTCGGCATCGATCGACGAGCCGCGCTCCCGAAGATTGCCCTGACGACTTGCTGGCCGTTTGATTCAGACACTCCTGGCCCGTGGCGCTATGTGGTGACAGCGGGACTGATGGCTTGAGGGCCGGTGCAGAACTGGCCGTTCATGCAACGCTCTTTGATGCGTGGCTCGGCGCGCCCGGGGGCTCAACGGCTGCCAGCGAGGACCACATGACCCGCGCGCTTGGCGCGCGACAGCCTGCCAACGTGATAGAGCCGGCTGGACCTCTCCGAACGTGAGCCGCTCGATCCGCCGCAAATGGGCCAACCGACCGTAGCGTCCGGAGATCTGAGAGCGTCGTTTCAGATCGGCGCTCAGGGCGGCACCCGCTACACCGCGTGACCCCGGCGCGGCAGGATCAGCCTGAATTCTGCGCCACCGCCCACCCGCGCTTGGACGGAAACGTCACCCTGATGCGCGCGCACGATGGATGAAACGACCGAAAGCCCCAGGCCGTGGCCGTCCTGGCGACTGGCGAGGGACAGTCCGCTGCGCCAAAAGGGATCGAAGATTCTCTCCAACGCTGCGTCGGGCAAACCGTCGCCGCGGTCCAGAACCGCGAGAATCACATGGGAGACCTCGCTTCGGGTCTCGATGCGCAGGTTCCCGCCGCTTCGGGCGTGAACCACGACATTGTCGATCAAGGCAAGGACCGCTTGGCTCAACCGGTTTGGATCGACCCAGGCGAGCGCGGGCCGAAGATCGGTCTCGACCGCAAGACCCTGTCGCTCCAAATCGGGCCTCAGATCATCGATAAGCGCTGTCATCTGCCGCGCCAGATCGAGTTCCGTGGGATCGATCGATAACCGGCCCGCTGCGGCGAGGCTGACCAGCGAAAGGTCGGACACGATGCGGGAAAGTCCGTCGACCTGGCGGATCATCCCCATCACGTGAGACCCATCAAACGGATAAAGCCCATCCTGAAAGCCTTGGAGGCGACCTCGCAGTATGGCCAGCGGTGTCCTCAGCTCATGTGCGATCGCCGCGAGCGTTTCGGTCGATTGGCGGTCATATGATTGAAGCGTCTGGGCCATTCGGTTGAAGTCGGTGATGAGGTCGGCGGCCTCGCCTGCGGCCCTCGGAAACACCTCGGCGCGCGCGGCGAAGTTTCCGGCGGCCACCGCCTTAGCCGCGCGCGAAACGGTCTCCAAGGGCTGGCTCAGCCGGTTGGCGAAGACCAGGGCGAAGATCACCCCGACACCGATCGTGCTCAACCCGATCACGGCGAACACGGACCGATCGATCACACCTCGCTCGCCATAGACCTGTCGCTGCACGTCCAAAACCTCTTCCAGCGCCGAGGTGTCCGTCGGCCGTTTGTTGGCCGCGAGTTCGGCCCGTGCCACCCGACCCTGGGGCGACAATCGGGCGTCGACCCGGGCTTCCTCATATCCCATGACCCCCATCGCGGCCGTCAGCGAGATGGCGACCGTCGACGCCACTGCCAGGAACGTTGCAGCGGCCAGCTGGACGCGAAGGCTGCGAATTTGGGTCACGAGGCTGCCAGACGGTAGCCGACGCCGCGAACGGCGTGGACTAGGCCAAACTCGCCCGCAGCGGTCAGCTTGGCGCGTAGATTGCTGACATGGCTGTCGACAGTGCGGTCGAGCGCCTCACGGTCCTGCGACAGGCATGCATCGACGATCTCGGCGCGTTCGAAGACCCGACGTGGCGAGCGGGCCATGAAGACGAGGATTCGAAACTCGGTCCGTGTCAGCGCTACGGAATGACCGCTGCCGTCCTGGTTCAGGCGTCGCACTTCGTGCGCCGAGAGATCGATCTGCAGGTCGCCAATCCTCAGGACGTCCCGTGACACCTCGCCCCCCTTGAACCGTCGCAGGACCGCCTTGACCCGCGCGACGAGCTCAAGCGGGTTGAAGGGTTTGACAAGATAGTCGTCAGCTCCCAATTTCAGGGCCGCCAGTTTTTCTAGATCTTCGCCCAGAGCGCTGGAAATGATCACCGGCGTATCGCCCAAGCGGCGAATTTCGGACAACACCGCGATGCCGTCCGGCGCAGGGATACGGATGTCCAGCACGACGATGTCCGGCTTCATGCGTGCATTGAGCGACAGGGCCGTCACCCCGTCGGCGGCGACGAGGACCCGAAAACCCTCACGCTCAAAATAGGTTTGGAAGATCTCTGCAAGCTCGGTCTCGTCTTCAACGACGAGAACGAGACTTGTCGGCTCCGACCACCGATCGCCGGCCATGGACAGGATGCGCTTCTCGCTAGAGCTGAAGGGTCGATCCGAAACGACCGATCTGTTGGCATCCTAGCGTACCGTCATGAAAAGCCCACCGTGATCGTTCTCCTCCACCTGATCTCCACCAAATCTGGAAGGAAGCTGCACGGCGGACGGCGAAAACCCTCGCATCGCTCACCTTGGGAACGCCCCATGCCGCTCAACATGCCCAAACTCTCCCCACTGGTCTTGGCTCTCTCGCTCACCCTTGTGGGCGCGGGGGCAGCCACCGCCCAATCCGCTGCACTACAGGGTGACTGGCGGTCTGAAGGCGGAGGGCTCCGCGTCGCTGGGTGCGGGAACGGAGCCGCCCAATGTGTCACCGTGACATACGGCAGCCAGACTGCGGAGTCCATGAGCGACATCGTCGGCCAGACTGTCGTCAGGAATCTTCTGCCGGTGCGCGGTGGCGTCTGGCGCGGTCGGTATGTGGCCGACGGCAAGAATCTGCCGGCGGACGTGACGCTGCACGACCCCAGAAGCGCGACCTTTAAAGTCTGTCTGGTGAGCTGGATCTCTTTCTCGTGCCAGTCGCAAGCGATTGTCCGGACCGGCCCGGGATCCTGACCTCATGATGGGACGGCCTCGCGCGAGGCGCGCAATGGCATCAGAACGACTTTGGCACCCGAGGCTCAAATGTTCCTCTCCCTCCTCGTTCGCGCCGCTTGGGATGGCCCGTTTGGCGATCCTCTTCGCAGGGGGCAGTTTGGCGGCTTGTTTCCCATCCGATGGGGTGCCCGCTCACAGCCAAGCGGTTGTCGTCTTGGGACCGAATGTGGCGGTGTTCGCTGGCGGCTGCTTTTGGTCCATGGAGGCGAAGTTCGAAGCCGTGCCGGGCGTCCTCGCAGTCATGTCGGGCGCGGCGGGGGGCACCGATCCAAATCTGACGGTCGCGAGATTCGCCGCAGGCCGCAGCGGATATGTCGAGGCAGTGCAGGTGACGTTCGATCCCGACAAGGTGAGCTATCGCGACCTCGTTGACCATTTCTGGACGACTATTGATCCGACCGATCCGAGCGGCCAGTTCTGCGACCGCGGACCGAACTACAGGACGGCCGTCTTCGCTACCCCTGCGCAGTGGGCCGATGCTCAATCCTCCAGGGCCGTCGCCCAAGCCCTTGTCCCGAACAGGGCGTTCATCACCCCCGTGAGGGCCGTTTCCCGCTTTTGGGCCGCGCCGCCTGATCAGCAAGATTTCGCGCGCAAGAATCCTGTTCGATACGAGAGCTACAGTCGGTTTTGCCGGAGGGACGAGCGTCTGCGCGCAATCTGGGGGGCGCGGGCGAGCGTCAGCTCATGAAAGGAATGTGCCCGAGTACCGGTCGCACCGGATCAGGTTTGTCATGTCGTTCGTGTAAAGCCTCCTTGAATCGCTAGTCGGCATAAAGGCTTCCGGTGAGCGTGTTCGTTCGTCCCGCTGGATGTTCGGTTCGACCACCCAAGCGACGCCGACGTCCTTGGCCGTGAGTCGCGCGGACGGAGATGGTCCGACACGTGGTTCACGCAGGTCCGGCAGCCATAAACCTGTATGCAAATCCAGGACCTGTAGTGGTCACGGCAGGCGCATTCAGATCGGGTCAATGGGCCCGGCCCCACGACAGCGCGCCCTTCGCAGACTTGATTTTCAGCCTGGGGCGACCAGACCCGCAATGGCCGTTGTAATCCCATCCACGGCTGCGATACCGATCCGGTCTCCGCCGTCGAGATCCGGATCGAAAGATGCGACGGTCATTCCCACCAGCCGCGCCCGTCGACAAGTGAGCGCGATTGCTTGGTTCAACGTCTCCGGGAGCAATCCCCCGGAAGAAGCATAGTCATTGGCACAACCGACCGAGGTATCTAGACAGTCGAGATCGAGGTGGAGAAGCGTCGGAGATTCGAGGTCCTGATGTTGCAGCGCTTGTTTGAAGCCCTGCAACATCCCGGCCTGCGTCACGGTTTCGCCGCCGAACACGGTCTTGGCGGGGCTAGAGGCAATCTTCTTCTTTTGCGCCTCCGATAGGTCGCGAAGGCCGAGATAGATAAGATCCTCGAGGTCAAAACGGCGCTGTCCAGGAACGGTGCCCATGAGGGCCTTCCAGCTCTCACCGGCTAGCATCGAGACGCCCATGCCGTCGAAATAGCCGCTGAAAGCTTCATCCGGCGTGTCGTAGTCGCCATGCGCGTCCATCCAGATGATCTTCCTGCACTTGGCGATGCCCGAAAATACGCCGGCGCTCGCATTGCAGTTGCCCGCGAGCACGAGCGGAAAGGCTCCAGCCTCGACGGCCAGCCTGACCTCGCGGGCGAACCGCCTGATGATCTCGAAAGATCGTCCAATCTCGCCTTAGAAGTCATCAGCGGTGACGATCTGCACCCGCTCGATGCCAGCTCCCGCCGATGCGATACGATCTTCAAGTCCCAGTTCAAACAACCGCTTCGGTCCCCGGCCAACGCGAACGTCGGCCTGGCCTGCGTGGAATGGGGCCGAGATGATTCTTACCTTGCGCACAGAGACGGCTCCTTGCCCTCGGAAGCTAAATCGCTCCAAGACGGTAGGATGTTCCGTCTGTGCTTGCTCAGCGCGCTGGCAAATCGACCACTGCGCGGGTGGTCATGCAGTTCGATTTTTGGGATTGATAACGCCGGTAAGGAACCAGAGCGGTGCATGGCGAACAGAGGAGATCGCCATGCGCTACAAGGTCGGAATCATGGACCTGCGTCGGGGGAACCAGACGCTCGCCATCGCCCGCCAGTTTGTCGAGGGTGCCGTCTACTACGTCGGTCACATTCACGGTTGCGCCTGCGTCCGCTCGTTGACCAAGGAGAGAGCGGTCTGCGGCCTGCTGCGCCGGCTGGCCTGTGGTCTAACTAACGACGCGTGTCGTGTTAAAGGTTAGCGGCATGAGGCGCAGCTGCCCAAGTCCAATCGAGACCGCGATGACGAGCAGGCGGCTCAAGCGGTCCGTGAGGCCCATGGTTTTGCCGGCCACCTTGCCGATGATGCGCATTCTGTGACTGCTGAGGCGGAAGCGATCATGCAGCAGGTCTGGCAATCACACCCTCCGGCCGAACCGCGAAGAGTTGCTCCATCGGGCGCGTGCTCTGGCACGCAAGCAGCCCTAGGCTCAGGACACATTGATGTGGTGCGCTCAATCTGTATCAGGCTCTGAGGAGCCTGGATATGAGCGACTTTTATTGGCTGACGGACGAGCAGATGGAGCGGCTGAAGCCGCAGCTTCCCAAGAATCATGGAGGGCCGAGGGTCGATGATCGCCGAGTGCCGAGGGGGAATCATCTTCGTCAATCGGAACGGGCTTCGATGGCGTGACGCACTCGCGATCCATGGCCCAGACAAGACGCTGTATTATCGCTGGAGGCGGTGGAGCGAGGCGGGTGTTTTCAGGATAACGCAGGGCCTGTCAGGTGGCAAAGCCGAACGCCGTCGTGATGATCAACGGGACCTATCTCAAAGCGCACCGCACGGCTTTGAGCCTCGGGGGCTAAAAAAAAGGGGGTCTCGGGAGGCTGATCGGATGCACCCAGGGCAGCATCAAAACCAAGCGGCACGCCGTGACGACGCGAACGGACGCCCGATCAGTGTGTTCATGACGGCGGGACAGGTCAGTGACCACACCGGTGCCGCCGCCCTGCTGGTCGGTCCAAGGCGCAGTGGTTGCTGGGCGACCGGGGCTATACGCAGACTGGTTCAGGGACGCCCTGCAGGCCAATGGCATCACGCCCTGGATCTATGGCCGCAAATCCCTGACCGAGCCCGTCCGTTACAACAGACGCCGGTACGAGAGCCGAAACCGCGTCGAGATCTTGTTCGGTAGGCTCAAAGACTGGGATCGCGTCGCCACGCGCTATGATCGATGCCCCACCGTCTTCCTGTCCGCCGTCGCTCTCGCCGCTACGGTGCTCCTCTGGCGATGAGGCCTGAGCCTAACTACGGACTATCCCATATATCGCTGAAAAGGCTTCCTTAGCTTGCGCATGCTTTACTTTGGAAGGTTGAGGCCGTTCGCGCGCCACTGACCGATTGGGTGAGACCGATCGCGCCGACGCACAGCGACTTAAATACCATCGACTGAACTGGAAGAACGACACTTGGGGGCGCGCACCATGACCATTCTTGAAAATACAAAGATCGCTACGAAGATTCTGGCCTTGATTCTCGTGATGGCCGTCATTGGCCTGGGCGGAACGGCTTACAGCGGCTGGAAGATGTGGTCCGTGAACGCGGAATACAAAGTCCTGATCGAGAACGACGCCGCAGCGCTGGTCAAGATGGCGCGGGCCAATCGCAATATCACGACGATGGCCTACGATGCCTACCAACTGGTGGCCTACGAGCCGGGAAGCGCCAAGTCGACCAAGGCGCTGGAGACCTATCGCGATTATCGGGCGCGGACCCTGCAGCGGCTGGACGAGGTCTCGACCCTCGTTCCGGACGAGGCACCAACAGTCGAAAGCCTGAAAACCGAGTTCGAGGCAATCGCCACCAAACTGGATGAGGCCGTCGCCGCAGCCCTCGCCGGAAATCAGGCGCAGGCGCTGGCCCTGTTGAGCGAAAGCGACGAGCTGGTCACTTCCATCACGGCCAAGCTCGTGGAGTGGACAGATCGCAATGCCGCCGAAAACACGGCCGATTCTTCAAGGATGACCAGCGAAGTTCAAGGGGCTGTCTTCATTACGGTGGCCTGCCTGGCCCTGGCCGTCTTGGCGGCTATTCTGGCCTCGATGTTTGTCTCTACCAAAGGCATTACCGGTCCGCTCAATAGACTCTCGGAGCGGATGAAGACCCTCGCTTCTGGCGATCTCTCGGTCGAGATCGAGGGGCAGGCGCGCAAGGATGAGGTCGGGGTGATGGCTCAGGCCGTCCAAGTGTTCAAAGACGCCGGCATCCGCGCCAGGCAGCAGGAAACAGAGGCCACGGCGATGCGCCAAGCCGCCGAGACGGAGCGTCGCCAGAATCAGCTGCTGTCGGAGGAGGCTGCCCAGCGTCAAGCCGCCGTGGTCGAGGCCCTGGCCATGGGTCTGGACGGGGTGTCGAAGGGCGACCTCACGGTCCAGCTGACTCAGACCTTTCCCCCCGACTATGTGAAGCTGCAACAGGACTTCAACGGCGCGATCGGGCAGTTGCGCCAGACCATGGCCTCGGTGGTGTCGAACGTCTCGGCCATTCGCGCCGGCTCGGACGAAATCGCATCCGCTTCGGACGATCTGTCGAAGCGCACGGAGCAGCAGGCGGCGTCGCTTGAGGAGACGGCGGCGGCGCTGGAGCAGATCACGGTGACGGTGAAACGCACCGCCTCGGGTTCGCAGCAGGCGGCCCAGGCCGTGGCCTCGGCCCGCAGCGACGCCCAGGCGTCCGGCGAGGTGGTGCAGAGAGCCATCGCCGCCATGGGCCAGATCGAGAAGTCCTCGGCCGAGATTAACCAGATCATCGGGGTCATCGACGAGATCGCCTTCCAGACCAATCTGCTGGCGCTGAACGCAGGGGTCGAGGCGGCGCGGGCGGGCGATGCCGGTCGCGGCTTTGCGGTGGTGGCCCAGGAGGTGCGGGCCCTGGCCCAGCGCTCGGCCGAGGCGGCCAAGGAGATCAAGGGTCTGATCTCCACCTCGGGTCAGCAGGTCAGCCAGGGCGTGTCCCTGGTCGGCGAGACCGGCCAGAGCCTGGCCCGGATCGTGGAACAGGTCGCCGCCATCGACGGCCTGGTGTCGGAGATCAGTTCCTCGGCCCAGGAACAGGCCTCCAGCCTCAGCCAGGTCAATACGGCCGTCAACCAGATGGACCAGATGGTCCAGCAGAACGCGGCCATGGTCGAGGAATCCACCGCCGCGTCGCATTCTCTGAAGAGCGAGGCGGGCGAGCTGGACGGACTGGTGTCGCGCTTCAACGTCGGCAACGCCCCCGTGGCGGCGGCTCGGCGGTCGAACCCGGTCCATGCGGCCCAGGCCCGGATCGAGGCCTTCGCCCGACCGACCGCCAAACCCGCGCCCCGGTCGGTCGGCAACACCGCCTTGAAGGCCGACGAGTGGGAGGAGTTCTGAGCATGACGCCGTTCGAAACCGAGGCCGCCGCCCCCGACAAGGACCCCATGCTGGAGCTGATCTCGTTCGAGATCGGGGGTCAGGAATACTGTATCGACGTCCGCTCGGTGCGCGAGATCCGCGGCTGGACCCCGACCACCCCCATGCCCCAGACCCCGGACTATATCCTGGGGGTGATCAATCTGCGCGGCGCGGTGATGCCGGTTCTGGACCTGCGCTGCCGGCTGGGTCTGGGCAGGACCGAGCCCTCCAGCCGCCACGTCATCGTCGTGATCCAGCACGGCACCCGGATGGCCGGGGTTCTGGTCGACGGGGTCCAGGAGACCTTCCAGCTGGCCGCCAGCCTGCTGCAGGCCCCACCCGCCATGGACTCCGACGCCGACGACCAGTTCGTAGACGCCATCATCCCCCTGGAAGGCCGCATGCTGTCGCGCCTCGTCGTCGGGTCCCTGCTGCCCCTGGAACAGGCGTATGTTGCATCGCTTGCCGCTTAGACATCGTTAGCAACGCGTCGGGCAATCTTGTTCCTCCAGTCGAACGTCTCTTTGTCCGATTGTCACGGCTTCGCCGTTTCGCGTGGAAGGTGCTGAAGGAAGGTATCATTGTGACCACACCCGCAACGGTCGAACGTAACGTTTGGGTTCTTGCCACACTTGGGCTCGTGGGCATCGTTGCAGCGGTCGTGACCATCATTGCTGTCTGCGCAGCGGCCGACCGCCGCCAGTTCGATGTCGAAAGTCGCTTTGTTGCGACAGGCGTTGAACACCGCATCACAGAGATGGAGCGTGCGCTTAACCCCTTTCTCATCTGGGACGATGCAATCATTAACACTGATAATCGATACTCCGCAGAGTGGGTCGAGCAAAACCTAGCATCCGTCGCACGAGATGGTGTGCGAGACCAGATGTTCGTCCTCGATGAGAACAATCAGGCCCTGCACGCGTCTCCAGCAACCGGATCAAATCCGGAAGCGACATTTGCGCCCTACGAGTCAGTCGTTGCCAAGCTGGTTTCCCAGGTGCGTGCCGAAGAGATGCGACCTGGCCGCACCGCGGGGTCAGTCGGGGTTCATCGTTCGACCGTTGCCGAAGTCGCTGGCCTACCGCGGCTCATCACTGTCGGTCTGATCGAACCCGATTTTGACGCTGGACTTCGCGGAGCACGGGCACCACTGATTGTGGCGATCGGGCCGCTCGACAGCGCATTTGTCAAACCTTTGACCGCCCGATACTTCCTCGAAAATCTAAGGGTCACTGACGGGGTAGAAGGGCTGGCATACGGACTCGTTAAAGATGACGCGTCCGCGCCATCCCTAACCTGGAGCCCCAATCGCCCGGGAGCGGCGGTTCTGTCTGCCCTCCTGCCGATCATGGCCGGCGTCTCCGCCGCTCTCTTGGTTGCAGCCTGGGCGGCGCTGCGCCAGATCCAGCGTGCGAGCCAAGACGTGGCCGCAAGTCGTTCACGCGCGGTTGTTCTGGCCCAACAGGCCGAAGCCGCTAATGAGGCTAAAAGCGCTTTCCTCGCCAATATGAGCCATGAACTCCGCACCCCATTAACAAGCATTGTTGGCTTTGCGGGCCTTCTGACCAAGACAGCCGAAAGCTTGACCG
Source organism: Rhizobium sp. Q54 (assembly GCA_943369795.1). Lineage (GTDB taxonomy): Bacteria > Pseudomonadota > Alphaproteobacteria > Caulobacterales > Caulobacteraceae > Brevundimonas. The sequence continues at coordinate 43,481 of CALROO020000001.1, read as the reverse complement.
AAGAAGCAACGGTCTATGTTTCACGCATTCAAACTGGCGCACAAGCACTTTTGGCGGTGATCAACGACGTATTGGACGTCTCCAAACTGCAGGCCGGAGCTGTAACGCTTGATGCGGCTCCTTGGCGGGCTGGGGCGCTTGTGACGGATGCGACAATGCTTTTGGCACCCCAGGCTGAGGCCAAGGGCATCACTCTAAACGTCCAGGGACTGGAAGCCTTGCCCGATTGGGTTTGGGTTGATGGCGGACGCGTGCGCCAAATAATTTTGAATGTGGTCGGAAATGCCGTGAAATTTACCGCGCGGGGAGGGGTCAACGTTGCGGTAAGCAAAGTCGATGGAGACCGTTTTCGGCTCGATGTGGTGGATACGGGAGTTGGTATCCCACACGATGTTCTTCCTCTGCTTTTTCAACGTTTTCAACAAGCCGACAGTACGACTAGCCGAAGGTTCGGTGGCACCGGACTTGGCCTCTCCATTAGCCGCGCGCTCACGGAGTTGATGGGAGGAACAATTACGGCCTGGAGCACGTTTGGCGAGGGAACGACGTTTAGAATCGAGCTTGACCTCCCACGTTGCGACGCTCCAAGGAGCGAAGACGTTGTGGGCGATATTGACGCTGCCGAAGGCTCTGAGGTTCTTGTAGTGGATGATACCGCTGCCAATCGAGAACTGCTGTCCGTCATCATCGGATCGCTAGGGCTGGTGGTGACGACGGCACAAAGTGGGCGAGACGCTTTGGATGCGGCCGCCAAGCGCCGTTTCGACCTGATCTTGATGGATGTTCAGATGCCTGAGATGGACGGCCTGGAATGTGCTCGCCAGCTGAGGGCGAGCGGTGCAGATATGCCGATCCTGGCGCTCACGGCAAACGTCGAGCGCTCTCAGATCGATGCCTGCTTGTCCGCTGGAATGGATGGTCATTTGGCAAAACCCATATCCATACGAGACCTGACGTCGGCGATCGCGGTCGCACTCACTCGATAGTCACGTCTGTTTTGGCACTAGGCCCCAGTAGCGTGTCAGCGCTGCCTTGAGGACAAGGCTGGACTCGTCACCTCAAATGACCGGCGGCCTTCGAAACACATAATCTTGTCTAGCATGACACCACAGGCAACGGGATGCGCGTTTACCCAACCTCGATCTAGAGCCAATGGGCTGGAGTGTGCGATGGGGAGGCAAATAACTATAAGCGGCAACAAGCTGCTAACCGTCAACCATATTTGCGCCTAACCTACTATCCTCTAGTCGGACCGGATTTAGGCGTGGTTATTAATGTTTGCGCTTAGTTTATTCTCGGTTCGAATGGGTGAGGCCGGTGAAGCGCCTCAGCCATCGGACCTTTCGCGGCGTGTACGGAGGATAGCGCAGCGCATTGTCGAAGGTGGTCGGCCGCTGGAAGACGGCACGAGCGTGGGAGAACGTCTGGAAACCGTGGTGACCATGATAGACGCCGAGGCCGCTGTCGCCGACGCCCCCGAACGGCATGACTGATGACGGCATCGTTGACGAGATAGGCACCCGAGCGGGTTTGGCGTTCCATTCCCCTTATCAGGGACGGGCTGGAAGCAAACACGTGCACGACCAACGGCACCGGCAGACCGGCGATGAAGGTGGCGGCATCTTTCGAGCTGGCGACCGTGACGATCGGCAGGATCGGCCCAAAGATTTCTTCCACCATCAAGGCCGATGCGGGATCGGGATCCACGATGAGGCTCGGCCCCAAAGCCTTCCGGTCTCGGTCCGCCTGACCAACGACGACCGGCGTGCCGCCCGCTTCCGAGGCCAGCTGTGTCAGCCGATCGAAATGACGCGTGGAAATGATCCGCGAATAATCGGCGCTGTCGATCGGCGAGGTTCCGTAAAAGTCTTGAATTGCGATCTTTCTGCCGGATCTCGCCTACCACGATTATGAGGGGCTGGCCTTCGATCATGAGGAGCGAGAGCGGATCGTGGGCGACCTCGGCGATCGCAATGCCATGATCCTTCGAAATCACGGCACACTGGCCGTCGGCGAGCAGGTCGCCGACGCCTTCCTTCGCATCTACACCCTTGAAATGGCCTGTCAGGCCCAGATGGCGTTGATGGGCGTTCCCCGCGACCAGCTCAGTGAGCCCCCTCAGGGATCCGCCTCCAAAGTCGCTGGTCAGGTCTCGACGGGAATGGAAGTTGTTTCCCGCGGACTTCTCTGGCCTGCGGTGGTCCGCAAGATGGATCGGCTCGACGCCAGTTATCGCAATTGACGCAAGACACAGGACGCGCATGGCCTTCTTCAGATCGCTGCCACCTGTGATGGTCAGCCCCAGCATCTTGCTGAGCGACTGCTTCGGGACTTCGCCAACCGCGATCTCGCTGCCATCCAAACCTATGTCGCCGATGACGCCGTTATGCATCTTCCCTACAATGAAGGTGGGCCGATCACCTTGAGCGGATTGACCGCCACATCGGCCTTCTTCAGCCAGGTCTTTGCGACCTACACAGAAATCGACTTCATCAATCCCGTAATCACGCCGGCGGCCGACTGTCGTACGGTCTTCGTCGAAAGCCGCGCTCAGTATACCCTGGCCTCGGGGGACACCCATGCGGTCGGCTATATCTGGGCGATTGAGGTCGAAGACGGACAGCTTACGGCTGCGAGGACCTATGTCCTGCCTGCTGCAGATGCACCTTCAACGCCCTAGCCGAGTTGCCTGTACGAACATGATCGCCAGGTCGCGAGCGTGGTTCCGCTCGGAGCATGGTGCCCAACATAGGTCCCTGTCTGAAGTCCGGCATCTGACCCGCGCCCGAGATGTCTATCATGTCCGGGTTGGGCGGTCCGGTGTTTGGTAATGAGGCCGGACCGCCCTCTCGCGGGCGGGTGGGGTAGACCAGCGAGCGTACGTCCAACCCGCACATGCGCAAGGTGTTCAGATTGTCGGGTTCAGGACTTCTGGGCCTGCCGAGGGCGAGCAGCGTGCTCTGATCGTCTGGATTAGAGCGGCCTCTTATTCGTTATCCAAGCGCGGAGAGGTTAGGCAGCCGTTGCCGCTCATGCGCGTCCGGCTTACGCGCTGTTCGAAACAGTGCCACACCAATCTCAGGATCAGTCCCGCAATCGACAGGATAGCGCCTCCCGCCAGCAAAGGGCGGACCGCGGAATCAGGGTTGGCCTGTACCCACGCCGCGACTGCAAAGAGACCCAGGCCGGCGATTGAAAGGATGTAGGCTGCCGTCTTAAGCACCTTGTTACTCCGTATTCGGACTAGATTCTGGACAACAGGCTCGCCCCTGTCCGGTTCTGAGTGACCACTTCCGAAGAACGTCCGAGACGAACGCGCATTGAGACGGTTGCGCTCCAGGCAGCGAGAGCTGCGGATGTCCATAATGATGGGCTATGTGGTCACTCCGCGTGCCGGAAGACCAGACGTGTCGAACCAGGCGGTGCAACGCCTAGATGGGAGAATGGTCCTGAGCCGACCTACCCCCCGCCGCTTGCGTCCACATTCGGCCGATGAGGCCGAGCTGTTTGGCTTGGTGTGATGCGAGTGGCGCTTATGAAGCGAGGCGACGGCAGTATCCAATAAGGCTGATAGCGATGCGCGTTGCGCTGGTTTCACACCGGAGCGGATGGTGCAGGAGCGGGGCCGACCGTATGAGACAGAGGCGGGGTAGGATCCGTTGTGGTAGCGCGTATCTGACCCAATGACGCTCAGCTTCGGCCTCTTTCGCTCATCGTCCTGAAGCGACGTCGGGTATCGAGGAGCACCCAACTTCGCATGAGCAGCTCGGCAACATCGTAGGGTTTCAGCAGAACATCGCTAGCACCGAGTGAAAGCGCACGTAACCTCGCATTGATCGTGGAGTCCGCGGTCAGGACCAGGATGGGGAGATATTCCGTCTCCGCCGTCAGGCGTCGAAAGCTTTCGAGCAGCTCATAGCCGTCGACGCCCGGCATCATCAGGTCCAGGAGAACCAAATCCGGCGTCCGCGTAACGAAGTCGGCCAGGGCCTTGTCGGCATCCAGGAACGTTGCAATGTCCTGGAAGCCCTCGCGCCGGAACGCGTGCTCGACCAGGCTGAGATTGGCGACCTCGTCATCGACGGCCAGAACGCGGGCCGACTTTACCGATGCGTCGTTCGGGACGATCCTCATATGCCGTCGTTTCCTACTGCCGGTGATCGCGGCAGATCCAGAGTGAATATGGCACCTTGACGGTCTGTTCTCGGGCGGTAGGTCACTTCTCCACCCTGGGCTTGGGCAAGTCCGCGCGACAACGCAAGACCCAGACCTGAGCCCTCCACCCCACTCCAACGCTCCGCATCAAGGCGATCGAAGGGCACGAACAGCCGCTCGGCCCGATCATCGGCAATCGTCGGGCCTTCGTCGCGAACCTCGATCACGACGCGATCGGCAGTGTTCAGCAATTCCATTGTTATCAGTCCGCCTTGGGGTCCGTATTTGATCGCATTGGACATCAGGTTGAGGAGAATTTGGATCGTCGCGCGCCGATCTGCCAACACGGTTGACCCGGGCTTGGCTTCGATCTCGACCGTCACCTCCGCAGACCGGGCCTGAGGCGCGATTAGGCTGCAAACATCCGCCAGCAGCGGAGCGGGGTCCAGCCGTTCCATGGCCAGGGCATGTCCGCCCGCCTCGATGCGCGCTATGTTCAAAACATCCTCGATCAAGGCCAGCAGGTGCCCGCCCGCCTTGCTGATCTGATCCACGGCATGACGCTGATCTTCGGTTAGATCAGCGGCATCCAACCCAAGCAGCTGGTTGAAGCCCAAAATGGCGGTCAAGGGTGTCCGCAGCTCATGGCTCATCCTGGACAGGAACTCACTCTTGGCGCGGCTGGCGCGTTCGGCTTCGGCACGAGCATGCCGCAGCGCCTCTTCTGCTCGGCGCCGTTCGGTGATGTCCCGCGTAACCTTCGAAAAGCCTGTGAGCCGCCCCTCCTGATCGTGCAGGGCTGTAATCACGACATTGGCCCAGAACCGTTCGCCGTTGCGGCGAACGCGCCAGCCCTCATCTTCCACCCGTCCTTCGCGCCGTGCTTCGTCCAGTAAACGGTCTGGCGTCTGGCGTCTGGCTTCGGCCGGATAGAAGGTCGAGAAATGCTGGCCAAGAATTTCATCGGCTGCCCACCCCTTGATCCGTTCAGCCCCCGCGTTCCAGCTGACCACACGGCCTTCCAGGTCCAGGGCGAAGATGCCGTAGTCGCGCACGCCTTCGATCACTCGCCGATAACGCTCCTCGCTCTCGCGAACCGCGGCCTCGCGCAGGCGCAGCAGCTCGCCTGCCTGTACCAGTCGACGCGCCAGTCGACCGATCTCATCGTCGGCCTCATCGGCGGTGATGAGCGGTTCGCCCTGCTCCAGCCTTTCAGCGTCGCGTTCAAGCTTGCGCACGCGCCTGACGATTCCCGTAAAGAGTAGCTGGACCGCAGCCAACCCACCCAAAAGCCCGACCCCCGCCAGGACGGCGGTCAGCATCCATGTCCTGCGTCGCTCGGCGTCAGCTTTCGCCTGGCGCTGTTCCAACAGCTGGCTTTCACGTCGCTGCATGGCGTCAATCTCGCCCCTTAGTGCGTCCAGAACGGCCTTGTTGGCAATCAGGGCGCTGGCTACGACAGGGGCTTCAACGCCGGCGGCCGTGCCGGCTCCCGGCATGGCCGCCAGTTGGGCCAGTCCGTTTCGCTTCTGGACAACCAGATCATCGACCCGTGCCAGCCGCCTGCGAATCTCGGGGTCTCTTGCCGTGCTGCGAAGGCGCTGAAGCGTCCCGGGGAGCAGATCCTCTGCCTTGATATAGGGTTCGAGAAACGCGCGTCGTCCCGTGAGGCGATAGCCTCTCACGCCGCTCGCCGCCTCAGCGAGCAGGGCGTGGACTTCGTGGATGTCGCGCTGGATGGCAAAGGTCAGCCGGACCTGCCCCTCAGCCTCGGCTTGCGCCCGGCCGGACAGGTGCAGGGCTCCGATCCCGGACAGGAGAATAATCAGCGGAAGGGCCACCACGAGCAGGCCCTTGGACCCCAGCCCAAGATTGGCCCAGGTCCGTGACATGCGAGGCAGGGGCAAACGCTGGTTCAAGGCAGGGCCCTTGCCGCGAACACTGCGGCCTGGGTTCGGTCAGCCACGCCCAGTTTGGCGATGAGCTTCTCGACATGGGCCTTGACCGTCCCGGGGCCAATGCCAAGCGTGCGGGCGATCTCCTTGTTGGTCCGGCCGTCTGCTACCAGCGAAAGGACCTGACGCTCCCGCGGGGTCAGCCGCGCCAGGTCGTCCGGCCGGGGGCCAGCCGACGGAGCCATGGCCTTGCGAAGCAGGTGGGCGGGCAGGGCGGTGCGTCCACTGGCGACCGCGCGAATGGCGTGGAGCAGCTCGTCGCGCCCGGCGTCCTTAAGCACATAGCCGCTCGCCCCGGCCGCCAGAGCGCTTCGGACATATTCGGGCGTATCGTGAAGGGTCAGGAGAAGGACCCGTGTCGAGACATGCGCCAGAATCTGACTGGCGGCCTCCAGACCGTTCATCCCGGGCCCGAACCGGATGTCCAAAACAGCGACGTCGATGTCGCCTTGCATCGCGCGTGTCACCGCCGCCTCCGCCGTCTCGACTTCGGCGACAACGTCCATATCCAGTTCTCGCTCGATCAGGGCGCGAAGGCCGGCTCGCGTCAGTTCGTGGTCGTCGGCGATCAGGATACGCATGGTCACCGGGTGGTGGACGGAACGATGGCGCAAATGCGAAACCCGCGCGCCGTAGAGCCGGCTTCCAAACGCCCGGCAACCGCCGCCAGGCGTTCGCGCATGATCTCCAAGCCGAAGCGAGGACCATCCGGCCGTCTTCCGGCGTCTCCGCCCAGGGCTCCAAAATCCTCCACCGTCAACCAGACTTCACCGCGCTCGGCATCCGACACGATGTCCAGTCGTACGCCTGCGCCCGGGGCATGTTTGGCGACATTGTTCAAAGCCTCCTGGCCGATGCGGAACAGGAGTGTCTCCTGCCAGTCGGGCAGTCGCCCAGAAAGCTGGTCATGGATCGTGATGACGTGGACGGGTTCCAGCCGGCGAGCCTCCTCCCTCAAGGCCGCGACGACGCCAAGGTCGTCCAGACTGGTCGGACGAAGCCCCGAGATCACGCCCCGAAGATCGGCAACCGCCTGCCGCGCGATCGAGATGAGCGCATCGACTTCACGGAGAGCCGGATCATGGGCTTCCTCTCCGAGGTCGAGACGCAGCAACTCCAGACGACGGTGCAGGGCCGCGACCTGCTGGGCGACCCCATCGTGTAGGTCACCCGATATGGCCGCGCGTTCGCTCTCCTGAGCTCCCACCACGCGTGAGAGAACCTGTTCCAGCTGTTTTTCCCGATGCTGTAGTCGATCTCGCAGTTGGGCTTCTCGGTGTCTCTGAAGATCGGCCGTCAGTCGCGCATCAATCATGGCCACGAGAAGATGCAGGGTTTCCGCGTCCTCCTCGCCCGATATGACGCCGGGGTTCAAGGGCACGGTGAGGACGAGGTTGACCCCCGGGCGCCCGCCTTGGGCGAGGGCCTCCAGGGGCAGGCTCAAGGCATCCTCGGCCGTGACGGCTTGCGCGTCTGTGACGGCCCCCCGAGCGAAACCTGCGAAGCGCGCGGTCCTCTCGGCCGCGCGTTTCACGGCCAGATCCAGGTCGCCGACCTCAGCCATGGCGAGGTCCCGGCTGACCCCGATCAGAAGCTTCAGCCGCGCTGCGCGGGCTTCTGAATCCCGAAACAGGGACCGCATGTCACGGGTCAGCGCTATATCGTGGGCCACGCCGTCAATCTCCGTCTGATGTAGACCTCGTAGCCGACCCCGTCCGCCGCGTCATATGCCGAACGGCATAGGCTTTTCGGCACGCCAGCTTGCCGATGCGACCCCCGCGCAAACCGCACATCCTTCACGCATCGCCGCAAGTCGGCCCAAAGCAAGGACAGAACCATGCGCAAGACCCTCGTACTCGCCAGCCTCGCAGCCCTGATGGCCGCTCCCGCCTTTGCCAATAGCCCCGCAGCGGTCGCTGGAAACAGCGATGCCTACGCCGTCGCCAATCTAGGCGGGCTGGCACCTGCCGCCGCTCCGATCACCGCGGCCGAGGTGGAAGCGGCCCAGCGCGCTTGGGGCGAGGCCCTGGTGGCTATCTCGACCCGATACAAGACGGGCGGCCAGGCCGCGGCCGCCGAACTTGCCGGTCAGGTCCTGGACACCGCCTATGGTTACGGCCTGGGTGCCGTCGCCTTCAAGCCGACCCTGGCCTCGGGGGACACAACCTTCAGGACGACACGCGAGGGGGCGCTTTCGTATTTCGTCGGTGGAAACGACCGGTTTGCGCAAGATAGCGGCTTTGCCCTCAAGGGCTGGCGGTCATACGAGATCGACAATGCGGCGATCGTGATCAATGGCGCGACGGCGATCTCGACCGGTCATGTGATGCTGACCAACGACAAGGGAGAGGTCACCACGGTTGACAAGACCTGGGGCTGGGTTCGCGACGCCAAAGGGGCGTTGCGTATCGTTTTGCACCATTCGTCCCTGCCGTACGAAGCGGACTGAGGCGTTCCCCGAAGCCCAGCAACTCATCAAGACACGGCCGGTTAATCCGGCCGTTTCCATCCCTGTCGTGAAACGCCCTGACATATGCGTCCTGTGTCTCCGCTCTCGTTAAGCGCCTTGGTTCTGGCCGTGGCCACACCGGCAGCGGCCCAGTCGGACGCCCAGCTATGGACTGCTTTTTTCCCAAAGCGGTCCCGCACGAGAAGGAGGCTCGCTGCTTGTGTGGTTCGATGCCCATGCGAGGTTCAGGGAGGGCGGTGATCAGCTCGATACGACCATCGTGCGCGCGGGTTTGGGGTGGCGGGCCACCCCAAGGCTCGACCTTTGGGCGGCCTATGCCCATGTGACCCTTCGGCGGGATGGGCCGGACGGAGTAGAGCATCGCACCTGGCAACAGGCGACCTATCCCATCACCGAAATTGGCGGGGGACGTCTGGCCGGCCGAACCCGGCTTGAGCAGCGTTTCGAGAAGGTGGCGACGAGACTGGCTGGAGGCTTCGCCAGTCCTTGCGCTGGAGCCGCCCAGTCGCTGGCCCTGACGTAAGCGTGGTGGTCTCCAACGAGACCGTTGTAGCCCTGAACAGCATCGACTGGGGACAGGCTGACGCCTTCGATCAGAACCGGGCTTTTGTGGGCCTCGGCTGGCAGCTGAACCCGAAATTGCGCCTAGAGGGCGGTTATCTAAACCAGCGGATAGACAACAGTTTTGGGCCGGATCGCGACAATGACATACTGACGGCAAGCGTATTTGCGTCGTTCTGAAATGACCGAAAAGGTGACCGGGCGAAGCAATCCGAGGCGTCGTCTGGTCACAAACGGCCTTTTTGAGGCCTAGCCGACCAGCAGTACGAGCGGGGCGGACGCCAGCCCGAGGCTGAACGACGCATGCCCCAGGTGACGTTCGTCAGAGACGAGGAACTGGAGGGCTCGAAACAAGGGGATGGAAGCGGCACCCGAGGAGAACTCGACCGGTACGCCGATGTTCATGCCCATCTGATGACAGGGGTCAGCCTGGGAGGGCGCAGGCTGGCATCGACTCCGGGTGTGTCGCTGGACGGCATCAAATATTGGCGCCCAAGCGGGGCATCGATGGCCTCTTCTCAGAGGGTGACGATGGCGAGGATCAAACCCGAATGTCGAAAGCGTGCTGACTGGGTCTGCGGGTCGTGACATCTCCTCGAACGGCATCGGGCGCGCGGACGATCTGGTCGGTCGGGCTGCTGCTATTGGCAGCCACGCGGCGCGTCGTTTGAGCCAGTTGGACTGCTCAAAGAGCGCCACTGAGGCCAGATGAACGTTCTCATCACGGTATGCTCCGGAACGGCCTTGGCACATCGAGCTCGAACGGTGCGGGGTCCATATTCAAAAGATCACAAAGGCGCAGGATGACCGCCCGCTCCTCGCCGTCGAAGCCGCCGTCGGCCTCGGCGACCGAACAGGCGGTTTCCACAAGGGCTTGAGCGGCGCCGGCCTGCCCACGCAAGCGCCGAATGGCGATTTCTGCCGTCGCTTCGCCGTCGTCGGGATCGCGATCGAAGCGGACATTTAGGGCATTGAACAGCACCATGATCTCTTCAAGACCGAAAAAGGCGATCGTTGGCGACGACCGCATGCGTTCGATCATGCGAAGGCGTTCGTCTGGCGTGACCCAGCCATCGGCCTGCGCGACCATGACACAGGCCGCGACAACGGCATCCATCTGCGCGGCGTCGCCGGGCCTGAAGACTTCGGAAGGATCAACCGTGTCGGCTTTTTGGAGGCGGGGAGTGAAGATCGTCATTGTGAGTCCTTGAAGCGGTCCGGTTGCGGCGTCTGGATTGGAGAGGTTGATGTTGTTGGCACAACCGGACGTGTTAGACGCGACGGTGATTACATATTAGCTTGCTGACAAGGCCGAGCCGGACCCTCGTTTGAGCGCGGCTGCGATGTTGTTTGCAAGCGGGTTGCTCAAGGGTATGCAGGCGCCAGTTGAGCGCCTGGTGCGCTTTCCAGCAGCCACGCTAGTCCGATGACCATAGAGCCTTTCCACTGCTCGGGAGAACGCCAGGGATGAGTGAGGCCGTTGTTTCGATCTCTGCCGGACCCGATCATCGGACGCACCCGATGCGGTCCGACATCACGACCGCCATGATCGTCAGAGGGGCCCGGGCCGCACAGGCAGGAAAGGACGGGCGGAAGAATAGGGCAAATCAGAAATCGATATCCGGCTCATAAATGTCCGAAATCTTGGCAAGCTTGCCAGTCGTCCGAATGCTGAAGGTATCGACAGAAGGTTTGCGAGAAGCGGGCTAGAGGACGGAAGCCGGTTGTAAGGACTACTCTTCACGCTCTCGCTCACCACAGATACAGCGCGGCCGCTGTGTAAAGCGCGATACCGATCGTCAGATTAAAAGGGAAGGTGATCGCCAGTGAGGCCGTCACGAAGACCCCGGTGTCCGCCTGGGGAGCGGCTAGCCGCATGGCTGCGGGCACGGCGATGTAGGATGCGGAACCGGCCAGGATGGTGAGAAGAACTGCATCCCCGACTTGCAGACCGGCCATCCGCGCAAGGGCAAGGGCGATCGCGGCCGATAAGAGGGGGAACCCGAGCGCGAAGGCAACAATGCCCAGGCTCAGCCTGCGTCCGCCCTCCATCAGGCGCCGCGCTGCAATCAACCCGATATCCAGCAGGAAGAAGCACAGCGCGCCTTGGAAGAGCGGACCGACAAACAGTTCGAGGCGTACAATACCTGGCTCTCCCGAGATCAAGCCGACCGCGAAACTTCCCAGCAGCATAACGGTCGCGGCTCCGACGAAAACCTCCTTGAGCACCATGCGGCGTTGCCGGGGTGCTCCACGACCGGCTCCGTTCAGAAGAAGGAGGGCAGTCAGAATGGCAGGTGTCTCCATCAGGGCGAGGACGGCAGCCATGTAGCCCGCTGGCTGTAGACCCACCGCGGCGAGATGATCCTGCCCCGCCGCGAAGGTCACGACAGATACCGAGCCATAGGTGGCGGCAAGGGCACAGGCGGTGGCGCGGTCCAGCCGTGGCAGTCGCCGAAGGACCGCGAAAGCAGCGAGCGGCATGAGAGCGCTGAGACCGACGCCGAGACCGGCGGCGGTAAGGAAGTCGCCGTCCATGCCTGCCGCGCGGGCCTCAACGCCCCCTTTGAAGCCGATGCAGAACATAAGATAGAGCGACAACGCCTTGGCAACCGGCTCCGGGACGGCCAGGTCGGATCGGGCGAATGCCGCCAGGGCACCGACAAAAAAGAACAGGATGGCGGGTGAGGTCAGGAGCGCCAAGCTGGCTACGAGGTCGGGCATGGCGGATCCGGCTGTGTAGGAGGTCGCGCCGTTTGCCCTCGACCCGGTCAGTGGGCCAGTTTATTCTCGTCATGACCTTCATAACGGAAGCTCATGAGATGACGCGCCGACTGCAGAACCTGGAGATCGATCTGCTGCGAACCTTCGTCACCGTGGCGGAAACTGGAAGCTTCACGCGGTCTGCCACGCTGCTGAACCGGACACAGCCGGCCATAAGCCTTCAAATCCGGCGACTGGAACACCAGTTCGGCACGCCGCTTCTGGACCGTGCCGGCAAGAGCGTCACCCTGACCACGGACGGGGCGTCGCTTCTTCCTCAGGCCAGGAAGATGCTTCGTCTGAACGATGAGATCGTCACGACCCTGGGAGAGGGCGAACTCGAGGGCGAGGTGCGCTTCGGCGCGCCCGAGGACATCGCAACCATGCATCTGCCGGGCATTCTGGGGGCGTTCGCGAAGAGCCATCCGCGGATCAGACTGGCCGTGACCTGCGACTATACGGCCAACCTCCTGGATCAGATGTCGCGGGGGATGCTGGATCTGGCCCTGATCAAGCGGGAGCCGATGGGGCCCGACCAGGGGGTACGCGTGTGGCGCGAACCACTGGTTTGGGTGGCGCTCGATCCCTCGATCGTGGAGGTTTCACCCCTGCCGCTGATCGTTGCCCCGGCTCCGGATATCTACCGAAAACGGGCTCTCGGAACCCTGGACGCCGCAGGGGTGTCCTATCGCGCCGCCTTTACGTCGCCCAGTCTGTCCGGGCAGATGGCGGCGCTGCATGCCGGGTTGGGCGTCGGCGTCCTGCCTGCCGCCATGGCCCCGCGCGACCTGTCCGTACTCCATGAACCCTTGCCGCGACTGAGCGATAGCGAGATCGCCCTGGTCTCCAGCCGAAGCGGCGGCGGCCCCTCGGAGCTTCTCGCTCACGAAGTTCTCCACGCGTTGGAGAGAGGGCCTTCCTTAAGGTAATCAATACGAGACGAACACGTCTGGCGTCTGAGGCTGTAGGGTGGTTCATCCAGGGCTTGGCTCGGGCGAACGCCGAGTGTCGCGGGCTTCAGGATCATTCGCAGATCCTGAAGCGGATTTGCGGCTCAAGGTTTGGATTCTCGATTGCAGGATCGCAGCGCCTGACGCCGTTGCAAGGCACCGGTCAGATGATTTGTCTGCGGTTGAGGGCAGTATGACGACACCGCCATGGCTTGAGGTGATCCAACCGGTCCTGGACCCCTCGAACGCCAAGGATATAGCAAACTGTGGATTTGATCCGTACCTGTTGAGGGTTCGAGTCGCCTATCGACATTTGCAGCGCTTATAGGGCTGATAAGTAGAATAAACTGGTGCCGTGACAGCTTCGCCCGGATTATTCATCTGCGGCCCGGGCCCCTCTGACGATCATTATGATCGTGATGTCGGACCGCATCGAGCGTGCTCGATGCCGGGTCCAACCCTCAGCCTGTGACCTCCATCGATCGCGCTCCCATCAAGAGGAGCGAAAATGTTCACACGATACTTCATCCATCGTCTTCACGGCCGACACGCTCTGTTGGAGGAAGCACTTACCCAAGAGCTTCGGCGGCCTGAGCTCGACGTCCGGCGCATCTCCGAGATCAAGAAGAGAAAGCTGCTGATCCGGGACCGGCTTCGCGCTTTGGAACAGAAGCTTGCGACCGAGGGCCTGACAGCCTGATTGCCCTGATTTTCTGAACCCCTAAGCCGCGACCGGTCGCCGGTCGCGGCGCTTCTTTGCGAGACCTCAACATGCCGCTTGATTGGCTGACTGCCGACTTCCTGACGAAGCCCGTCTGGATGTGGGCCCTCTTTCTCGGCATCGTGGCCGTACTTCTGGCGCTCGATCTCGGCGTCCTCCACCGCAAGCATCGCGAGATCGGTGTGCGCGAGAGCCTCCTCCTATCGGCAGGTTACCTCACGCTCGGCATCGGGTTTGGCGGATGGGTCTGGTACAGCTTGGGTCAGCAGGCCGGGCTGGAATATCTGACCGGCTTCGTGGTCGAAAAGTCGCTCGCGATGGACAACGTCTTCGTCATCGCCATGATCTTCGGCTACTTCGCCATACCCGCCGTCCATCAACACCGCGTGCTGTTCTGGGGCATTCTCGGTGTCATCGTGCTCCGGGCCATCATGATCGCTGGCGGAGCCGCGCTGGTCAGCGAGTTCGGCTGGGTTCTCTACATCTTCGCCGCCTTCCTGATCCTGACCGGCTTCAAGATGCTGTTCATGGCGGACAAGGCGCACAGCCTCGAAGACAACGGCTTGCTGAAACTCCTGAGACGGCGGCTACGGGTCACCGACTCGCTCCATGGAGAAAGATTCTTCGTCAAGGTGCCGGATCCCAAGACCGGAAAGCTGGCCTCCTTTGCGACACCCTTGTTCCTCGCGTTGATCCTGATCGAAGTGGCAGACGTCATCTTCGCTGTCGATTCCGTGCCGGCCATCTTCGCTATCACGACGGACCCCTATCTCGTCTACACCTCGAACATCTTCGCCATCTTGGGTTTGCGAGCGCTCTACTTCGCCCTGGCTGCCGTCATCCACCGCTTCGCCTATCTGAAGCAGGCCCTGGCCGTCCTTCTTGTCTTCATCGGCTCGAAGATATTTCTGGCCGACCTGTTCGGTCTGGAGAAATTCCCCCCGGCCGTATCGCTCGGCGTGACCTTCGCGATCCTCGCCGCAGGCATCGTCTTTTCGCTCTGGCGCACGAGAGGCACCCGGCCAGAAGCGCTTCAATGACCCATGATCCCCTCATGGAAGGTCACCTGCGCTTCCGCGAGCATCGCTGGCCTCTCGTCGCACGACGCTATGGCGAGGTCGCCCGCGGGGGTCGCCGGCCAATGGCAGCCGTCCTCACCTGCTCGGATGCGCGCCTGGATCCCCAAGCGATTTTCGACGCCGGACCAGGCGATCTCTATGTGATCCGCAACGTGGCAGGTCTTGTTCCGACCTATGCACCGGACGGGGGATGTCATGGCACCAGTGCCGCCCTTGAATATGCAGTGCGGGTTCTCAAGGTCCCTCGCGTCGTCTTACTCGGTCATGTCGGATGCGACGGGATTCACAGCATGATCCATGGTCCTCATCCGAACGCCAAGGATTTCCTGATGCCTTGGTTGGACATTGCCGAGCCTGTCCTTTGGCCGTTTCCGGACCCTGCGCCGGGCGAAACGATCGAACGAGCCGTGGAGCGCGACGTGCTCGACCTGTCGCTGCGTAATTTGCGGACCTTTCCCTGGATCCGGGATGCGGAACGGTCGCGTAGGCTCGCCATCGACGCGATGGAGTTCGATTTCAGAACCGGGAGCCTGGTCTTGATATGAGCCCGGCTTTTTGGGATCGAATGATCCTCGGCACTTACCTGCTTTAGGCCGCGACCCCCTCGCGAGCCGATGCTTTGACGCTGCAGGCCAGGCTCAGTGTGGTGGTCAGCAGCACCGCATCGATCGGCTTGGTGAGGTAGGCATGAACGCCGATCCCGTCCCAGGCCGCCCGGTGCAGGTCCAGGGCATTGGCGGTCAGAGCGATCACCGGCGTATTCCGGTTTTGACCCGAGCGGCGGATCCGCCTCGTGGCCTCCAGCCCATCCATGACGGGCATCTGCATGTCCATCAGGATGGCGTCAAAGACATCGGCGTCGGCCGCCTCAACGGCTTCAAGCCCGTTTTCGACCATCACCAATGTGCATCCATGCGGTTCCAGCAGCAGGCCGAGGATCTTTCGGTTTACGGGGTGGTCATCAGCAACGAGGATCCGCCTGCCGCTCAGAGCAATGGCCAAATCGGACTCGACAGGGCTGTCACCCAGGTCCGCATCCATCGCCTGAAGCGGGAGGATCAGGGTGAAGCGCGAGCCGATGCCGAGCTCGCTCTCGACCGTCAGGCTTCCGCCCATCTGCTCGGCCAAACGGCGACTGATCGATAGGCCAAGACCTGTCCCGCCGTAGCGGCGGGTCGTGCCCGCCTCGGCCTGTTCGAAGATCTTGAACACACCGTCGAGACGATCCCCGGGGATCCCGCAGCCGGTGTCCTCGACGATAATGACCAGGGTTTCGTCCGCCGACCGCCATGAGGCACCGAGCGTGATCCGGCCTTCGTCCGTGAACTTTATGCCGTTGGACAGGAGGTTGAACAGGATCTGCTGAAATCTCAGCGGATCCGTCATCACCCTCGCGGGGAGATCGTCTGCCAGATCGATTGCGAGCCCGATCCCCTTGGCCGTCGCCCGGTGCTCCCACAGACGATGCGCAGAGCGAAGTTTTGCGGCGAGACCCATCGGCGTGATCTCGAGGGTCAGTTTCCCCGCCTCGATCTTCGAAAGGTCGAGCACATCGTCGAGCAGCCCGATCATGACCTCGCCTGCATCGGTGAGCATGCTGACATGATCTCGCTGCCGAGCGTCGAGTGGCGTTCTCTGCAGAAGGGTCGCGGCGGACACGACCGCATTCATGGGCGTGCGGATCTCATGACTGATCATCGCCAGGAAATCGGTCTTGGCGGCGTTGGCGATCTCCGCCTGCTCGCGATGCCGCAAGGCATCTCGGTTTGCAGCTTCCAGCAGCGCGGTTGCCGCGGAACCCTGCCGGACGGCCACCACCAGATGCATCATGTAAAGGCAGCCGCCGACAACGATCAGCCATTCGACGCCCCGGCCGTGCTCGAGCGCGCCTAGGGCAGGAAGGCCGAGAAAATAGGTGGCGTGCGGTATCACGGCCGACAGCAGGAGCGGACGCACCTGGTGCATGTGGAGGCTGACATGCAAGAGACCGCCGGCGATCTGGATGATTCCAAACAATCGCCCTGCTTCTCCACCCTGGTACCAGAGATAGGCTGCTATTCCGGAGTAGACGATGACGTTGACAGCCGCAGTGGCGCAGCACAGGGCTTTGTAGTCCGTCGACATCGTCATGTCGGGCCGGGCACGAAGGGGACGAAACACCGTCCAGTCCAGCGCCTGGGTCAGGAACACGGCCCCCAGCCAGATTGCCGGCCATATGGAAGGCGCGAGAAACCAGGCTGTGATCGCAATGAAGACAGCGATTACGCAGCGCGTTCTTAGTTCACGTGACCTGTTGCGCGCGATCTTTGCATAGCCGACCGACATAAGACCTCACGCCCCTATTCGATGGCGGGGGACGAGCTCCTGTCCCTTAGCCACAACCCAGATGGATGGGTCAGCGTCGGATCAGAACCTTAAATATCGTCCCACAGGGCGATAGGTTGATATACCTATGTTCAAATCAGCATACCGAGACTGATGCCGAGGGACGCTCGATCAGCCTCTGTGGGACGCCAACCCATCTGAGCCGGTTCATGACGAAAGCGCCGGTAAGATAACCGAGTTTGCATAAAGATCTGCTCGCCAGACTTCAGCATTGGCGTCTTGTCGCCGCCATCATGGTCGATGCCCGACGTCTTGTGGTACGCCAGCACGCTCGCAGCGACCGTGCTCGCTAAGCGATGGTCCTTACCCAAGATTCCTGCCTATAGCCCTTTTCGACGCTCCAGAATGATCATCAAACCCACTCCCAGCAACAAGACGACCAAGGCCGCGACACCGCCAACCCCAACGTAAGCGAGGCTTGACCACAGCACGAAGCCGCTGGAAGCGGCAAACAGAAACGGGGTGAGGGGATAGAGAGGGGTTCGGAACGGGCGAGGCGCACCCGGTTGCCTCAGCCGCAAGACGATCACCGCCAAGCCCGACGCCGTCAAAAACAGCCAGAAGATTGGGGCCGTATAATCCACCAGGGTGGCGAACCCTTCTCGTGTTGCCGCGCCCAACCCCACCAGCGCCAGCGCGACGGCGCTCTGTGCCAGGATGGCGCGGACGGGGGCACCCCGCTTCACTTCCCATTGCGCCAGTTTGGCGATTGCAGGCCAGTCCTGGGCGGCGGCATAGGTCGTCCGGGCACCGACGACGATTGTGGCGTTAATCGAGGTAATGGTGGCGGTGGCTACGCCGATGGCCAGAACACCGCCTGCCGTCGGACCAAAGGCCACACGCATCAGATCGGCTGCCGGAGCCGAACTGGCTGCGAGACCGGCGAGTCCCAGGCCTCGCCAAAGGGCCCAGTTGGCTATGAGATAGAGAACTGTAATGGCCCCGATCGCCATCAGCAGAGCCTTGACCATGCCGCGATTAGGGTCTCGTGTCTCAGCCGACAGGGTCGATATTTCGCTCCAGCCGCCATAGGCCAGAAGCACGAAAACGAGGGCGAGGCCGATTGTCGACGGGGGACCGCCCCGGACCGGGCCGGAGTTGACGGGCGGCGCGCCCCAAAGCATCAGCCAGACGGCCGCCACGCCCAGCAGGATCAGCCCTAGGGCCTCCAGCCCCGTTAGGCTGAAGTTCGCCCCGGCCGAGCCGTGCACGCCCCTGAGATTGAAGGCCGTCAGCAACAGGATCGAGCCGGCCGCATAAAGGGCCGGCCCCTGGGGGCCCAGCGGCAGGACGAAGTTCATATAGTCGCCAAGCACAAACCCCAAAAGCGCGATGGAGCCGGTGTTGATGACCGCGAACCGCGACCAGGCGAACAGGAAGGCGACCCGACGGCCATAGGCGGTGCGCAGGAAATGGTAGTCGCCACCGGTATGCGGAAAGGCCGTCGATAGCTCCGCGTAACAGAGAGCGCCCAGCAGGCTGATGAAGCCCCCTGCGATCCAGACCAGGAAGAACCAGTCCGCCGAGCCGGCATTCTCGGCGACCAGGGCCGGGCTTTTGAAGATCCCGGCCCCCACCACCATGGCGACGCCGATGACGGCAACGTACAGGCTGCTGAGGCGGCGCCGGGGCGTGCCCGGATCGACATCGGTCATGCGGGTCTCAGAAACGAGTGGTTACGCGGCCATACCAGTATGCCCCGTTGAACCCGATCGGTGACAAGATGTCATACGGGAGGTTCTCAAAATAGCTGATGTCCGCGCTGGACCGGTCGGGATACTCGTCCAGCAGATTGACCGCCCCTACGGCGACCGAAACGGTGTCGTTGACCGCCCATTCGACCTCGGCGTCCAGCGACCATTCCGCGCCATAGACCTGGGTCGGGGTGAAGCCGCCGCCAAAATCGAACACGCGCGTGGCCTCGCCGAACCGGGTGGCCCTGACGGTCAGGTCGATGGGCCCACGGCCATAGTCGGCACCGAGGATCAGTTTCGACTCCGCGGGCGCGGTCTCGATGGTGTTTCTCTGTTCAGTACCGATCAAGGTGGTGAAGCCCAGGGCCTCAAGCTGGGATGAGACGGTATCGACGCTGCGGATCTCGGTTTCCGCTAGGGAATAGCCTACCGACAGGTCCAGTTGCCCACCGGCCAGATCGGTCCGCCACAGGGCGACGACGTCGAAGCCTTCGGTGCGGGTGTCCACGGCGTTGGTGAAGAAGTTGACGGTGTCGACGCCCGCCACACCGGTCGCGGCCTGAACCGCCGCTTCTATCCCACCGAAGGCTTCAGACAGGGCGATGCGGTCATCGACTTCGATGCGGAAGGCATCCAAGGTGACGCTAAGGTTCGGGCGCAGATCCAGCACGAACCCGCCAGCCAGGTTCAGCGATGTCTCCGCCTCCAGTTCCGACGCGCCCAGCGCCTGGGCGATGGGGCTGGAGACCGGGACCGTGCGGACGGTCGATAGGCCCGCCCCGCCCGAGCCAATGGTGCTGACCGAGAAGGCGAATCCGCTCTGGGCCAGGGACGGGGCACGGAAGCTGCTGGAGACCGAGCCTCGCAGGGCAAAGGCGTTCGTGACCTCGTAGCGCCCGGCCAGCTTGCCTGCCACCGCGTCGCCGAAGTCCGAATAGTCCTCGACTCTGACGGCGGCATCCAGGAACAGGCGGTCCGTGACCTCCGCCGAGGCCTCGACATAGGCCCCCCAGACGTCGCGATCGATGTCGACGGCTTCCGACGGTGCCAGACCCGCATAGGCCTGCGACGGGCCGGGGCCGGGGAAGGTGCCGATCGTGTAGGAGGCCGGGTCGCCCGCGCCGGTCTCGAATGTCTCGTTGCGATACTCGACGCCCCAGGCAATCTCCAGCGGCGACGCCAGGCCGACCTCGAACGATCGGGTCAGGTCCAGGTTCAGGTTGACCAGATCGAAGCGGTAGTCGCCGAGGAAGAAGGCCGTCGGACTGGTCGGCCCCAGAGACGGGTTGAGAGAGTTCTCCAGGCCGAACCCATAATCGCTGAAGCCGTAGTTCAAGCTGGCGTCGGCCGCCCAACCGCCGATCTCGCCACGCAGACCGCCGACTAGCTGCACATCGTCGGATTCGACGATCGTCTGGGGTCGATAGCCGTTCGGATAGACCGAGGCGATGTTGTCGAAGCCGTCGGGGTAGCGATAGAAGCCTGCGCCCAGGCCCTCGCGGGTGTCGAAGGTGCCGAAGACATAGGCTTCCAGCCCCTCGGCCAGCGGGAACTCGGTGTTGAAGAAGGCCGAGAACTGTTGGGTCTCGGCATCCCCCGGCCGATACAGAACCTGGCCCTCGGTCGCGAGGTTGGCTGGCGTCGGGTTTTCGAAGAAGGGCAGGATGCCCGGCCCGCCGCGCTCGGTGGCCTCGCGCGACTTGTACTCTCCGCCCAGCCGCAGGAAGCCACCGTCCGGCAGAGCCCAGCCATAGGAGCCGGTCAGGATGACGGTCTCGCCGTCTTCCAGGGTCTCGCCGGTCGGTTCGAAGTCGGTGACGTGCAGGCCATAGCTGGCCGAGAAGGTGCCGCCGGTCGGCGTGTCGTCCAAGATCAGGTTGATGACGCCGGCGATCGCGTCTGATCCGTACTGGGCACCTGCCCCGTCGCGCAGCACCTCCACTCGCCCCAGGCCGCTCACCGGAATGGCGTTAAAATCGACTGGATTGGTGCCGAGGCCGATTTTGGACTCCAGGTTGACGATGGCGACCGTGTGCCGGCGCCTGCCGTTCAGCAACACCAGGGTCTGGTCGGGGGCCATGCCGCGCAGTTGGCCCGCGCGAACGACGTCGGCCGGCCCGCTGTTGGACTGGCGAGGGAAGTTGAACGAGGGGGCCGTGGCGTTTAGGGCGGCACCGAGCTCTCCCCCAATCGCTGCGGCCTGGGCCAGGGCGTCGCCAGTCAGCACATCGACGGGCGTAGCGGTCTCCAGCCGGCTACGGGGAGTGGTGCGAGAGCCGGTCACCACAATCTCATCGAGAACTGCGGCCTGTCCCGGATCGGCCACCTGTTGAGCAAGGGCCGGCCCCGCTGCCAACGGGCCGCAGAGTGCGCACGAGACCATCAAAGTCAGGCGGCCGCCAAATCGATTTGCCACAATGTTTCTCCAGGCCCGCATCGCAAGCAGACGGTCAGATCGTTTTGGTGTGGCCGTCGCGTTCAACACGCAGATGCGCGGGCCAAGCGTTGCCGTCAACGAATGAAGGGGCCAGATTTGCTATCGATAGGGTTAGAAAAACTGAAGCTTTCCGTTCAACCGGGTTCACTTTTTGGGGCTGACCTTGAGCTGTTCGGATAGCGACCATAAAGGCTGCGGCATCAGTGCGGGGGCACGCTTCGCTCAGCAGCTGGGTCAGGTGTGCGGAGTAATGGATCCAACGCGTTTTCAAATCAGTATAGGCAAGGAATAACCGCCAGAAGTGATGGCCTAACGTCTTTCCGAAAGACCGCTGGCTCGGAAATGTAGATTTGAAAGCCGTGCGGGTTCGACAACGCATATTTGCGCCGCTCTAGTCCGCGTTGACAGCGTCGGGCAGCGTTGCACATACCGCTATGAACAAAGCCTCGCGCGCTAAGCGCTCGAACGTCGCCCGCTGGACGGTGCGCCGATCGAGTGCTCATCGCGAAACGGGCAGCGTCGCAAATGTGAATGCCAGGGCTGGGAACAGACCAGCTGCGCATCGCTGCCAAGCTCAGAAGCTGGCGGTGAGATTGATCGAGACGTAGCGAGAATCCTGGACGGTGCCGCCAGTGGGCGCAAACTCCAGAAACCTGCCCTTGATGAGCCACACGGCATTGCCCTCGAACCGCAGTGCGCTGGGGATCAACCAATACCGCAGGCGTCCCTCGAGTTGTTGGCCGCCGAACCGGCCAGAGCGGCCCGTTGCGTCGCGCACCCCCGTGCTCGAAAAGCTGTCGGTACGCGATGCCAGCCACATCAGCCGGTAGACGCCGAACACATCCAGGCGACGGCTCGGAACTGCCTCGACCCTCAAGCCGGGTGTCACGATATTCGTACGGCCAATCGCGTTGTAAAGCCCGGCTGGAGCCAGGTCGGCGCGCCGCATCCCGAACAAGGTGTCGAACCGTCCGAAGGACGCGCTGCTGTCGTCGCCGCTGGCGTAGTCGATCTCGGCCGAGACTCGCATCGCCCATTCAGTATCAAAGGTGTAGCCAAGATCAGCATGTAAAAACCCTGCCGAGACATCCAGCTCTGGGTCCGCGACGGCAAACCCGCTTCGCACAGTTCCGGTCTGACGGACCAACTCGATCTCATAGTCCACTGCCCCGGCCTTTGGATCTCGGATCGCTCTAACGCTCCACGTGTCGAGCGCGCGATCGCGCGTCGGACGTCCCGCGCCGTCGCGCTCGTCCAATCGGTAGTAGGCCGCCTCGAGCGCGGCTGGCCCCAAGGTCTCTGGGCGGCTGACGATCCCGCCCCACAGACGCGTATCCCCGTTTTCGCGATCGGTGCGTCGGCGGTTGTCCAGCAATGATGCAAGGTCGTCAGGCAATCGGGTCTGAGGTAGCGTGAAGATCAAGGTCGCCTTGGTGCCAGACATCCTGGCCATGTCCAATCGCAGCCCCGTATAGCCGTTCGTCGTGTTGCGATAATCGTCGGCGGCGACCAACCGGCGGGAGCCAAGATTCAGCGTAAAGCGCCCCGCCTGAGCCATTGCCGATGTGCCCGGGCCGAATGGTTCAGCGAGATCGAGCGCGACATAGGCCTGGACCACCTCGGCAGTGTTGACTTCGTTGGTCGTGACCGGGGTCCGGTCTTCGCCGCCATACACCCGGCTGTCGTAGAGTTCACCGCCGAGCCGCAAAGACCCGAAATCGTATTCGGCGAAGACTGTGGTCCTGAGGTTAATCAACTCGCTTTCGGCCTCGAAGCCAGGGCGCGTCTGACCGTCAATGGCCTCGAACCGCGCACGCACGCTGCCCGAAAGTTTCAAGGCGGTGGGGGCGTCCAAGGCTTTGGAGATAGACCAGGGCGAAGTCGTCTGAGCCAAGGCCGGCCCGGCGGGAACAGCGATTCCCATCAGGGCCACCAGAACGCCCGCAGCGAATCGAAAGCGGGCCGCGTCGCGCGGGGGGCGCCAGCCGGAACAGGTCCAATCCATAGACGCTCCTAAAGGCGCCAACCGCGCGGATGCGAGCGGGCGTGGCGATCATCGCCAAGACCGGGTGCCCCCTTTAGCCCGGGCCGTTCTTGCTAATCTTTCGCCGCAGCCGTCAATCTCGCGGGCCACGACATTTTCTGGGACGAGTGTGAGTATTCCTGCTGGGCCAACATGGACTGCCGCGTGAAAGGCTGCGGCGCTCCGATCTATGGATTTGGTGGGCTTCACAGCGACACATGTCGTTGGGCTTGGTCCGGTCAAGGTGAGGTCGCTTAGGCGTTTACGTCAGCGATGGGCTGTATTTCCAACCAAGTCGCCATGCCGGATCGTCAGAGTGGCGCGCGCTAGGCGGCTGTAGGGATAGCGAGCGATCCCGTTCGATCGACAGGGTGAATGCGAATGTCAGTGGTACTTCCCCAGCTCGCCGTGGCATCGAGAATAGGCAAATGGGTCCGACCCAGGTCCGTGAAATCATAGTCTACATGCGGCTGGACCACAGGATATATGCTTTGTTTCGAATGCCAGTTCGAGGTTGTTGATCGCCTCTTGCCGATCGATTTTCGACAGATCCCCACCGAAAATAGGCTTCGGCGGACAGATGAATCGTCGTCGCCAGCTTCCCGATCGCCGCTTCCACGGCCTTGTGTGAACTCACCTTGGCCAACGGTTCCCTTTCCAACCCGTGACAAGGCCTCTGGACTGAGCGCCTCTGGCCACTGCGAAGCGTCGCCTTGACGCTCCGTTAGTCGAATGACCCGATCGAATCGCCCGACGCCCAAACCTTCCGGGCGGCGTTCCTCGAGGAGCGGTCTGCTCAGCATCAACTGACGGGGGGCACCTGGCTTCCCAGGTCGCGATCAGGAAGGTCGCCATGGTCCCTGCAAGATTGACGGCGAGTTCGGCATGGCGGGGCAGCGGCCTGGCTCGGACCGATGCTGTGGGCATCCCTGAGTTTGACGACGGATTGGCGCCCGGAAAGGATATGTTTGAAGAGCTGTTCGGTGTGGTTGTCCGGCGCGAAGGTCAGCGTCTTGGCCAGCTTTTGTAGATGAGCGGCAAATCGGCACCGTCGTCGAAGGCTTCGCCCGACTGCGTCAATATCCATTTGCAGACATCTTCCAGCGCGACGTCGCCCGTCCGCCTCTCGCGAGCGTCCATGCGGCCAGCTGATTTCAGCAATGGAGGATCTCGCAGCGTCTCGGCCATGCGCGCTTCGGATACCCGCTAACCTGGGTAGGCGCGATCTTCACCTTGGCGCGCGCGGTCCCGGTGCCAGGTCTAGCGCCGCCTCGGATCGGGAAGCCGACCAATGAGGTTCAAGGTGCCGTGTTCACGTCAACGGGCAGCCTGGCCTTAGCCGTTATCGCAGCCATTCTGGCGTTGCTCTTTGTTGCTTCCAAAGGCATTACCGGTCGGCTCAATCGGCTCTCGGAACGGATGAAGGCTCTTGCCGCGGGCGATCTCTCGATCGAGGTCGAGGGGAACGCGCGCAAGGACGAGATCGGGGTGATGGCGCAGGCCGTCCGGGTGTTCAAAGACGCGGGCATTCGCGCCAGGCAGCTGGAAGCAGAGGCCATGGCGATGCGCGAAGCCGCCGAGGCGGAGCGCCGCCAGAACCAGATGCGGTCAAAGGAGGTTGCGGAGCGTCAGGCCGCCGTGGTCGAGGCCTTGGCCATGGGGCGAGAGCTTGGCCCGGATCGTGGAACAGGTGGCCGCAATCGACGGCCTGGTGTCCGAGATCAGTTCCTCGGCCCAAGAACAGGCCTCCAGCCTCAGCCAGGTCAACACCGCCGTCAACCAGATGGACCAGATGGTCCAGCAGAACGCGGCCATGACCGAGGAATCCACCGCCGCCTCACATTCGCTGAAGAGCGAGGCGGGAGAGCTGGACGGGCTGGTGTCACGCTGCAAGATGGGCGACGCGCCCGCGACCAAATGATCGAACCCGGTTTATGCCGCCCAGGCCCGGATCGAGGCCTTTGCCCGCCCCACCGTCAAACCCGCTCCCCGGTCGGTCGGCAACACGGCCCTGAAGGCCGACGAGTGGGAGGAGTTCTGAGCATGACGCCGTTTGCAGACGAGGCCGCGGCCGACACGGGCGGCATGCTGGAACTGATCTCGTTCGAGATCGGGGGTCAAGAATACTATATCGACGTGCGTTCGGTGCGCGAGATCCGCGGCTGGACCCCGACCACCCCGATGCCCCAAACCCCGGACTATATCCTGAGGGTGATCAACCTGCGCGGGGCGGTGATGCCGGTGCTGGACCTGCGCTGTCGCCTGGGCCTGGGCAAGACGGAGCCGTCCAGCCGGCACGTCATCGTGGTCATCCAGCACGGCACCCGCATGGCCGGCGTCCTGGTCGACGGGGTGCAGGAGACCTTCCAGCTGGCCGCGTCCTTGCTCCAGGCCCCGCCTGCCCTGGATTCTGACGCCAACGACCAGTTCGTCGACGCCATCATCCCCCTCGAAGGCCGCATGCTGGCGCGGCTGGTCGTCGAGTCGTTGCTGCCGCTGGAACAGGCGGCGCAGGCCGATTGACCTTCTGAGGAAGTTCTATCTCGAGCCTTGGCCACAGTTTGGGAGGTCCGCTCTCGGCCTTCTAGTTGGATGTCCGATAGCTAAGGTGTTGTATTTTGCAGTCCGACCCGTTGCGGCTCGTCTGTCGCGCCAGAAAGAAGCCCACTGAAACCGGCGAGGTCCGCGCTCTCCTGCTTGCCCTTCGGGCGGCTTGCCTAAGATCAATTCAGGCCGACGACGGGCGCAGCATGGGGCCTTTGGCCAGCGCGCCTTTCCATGTTCGGAGCGCAGTGATTGCATCGAAGTGTGTTGCGCAGCATCAAGAGCGGGTACCCGATCCAATCGTCAACTCGCTACGCGAACCGCGCACCGGTCATAGGTCTTGCTCCCAAGGTCCTCGGCGCTAAAACCGGGGCATGACTGACGCCGACATCATCGAAGCGCTTCTCGACATCGTGGATGAGTCCCGCAGCGCAAACCGCGACCGGAGCCACCAGTTGGTTGTGCTCGGTTACGTGGAGCGCAGGGGCAAGAATGCGTTCTGGCCAACAAGGGCGGGATGGAATTTTCTAGGCGATCGCGGACGCCAGTTTGATCTAGGTTAGATAGAGGCGACGCGCAGCAATCGAAACGGCTGTCGCGAAACTTACTCCAGCATGAGCGCCCCAGCACGCAAAGTGGCCCGGCGTAACTTAACGCCGGGCCACTGCGGGTTTATTTTGATGCCCGTACAGAGCGGTCGATCGATGCTTGATCAGCGATATAGCGCTCGTTCTTGAGCAATCTGATCGGTTGAATAGGGTTCAGCGCTTTCGTCGAACCGCGACCAGCCTGACTGGCGGTAAGCCTCGCCACGCGTTGAGGCGTCGGAGCCTCGCTGATCGTTGAGAATGGCCTCTAGGCGATCTCTCTCGTCACCGTTGGCTCTGACGCTCAACAAGGTACCACCGCGGCGGACACCTTCGGAGTAAACATTGGCTTCTTCATCGCTGTGGCCCGCTTCTTTAAGCGCCCCGAGCAATCCGCCCGTGGCACCACCCGCAGCAGCGCCGGCAGCCGCCCCAACTGCCGTCGACGCCAGCCAGCCGGCGGCGACGACCGGCCCAAGGCCGGGAATAGCCAGCATACCGAGACCAGCGAGCAAACCTGCGCCTGCACCCACTAGACCGCCGGTGGTCGCGCCCTTTCCGGCACCGTCGGCGACGTCATTTTCACCATCGCCGTTGCGGTCGCCGACCGGACCAGTCGAGCTGTTTCTATCGCCTGAATGCCAGTTGTCGGCATTGTTCGAGACGATGCTGATCCTGTCGTGGGAAACCCCGGCTGCCTCAAGCTCGGCGACGGCCTGCAGGGCTTCGGTATGGCTGTCGAACAGCCGTGTGACGGTGGCCATAGATGGCTCCTTTGAGAAGCAGGTCGTAGCGGGCCGATCCCTGCTGGGCCTGTTCGGTGAAACCGGAAGTCTGCTCAGCGAACTCAAGAAGAAGCAGCGCGACAGCGCCTCCTACCGTGGATACTCGGCGGCGGTCACCGAGGAACTCGGTGATGTCCTGTGGTACTTGGCGACCATCGCGAGGCGAGGGCGGGTGCCGCTGAGCGCCGTGGCGGCGCATCTCTTGCGCAAGGACAGGACATGGACGGGCGTCGAGGACGACACCCTGACTTTCCTCGCGCTCCAGCCGCACCCCATCCCGCATTCGGACTCGCCGACGCCGGCTTTCGAAAAGACGCTCCTCGCGCTAGCGGCGGATGTGGGGGCCATGATCGCAGACTATCAGGCGGATCGTCTGACGCAGGGCAGTGAGGCCCTGGCGCTCCGACTGGTGGCGATACTCAAGCGACTGCTGACCGCCTCGCGGGAAGCCGGTCTCACGCTGGAGGCGGCGGCGGTCAAGAACCGGCACAAGATTCTGGATCGCTGGCCCGTCGAGAAACACTATCCGGTCGCCTTCGATGCCGACGCCGAACCGGACGAGCGGTTGCCTCGCCTTCTCGTCATCGATCTGTTCGAGAAGCCCGTGGGCGGCCGAGACTTCGTGTTCCAGCGGTGCAACGCCCTGTTCATTGGAGACCGGCTGACCGACAACGCCCATGAGCCGGACGACTATCGATTCCACGACGTTTTTCACTTTGCCTTCGTCGCCGTCCTGGGTTGGTCGCCGGTGATCAGGTCGCTTCTGCGTTTGAAACGGAAAAGCGATCCCAACCTCGATGAGACGGAAGACGGCGCCCGGGCGACCCTGATTGAGGAGGGCGTCTCCACATGGGTGTTCGGCCAGGCGGCCAGGCTACGTTACTTCGAGGGAATGAAGGCGGGCGAACTGCCGCTGGATCTCCTCAAACAGATCCGTCAGTTCGTCAGCGGCTATGAGCCCGAACATCTCCCGCTCTGGCTCTGGGAAGAGGCGATCCTCGAAGGCTACGCCGCCTTCCGCTTTCTTCGCGAGCATCGGCGCGGACGCGTCACTCTCGATTTTGAAAAGCGGCAATTGCGTATAGAGCCCCTTACGCCATGACCCCTTCAGAGTTCGTTTCCGCCCTTCAGGCCGCCTCCCTGCCCAGCGTCTTCAATCCATGGCGTGACCAGTGCTCCGCACACGACCTCGAAGACGCGCCGGCCTTGCGACGCGAGAACCTTCGTCTTTTCCTTGAACGCGCGCTGGACACCCAGGTGACCACGATGTGGATCGCGCGGGATCTGGGCTACCGCGGCGGCCGGCGCACCGGGGTGCCTCTGACCGATGAGGTTCACCTGCCCTCCGCCTCCGCCTTGTTGGGAGACATCGGCCTGGTGCGTGCGACAGACGGCCCGATCGTCGCCGAGCGGACGGCGGCGGTGATCTGGCGGGTGCTCGCGCGGGTGCGCCAGCCTGTAGTGTTGTGGAACGTCTTCCCGTTTCATCCCCACATGGCGGACGATCCGATGTCCAACCGGTGCCATACGCGGGCCGAACGGGACGAGACCTGGCCGTTGCTGGAGGCGCTCATCGCCATGATCCAGCCGAGCAAGATCGTCGCCATCGGCCGGGACGCCAGCATAGCGCTGGGCGAGTTGGGAGTCGCAGCGTCCGCCGTGCGGCATCCGAGTTATGGCGGCCAGGCGCAGTTCATGGCCGGTATGTACGACCTGTACGACGTCACTAGCGGAGATCAGCCGCTATTCGATCGGCTGGAGCCCGTCGCCATTCGCCACTAGCGCGTCGCAGGTCTCCAGCAGCGCCTTGATCTCCGCGCGGCTGGCCTTCGGTTGATCGATGATCGCGTGGGTCGATACGACGGTCAGCGACCCGATGCCGATCTTCGCCTCGCCGGCGACGAAGGCCATCAACCGGCCCAGGCCGATCAGGTTGCCGAGCAGTTTTTCGACGTAATAGTGGTTCCGGTACATGACCGTGAGGTCCAGTCGGTCGCCGCCGGGCGTCTTCCTTACCTTGAAGCTGCCGTGACTGAGGCATTGGCCGCCGTAGGGCGACCGACTGGTGTCGCGCGCGGGGTCGAACAGGGTCAGTTCGAACTTGTTGCGCGCCTTAACCGCCGGATCGGCAATGCGATCGATGATGTCGCCCAGCTGGTTGATCACCTTGCCGCCGGGCGTCGGCATGTTGATCATCCGCTCGAAATAATAGCCGGACCAACGATCGTCGCGACCGGCGGCGGGAAGGACCCGCTTCATGAACCGGTCGTAGAAGGCGGGAGCCCCATAACGACGGTAGAGGGCTGCCGGGAAAATGGTGTTGGCGACCGTCTCGACGGGTTTGACCCCCTTGGCTTCGAGGAAGACGTCGACGGCGGCGACCACGGGATTGGCCAGCGTCGCGCCTGCGAGCGGATCGGCGATGTCGAGAATGACATTATGGGCCTCGTTTCCGTGCTGGATAACGGCGCGCATGGCCTCGCGCCAGGCGGTCGCGCAGTCAGGCTGCGGCGGAACGGGGAGATACATCGTCGTCCTCATCAAGAAGGGCCAGTCCGAACAGTCGTGGTCCGAGGAAGCTGGCGGTCAGCCAGGCGTGACCGCCCTGTCCCCAGCCGTCGCCCCAGCTGTTGCGAATCAGGACCGCAGGTTCGCCGTCAACAGACCCGTGCCCGACCGCCAGGATGGCGTGCCTGAGCGCAGGATCCGGCCGCTCTTCGGCGGCAGGCTGCACCACCCCATCCGGATCCGCGCTGTAAAAGCTGCGCGACAGGGTCATCATCAGAATGACGGGGCGTCCCTCGTCGAGTCGAGTGATCAGATGCCCCCAATCTGCAGAGGCCGAGGCCCCGGCCCGCGTGTAGGGGGTTCCCGGCGATGCGGGGGGCAGCCAGGCGGCGTCGTTGGCGGGCGTCAGCGCAAGATAGGGCCAGTCCGTCTCGGCGGGCTGGCCGTCCAACCGCAGCGCCTCCAGCAGGGCGGGCAGGGTGGCTCCGACCGAAGCGGAGCGGCCCGAGCGGCGTTGAGCCCGAAAGAAGACCGCTTCACACGATAACGGGGTCCAGCCGTGACGGATGGCGGCATGGACATCGCTGGCGGCGAAGGCCAGGCAGGTCGGCCGAGGTCCCTGATCGCGGGCCGAGCCGAGCCGCGGTCGCAAGTCCCGGTCGAGCCGTATGCCGGGTCTCACGCGGCGGCCAGACGTTGCCGGCGTTCCGCGCGCGACAGGCCGCTGGCTTCCGGCCCGGTCAGATCGAAGGGCACGACGAAGGCGGCGATCGGCGCATGGTCGAGCCATGGCCGGCGTTGTTCGATGTGGAGCAGGCCGTGGGCATCCTCCAGCGGAGCGGCGAGAACCTGGCGCTGGTTCGGACCGCCGACGCCGTCGGCCGCCAGATCCAGCCGGGTGTCTCGCACCAGACTGAAACCGCTCGCTGAGAGGGTGTCGAAGTCCCAGAGGTGGCCCGCACTGCCCAGTTCAGGCAGGCGGATCACGAAGAGGTCGTTGCGACTGCCGTCGATCCGCCCGCCTTCGTCCTTCTCCGTCAGGAGCCAGACGTCGCCGCGATAGGACGGCGGCGTGAAATCCTCCAGCAGGGCCGCTTTCAGAGCGCGAGGCCGGGTGGCGAGCAGGGAGGTTCGCGTCGTGGCGTCGATCAACTCATAGCGTTCGAGCGTTCGGGTCATCGCCTCGTAGCTCGCGCCGAGCCGCAGCGAGAGCTGATAGACAACGTCCGGTCGCTTAAGTTCGGCCAGGCGCCAGGCCTGGCGGGCGCAATGGGCCATGATCAGCCACTTCGGCATCAGGAAGGCCACGGCGAAGGCGTCCGCCTCGGTCTCCTGGTATCCCGTTCCCGCGTCCTGGGCCTGAGGCGCGCGGCGCAGGATCTGGTCTTCATCATCAAGGCTGGGTTGATGACCGAGCAGGCAATGGCCAAGCTCGTGAGCGGCGGTGAAGCGCTGGATGCTCAACGGCCTCTCCGTGGTGATCAGGATCCCGGGCGACGGCAGGTTGAGAAACGCGCCGAGGAGGCCCGTCAGAGGCCGCACCATCAGAGGCACGCCAAGATCCGCGATGACGGCGAACACATCGACCGCTCCCGGTCGCGCTTCCTGAAGAGCCCGCAGATCGATTTGCCGGTGCAGTTTCCCGGCGGCTAGGGTCCCGTTGCGCACCGCGTCCTGATACGACCGGGCCATGGTCAACCGCCGCCCGGCTTGGCGCGTGTGCGCAGATAGTCCGCGAACCGCGCCAGTTCCTCCCGATCGCCCTGAGACAGATCGGCGGCCTGACGGGCGAGGTGGGCGACATCCGGAGGCAGGGCCGCCTGTTCTTCCTCGCCGGTCAAATAGCCGACCGATTGGCGATACAGCCGGGCCAGACGGGTCAGTTCAATCGCCTCGACCCTGCGCTGGCCGGTTTCGATCCCGCTGAGCGCCGTTCGGGTCAGTTTGAGATAGGCGGCGACCTCTTCCTGTTTCAGGCCAAGATATTCCCGCGCTTCGCGAAGGCGCTCGCCCAGGGTCTTGCGCGCGGTCTCGTCGTCGAGATCGGTCATGCGGCCCCAGGATGTTTCTTGCGCCACGCCGCTTCAATGCGCGGGAGCATGTGGTCGAGACCGGCCTGGATGGAGTCGTAGCCGCCGGTACGGACGATGTCCTTGGGTTCATAGCCCAGGATGGGCTCGAGGGCGCAGGTCAGGTCGACGACTGTAAGTGAGTCCAGCCGGATCTTCATCGTCACCAAGTTCGCGGGCGGCGTGGGCAGGGTCACTCCCTGCATATGCGCCTCGGCCTCGGCCAGCAGTGTAAGCTCGGAGAGCAGGCAGGCGCTCACGGCCGTCACAGGGTAGGCGATGACCTTCGGTTTTTCCTCGACGTCCGACATGACCACCTCCTGATCCGACATGAGATCAATGTAATGTCGGAATATCGAACACGCAACCACTACTGCGGCGTGGGTGTGGACGATATCGTTCTCGATATCGATCTTGCAATTAGATATCGCATTAAATATAGACCGGCTGTGTTTTGGCCTCGATAGATCTATAGATCGATATCTGGAGCTTCTTATGATGCTGAATAAGATATCGAAACGCGCGGCTTTTTCCGATGTCGCCTCAATGCTTCGAGCCGCACGTGTCGCGAAAGGCTGGAGCCAGCGGGAGCTGAGCGGTCGCGCGGGTCTGCCGCAAGCCCAGATTTCGAAGATCGAGAATGCGGACGTGGATCCACAGATCTCGACCGTGATGGAGCTGGCCCGGTCACTGGATCTGGACCTGCAACTTGTGCCCCGCGTCGCTTTGACAGCGGTGGAGGCGACGGTGAAAGACGCGGTCCGCCGCGCGAATGAGCGTGACATCGTCGGTTCGCTCAACATCCTGGCCCGGCAGGCCTCGGCGTCCGCCGCCGGCCTCAAGGGCGATGATCTGCGGCTGACGGTCGAGGCGCTGCGCACGATTGTCCCGGCGCTTGGCACGGAAGTGGTGCGCTATGTTCTGGGTCAATCGAGCGAGCAGCTCGTCCGGGCTGTCGAAGGCGGCGACGCCGACGATATCGAGCGGGCCCGCGAAACCGTCACGCGGAATCTCAGATCGCTTTACGACACCCACGCCGAGGCTGCGTCAGAATCGCGACCGGCCTATTCGCTCGATGATGAGGACTGACCGTGGTCGCCGCCGCCCTTGAGATCGAACTGGAAGGCCGAAAGATCGGAACCCTCACCGCCCTTGGGGGCGACCGATCGGTCCTGACCTTCAACCAGGCCTATGTCGAGGACCCCGACCGCCCGACCCTGAGCCTCGGCTTCAAGAACGCGCGGGGGGCCCTGGTGACCGACCACGCCGTGGTCCAGACCCGGGTTCACCCCTTCTTATCCAACCTCCTTCCCGAAGGAGGCCTGCGCGACTATCTGGCGCGGCGGGCAGGGGTGAAGGCCGTGCGTGAATACGCGCTCCTTCAGGTGCTCGGGTCGGACCTGCCCGGCGCGGCCACCCTTGTTCCGGTCGGCGAGGAACGACAGCAGGACGACGGGCCGGCACCCGAGGACCGCACCGGCGCGGCGGGCGGTCCGATGCGATTCTCGCTGGCCGGCGTGCAGCTGAAGTTTTCCGCGTCTCTGGAGGGTCGCGATCGGTTGACGGTCCCGGCGAGCGGGGCGGGCGGGGACTGGATCGTCAAGCTTCCGTCGCCGCGCTGGGACGGCGTCGCCGAAAACGAGTTCTCGATGATGACCCTGGCGTCCGCGGTGGGACTCGATGTTCCCGAGGCGCGGCTGGTCGATCTCGATGGGATCGAGGGACTGCCCGACGACGTCGGTGGAGGCATGGGGAAGGCCTATGCAGTCCGACGTTTCGACCGGTCCGCCGCCGGGCGGCGCATCCATATCGAGGACTTCGCCCAGGTCTTCGGCGTCTATCCTGAGGAGAAGTACGAGCGCGCGCGTTATCGCTCGATCCTGCGAGTCTTGTGGCACGAAATCGGCGAGGCGGCAGCGCGCGAATTCATCGGCCGGCTGGTGTTCAATACCCTCATCGGCAACGCCGACATGCACCTCAAGAACTGGTCGCTGATCTACCCCGAAGGACGAACGCCGGCGCTCTCGCCGGGCTATGATTTCCTGACCACCACCACCTACATCGCCGATGAGAACGCAGCGCTTCGGTATGAGACGACCCGAAGAATGGCGGGGTTCGATGCCGACGAACTGGTCCAGATGGCCGCCAGGGCGGGGGTGCCCGAAACAATGGCGCTGGATGCGGCGCGCACGATGGTGAGCCGGTTCCAGGATGTCTGGGCGGCCGAAAAGGCGAACCTTCCGATCAGCGCCGCAGTTCGGGACGAGGTGGTCCGGCGCCTTGGAACTCTGCCGATCATGGCCCTGCGGTAGAGCGGTCAGTCGATCTCGACCGAGAAGGAATTGGAGGACAGGCTCGCCCTGCGAACGGGCAGGTGAGGAACCTTCGAGCAGGCCAGGATATCTCGAAGCTTGGCTTCGTCCTCTGACGACATTCTCGGACCGATGATTACGGAGAGAAGGCCGTCAGGTAGAAACGGCAGACTGGTCTGCCGAGGCGCGTTGTACACGATCCGGACCTCACGCTCGTAAGCCCAGTCGGCGGCTTTGGTGTAGAATACCAGCTTGTCGCTCTCTGCCTGACGCTGACTGTCGTCCGAATTACCCGTGCGTTTGCGCGCCGAGAGTTCGAGAGCGAGGCTGAGCGGATAGGTCGGTCGGTGGGCGGAGTAGGAGACGTATTCGAAGTTCGAGAGCCCCCGCTTGAAAGCGCCGCCCGTGAAATGCAGGCAGGCGCCCTCGTAGTTGTTGGCGTAGTGGGACCATAGCAGCGGTGAATCCGAACGATCGCAGAAGGCGATGATCCTGGCGCTCTGCTGGATTTTTGCGAACGCGTCTTGGGCATCGGTCACATAGCGCGCGACGTCCGCGAACAGGACATCTGGATCCCAGGGCTCCCCCTTGATGCGGCTGGACAAGGAGGACCCTTCGCCGAGGGCGCGAGCGATGGTGACCGGTCGCAGGTCGTTGAACAGGTGCGGCGACAGGCTTGATGTGGTGGACGATGATCGCCAGCCCCGAACTCCGACAGACGCAGCAGGTTGACCGGTTCTTCCAGAGGACGCGCGCCAGATTAGCGAAGGGGATGTCCGCCCGCCCTCCGCTTCTCAAGGCGGTGATCTGTGGATCGGAAAGATCCAGCGCCAAAAGCTCGTCGTCGCCGGCCTGCTTCAAGCTGGAAAAGGTGTGACCGGCGCGTTGAAGAGCGGCGGCTTTCTGGTCGTCAATCCCACGCCGCATCAAGGCGGCGACGGACCGGTTCAGACGCGCGGTATCGCGTTTCCAAATCTCGTCAGCCTCAGAGTCGTCCTCGATCATTGACACCCGTTACGACCTTTCCTGCTGTCGGCGACCGGCCTCGGCTTTGGCCCTAGTTCCCGGCGCTCCAGCGGGAATAGCGGTCGCTGGCGTCCCGAATTTTCGACAGGATTGGCTTCGTCTTCATCGCCCAGATGCGCTTGGCCAGCGTCTCGAGCTCGGCGGCATGGCCGGGCTTCCAGCCGTTGCGGATAGCCCAGGATTTTACCTCAGGCGTCGGGTCCGGATGGCCCTTGGCGCGAAGGATGCGAAGGATCTCGTCTGCGTGCGTTTTGTCGCTGGGGTGAATCAGTCCGGTTGACAGGTTGATCACGGCTGTGAGGCTCTCCAGCGCGCGGACTACCACCGGATCATCTATCAGCGGTGAGGCCGGCTGGGCGTCTTGGCCATGGACAGTCGCGCCCCACCGTTTGACCCAACTGTCCGCCTCTCCCAGAACCCAAGGCACCGCGATCACCCCTTCGACATTTCGAAGCCCATCGGCAGCGTCCAACAGCTTGGCGTCTGCATAGTAGGCGATGATCACAGTAGGACGCGTCAGGAACGGGCGTTTCGTGAGGGTCTCCAGGCTCAACCGTCGGTCGTGGGGGAGGGCTACTGGACCGCGCGAGAGCGCCTTGACCGTGGCCTTGCCCAAGAAGCCGCCCAGGTTGGTGTGGTCCAGTTGGCCCTCGCCGTGGATCAGCAGTGCGATGTCCTGGGCGGCGGCCCCGACCTTCTCACAGATGGCATCGGCATAGGCGGGGGCGGTTTGAAAAGTGATTTCGTCCTGGCTGTCGAGGGGAATGAGAACGCGGATCATGTCGGAGGTCTCTACTAGGTGAGGCTTTGAAACGGGGCTGAGGCCTACGCCTGCCCATGTTGCCGGTCAGAAGTTAGGACATTGGGGTGATTTTACTAGCGGGGGAGCGACGAGCGCACTTCCACACGCTCCGTGATCAAGCGAAGAAGACAGAATGAACGATATCCCGGTCCGGCAGAACCGACCTGCGAACCTTCAGCTGATGAGGGCGCGGCAGGAGATGTTCCATCGCGCCAAACTGGTCTTT
Source organism: Rhizobium sp. Q54 (assembly GCA_943369795.1). Lineage (GTDB taxonomy): Bacteria > Pseudomonadota > Alphaproteobacteria > Caulobacterales > Caulobacteraceae > Brevundimonas. The sequence continues at coordinate 7,429 of CALROO020000001.1, read as the reverse complement.
ATCCTTCAACTGATCCTGACCGTGCTTCTGCCCGTGATCGGCGCCGCCACGGGCCTGTTCGTGGAAGCGTCACGACCGGCTGTCGCGGTCTTCAGCCTTGTCGTCACTCTGCTCGACATCACCCTGCTTGATCGCGCCCAACGTCGGTTCGTCCGAAACGGCGCCAAGATCGCCGAATGTTTCGATTGCTCCGTTCTGCAGCTGCCCTGGAACGGTCTGAGTGCAGGAAAGCGGATTGATCCCGAGATCATAGAGGCCGCGGCAGAAGCTTGGTCAAAACGCCATAGCGACAAGGGAATCCTCGACTGGTACCCGGCCGAAGTCGGCGGCACGAGCCTGGAGGCCGGGCGGCTCCTCTGTCAGCGCAGCAGTCTCTGGTACGACGCCACGCTTCGACGCTTCAACGGTTCGGTCGCCCTCGTTCTGGCGATCGGGATTCCTTCGATCTTCTTCATCGCCTGCTGGTTTGTTCGGCTGCCCTTGAGCGACATCGCGGTCACCTGGATGCCCGTCGCGCCGGTGCTCGTCTGGTCGGTAAGGGAGCATTTCAGGCAGAAGGACACGGCGGAAAGTCAGGACCAGACCAAGAGCGAGCTGGAGTCCGTTCTGGCTCGTATGGAGGCGGGAGCGGTTTCAGCAGATGATGCCCGCGAGGCCAGCCGCAACATCCAGAACGCCCTGTATGCGCGTCGGGTGTCCAGTCCTCTGATCATGCCGGGTCTCTACGAGGCTCGGCGCGCTTATCTGGAAAGGCATATGAAGGCCGGCGTGGCCGCGAGGCTGCGGGACGCCGGCTCTACATTCGGCTGATCAGGACGCTGGGAAGAAGTCGCCGAAGACTCCCTTCCAGATCCGCACGGCTTCTGTCTCGCTGCCTTGCGCCTCGGCGCGATAGGCACGCGTGGCCGCCATCTCTGCGTCTTTCAACGTCTGGCGAGCCGTGGCGCATTTGGCGGGCGTCATCTCGTCGGAGACCGGCGGCCCCAGTTTCGCCGGGTCCGCCCAGGTGTCCTCGATGCTGGCCGCAGCGGCGGCGAAAAATCGACGGGCTTCGTCGGGGAAGCTGTTGAACGGGCCATCAACCAGATCGAGAGCCATGACCTCGACGAGGAAAGACGGCTCGATCGGCTTGCCGTTGGCCCTATTCCAGCTTTTCAGCATCTTTACGAGCGGCACCCAACTTCCGCTCAACGTCTTGTTTTTCGCGGTCGTCAGATCGTTGTGGGTCGCGGGGTTGGTCTTGATCCACTTGCCGAGATCCTCGTCGGGAATCTCATAGTCGGCGCCCGACTGAAACGCGGGGACGACGTCCAGGCTGACGACCTTGCCTTCTTCATGTTGGGTCTGGTGACGTTTCTCGAACCAGACGGTCACGCACCGACGGTCGCGCTCCACCTGATCTCGGCCGTAGGCGCCCACGAGACAGGCCTCAAGATCATCGAGGACGTCCTTGGGATGCGCCTTGCGTCGATGATCCTCCTTGGATCCAAGGCAGACGAAGATGTCGATGTCCTTGAGCGGCTTGGTCTTGGTGTGTCGACCGTACGACCCGGTCAGGAAATCGTGGTCGACATGAAAGGCTTCCTGCACGGTGGCGCGGACATCCTTCTGCCGACGGCTCGCATCGTCCTTCTCGGTCTGGGTAAGCTCCAGACGGCTCTTGAACGTGGCGAATGCGTCGCTGACCTTGCTCATGCCGGCCTCCAGTAGTTGAGCCCCGTGGTGATGTCGTGGGTGGCGATCGCCGTGCCGGTGGACCGGCTCACAAGGCCGGCTGTCGAGCGGTGCGTTGTGCTCGACATCCCTGGAGCATCCGGTCGGCCGCGCTTGCAGCTCAGGATGATCCGGTAGGTGCATCCGGTCGGCGGTCGACCAACCTTGTCGATCGTGCGCTGCACGTGATCGCGGTCGACCCACATGTCGTCATCGACCCCGCTGCCGTCGTAGGTGACAGGGAAATCCCACCGGAGTTCAAGCGTGCTCGACCCGGGCTTGAAGAACTCGATGGTCACCACCTCAAGGTGGCCGCTTTCAAGCCAGGTCCGGGCGGCCGGACCGACGACGGTCCAGTCGTCGGCCAGCAGTTCCGGCGACAGCCCGGCAGCCTGAACGATGCGTTTCAGCTGGTTGCGCATGTGATCCGCCACGAAGGCGGCGGTGTGGGTGCGGGTGTAAGTGAAGGTTGAGACAGCCATCAGCCGGCAGCTCCCCAGTTGATGCTGAGAGCCGCCGATGAATCGTTGGCGGCGGCCGAGGCATCACCTTCGGTGTCCGCGGGACCGGCGCCGAGGGCGTGGACCGCGAGGCGAGGAGCCCGGGTTTTCAGGGTCTGCGTCACCCAGTCGAGATCCTCCGGTTCACAGGGCACATGGAGGGTCCAGGCCTTGCCGGTGGGGTTCCAGTCGAGAGGCGCGACCTCAGTCCCGCGCGTGACGGCGTCCGCGCCGTAGGCGCCGTAGATCACCAGGCGATGTCCGTCTCCCTTCAGGGTCAGCGGATGCTTCGCATAGTGGTCCTCGGAAAGCAGGGTGGCCATGACGCTCGCCGCCGCCGTGAGTTGGTCGGCGTCGATCGAATCCGGTCGCGTGATCAGGGCGATGATCTCGGACCATGTCTCGGCTCCCGTGCGGACCGGCACGGACGCGATATCCCTACGCAGCTTCACGGCCGACCTCCTTGTTCGCCTGGGCCGAAGCCTTGATGGCTGCCAGCACCTGCTGGCTTGTGACGAGGTTGGGGTCGCGGGCGGTGGCGAGGGAGCCGGCGAGGGCGCTGACCACCGCCTTCCGCAGGCGTCGGCCGTCCATGCCGTGCGATGCGGTCACGAAAAGGCTCATGTCGTTCGCAAGATTGCGGATCGACGGCCATTGGCGGCCCAGCCCTTCGAGGGTGTCGCGGATGATTTCCGCCCGGGCCTCGTTGTTAGGGGGCGGGATGTACTCGATCAAATCCGCCCGCGAGAGGAAGGCGCTGTCGACGGCCTGCAGATAGTTGGTCGTGGCGATGAGCAGGACGTTCTTGTGCTGGCGGGTGAGGAGATCGAGGCTGGCGAGAACCGCGTCGGTCGCGCGATGGACATCGACGGGGTTGGCTTCGAGGCTCATCTTCTTGCGATCGGCCGCGAGGGTCTCGACCTCGTCCAGCAGAACGACGGCGAAGCCGCCCATGCCCGCCTCGGGGATGGTCTGGTTGAACAGGGTCGTGACCTGCTGCTGGCTTTTGCCGAGCGACGCGCTGGCGAGCCCGTGGGGATCCACCTGGATGAAGTTCACCTTCGCAGGGGACAGCATGGCGGCGACCTTGGTCGCCAGGCCGCGAGCGAGGGTGGTCTTTCCCGTACCGGGGACGCCTGCGAGCACGATCAGGCCGTGCAGCGGAGCGACATCGAAGGAGACGGAGCGTCGAACAGTCAGGGCGAGCATCGCCTGCGCGACGAGCCGGTCCTTGACGGTCTTGTCCATCTTGATCGAGTCCCAGGCGGACTCGAAGGCGGGATCGGGGAGGGTGCAGCGATAGGCAATGCCGGAACTCATCGAGAGTCCTTTCGATTCAAAGGGAGATGAATCCGAGAGGGCGCTGATTCGCGGCAACGGTTGTGTGCTCGCGATCGCGATGCATAAGATCGCGCCGCCGACCCGGATGAGTCGGTAACCGGAGAGAGGGCGGCCTTCTTTTGAAGACCTGCAAGTCGGACGGTCGTCCTCTCCCCACCATGTTCACGCTGAAATCGTCAGGCACGCTCCTTCGTCTGATACGCAAGCCGCGCCCGAACACGGCGTCGGCGGATCGATCGAATTTCAACGGAATCGGAACAGCGAAACCCAAGCCCGGAAAGACTCGATATGCCGAGTCGCACTATCTGGAAAGGGAGCGTTAACCCGTCTTCACTCTGGCCCGATTCGTCTCATGTGTCGAAGGGTACGTCAAGATGTTGTGGCTGATAGAGATCTGGACGCAACACTCAGCGTTTTCACCCGTATCGCGGATACCGCTTGGCTTTTGCCGATTCACAGGTTCATGGCTCGAGGGGCACGGTTCGTCGGGGTCCCCGGTCGCAGTCGCTGTCGAGGGCAAACGCTCTCGAGCGCCCGTCAGGATAACTTCGCCGCGAGATAAGCGCGCCACTGCCGGGACAAATCATCCCTCCTGCAGCGATAAACCAGCGGCAGCACCACCGGCGCGCTTTCCACGGCGGCGTTGTAGTCGGAGATCAGAAGCATGACGTCCGCTTCCGGATAGTTCCGCGCTGTTGTGGCTTCGACCCTCTGAAGGATCTCGTTGATGCTCCGGGCGGCCCGTCGGTGCCCGAGAAGCGCGCCGAGCACTTCTGAAGACAGCAGAAACACAAGCGCGGCGATCAAAACCCGCGCGACGTTTATCTGGGCCTCTCCCGTTACATCGACGACACCGCGCCATGCCGCCATGAAGAGCGCTGCGCCGATGAGAACGAGAGCGACCGTCACGATGCCTGCGCTGGTCTTCTGCAGGTCCCGCGTCCAGTACGCCGATTCCTCGATCAACTCGGCGGCTCTCCTGTATCCAGGACCAGAGCGGCTCGCGAAATAGTCCTCCTCGCGGACGAGCTGCCGGTTCTGGATCGACAAGGCGAACCCGTCAAAGATTCGCAACCGCTGCTCGGGCGAAACGGACTGCCCGAGGCCGCTCGCCAGCAGGACCGCGCGACGGGCCTGGTTTCCCGCAGTCCTGTGGCGGCCGCTCCTGCGGCCGATCTCGAACCAGCCAATCGCGAGAACGAAGCCGACCACCGCCAGGGTCAGCAGACTGGCTCCGTCGCTGAAGAACACGGATGCCGCTGCGACACAGGCGAGAGTGAGCTGGGCCGCTACCGCAGCCACCTGCAGTTTTTGCGCTCGATTCAGTTCGGTACGCTGATGCGTCAGAAGGCGGTTGACGCTGAAGGCGCCCTCGACCTGCATCAGGGCGTTTCCCACGAAGATGGCCTTGCCGCTGGTGTAGCCGCCCAGGTCGTCCGGATAGGCTTCCGCCAGGGTCGTCTTGAGCTCAGCGTATTGTCGCATGAGCGGCCGGTCGTTCGCCAACACGTCTCGGAACGCCAGCATGCGCAGGCCCCATTCGGATCCTTCAGGGACCAGATGAAGATTGAAGGCAGGGCCGTCCAAGGAGCTGTCTCGCCTCATGAAGCGTCGCGGACTGCAGCCGCCGATCCGCTCGAAAATGCGATAGCCTGCGAGCTTCAGGGATTTTGAGGTAGTGTCGACCGCGTTCCAGTCAGGCAAGGTCACAAGAACGTCTATGACGGGTTTGCCGAGCAGGCCTGGCACCGACGTGCTCCCCACATGATCGATGAAAAGCCGGCATGCGCGGCCGCAGGACGCCTGCAACCGCTCCGCCTCCACCGCGAATGCGGAAGCCCAGTCGGGATTGTACGCCGCAAGCGCGACCCTATCCTCCGGCGTCGCCGTTCGCCCGATCAGGGCCAGCCAAAGGAAGGTCGCTTTCGCGATCAGGGTTCGAGCGACCAAAAGCATCATTCTCATGCCGCGTTTTCCCGCAGAGAGTGCGCCGTCGTCCAGTGCTGTGAACGTGATGGGCGGATGGCCATCCTCCGATCAATAGATCGGCAGCGTCTGCGCACAGCGGTGACCAGGCCTGGGACGCGACGCGTTGTCAGGACTGCCGGGGGGGATAGCGGGGGGGGAAGCTATGGCGTGGCGGCCGGAAAGGCCGGTATATCAGCACCTTCAACGCCCGAGTGGCTCCTGCGGGTAGGAGCCGAAGAGGCGGGACAGCAGAATGGGAACGTCTGTTTGCTGAGGCTTGGAGAGTGCCTTCTCATTCAGTTCGGAAAATTGATCGTCTTTCCGCAGCGGGGTGAAGGCCCCGCTGCGGAAAGCATTTTCGCTAGCGCTGCTTCACCGGGCGGCTCCGCCGCAGGCGCACGTCCGGTTGCGGCGGACTTTTAATGAGGCCTTCACCCGAGGCTCGACGGCGTGCTTGGAGCCACGCTTCGACTTCATCGAGATCCCAAACCACGCAGCGTGGCGTTAGGCTGAAGCGGCGCGGAAACTGACCTTTGCACTCTATGTCGTAGATGGTGGTGTCAGCTAGCGGCACGATCCGCCGAAGCTCTGCCCGGCGGACGAGTCTCGGCGGTTTGGCCTCGATCTGTTTGCGGAAATTATTGGTCACAAGAATACTCCATCATTCACCCAAAGCGGGCGGATGGCCTGTGCCGTTGACGGTTCTAGCGGGAGGTTCAGAAGTGGAAAAAGCCAGCTTGATTCGCCAGCAAGGGATCGTGCTCTTAATCAAGAGAAGGCGAAAGTCGGCAGAACCCACGCAAACGTGATTATCGAATTTCTTCAATGAAATCATCAGGCCATCTTGGGCGACGGTGCGTGAAACGGTCTAATGCAGGCGCGGCTGATTTTCTCAAGCTAGATCAGCAGCTTGCCTCGACTTGGCTAATCGAGTGGGAATGACGCCCGACTAGCGCCTGCCGCCGGAGACGCCGATGCCCCTGACCGCGCCGACGATCATGCCGATCCTGCTGCTGATCGCGTCCAACGTCTTCATGACCTTCGCCTGGTACGGGCATCTGAAGTTCGAGAACAAACCGCTGTGGATCCTGATCTTGGTCAGCTGGGGCATCGCCTTCTTCGAATACTGCCTGGCGGTCCCGGCCAACCGCATCGGCCACGCCGTCTATTCCACCGCCGAGCTTAAGACGATGCAGGAGGTGATCACCCTGATCGTGTTCGCCGTCTTCTCGGTGGCCTATCTGGGGGAGAAGCTGACGCTGAACCACGCGGTGGGATTCGGCTTCATCGCCTTGGGGGCTTTCTTCATCTTCAGGGGGCCGTTGGCTTAGGGTTGTGCTACAGACCCGGCATGGCAACCGCGAAGAAGGGTCAGTTTGTCGCCTCACCGGAGTGGTGGAAACACCTCCGCTGGACGAAGCGCGTCTTCTGGAAGCGTCAGCGGCAGGCGGACAAGCGGGAAGCGGCGACGCAGATCGAGCGAACTTGAGGGATCAGATTAACCCACCTTCACCCGTGTCGCCGCCTCGGGCAGGTCTTCCCCAAACGCCCGCTGGTAGAACTCCGCGATCGTCGGCCGTTCCAGTTCGTCGCATTTGTTCAGGAACGTCAGCCGGAAGCTGAGGCCCACGTCGCCGCCGAAGATGGTCGCGTTCTGGGCCCAGGTGATGACGGTGCGGGGCGACATGACCGTCGAGATGTCGCCGTTCATGAAGGCGTTGCGGGTCATGTCGGCGACGCGGACCATGGCGGCGATCTTGCGGCGACCCTCGGCGTCGGACCAGTCGGGCACTTTGGCGGCGACGATCTCGGCCTCCACGTCGTGGTCGAGGTAGTTCAGGGTGGTGACGATGTTCCAGCGGTCCATCTGGCCCTGATTGATCTGCTGGGTGCCGTGATACAGGCCC